>NZ_JBFUHA010000004.1:0-484845 GCF_056402635.1 Sphingomonas sp. P3_C5
GCTGGTTTCGAGCGCGGGCTGGTTTCGAGCGCGGTTCGGGTTCGATCCTGGGGGGCGCGGGGCTGCTCGGCTCCGGGTCGCTCGGGCGCAACAAGGAGCAGGTGCTGCTGAACGCGGCGACCGGCAATCTGTTGATCAGCCAGCAGGACGAGTTCCTGGTGGGGCTGGGTCCGGATTCGACGATCGGCCGGACCTATAACAGCATCGAGAGCGTGTCGGACGGCGACAATGGCGACCATTGGCGCCAGAGCACGACGCGCGCCGTGCACGGGCTGACCGGCACGCTCAACACGGCCGGCAGCACGATCAAGCGAACCTCGGGCGACGGCTCCGACATCACCTATACCTATCAGACGATCAACGGCGTCAGCGCCTATTTCGCGACCGATGGCTCGGGTGCCTATGACAAGCTGGTCAATGCCAGTGGGGTGTGGACCTGGACTGACGGGGATACGCAATTCACCGAGACCTATGCCGCTTATGGCGCCGACAACTGGCGGATCACCGAAGCGGCGAATACGATCGGCCTGAAGCTGACCTTCGCCTATACGGGCGCGAACCTGACCCAGGTGACGACGCAGGACGGCAGCTATGAGCAATATAGCTGGTCGGGCAGCAATATCACCCAGGTGACCACGGGCTATACCGATCTCGTCACCTCGACCGCCAAGACGCTGACCCGTACGCGCTATGGCTATGACACCTCCAACCGGCTGACCGCGGTTACGATCGACCTGTCGCCGGGCGACAACAGCATCGCCGATGGCAAGGTCTATACCACCAGCTATACCTATATCGGGGCGACCAAAATGGTCGCAACAATCACCGAGACCGACGGCTCGTCGTTAACGATCGGCTATGACGGCTCGAACCGGGTTCATACACTGACCCAGGCAGTGGCGGGCACCACCACGCGTGTCACCACGATCGATTATTATTCGGGTTATTCGACCGTTACCGATGCAACCGGCCAGGTGACGCGGCTCGATTATGATGCGAGCGATAACCTCACGAAGATCACCGCGCCTGCGGCCTCCACCGGCCTCGCATCGCAGGTCACCAAGTTCACCTATGATGCGAACGGCAACGTCACCAGCGTCACCGATCCGCTCGGCAATATGACGGCCTATTCGAATTTCACAGCCTGGGGTCACGCACAAACCATCACCGATCCGCTCGGCAATGTCACCGCGCGCACTTATGGTTCGAAGAACGAACTCTTGACCGAGACGGTTACGGGCGACGACCAGTCCGGGACAGCGCAGTCGCACACGACTCGCTATGTCTATGATGCGAGCAATCGCCTGGCGTTCGAGGTCAGCCCCGACGGCAATGTCGTCGAGCATCGCTACGCTCAGACCGGCGAATGGCTGGCACTCACCTATGTCGGGCAGGTCTATGATACGAGTGGGCTGAGTTCCAGCACCATCAGCACCAACCTGAAGCCCGACCTCACGAACGCGAGCCAGTGGACGAAGGGCAACGTCACGATGGCCGCGGCCGGCACCATCGGGGGGGAGCCAGCGACGCAGTTCACGACCCAGACGACCGGTACCGGAGCATCGATCGGGAGCGCGTTTACGGTTGCAGCCGGCGACACCCTGACCTGGGAGGTCGCGATCAAGGGCTCAGGCACGACGCTTCAGGACGTGCTGGGCTTCTACGGCTCGGCAACCGGCTGGGGTGATACCATCAATACCACAGCGACGGTCCTCTCGGGGCCGGGCTCGTTCACGGGCCAATATAATTCGCTTTGGGTTATCGGGAATCTATCGACGGCCACTGAAACACGCGTCCGGATCACGCGCACCTTCACCCAGGCCGAGACGGTCTATGGCTTTTTCTACGTCAGGACCTCGGGTGGCGACGCAAC
The DNA here is from genome assembly GCF_056402635.1 of Sphingomonas sp. P3_C5. NCBI lineage: Bacteria > Pseudomonadati > Pseudomonadota > Alphaproteobacteria > Sphingomonadales > Sphingomonadaceae > Sphingomonas > Sphingomonas sp. P3_C5. The sequence continues at coordinate 1,874 of NZ_JBFUHA010000004.1, forward strand.
GGCGGGCGACTCGGTGATCCTGGCCTCGCCCAATATCGTCAAGACGACAACTGGCCAGGCGCCGACGCTTGCCCAGATGAACGCCTGGGTGGCGGGGCTAAGTGATCCGACCGCAGTCAACCAGACCTACACCCAATATGATGCCCGGGGGAATGTCACAGGCGTATATGGCTACGCCGCGTCCACCAATCCGGGCACTGGGTCCACCGCCAACGGATATAGTTTTACCAGCTACGTCTACGATCAGGCCGGCCAGTTGCTGTCGCGGAAAGACGATCAGCATAACGCCGAGACCTATGTCTATGACGGCTTGGGACGCGTGGTCGCTTCGGTCGACCTGCAGGGTAGCACCACCAGCGTGCTATTCGATGACACCAACGGCCGGACCATCGTCACGCTGGCCAACGGGCTCACCCAGACCTCGACCTACAACAAGGCTGGGGATCTCATTTCCTACACGCAGTCGACGGCGTCCATCAGCGCCAATCTGAAGCCCGACCTCACGAACGCGAGCCAGTGGACGAAGGGCAACGTCACGATGGCCRCGGCCGGCACCATCGGGGGGGAGCCAGCGACGCAGTTCACGACCCAGACGACCGGTACCGCAGCATCGATCGGGAGCGGGCCGTTTACGGTTGCAGCCGGCGACACCCTGACCTGGGAGGTCGCGATCAAGGGCTCAGGCAMGACGCTTCAGGACGTGCTGGGCTTCTACGGCTCGGCAWCCGGCTGGGGTGATACCATCAATACCACRGCGACGGTCCTCTCGGGGCCGGGCTCGTTCACGGGCCAATATAATTCGCTTTGGGTKATCGGGAATCTGTCGACGACCACTGAAACACGCATCCGGATCACGCGCACCTTCACCCAGGCCGAGACGGTCTATGGCTTGTTCTACGTCAGGACCTCGGGTGGCGACGCAACGGCGGGCGACTCGGTGATCCTGGCCTCGCCCAATATCGTCAAGACGACGGCGGCTGACGCGCTGGTCACGGTCGCGACTTCGACTTATGGCTACGACCAGCTGGGCCGCTTGCGGATGGTGACCGATGCGACCCAGCACAACAGCTACATGATTTACGACAATGCCGGCCGAAAGGTCGGAGACGTCGATCATTATGGCGTGCTGACCGAGTATAAGTACGACGCAGACAATCGGGTCGTAGCGACGGTCCGATACGCGACCGCGCTCACGTCAACTCAGCTCGCGACGCTCCAGACTTTGACGGTCGCATTCGATCTTGCGACCAATCGCCCAGCCGGCAGTGCCAGCGATCTTTGGACGTTCAATGTTTATGACAAGGACGGCCGCACGATTCAGACGGTCGACGGTGCCGGCGATGCGACTGCCTACAGCTATGACGCCTCAGGCAAGCTCACCGGCACGACCGCTTATTTCAACAAGCTGACCGCAACGCAAATCGCCAACCTCAAGGCAGCGGTGTCGGTGATCAATCTCGAGCCGGATTTGTCGAACACGAATCAGTGGGGCCTAAGTGGTCTGACAAGAACCGGGACAGGGCCCTACACCTTCACCGCAACCGGCACAGCCGGCAATTTGTGGGCGGGCAACTTTACCGTGGCGGCCGGTGACACGCTGGTCTGGGACGTGACGGTGAGGGGCGCGGGCTCCACCCTGACAGACGCGCTCGGATTCTACTCGGAGACCGGCTGGGGCGACAGCAGCACGGTGACAGCCAGCATTCTGTCCGGCCCCGGCTCGATCACCGTGAACACCTCCGCCCCCGTGACGCTGACCGGCCTTCAGACAAACGCCGACACGCGTATCCGGATCACCCGCACCTTCGCCACGGCAGCCACGGCTAGCGCGTTCTTCTACGTTAAGGGTTGCAACACTGCGACCGCCGGCGACGCCGTCACCCTGTCCGCGCCGTCTATTGCATATCTACCGCGCTACACCAGCGCGAGTGAGGCGCTCAACCGGATCAGCAACAGTCAGTTTGACGGCACCACAGGGTGGATGACCGGTTATGATCCCCAGAACATCGTCAACAGCGGCTCCCCCTATACTGGGACATCGGGCGGACATTCGTACATCAAAACCGGATTCACCGCCACGGGCAGCGGGCAGGTGGCATCGATCTCTACCGGCGCCAGCGACTGGTTCAAGGTCGTGCCTGGAGAGCGATTGTCGGCTAGCGCCGGGTTTGAGGGCATTGGGCCGATCTCTTCGCTGAGGTTCGTTTTCAACTGGCGCGACGCCAACGGCAACGCGCTTCCGACCACTACCATCGGCCAGATCAGCGGAACTGCCACCTTCAACTCGAAGCTCTCCGGGTTCGCCACCGTGCCGGTCGGCGCGGTCGATGCGCGGCTCGAAGTCTATATGACAAGCTCGGCCGCGGGCACCGGTTCATTCTCGATGATCGAACCGATGGTGAGTACGGCAAGCGCTGCCCAAACCGACCAGCCGCCGTTCTTGCCGACACCGATATTCGATCCCGTCCACGACAAGACGTCTCGGATCTTCTACGACAAAACCGGGCGCGTGGTCGGTACGCTCGATGGCGAGGGCTATCTCTCGACGGCCACCTATGACGCCGGCGGTTTCAAGATCGCCGAGACGGCTTATGCCAGCCAGGTCGCCAGCGGCGACCGTGCGTCTGCGAGCCTGGTTACGATCCAGTCGCATCTTGGCACGAATTCGGCCAATCGCACGACGCACTATGTCTACGACAATGAAGGCCTGCTCACCTTCGTCGTCGATGCCCAGAATCACGTCACCGAATACGCCTATCCTGGCCAGAGCCTTGGTGACGTCATCGGCAGGCCGACCAAGACAATCCAATATGCCGGCACGGTCTCGTCGCCGAACGCCTGGACCGTTGCCGGCGTGCGCGCCGCGATCAATGCCGTGAGCGGCCTTGCATCGAACAGCGGCAACCGGATCAGCCAGGCCGTCTATGATGCCCATGAGAACCTAAGCTATGCGATCGATCCGGCAGGAGGTTTCACCGCGTTCGCCTACGACAATATGGGGCATGTCACCAGGACGGTGCGCTACGCCACCCTCTGGGATGGCTCGACGCCTGCAACCTTCGCTTCATCGCATATGTCCGACGCCGACAATCGTACGACGCGCTCTTATTATGATGCGCGCGGTGACCTGACCTTCACGATCGATGGTGTGGGGTATGTCACGCGGTACGATTACGACGCGGAAGACCGGCAGGTCGGGAGCGTCCGCTGGGACAATCCGATCTCGCTGGCCTCGGTCACCGACGCGACGCTGGTCACCGACATCCCGGCTTTGGTGTCGGGGATCTACACCGCGACCGCAACCAGCTATGATATGGACGGCCGCGTCGCGAGCATGACCGACGGCGAAGGGGTGGTCACCAGCTATGTCTACAACGCCAACGGCACGCTCAACACTAGGATCGACGCCTATGGCACGTCGGACGCGGTCCAGACCTATTACGTCTACGACACGGCCGGCCGGGTCGTCTCGCGTTACGATGCCTATGGCGCCACCGAGCAGACGATCACCTCGTTCACTTATGATGGCCTCGGCAACGTCGTAACGGTTACGGACCCGCTCGGAAATATAACCTACAGCTATTATGATCGGCTCGGTCGCGTTGTCTCGACGCGCGATGCAGAGAATTACGTCACTGAGACGACATATAACGCGTTCAACGAAGCTGTGTCGGTCACCCGCCGCAGCAACCGCGCGACCAACACCGCGTCCGTCTCAACTCTGCCGGTATACACCGCGGATTCCGCCCACGACGCCACCTCCTATAGCTATTACAATATCCTCGGCCAGGTGACTGCCACCCGCGATGCCGAGGACTATGTTACTGAATATTCCTACACGAATTTCGGCGAAATCAGTTCCACCACGCGACGCGCCAACAAGGCGACCAATAGCGCCAGCGCAACCGCCTTGCCGACCTATACCGCCGACAGCGCCAGGGATATCGTCAGCTACAGCTATTATGATATGCTCGGTCGCCTCGCGACAACGCGCGATGCCGAAAGCTATGTAGCTGAATTCGCGTACAATGCGTTCGGCAATACCGTCTCGGTCACGCGGCGCGCCAACAAGGCGACCAACACGGCAAGCGTCTCGACGCTCCCGACCTACACTGCCGATGCCGTCAATGATGCGACCAGCTTCTCCTATTACAACCGTCGCGGCCAGGTCACGACCAGCCGCGATGCTGAAAACTATGTAACCGAGACCGCCTATAACGCGGCAGGCGACGCAGTTTCGATCACGCGCCGCGCGAACAAGGCGACCAATACCGCCAGCGCCACGACGCTACCGGTCTATACCGCCGACGCAGTCAATGACGCGACCAGCTACGCTTATTATAACCGTCGCGGCCAGGCCACCACGACCCGCGATGCCGAGGGTTACGTCACCGAGACCGGGTATAACGCCCGCGGCGAGGTCGTTTCGTCAACGCGCCGCGCCAACAAGGCGAGCAATGGCGCGAGCGCCCTGGTCCTTCCGACCTACACCGCGGACACTGCCAGGGATCAAACCAGCTATCTCTACCGCGACCATCTCGGCCGCGTCACGATGACGCGCGACGCCGAAGGTTATGTAGTCGAAACCGCCTATAACGCGGCAGGTGCGGTTGTTTCAGTCATGCGCCGGGCGAACGCGGCGACCAACACCGCCAGCGCCACCATTGTCCCGACCTACACGGCCGATGCCGCGAAGGACGCGGCGAGCTATAGCTATTACGACAAGCTCGGTCGCCTCACCACCATGCGTGACGCCGAGAACGACGTCACCGAGATGGCCTATGACACACTGGGCAACATCGTCTCGATCACGCAGCGCGCGAACAAGGCGACCAACACGGCCAGCGCCTCGACCCTGCCGGTTTATACCGCCGATACGGCCAAGGACGCGACCAGCTACAGTTATTACGACCGACTGGGGCGGCTCACCACGAGCCGGGACGCCGAGTCCTATGTCACTGAGACTGCGTATGATTCAGCCGGCAATACTGTGTCCGTCATGCGCCGTGCCAACAAGGCGACCAATAGCGCCAGCGCCGCCGCCCTACCTGTCTATACCGCGGATTCGGTAAATGATGCTGCGAGTTATCGCTATTACGACAGGCGCAATCTGCTGACGGCCAGCCGCGACGCGGAAAATGACGTCACCGAAATGGCATATGACGCCCGAGGCAATACGGTCTCGGTCACCAGGCGCTTCAACAAGGCGACCAATACCGCCAGCGTCACGACCCTGCCGACCTACACCGCCGACACGGCGAAGGATGCCACGAGCTATAACTATTATGACCGGCGCGATCTGCTGACGACCAGCCGCGATGCCGAAAGCTTCGTGACTGAAATGGCGTACAACGCATTCGGCGAAATGGTCTCGGTGACCCGCCGCGCCAATGCCGCGACGAACACGGCAAGTGCAACAACGCTGCCGACCTACACCGCCGACACAGCGAGGGATTCCTCGAGATATAACTACTATGATCGGCTCGGTCGCCTGGTTCTCCAGGTCGATGCCGAGAAATACGCGACGGCAACCAGCTATACCTTCACCGGCAAGATCGACACGGTCACCCGCTACGCCGCGCACGTCACCTGGACCGGCACGCCCGGCCCGGCAAATCTGCCGGCTGTTCACCCCGACAGCACCAAGGATTCCAAATCCAGCTTCATTTACGACAAGCTCGATCGCGTCAAATCGACCTCGCAGGCGACCGATAGCAACACAGCCAACAACATCACCGAATCCTACAATTACAACGCCTTTGGTGACCGCGAGAGCGTCACCAACAAGCTCGGCGGCCTCACCACCAACAGCTTCGACAAGCGCGGCCTGCTGACCAGCGAGGTCATCCAGGTCACCGCGGCTGGTGCAACGGTCACCAACACCTATGACTATGATACCCGCGGCAACCGCATCAAGATGGTGGAGGCCTTTGGTGCCGCCGAGGCACGGACGACCCTTTATGATTATGACAAGCTCGACCGGCTGAACAAAACCACAGGCGATGCCGTCACCATCGTGAACGACGATCTGACGGATACCGCCGGTTTCGTGCCGATCACGAGGATCATCTATGATGGTCGCGGCAACGCCATCGAACAGATCGATCCTGCCGGCGCGCGCACGCTCGCCTGGTATGACAAACTGGGTCACGCCCTCTGGCAGCTTGTCCAGACCGACAAGCCGTCGGGCGTCGAAAAAGGCGTGCTTACCCGCAACACCTATGATGCCAATGGCAACGTCACATCGGCCAAGATCTATGGCGATCTGGTCACGCTGCCGGCCGATGCGACCGGATCGGCTCCCGCGCCGGTCGATGCGAACAATTATCGCCTGACCGGCTTTACCTATGACCGCAACGATCGGCTGAGCAAGACCACGGTATCCGGGGTGGCCACCGGCGAATGGAACGGTAGCAGCTACGTCACCTCAAGCACCGACATCACCGTCTCGCAGGACTATGATGCTGCCGGCAATGTGATCCGGCAGGGCGATGCCCGGGGCAACTCGCTCTACACCTGGTATGACATGCGCGGTCGCAAGGTCGCCCAGGTGGATGCCGAGAATTATCTCACCACCTGGCTGCTGGATGCTGAGGGCAATGTCAGCAGCGAGACTCGTTACGCCAACAAGGTGACAGGCGCGTTCACGACCGCCACTGCGGCGTCCGCGCTTCCGGGTCTGCTGGGCACGGGGGCTACCGACGCCAACCGCACGACGCTGTTCCTCTATGACCTTGCCGGCCGCCGGATCGAGGAGAAGCGCCTCGCCGTCGCCTATACCGCGATCAGCGCCGCGGGTGTGGCCACCGATGTCGCCGCGACGGACTCGACCGCGGTCTCGAAGGTCAACTACACCTATAACGCCCTCGGCCAGGTGCTCAGCAAGACCGAGGCCACAGGCGAGCGCACCGATTATACCTATGACGTGGTGGGTCGCCTGACGCTTGAGACGGATCAATCGTTCAAGGACTATCTGTGGACTACAGGCAACGACAATGCCGCGCCTCGGACCTCCTATGTCTATGATGGCCTCAACAACCTGAAATCAAGCCGAGTTCAGGTCGACGCCTCCGGCACGAATAGCAACGATCACGTCACCGGCTACACCTACGGCGCTGGCGGCCGTCTCGCCACGATGACCGATGCCCAGGGTTTCACCCACAATTACGGCTATGACGCCGCGGGGCGGGTCGTGCGCGACAGCTATACCAGGCTCAAGTCGGACGGCACCACCAGCGTCACCGAGGCGCAGGTTACGCGTTACGACCTTCGGGGTCGTGCCACGACGCAGACAATGGCTCGGCTCAGCGGCTCCACCTGGGTGTTCACGAGCGAATTGGTGGGCGCGCCGAGCTACGAGGCGGTGCGTATCCGCTACAACGCGTTTGGCGAAGTCACGGGGCGTGGTACGACCGTGAGCGCTGCTGCGACCGCAGTTTACCAGGAGACATTCGACTATGACGCCGGCGGTCGCCTGTGGCGGTCGAACACCGGTGACGGGGCCCTTAAATTTTTTATCTACGACAAGGCCGGCAATTCGACGCTGACCCTGACATCAACCGGCGCGGATCTTTCCGCGCTCACTCTCTCCAACTATGCCGCGTCTATCGATACGACAGGTGATACCAGCACTGCCAATGCGACGACCAGTATCACTGTCTATGACAAGCGCGGATTGCAGACAGGAAAAATAGCACCGGATAGAATTCTTGCGGTGGGCGCCGCTAGCGTTACCATTACCAGCACAAGAGCCTATAACGCTTTCGGTGAAATGGCATCCTCGACTGACGAGCGAAACTACACCACCTCTTTTATATATAACACTATGGGGAGAGTGCTTTCGAAAATTTCGCCCCAGGTGAGCGTTACATCGTCTACCGGCGTAGTTTCCAACGTAAATCCCACCGAAATTTATGGGTATGATCTTTCGGGTCGGCTTGTTTCCACGAGCAACGCCAATGGCTATCGCACCACGCGAATGCTCCTCGCCGGAACCGGCTTTGACGGGCAGGATCCGCTGATCGCCAGGGAATTCCATGCAGACGGGGGTGTGTTCGAAACCAGATATGACGTGTTCGGAAATGCCCGCATTCTCCGGAACGAACTTTATAACGGCACCAACGCGACCAATACCGATCAGGTTCAGACGTTCGACAAGATGGGGCGGCTCACCGACGTCCAGCACCGCGGCAATCTGCTCACGGATCACTACAACTATGACGGCCTGGGCGAGCGGATCAAGCATTGGATCACGGAGACCGGATCAACGATCACCGGCATCGGCGCCTATGTGGACACCACCGATTACGACAGCAGGGGCCGTATCATCAAGACCGTGGCGGCCGGTGGAGACGTCACCGGCTATGCCTACTCCTGGGACAGTGCGCTTATAACTTCCGGTCTTGGCACGTTCGGCGGCTGGGTGAAGACAATTACCTTCGCCAACACGCGCCAGACGACGGAATCCACGGACTATTTCAGTCACACCGCGGCACGGACCGATATGAGCCCGACCGCTACGAACCTTACCTACGACAAGGGCGGGCGACTGACGGCAACCGCCACTGGCGGCGACAGCACCAGCTACACCTGGCTCAACTCAGGGCTGATCGGTACAGTGACCGCTGTCGTTGGCGGCATTACCACGATCCAGACATCGACCTATGACGCCGCGAATAACAAGCTGACCGAATATCAGACGCGTGCGGGCGCAGTGATCGAAAACGCGACGGTCAGTTACGACGCGCTCAATCATATGGTGAACTGGGCAGAGGCCGGTGGAGGGATCGCCATCCAGGCAAATGTCGCTTACGCCTATGACACTGCTGGCAATGTGCGGCGAGCGAACTCGACCTTTTCGTTATATCGCGATGAATGGTTTGCCTATGACAGCATGAACCGGGTCGTGATCGACCGTGGCGCGCTTGTCGGTGGGCAGATTGTGCGGGCCAACGATAATGGCCTGCAGATGGCGGGAACAGGCGCCGGCGCTGGTACCTATTATGACTATGATTTGGCGGGAAACAGAAAAACCGCGATTCATACTGAACGTACATTGGTAGATAGTGTCGACATCGGCGATGGTAACGGCCACGTAAAAAATACGTACCGCGATCTGAATGTCACAGAGACCTATGGTTACAATGCTGACGGACGGCTCACCTCCGTTTACGTTGCCACCGACACCTATAATTTGACCACGAAGGTCGTTGAAGCCGGTGTGGCGCAGCTTCGCGCCAGCTATACAAATGATGCTCTGGGACGAGTGGCTCGACAAATCGACTGGATCGGAAACGGCACCAATGCCGGGTATGATCGGCAGGCGTTCTACAATAGTGCCGGGCAGGTAACGAGCGAAGTCGTCTCCTCGAAGCAGGGCACCGACACAATCGCCAGCACCACGACAAACAATTATGGCGCCACTGGCACCACAGGCTACGCACTTGGCAGCATAACCTATTCGGAAACCGCGAGCGCAACCAATGGCGGCAGTGCCGTTACGTCCAGCACAACCAACAACTATGCCTGGATCTCAGGCCCAATGATCAGCTCGACCTACTACAAGCCGAATAAGAACCAATCGACCACATATATCAGCACCTATACACTGAGCGCCCTGGGCCAGGTAAGCTCAGTGGTGATCACTGACGGCCGGCCGCGCACCGTCACCTTCACCAACGATGTGACGGGGCTGGTCCTTCGGCGCGAAGAGGCCGATAACGATCCGAACCTGCCCAATCCGCTTGACGTCTGGTACCGCTTCGCCGGCCGCGAAATGGGGCATGTCAGCAATAATGGCACGCTCGAGACGGATTATTCCAGCTCGATCGACAGTCGCATGGCGCCGGTCTCAACCGGGAACTTCGCCAACGGGAGCAACTTTCCCACCGCCTACAGTGATTTTTCGCAGGGCCTTTCACCGATCAATAGTTACAGCCAGGGCGGCGGTAGCGGCACCTACACCGTTCAAAGCGGCGACACGCTGGCCGGCATCGCGGCCGCCACCTGGGGGGATGCCAATCTCTGGTATAAATTGGCCGAAGCCAACGGCTTGGGCGCCAATGCAACGTTGGTGGCGGGAACCCGGCTGACCATTCCTTCGAACATAATACGCAACACTCATAGCGCATCGACCTTCAACCCCTATGACCCCGCCCAGACCCTGGGCCAGAACAGCCCCACCGCGCCGAAGCCGGCGAAGGACAATGGCTGCGGGGTGATAGGCCAGATTCTGATGCTGGTGGTGGCGATCGCGATCACGGCCATTATCAAGGTGCCGGTAACGCATTTCATTGCCGGAATTTTTGCTGGCCCGACCGCGGTCGTCGCGGCGACCGCGGCGGGAACGGCGGTTGCCCTGACCGGCGTCACCGCCGTTGCCGCCGGCGTCGTCGCGGGTGCGGTTATCGGGGCCGCCGCAAGCATTGGCAGTCAGTTGTTCGGCATGGCCATCGATGCGCAGCACGGATTTAATTGGAAAGCGGTTGCCATCGGCGCCATCGCCGGGGGAGTGGGGGGTGGCCTCAACACCCCGCTGTCAAAAACCGGCGGCAGTATCTTCAGTAAAATAGGGCTGGGCGGCACCGGCTGGGCAGCCCAGGCGGCGCGTGCGGGGATATCCGCCGGGGTGAGCGGCGGGATCGATGCCGGGCTCGGACTGGCGAAGTTCGATTTCGCCGGCGTGGCGGCCGCCGCGGTTGGCGCGGGGGTAAGCAGCCAGATCGGCTCACTGGGCATTATTGGCGAGAATGTCGCACTGGGCCTGACTGAAGCAGCGACGCGGTCGGTCCTCACCGGCACCGACTTTGGTGACAACATTCTCGCGGTGCTTCCGAATGTCATCGGCAATACCATCGGTGGTTTCATTGGGGAGGGGATTGCTGGTCGAGGTCGGGCGCCGCTCACTCCGGACAGCAAGGCCATCAAAGGAAAGTCAGCCGACGAGGTGCGCGCGATTGTCGTTGGTCGCATGCTCGATTCCGCCGGATCAGGAGGAGGCTCGCAGGCGCGAGAAGACCTCGAAGCATTGATCGAGGGCGGCGATCCTGGCGTCAATGGGGTGATCGACGTTGCGACGAGTGGGCTCGTCCTGGGCCGAGATCGCGGAATCTCGATTGATGATCCGGGCGGCTTGCTTGCGATGTCGAGTAGCAGACGGGCGCCGCCGGTTATGGATGCGTCAAACCTCGATATCAACCTCGTCGATCACAGAACCTGGGGCGACGATGTTGCGACTGCCGCCCTTGGATTTCAACAGCGTTTCAACACTGTTTACACACCGGAAGCGCGCACTGCAGTCCAATATGGCATGGCAGCTCTCAAGGGCGGTCCGGTTGGCGTAGCGATAACCTACGCGGTCAATCAAGGCATCGAAGCAGTTGCCTCCAACCCCTCTGTCCGAGCCGTCTTGGAAAGGGCGACCACGTTTGTCGGCACGTCGATTCTGAGCGCCACAAGTTCGAAGAGCCAGTCCAATGAGGCGGAAAGTCGGCGCGCGGAAAGTGACTCTGGGCTTATCATTGAGTTCGGGGTCAACATGTTCGGTATCACCGCCCTCGCCAAATATCTGCCGAAGGGCCTCAACTCTATTCCCAAGGGGCGCACTGGTAGCCGCCTCATCTACGACGAGCCGATTGGCCCCAGGCTACCAGCCGCAGAGAGGCCTATCCTCAGCATATCCGGAACCGGAAAAGCCTCCGTTGATACGAGACCCCCTCTGACACCCAACAGCGTAAAGGTAACTTTCGGAAATGCCGCAAAGGGGGCGGGAGCAAAGCGTGGCCCAAAAACCGATCCGAACGCGCCTCACAACGCTAGAATTAGAGCAGAGGCAGCAAAGTTAGAAGCGGATGGCTATGACATCCTCGCCGGAGGCGGGGGAAGGGAACGTCTCATACCAACGCCAGGCGGAAAAAAGTCAGGCCGTAGACCGGATATCCTGTACGGTAAGCCAAATGAGAGCCCAAAAGCAAGAAATGTCGGAAGGACCAAAGCGGACGGGACTCCTGTTACACGCGAACAAGATGCGTTAAACGACCTAATCAAAAAAGGCGGCATTGAAACCGATTTTGTGGGGTATGACGACTGATGACGCTTTCTATTCAATATCACGCGATGCCAGACGAATATATTGTCCTTCTGTCAAATATAATAGCGGATAATAATTTGTGGGTGAGCGAATACTGTGAAGATAGTCCAAGATTTAGAATCGTTGATAGGGTAGATGGGTCCCTGAGTGTCAGAAGCAGAAGAGCGATAATGTTTACTCCTGCGGAGCCAAATCTATCGGGTGCAACGATGCGTCAATTTGCAGAGCTTAATCCGGATGCCTTGGTACTCGAAATCGGAGAGTTATCCGAAAATGGGCTGGGTGAATCTTTTCTATGGTCGAATACCCGTGACAAGGATTTGGTCCGTCGGTGGCGAGAGGCTGCTAAACAGCTAAAAGCATCTTTGCTTTCTGGCGCAATTGCTGTGAATCCTGACACCGGTGAAAGCGCACCTATGAAGTGGCACCGATTCACGCGGAAAGCGCAAATGGCTTACGCTGATGGTGTCGCTATGCGGCCTCCCGCAGGAACCAGTGTCATCCGGTTGCCTGACGTTTAAAGACCGGTGAAGTGCACCCTTCGACTGAGACACGCTAAAGGGTGACAGCCCTGGAGTGCACCCCTGTGTTGAGACCCAGCTAATTGAGGACGTCGTCAATTTGAAACGCAACAGTCGGTGCTGAGCGCCGCTTCGGTATGTATTACGGTGCCACGTGCAATAACCCCCAATTCTTGACCTGGACGAAGTCAAGAATTGTGAGTGGATACGTACAATGTTCTGTACAGATAGAGTTACGGTGAGTTACGGTGACAGTGCACTTAATTGCCATCGCCGCGCCGACCTGATAACGGGCCCGTATGGCTCGCCTGGCACGCGCAGTTTTTCCGGGGCACCCGCATCATGTCACGCAGCGAGGCAACGGTCGTGCCAAGACCTTCTTCGGCGACGAGGACTATGCGCTCTATCGCGATCTGCTCGGCGCGCATTGCGCCGGCGCGGGCGTCGAGATCTGGTCCTGGGTTCTCATGCCCAACCATGTTCACCTGATCCTGGTGCCGAAGGATGAGGACGGCCTGCGCCGTGCGCTCTCGGCGGTGCATCGTCGCTATGCCGGCCATATCCACGCCCGGCTCAAGCGTAGCGGACATTTCTGGCAAGGGCGCTTTGGCTGCGTCGCAATGGACGAGGCGCATCTCGGGGCGGCGCTTCGGTATGTCGCGCTCAACCCGGTGCGCGCGGGGCTGACGGATCAGGCAGTGGATTGGCCTTGGTCGAGCGTGCACGCGCATCTTGGCCGCATCGACGACGGCATCACGGCCACGGCGCCGATCGCGTCACGCTATCCGGATTTCGCGGCGCTGTTGGCCGCAGGCGAGGAGGACGAGATGCTGTTGCGGCTGAGAAGGGCCGAGAGCATTGGCAGACCGATCGGCGATTCCGCCTTTCTCGACAGGCTGGAGGTCGAAAGCGGGCGCACGCTCAAGCCCGCCAGACGTGGCCCACGGCAGAAGTTAAATGCACTGTCAACGTAATTTGCACCCTAACTCGATGCTCTTTGGCAGGACGATTGAAGAAAGTTGGACGATGAAGAAAAATATCGAGGGAAGCTTAGTCACGATTCCAACGGAAGGCGGCGTGGGCGTAGCGAAGGTCATATTTCTGTCCGAGTATTTCGCGGAAACGATATGTCTGAAAGTCTATAAAAAGAGGCTGCCGGATAACGGCTCGATTGGACTGAGCGATTTTTCCGGGCCGTTCGATTTATACTACTCAAGCCTCGACGGCTTCAAAAGGAAGCACTGGTCAATCGTTGCGAACGAGCCGATATCCGATGATGAAAAGGGATTGACCCGCAGAACATCGGGGGGTGAGCTCTGGGTCGAAGATACGCATCTGGGGCCTGCTACTGAAGCTGATCTAGCCGCTCTTCCGAAAATGCTGGTACATGGAGGTGGGCTGATCGAAAAGTATGTAGGCCGCTATCCCGTTGTGGTGGCTGATTAACCGCGGCGAGGATATCGGAAGGCCGCAGAGGGCCGCGTCAATTTTGAAGCGCAACAGTTGGCGCCGAACGGCAGTGTTTCAGCCCACCCGATACCCCAGCGCCGTAAACTGGCGGTCGAACCAGAAAAAGCCCGCCGCAGCAGCGAGCGCGACGATCGTCATCAACACCCAGCCGGCGCGGGTGAGGCTTTTGGTCTCGACGTTCCGATAGGGCCATTTCGCACCGCCGATGACGAAGAAAAGCCCGAACACCAGGCACGCCGGCACCAGCGCAAAAATGCGCGCGTCGTATTTGACTTCCGGCGCATGGGCATAGGCCGCCTGGAGCGGCTTCATGATGAAGAACCAGCCAAAGCCGATCCCCAGCGCAATCGCCAACAGTCCGCCCAGACGATATTGCAGATTCTTGCCCATCTTGTGCCCCGTTTCTTGTCGGATGGATATGCCGCGACGCCCCGTCGCTTGGCAAGGCGTAGACGGGCGGCGACATCACAACCAGACCAAAGGGGTTATTTAAGATGAGGTTATCGCACGGGCCGCCGCAAACCTGGGTATTCGGCCCGCTTGCGCGGCGCTGCCATGCCTAACCGGGGCACGCCCTCAGGGATATCGAGCGATCGCCGGCTGATCGATGACCCAAAGCCAGCTTCCGTCATCTTGCCGGCGAGCGACTTCGGCAGTCACCGCCCCACCCGGAAGGCGCGTTGAGGTGAGTGCCAGGTCGCCGCAGATCATCGCCGGACGCTGTTCTCCGAGGTCGAATTTTCTGCCGCTTGCGATCAGCTCAGCGTAAAATGCGCGGATAGCCGTTCTGCCCCGGGCGACCTGTCCGTCGCCGATATCGAGGATCCCATCGGGTTCATAAAGGGCGGCCATTCCGTCAACATCTCCCGCTTTCGCGCGAGAAACCAGCAGGCGCGCCAGATCCTGGGGATCGCGTACCGGCTTATGGGTTGCCTCACCATCCATTGATGGACTCCTCGAACAGGAATTCAGCGGAAGACATTGCTCCAGCCCGACGGCTACAACAGCCGCACGGACATGCCGCCATCCACGATCATTGGACTTCCGGTCATAAAGCTCGATCGGTCGGAAAGAAGAAAAAGCGCGGCCTGGGCAATTTCCTTCGCACTGGCCATCCGCTTGACGGGATGGAGGTTCGCGATGAACTCCATGGTGCTCGGGTCGCCTTCTCCTCCGCTGGGCGTGATCGTACCGCCAGGCAAAAGCGCATTTACGCGAATGCCTTCAGCCGCGTGATCCGATGCAAGGGATTGCGTCAACCCGATCAACCCGGCTTTGGAGGCCGCATAGGCGCCCATGCCAGGCATCCCACCATTGCTGAACCCGACAAAAGACGATGTGAAGACGATTGATCCCGCACCCTTTTTCTTCAACGCCGGAATCTGGGCCTTCGCAGCGAAAAAGGCCGACGTGAGATTGACGGCGATAACATTGTTCCAGTTGCTGATCTGCATATCGGGGATCGAAGTCATCTCTCCCACAACGCCCGCATTGTTGAACGCGCCATCCAGACCACCGAAAGCGGTCACTGCGAGCTCGACCAGATCGCCGGCAAAGCTTTCGTCCATGACATCCCCGGCGAGATAGACAGCCCGGCCCGGTCCTCGGTTGATGTCTTCGGTCAGCGTCGCAAGCTCCGCCGAGCGGCGCGCACCGAGGATCACATTAGCTCCCTCACTCGCAAAGAGAGATGCAGCGGCGGCACCAATACCGCTGCTTGCACCGGAAATAATGATGGTTTTGTTTTTCAATTCCATGAGTATTTACTCCTGATATTGCGTCACGAAGAGCATATGCTCAAGAAAATTTCGCATCTATCCGGTTCTTGCTTTCAAATCATCTTTCAGATTGGGCACGTCACAGGTACAGAATGGCGAAGCCTCCTGGATTTCACTGCCAGGCTTGCGAGAGAAGCCCACGGGTAGCTTAGGGACCTCGTGACAATACGACTGACATTTCGATCTGCCGTTCGGTGATTGACCAGTAGCGGCGGAGGAGGGCAGGGACCTCGGCCGGCACCGCGACGACAAAATTGTGACTCTGGTAAAAGCGAATGGCCCAATCGGCCGCCGCCCAGGTGCCAATCAGGATCGGGTGGGTGACGCCCGCGCAAAGGCTCTTGAGCAATCGGCCACCGATCCCCTGGCCCTGCCAGCCCGTGGCGACATAGGCGTGGCGGATCAGGAGGACATCGCCGACTGCCTGCTGCCCCATGACGCCGACCAGCTGGCCGCCATCGAACGCGCCGGTAAAGCGGACACCGGCAGCCAGCTCGCTCTCGAATGTGTCGGCGGCCATATAGGGGTCATGCCACAGGTCCGGGGGAAGGATGGCGCGATAGCGCTGTGCTGCATCGTTGATGATTGCGAGCATGGCGGGTTGCTCCGCGGCGACGCAAAGGCGGATATCTGACATGAAAGCTCCTTTCCGCGCTCTATTCGCGCGAAAGGGCGGCTTCAGTCTTGAACGATATTGCGGGCTGCCGCCAGGCGACCGGGCGTAAAGCCGTAACGGGCGGAAAAGGCGCGCGTCATGTGGCTCTGGTCGGCGAATCCGGCAATGGCGGCGGCTTCAGCCAGGCCGGTGCCCGCGAGGATCCGTTGTCGGGCATCATCGACACGCCGTTGAATAAGATAGGCGTGCGGAGTCAGACCGGTGGCGCGCCTGAACATCCTGATCAGCTGGAAGCGGCTGAGGCCCGCAGCGGCGGCAAGCTCGCCCAGCGACAGCGGCCGGGCGCTGTCGTCGTCGATCAGGCGGACAGCATGGCGCACTGACGACGGGTAGCCATGGTCCCGTCCCGGCCTGCGTACGCCCAGCCGCGCCAGCAGCACCGTCAGCAAGCTTTCACACAGCAACGAATCTGCCCCGGAGTCGGCGAGCTGGTCGAAGAGGCGGCGCAGGTCATGGGCGGCCCAGACATCGTGACTCGCTGGAGAGACGAATTCGTAATCCGCCGCGCTGTCATGGGTCAGGCGCATGGCATCCGCCGGATCGAGATAGATCATGCGCCACGATCGCGATCCGCCGTCCAGCGGACGGCCGTCATGGACTTCGCCGGGATTGACCGTGATGACCTGGCCGGCGACCACCTCAACCTCGCCCCGTCCGCTCAGCGATCTGTGTGCGCCCTGGTCGATAAGGCCCAGGCCATATTGATCATGGCTGTGGCGGCCGAAAGCACGGTTGGTTCGGGCCCGGACCAGGGTCAGTCCAAGCGCTGAATGGCGCGCAACGGTGAAATCGCTTGTCGTCATGCCGTCATGTCAACGATCGTCAGGAATGTCCTCGTGGTTGGCGCCCTTATGCGCAATGTTCCGCCTGGGATGCCAGCACTGCCGCAAAGGCCAGTCCGGTAACGGCAAGCGCGAAAGGCAGGCGCATGAGGCTGCGCGCCGTCCAGGCCCGGGCAGCCCTTTCGGAAACCGATTCCGGAGCCATGCGCTCGAAGGCGAGCGCCTTGGGAATGAAGTCCATGAAGGACCAAAGCCGCGTCATCACCTGGCAAGCGAAGGCGGAAAGCAGCAAAAAGCGCATGTGGCTGGACGACCAGTTGAGCGCGATCGCCGCGATCAACGTCAGCTCCAGCGCGACATGGGCCGGAATCCAGAAGCGCGTCCGCAGCACCCCACCCTGCTGCGGCTGAATCAACGATGGATTCTTCGGCCAGGCCGCATCGATGACGAGCGCTTCATACAAAGCTCCGCCAACGCCGATGGCACTCAGCAAGGCGGCAAGGCTCGCCATCAATAGGGGGAAACTCATCGCATTCCTCGATTGTCACGCTTCTGGGATTCATGGGCAGGCCGGCGAAGTCGATTCCACCGACAACCCGCCCGAACGCCGGCTGGCATCGGCCCATCGACAGCCGCGGCGGGATTATGGTATTTCTCAATGGCAAAGTATCTTGGTGACTAAGAATAAATGACTCAAAGAGAATGTCAAGCGCCTCAGGACGCCACGTCACGCCTGATGATGGCCATGCGCCAGGCCTCCGCGATCGGCGTGATATTGAGCCAGGCCGTGGCTCGGAAAGCCGGGCTGAATTCAGTCGATCTGGAATGCCTTGATTTGCTGGCCACGGGCGGCCGGGCGACGGCCGGTCAGATCGGCCAGCGCACCGGCCTGACCAGCGGCGCCGTCACGGGCCTGATCGATCGCTTGGAACGGGCGGGTTTCGTTCGCCGCACGCCCGACCTGGAGGACCGCCGCAAGGTGTTCGTCGAGGTTCTGCCCGATCGCATGGCGACACTCGACGCCCTGTTCGTTCCGGTCAACGAAGCCATGACGGCCTTGTTGCGCACCTATCCCCCGCAAGACCTGGAGCGCTTCGCGGATTTCCTGGAAAAGGCGGCCGATGCCAGCAGCGCCTGCGTCAAGATCCTGACGGAAACCCAGGCCCAGCCATGAACCGACATGGGTGTCCCTTGTGGTGGGGACATGTACAATGTTCTGTACAGATAGGAAATGTCAGTGACCCCTCATGACATTCCCAACAGGCGTGGTGACCCTGATCGCCGTCCCAACACCAGCCCGCCTCGTGATCAGAGCGCTACAGGCCCCCGACAGGCATGACAAAATTCTCCAACCCGCGGAACGCCATTTCCCGCGTTTCCCCTCGTGAAGCTCCGACGCGGCCGTCCGAATCCGTACTGAATTATGTCACACGTCCAACATCGGTGTCGTCCCGCGATGCCTCTATGGCGAGCTGATTCAAACAGCGCGACGGCTGCCGTAGAAGTCCCAATCGACAGGAGGCAAATCGATGCGCGCTGGAAGAGGAAATGGAGCGGGTGAAGGGAATCGAACCCTCGTCGTAAGCTTGGGAAGCTTCTGCTCTGCCATTGAGCTACACCCGCGTGCCGCTCGCCGAGTGGCATAATCTGCCCCGCCCGGTCAACGCCTCAATGCGGTCTCGCGTCGACATGCTTTATATGATATATATGGTTTCCGTTGGCCGAATGCCGCGCCGGCGTCGCGGCGCAAGGCAGGGATCGGCGGCACTGGCGGGGGCTAGAGTAGAGCAGATGAAGGATTTGCCGCGCGCAGTTTCAGGCCGCTACGGCCGTGCGGCTGATCACCACCATCACGTCATCGATGATATGGAGCATGGCCGCATGCGCCGCGCGCCCGTCGCGCCGCTCGATCGCGATCTTCACTGCCTCATGCGCTTCGAGATCGGCATTGCGGCCCCGGATCCGATTGGTGAAGCGGATCGATGTGCGCAGCGCCGTCGCCACCACGTCGCGGAATTGCATGAAGAAGGGATTGGCCGACGCATGCAGGATCGCCAGATGAAAGGCGATATCCGCCTCGAGCGAGTCGTCATCGCCAACATCAGCCGCGGCCATGCGGGCGAAGCCGGCGGCGATTGCGTCAAGCCCCGCCTGATCCGCCTCGCGCGCGGCAAGTTCAGCCGCCGCCGGCTCGATCGCAGTCCGCAACTCGCTGAACTGGCGCAGCAGGTCGAGCGAGAATTTCCGTTCGAGCAGCCAGCGCAGGATATCGGCATCGAACAGGTTCCACGAGCTGCTCGGCTGGACGATCGTGCCCTGGCGCGGCCGCGCGCTCAGCAGGCCTTTCGCGGTCAGCATCTTCACCGCCTCGCGCGTCACCGAGCGGCTGACGCTGTGCTGGATGGAAAGCTCGGCCTCGGTCGGGAAAGGCCGGTCGTCATAGCCGCCCGTGACGATCATCTTACCGAGATGATCGAGCATGCCATAAGTGAGGTTACGGCCGAGCGAGGTCCGCACTTCGGAGGGCTGGGGTTGGGTCATGCTCGGTTCCGCTCGCATTCGCTGAGTAAAATAATATCAATGTCATAAATGGTCGCTGCCACCCAACGCAAGGGCAGACGGTTCCAAGGGAAGTAAAGCAATGGATTTGGTGACGATCGCAAACGTCATGGCCACGGTTACGTGATCTGGTGACGAGCATGGGTGAAGCGGCCTTTCTTGCGGTCGATTGGGGCACCACCAACCGGCGCGTCTATGCGATTGACGCGGATGGCGGCGTCGTCGCGACCGAGCGGGACGATCATGGCGTGCTGGCCATCGCGCCGGGCGCCTTCGCCGCTGAGCTTGCCGGTATCCGCCAGCGTTTCGGCGACAAGCCGGTGCTGTGTGCCGGGATGGTCGGCTCGGTGCGGGGTTGGGTCGAGGTGCCTTATCTCCAATGCCCGGCCGATCTCGGCGCGCTTGCCGGCGCGCTCCATTGGGTCGGGCCGCGCGTAGCGATCGTGCCCGGCCTGTCGATCCTCGATGGCACACGGGGCGACGTGATGCGGGGTGAGGAAGTACAGCTGCTCGGCAGCGTGCCGGCCGGACTGGCGCCGTCCGACGCCTTGCTCTGCCAGCCAGGCACGCATTGCAAATGGGCCTGGATGGCGGCTGGCCGCGTCGATCGTTTCCGCACCACGATGACCGGCGAGATGTTCGCGCTGCTCCGCGGCCACAGCCTGCTCGCGGATTTCCTGAAAGGGGAGGTTGCCGATGGCCCAGCGTTCCGCGAGGGCGTCGCCGCGGCCGCCGACGCGACACTTCTCACGCGCCTGTTCGGGGTTCGCGCCGATGCGCTGCTCGGCCTGCGCGACCGCGAGGATAGCGCCGCCTTTGTCAGCGGCCTGCTGATCGGAACCGATGTCCGCGAACAGGCGCTTGCACCGGGGCAGGCAGTGCATGTCCTCGCCGATCCAGCGCTTGGTGCCCTTTATGCAGCCGCGATTGCGACGGCTGGCGGGCATGCTGTACCGGTTGACAGCCAGGCGGCCTTTGTCGCGGGGATCACCGCAATCTGGAGAATGGCCGATGCGCCTCAATTCTGACTTCGGCGCGGCGATGGCGCGGTGCCCGCTGGTCGCGATCCTGCGCGGGGTGGGCCCGGAAGAGATTGAGGGCATTGCCGATGCGCTGGTGGAAGCCGGCTTCTCGATGATCGAGATTCCCCTCAACTCGCCCGAGCCGCTGACCAGCATCGCCCGCATCGCCAAGCGTTACGGCGATGATGTGCTGATCGGCGCCGGCACCGTGTTGTCAGTCGAGCAGGTCGAGGCAGTCCGCGGCGCAGGGGGCCGGGTCATCGTCTCGCCCAACACCAATGTGGCGGTGATCGCCGCCAGTGCCGCAGCGGGACTGGTATCGCTGCCCGGCTATGCCACACCGAGCGAGGCGTTCGCGGCGATTGCGGCGGGCGCGAGCGGGTTGAAGCTCTTCCCCGCCGAAGCTGCCACCCCCGCGGTGCTGCGCGCGCAACGCGCCGTGCTGCCCGCCGATATGGCGGTGCTGGTGGTTGGCGGCATCACGCCCCAAAGCATGGCGCCATGGCTCGGCAGTGGTGCGCAGGGCTTCGGGCTTGGCTCGGCACTTTACAAGCCTGGCGACGGACCCGCGATCGTTGGCGCGCGCGCGCGTCACTTCATCAACGCATTGAAGGAACTGGCGTGAACGAGCAGGTCCTCACCACGCGACACGGCGTGCCCACGATCGCTGACGTGGCCAGGCTGGCCGGCGTCTCGACCATGACGGTTTCGCGCGTCATGAACGGCCGGGGCAGGGTCCGCGAGGACACGCGCCAGACCGTCAACGCCGCGATCTCGGCGCTCAACTACACGCCGAGTTCAGCGGCGCGGAGTCTGGCCGGCGTCAACACGATCCGCATCGGCCTGTTGTGCAGCAAGCCCAGCGGCTATCTCAGCGAGTTGCTCCTCGGCAGCCTCGAACAGGCAGGGCGGATCGACGCCCAGCTGATCGTCGAGAAATGCCAGATCGGGGATCATGAGGCAGACATTGCCCGGCATCTGATCAAGAGCGGTGTGGACGGCGTGATCCTGCCGCCGCCGCTCTGCGATTCCCGGGCTGTCCTCGACGTGCTGCTCGCGGCCGGCATACCCGTCGTGGTCGTGGCGTCCGCCGCACCTTCGGAGGATGCCCTGGCGGTGATGATCGACGATTTCCGCGCCGCCTTCGCGATGACCAGCCACCTCCTCGCGCTCGGCCATGAGCGGATCGGCTTTATCGGCGGCGACCCCCATCAGACCGTCAGCGAACGCCGCCTCGCCGGCTATCGCGCCGCGCTCGAGAGCCACGGCATCGCGCTGGATGATCAGCTGATCACGAGGGGATTGTTCACCTACCGCTCCGGTCTCGATGCGAGCGAAATCCTGCTCGATATGCCGGTTCCACCGACAGCGATCTTCGCCTGCAATGATGACATGGCCGCAGCGGCGGTCGCTGTGGCGCAGCGCCGCGGGCTCGATGTGCCGGCCGACCTCACCGTCTGCGGCTTTGACGACACCCCGATCGCAACGACGATCTGGCCAGCGCTGACGACGATCCTCCAGCCGACCGCGGCGATGGCGCGCGTGGCGGTAGAACTGCTCGGTGCGACCATTCGCGGCCGGCCGATCGGGGAAGGTGGCCGCCACCGGTCGATGGAGTTCACCCTTGTGCGACGGCAATCGGACTCAGCCCCGCGCCGCCGCCCGATCATGCGGTCCGCTAGTGGGTGATGCTACAGATCCTCAGTTGATCCAGCCGCCGTCGATGACGTGGATCGCGCCGGTGGTGAAGCTCGACTCGTCGCTCGCAAGGTAAAGCGCGAGCGCGGCGATCTCCCCGGCCTGGCCGAGCCGGCCCATCGGCTGGCGATCGATAAAGGTCTTGCGCGCGGCTTCGTAATTGCCGGTATCATGCAGCCGCTGTTGGAGCGACGGCGTGTCGATGGTCCCCGGGCAGATCGCGTTGCAGCGGACGCCCCGCCCGACGAAATCGGCCGCGACCGCCTTGGTGAGCCCGATCACTCCTGCCTTGGTCGCGCCGTAAGCGAAGCGGTTGGGGATGCCCTTCACCGAGCTCGCGATCGAGGACATGTTGACGATGGAGCCGCCGCCTTTATCGAGCATGCCAGGTAGGAAAGCACGGATGGTGCGGTACATAGCGGTCATGTTGAGGTCGCAGGAAAAGGCCCACTCCCGCTCGTCGCATTCCAGGATCGTGCCGTTATGGACAACGCCTGCGACGTTGAACAGGATATCGATCGGCCCGATCGCATTGCGTGTCGCAAGGACGCCAGCGAGATCCGTCACGTCGAGCGCCCGGCAATCGCAGCCATCGAGTCCAGCAAGCGTCGCCGGATCACGGTCGGTGGCGATCACCCGCGCGCCCTCGGTGGCGAACAGTTCGGCAGCCGCACGGCCGATGCCCTGGCCGGCGGCGGTAAGCAGAGCGGTCTTGCCGGCAAGTCTTCCCGTCATCGGGCGGCGGTCCGGTTCGCGTCAGGATACAATGCGGTTCTCCTCTTCATCGAGTGCGGCCCATAGGGCCTCAGGAATGGGCGTCGCCAGCCGGGCGATCGAAGCTGCGATCTGGTCGGCACCGACCATGCCCGGGATCACTGTCGGGACCTGTTTCTGGCGCAAGGGAAACTGGAGCGCGGCTGCGGGCAACGGCACGCCGAACCCGGCGCAGATCGCTTCGATCCGGATGGCGCGGGCAAGCACATCCGGGTCCGGGGGACGATAGTCGTAATGCAGGCCGGTGGCCGCGCTGACGCCCTCCCGCGCGAGGATGCCGCTATTATAGGGGCCGCCGATGATGACGCGTACGCCGCGCTTTTCGCAGATCTCGAACAGCGCGGTCGCGGATGTGCGATCGAGCAGGGTGTGCCGCCCGGCGAGCAGGATCAGGTCGAGATCGACACGGCCCAACAGCTCCTCGCAGATCGCGACTTCATTCACGCCGATGCCGATCGCGTCAATCGCACCAGAATCGCGGAGCGCACGCATCGCCGCATAGCCGCTGTCGAGAAAGGTGCGGAGATGTGTGGGGTGAAGTTCGCCATGCGTCATCCGGCCGAGATCATGCGCGAGCAGGATCTGGACCCGGTCGCGGCGCAAACGGCCAAGGCTCGCGTCATGCGACCGGCGGATCGCGTCAGCGCTATAGTCGAAGACCGGCTCAAAGGGATCGGCATCGACAAAGCCGTGGCGTTCGCCAGTCAGATCCGTCGGCACGAGACGCCGGCCGACTTTGGTGGAGATGATCGCGGTGCCGCGTGGATCGACCTCGGCAAGCGCGTCGCCAAGCCTGCGCTCGGCCAGGCCAAAGCCATAATGCGGTGCGGTATCGAAATAGCCGATGCCCGAAGCGAACGCCGTCGCAACAGTCTCACGCGCCTCGGCATCGCTGGTCGCCTGGTAGAGATTGCCGATCGCCGCAGTGCCCATACCGAGACGGGGAAGAGGAACGACTGTCACCACGCCCTCGCCGCTTCCGTAGCAGCGGCTGGCGCATCATCGTGCGCGACGTGGATCGACGCTGCTCCCATTTTTCTCCCCCGCGTTGTTTTCGGCGATCTGACCTTGCTACACTGGGCTGCGGGTTTGTGAAGTATGAAAACCCTTTGCACGGGTGCACGGCGCCTGCGTAAGCCAGGATATGCTGACGCCGATAGATCGGCGCTCGGTATGGAGGAAGGATGATGGGGGCTGTTGCCGCGCAAAGAGGTGTTTGCTTGAAACCCCTCGCCGCTCTCCTCGCCGGGGTGCTTGTATTCGCCGCCACGGCGGCGTCGGCGCAGGACCGGTATCAAAGCTCGCCCGAGCGGCGGGTCGTGGTCGAGAAGGACTGGGGGCCGTGGCTCGGCCCATTCCGCGCCCAGCTGGTGCCGAGCCTGATGCGCGATTTCGGCGAGCGCTATCTCTACGCGCCGGCCAACGCCGCCTTGCCCGCACCGCGGCCGGGCGAGCACCGCGTGGTCTTTCTCGGCGATTCGATCACTGATCTGTGGGAGCTGGCCCGCTTCTTCCCCGGTAAGCCTTATGTGAACCGCGGCATCGGCAGCCAGGTGACCGCGCAGATGCTGCTGCGCTTCCATCAGGATGTGGTCGCGCTGAAGCCGTCGGCAGTCGTCATCCTCGCCGGGGTGAACGACGTGCACGGCTTCCTCCAGCAGGAGACCGCGGCCCAGATCGAGACCAATTACGAGGCGATGGCGGACATCGCCGATCGTCACCGCATTCGCGTCATATTCGGGTCGATCCTGCCGGTGAACAATTATACCGACAATGCGAAGTCGATGCTCGAGGATCGCCACCCGGAGGAGCTGCGGGCGATCAACCAGTGGCTCAAGACCTTTTGCCGGGAGCGCGGTTACCAATATGCCGATTATTACAGCGCGCTGGTCGACGGTCACGGGCTGCTGCAGCGCGACCTGACGACCGACGGCATCCATCCGCTCGCGACCGGTTACGCGCGCATGGCGCCCATCGCGGCCGCAGCGGTCGCGCGGGCGCTGCGGTCGCATCGGCGCGGATAGGGCAGGAGCCTGCACCGCTTCTGCACCGGGATTCCTCGGAAGCAGTGCTTCCATTGGGGGCATTAGACGGCCTAGCTTGTCCCGAGACGCACGGAGGCAAGGCAATGGCGGGTGTTTTTCAACAGGATCGCGGTCCGCACACGCGGCGACTGAGGATAGCGGCCTGGGGCGGCGCGGCGGCGCTCATGCTGGTGCCGCTCATCGCGATGCAGTTCACCAGCGAGGTGGCTTGGGATCTGGCCGACTTCATCTTCCTCGGCACGCTTCTGCTCGGCGTCGGCGGCGCCTATGAGTTCCTGGCACGGAAGACGGGCAATACCGCCTATCGGGTCGCGGCCGGCCTTTCGCTTGCGGGGATCTTCTTTCTCGTCTGGCTGAACGCTGCCGTCGGCATCATCGGAACCGAGCGCAACGAAGCCAATTTGATGTTTGGCGGGGTAATCGCCGTCGGCGTTATCGGTGCCATCGTCGCGCGGTTCCAAGCCGTCGGCATGGCACGGACGCTGGTCGCGATGGGTCTCGCTCAGATCTTGGTGGCCGCTATCGCGCTGATCGGTGGTCTCGGCTCGACCGGACCAGTTTGGCCGAACGATGTGCTGGGGCTGACCTGCGTCTTCACCGCCCTGTGGTTCGCATCGGCTTTGTTGTTCCGAAGGGCTGCCCGATAGCTGCCGGGCCGTCGTGGCGAATGCGGGCTATGCCTCGGCGCGGCAATAATGCTCGATGAACTCCTGATGGGTCGGCAGCGCGGACACAGCCTCCAGCACGTCTTTTCTCATTTGCGACAGGCGCTTCCGGACCGCGGCCAGATCCTGGACGGCTGCGAGGGGATCATAAGCTTCCGGCATGATGCCTTGCCCCATGAACACCGCCACCCAACTCGGCTCGATGAAAAGCTGGTCGTCGAAGCGGGCAACCCGTCCCCTGCTGCGGAAAAGGTCGATCTTGTGTTGCAGCGTCTCGGGTATCGCCATCGTCCGGCAATAATTCCAGAACGGGGAATCGTCGCGCTCGGTTGCCTTGTAGTGGAGGATCAGGAAGTCGCGGATCTGCTCATATTCGAGCTGGGTCAGCCTGTTATATTCAGCAACGGCCGGCGCATCATGATCATGGGCGGGCAGCAGTGAGAGCAGCCGGAACAGCGCCGTCTGCACCATATGGATGCTGGTCGACTCCAGCGGCTCCATGAATCCACTCGCCAGTCCGAGCGAGACCACATTCTTGTTCCAGGATTGTTTCCGTCGACCCGTTGTGAAGCGAAGCAGCCTTGGCTCCGCGAGCGGCTTTCCTTCGAGATTCTGCAGCAATTCGGTGCGCGCGTCGTCGTCGGAAATGAAGTCGCTCGAAAAGACATGGCCATTGCCCATGCGGTGCTGCAGCGGGATGCGCCATTGCCAGCCCGCTGACCGCGCTGTCGAACGGGTATAGGGGAGAAGCTCGCCCTCATTCTCGGTAGGCACCGCGAGCGCACGGTTGCAGGGCAGCCAGTGCGACCAGTCCTCATAGCCGGTGTGCAGGGTCTCTTCGATCAAAAGACCGCGGAAGCCCGAGCAATCGATAAACAGGTCGCCGGCAAGCACCCGATCGCCCTCCAGGCAAACGCTCTCGATAAAACCGTCTTCGCCGCGCTGTTTGACGCCCAGGATCTTGCCCTCGACCCGCTCGACACCCTTTCGCTCGGCATAGCGGCGGAGATAGCCAGCATAGAGGCCGGCATCGAAATGATAGGCATAAGCGAGATTGGTTGCGCTTGGCGGCTGGTCGCGGCGCGGCGGCGCGAAGCGCCGCATGCGCGCGCCGACCGTCGTGGGGGAATAATCCCCAATTTCGCTGGTATCGCCGAGCTCGCGCAGCCTCAGCCAGAAATGGTGGAAGGAAACAGCCTCGATGCTCACGCCGTGCGTGCCAAAGGGGTGGAAATAGCTTTCGCCACGGCGAAACCAGTCCTTGAACTCGATGCCAAGTTTGAACGTCGCTTGTGTCTTGCGGATGAAATCCAGCTCGTCGATGCCAAGCAACTGGTTGAAGAACTGGATGGGAGGAATTGTCGCTTCGCCTACACCGACCGTGCCGATCTCGTCCGATTCCACGAGCGTGATCGAGGCATATTGTCCGCGCAGCGCGTGCCCCAGGGCGGCGGCTGCCATCCAGCCCGCTGTGCCGCCGCCAACGATCACAATTCGCCGAAGGCCTGAATCCGCCGCGTTGGTCATATGCGTCGGGAGCATAGGATGGCGATCATCTGGCTGTCCAGTTCACGCGGATGGCTCCCGTACGCGGCGGGCGCCGCGCACGGGAAACTCCATCAGAACTGACCGCGCAGCACGAAGGTGTATCGCCGATCAGTGACAACATAGTTGTGCTTGGTTCGGGCATTCGCCTGGCCGACGTCCACGATCGTGGTTGCGTTGAGCAGATTGCTGCCCTGCACACCGATCTTGATGTGCTTGTTGACGCTGACCAGGAAGGAGGCGTCGAGCTGGCCATAGCCCTCCGCCCAGGCCGGGATATTGAGGTTGGCGGCGCTGGTCGTCATCAGATAGTCGCTGCGCCAATTATACGCGGCGCGAGCCGAGATCGGCCCCTTGTCGTAAAGCAGCGCCACGTTGTAGCTCGTCTTTGACAGCCCCTCGAGCGGCAGATTGACCTTTGAATTCGCCACCTGGGTCGGGTCATAGGGGTTAGCCGCGGCGTTGCGGGCGCCGCCACTGTCCACATAAGTGAAGTTGGCCTGAGCGCCGAACCCGCTCAGCAAACCGGGCAAGAAATCGAAATAGCCGTTATAGGCCACTTCGAAGCCCTTGATCGTGCCATGGCCCGCATTGACCGGTTGCGTCGCGAGAACCGTCTTGGTTACGCCATTGTTGGTGAGGGAGATATTCTGAACGTCGTTGGTGACGAAGTCGTAGATGTCTTTGTAGAACAGCGTGCCGGTCAGGCTGCCTGTCTGGGAGAAATACCACTCGGCCGCGAGATCATATTGATTCGATCGAGTCGGCTTCAGATTCGGATTGCCGGAAAAGCCCGTGTATCGGACGACGCAATTGCCGCCCCCCGGCACACCTTCGGTGCAGGTGCCGCCAACGAGCGTTCCAGTCGTTGCGCTCACACTTGCGACCGCGGCAAGGTCGCCGAAGTTGGGCCGCACGAAGGATTGCGCCGCCGCGAACCGAAGCTGGAACTTCGGAGAGAAGCGCAGCCGAAGATTCAGGCTGGGTAGCGCCTTGGTATAGCTGTGGCTCGCCACGATCGGTGATGTTGAGCCGTTGCCGAATGCAATGTCGCTGGCGTTGGCTGCTGTCGGGATCAGTGTGACGCTGTTGAACTGGCCCAGACCCGACGCATTCACTTCGGTCCGCACAACGCGGACGCCGATGTTGCCGTCGAGAGTCGTGCCACCGGCAAAATCATGTCCGAACCGCAGTAAGCCGAAACCCGCCAGGGTTTGTTCGCTTTGAAGGTTTATGGCGCCGCCCGCATTGCCGAGCACCGAGTTTGAATAATTGCCGTTGAAAGGTGCCCAACCACCGCAACAACCCGATTTTACCGCCGCTGCAATCGCAGCGGAGGAGTAAGCATAGTTGCTTACGAACCGGCTGGTCGGCACGATGAAACCGGCGCCCGGCAGCGCGACTGACCCCCGGAAGAAGTCGGGGAACGTGAAGAACTCGGTCGCGTTCGGCAGGGAGTTTGCCGGTGTTGCAAGCCCGCCGCCCGTCCAGGGCTGGCTGACATATCCCCAGTTATAGTTGGTCTCGCGCGTCGTCAGGCTTTTGTCGGTGCCGCGAACGCCAAAGCGGAACGACTTCAGCCAATCGCCGTCGAAGCTATATTCGCCGTCAGCACGCCATGCCCATTCATGCGCTTCGTTATTGTTGTGATAATCCATCGCCGCCGAGAAGAAATAGGCAGTGGGATCCTTCAACCGGGCTGCCGGCGTCGCATTGGTGATGACCGGAATCTTGCCCGTCAAATCGATATTCGAGGCAACCAGCGGATCGTTCGTGCTCGTGAAAAGGGTGAAATCCAGAAAATCCGTCGTCGATTTCACATATTGCACATCGCCGCTCAGGGTGAGGTGATCGGATACATCCCATTTCGCATTGAGCGAATAGTCAGTCGTCTTGGAATGGCGGACATTGTCGCGCTCATCGGCCACGCTGAGGGAATTCGTTGTGCCGCCAGGGCTGTCGGCATAGGTGCCCTTGGTGAAAAAACCAGCGCTGTCATAGGTATAGGATGTGCCGGCTGCGGGGCCATTGCCGCTGCTGCCGATGCCGATAGCATGTTCGGCAACCTTCTCTGAGGCTTTCGACTGGAAGACATGCCCGGTGATCTCGAGGTTCGATGCCGGGCGCCACTGGACGACCGCGTCGAAGCCCTGGCGATCGCGATCGAAATTGAGCGTGCGATAGCCAAAATCATTGGGGGTATAGACGGTTTTGCCGGGCACCAGATCGGTCCGGGCCGTATAGGGGCCGACGGAAACCGTGTCGGTCCTGCTCACGAGCGTGGAGCTGGAGAAATCGACAAGCACGCCGATTTCGCCGATCGGGGTTTCCCAGCGGTCGCTGAGGAGAATCGATGCGGACGGCCGCCCCTTCTTGCGCAGGTCGCCATAGGTGTAATCGGCTGAGAAGGCCGCGACCAAGCCCTTTGAATCGAAAGGCATCCGCGTGCGTAGATTCACCGTGCCGCCGATGCCGCCCTCGATAAGGTCGGCGGACGGATTCTTGTAGACGTCGACGCCCGCCATCAGCTCGGACGGCACATCCGCGAAACCCAGCACACGGCCGGACTTCGCCGCGAAGCCATCGCGGCCGTTGATCTCACCGCGTACGTAGCTCAGGCCGCGGACCTGCACGCCGCTGCCTTCGACGGACAGACGATCGGCGTCGCGCGCATCCGAGAAACGGCTGATCGTAACGCCGGGAATGCGCTGGATCGCCTCAGTCACGCTGCGATCGGGAAGCGCGCCGATATCGACCGCCGTCACCGAATCGACCATTTGCTCGGAATTCTTTTTGATTGCCTGCGCGCTCTTCAGCGCGGCCCGCTGGCCGGTGACGACAATATCGTCCTGAGAGGCGGCCGGCTCTGCCGCGGCCTGAGTCGGCGCGGGCGTTTCCTGCGCCCACGCCGGAGCGCCGATCATCATCGCGGCAATCGTCAGCATTGACGCGCCGAGATAGCGCCCAGCGTGAAGCTTCGCGCGGTTTCGTTCTTGATTGTCCTCAAAGCGCGTCATGAGACCTCCCCCATTTCTGACACAATTATTCATAGGTGCGCCGGTTTTTCACCAGTCACGTCCGACTCGGATAACACTAATGAAAATCTTTTCCAAGCATGAACGGAAGATTTGTCTGAGGCTTTTTGGATGCGATCTGGCGCGCGCCAAAACGTGCAGGCAACGGCAACAAAGGCGGTAGCGAGTTTTGGCGGGCGGGATCGGTGCCGAAAACATCAGCTGGCCACGAAACAGTTGCCGCCGGGCCTCGCCTCGCCCTATCTGATATGATCTATCAAAAAGAAACGCATAGGGGAGGGGCTGGCGTGTCACTGGACGAAGCGAACATCGACGACGACCGCCGCTACAAGGCGCCCGCGCTCGAAAAGGGACTCGACATCCTCGAGCTGCTTGCGACCGCGACCCAGCCGATGACCCTGACCGCGATCGTCAACGAGCTCGGCCGCTCGCACGGCGAGCTGTTCCGCATGGTCCAGGTGCTCGAGTTTCGTGGGTATATCGAGCAGGACAAGGCGAACGACGGCTATCTGCTCACCGACCGCCTGTTCTCGCTCGGCATGCAGCAGCCCCGCACGCGCAACCTGATCGAGATCGCGCTTCCGATCATGCGGCAGCTTTCGCTCGATATCGGACAGGCCTGCCACCTCGCGCTGCACACATTGGGCGAGATGGTCGTCGTGGCACGGATGGAATCAAGCGAGCAGCTCGGTTTCTCGGTGCGGGTCGGCTATCGACGGCCGCTGGTGAAATCGGCCTCGGGGGTCGTGCTGTACGCATTCCAGTCCGACGATGTTCGCAGGCACTGGGAGGGGATGATGCAGCCGCCGCTCGGTGATGCCGAGCTTGCTGCCTTTCGCGCGCATGCCGATGAGGTGCGCAAGCGCCATGTCGAGCTGACCCCCAGTCAGTTCGTCGCTGGCGTAACCGACATTTCCGCGCCGATCCTGCGTGGCGGATACGCCGCGGCCGCGCTGACTGTGCCGTTCCTCAAGAAGCTCGAACCGATGGTTGGCAGGTCGGCCGCCGCCCAGGCTGTTCGTCAGGCGGCGGACCGCATTTCCGAACAGCTGGTCGAAGGCGACAGCCGGGCCTGAGAAACCGCCGATCTGGTCCATTTTCCGAAACCAGCCAGCGCAAAGGCGGGCTTGCGCGATAGTGCATTTACACATATGAAAATGCTGAGCACCCACGAACGTAGTTCGGGGGATTGCAAAAATACAGCGTCACTTCGGGGGGAGGGCTAGTTTGCACATCATGGTCGATCTCCCGCATTGGCGGATCGCGGCGACTGCCGCCTCTGACGGGACTGCCCCATGACGGTGATTACCGGGGTGCGCGTCCTCGATATCCGCTTCCCCACGGGCCTCAGGCTCGACGGTTCCGACGCGATGAATCCCGATCCGGATTATTCGGCCGCTTATTGCATCCTCGACACCGACAATCCGGGGCTCACCGGGCACGGCCTGACCTTCACCATCGGCCGCGGCAACCAGATCTGCTGCGCCGCAATCGAAGCACTGGCGCCGCTGGTCATCGGGCTCGATCTCGACTGGATCCGCGAGGATGGCGCGCGCTTCTGGCGGCACATCACCAGCGACAGCCAGTTGCGCTGGATCGGTCCGGAAAAGGGCGTGATCCACCTCGCCACCGGCGCGATCGTCAATGCGGTGTGGGACCTGCTCGCGAAGCAGGCCGGCAAGCCCCTATGGCGATTGATTGCCGACATGAGCCCGGCCGAGATCGTCCGCCAGATCGACTTCCGCTACATTACTGATTTCATTACGCCCGACGAGGCGCTGGCGCTGCTCGAGCAGCGCTCCGTCGGCAAGGCCGAGCGCGTCGCGACGCTGATGGAAAAGGGCTATCCCTGTTACACCACATCGGCTGGCTGGCTCGGCTATTCGGACGAGAAGCTCAGGAGCCTCTGCGCCGAGGCGATCGCCGAGGGGTTCGGTTTCATCAAGCTCAAGGTCGGCGCCAATGCCGAGGATGATCGCCGCCGCGTGACGATCGCGCGCGAGGTGATCGGGCCCGACGCCAAGCTGATGATCGACGCGAACCAGGTGTGGGAAGTCGAGGAGGCGATCGAACGGGTCAACGCGCTCGCCTTCGCGAACCCGTGGTTCATCGAGGAGCCGACCAGCCCCGACGATATCGAGGGCCATCGCCGCATCCGCGAGGGCATCGCACCGATCAAGGTCGCGACCGGCGAGATGTGCCAGAACCGCATCCTGTTCAAACAGTTCATCAGCCGCGAGGCAATCGATGTGGTCCAGATCGACGCCTGCCGGCTCGGCGGCGTGAACGAGGTGCTCGCGGTGCTGCTGATGGCGGCAAAGCGCGATCTCGCCGTCTGTCCGCACGCCGGCGGGGTCGGCCTGTGCGAATATGTCCAGCATCTCTCGATGATCGACTATCTGTGCTTTTCGGGCACGACCGAGGGCCGGGTCGCCGAATATGTCGACCATCTCCACGAGCATTTCGTCGAACCCTGTGTGGTCCGCAACGCCGCCTATATGCCGCCGATGGCGCCGGGCTATTCGATCGAGATGAAGCCGGCGACTTTGGCGGCGTTCGAGCATCGGCCCAACTTGGCGGGCGGGCTGGAGGTTAATTTGGAGGTGGATGCCCGGCATTCCGGCCTCGCGGCGGCGGACGTGTCTTAGTGGCGCTCCAGCACTCTTCGCCGTCATGCCGGACGTGTTCCGGCATCCATCGCTCCCCGTGCGCAACAGCCGTAGATTTTTGCGGCACGATGGATTCCGGGACTAGCCCCGGGATGACGATGTGATTTGACCGAGGCGAATACGATTCAACATCTGTTCGGATGAAGGCTGAGTGAAGATGCGCAGGATCTTCTGGACCGCTCTCGCGCTGGCGCTGGCCTCCGGGAACGCATCCGCGCAAGATCTGCCGACCGCACCCTATCACTGGCAGAACGCAAAAGTCGGCGGCGGCGGGTTTGCGCCGGGCATTGTCTTCAGTCCGGTCGAGCGGGGCCTCGTGTATCTGCGCACCGACATGGGTGGTGCCTATCGCTGGGATGCCGCCGCCGCGCGCTGGGTGCCGCTGCAGGACGGCATGGCGGAGGGCAGCTATATGGGCGTTGAGAGCATCGCCCCCGATCCGGTCGATCCGGATATCGTCTATCTCGCTGCGGGCATGAGCGCACGGTCGCCCGCCGCGATCCTGCGCTCGGCGGATCGCGGGCGGCACTGGGCGGTCGTGCCGGTGCCGTTCCGCATGGGCGGCAACGAGGATGGCCGCGGCCTCGGCGAAAGACTGGCGATCGATCCCAACCGGACGACGACCTTGTTCTTCGGGTCGCGCCATGACGGCCTGTGGCGCAGCGAGGATTCCGGTGCGCACTGGGCGAAAGTTGCGGGCTTCCCGGCAGGCGGCCTCGGCGAACCCGCGGCACGGCAACCGCATGCCGGGGTGAGCTTCGTCCTGTTCGATGCCGCGAGCGGATCGGCGGGGCAGGGCTCCCGCACGCTCTATGCCGGCGTTGCCGATCCGGGCGCCCACCATCTGTTCCGCTCGAGCGATGGCGGGGTGAGCTGGCAGGCCAACGACGGAGCCGCCACGTCGCTGCTTCCAGTCAAGGCGGCGGTCGATGCGCATGGCACGCTCTTCGTCACCTATTCGGACGCGATCGGCCCCAACGGTATCGCCAATGGCGCGGTGCGGCGGCGCGACGGCGCGAGCGGCCGCTGGGCCGACATATCGCCACCCGATCGGATCAGCGGCGGCTTCATGGGGGTGAGCGTCGCGCGCTCCGCTCCCGGCATTATCGCAGTGAGCAGCATCGATCGCTGGAACCCCGGCGACACGGTCTGGCGCTCGACGGACAATGGCGCGCACTGGACCAACCTGCGCGATCGTAGCACCCGCGACACGAGCGCCACGCCATTCCTGCTTCACGAAGGAAAGGGCGCCGATTTCGGCCACTGGATCGCCGGACTCGCGATCGACCCGTTCGATGCGGGCCACGCCGCCTACACTACAGGTGCCACACTGTACGGCACGACTGGCTTCTCCGCGAAGGTCCTGAAATGGGCACCCTGGACCGAAGGCGTGGAGCAGACCGCGATCATTACCCTGACCAGCCCGACCGGAGGCGCCCACCTCGTCTCCGGCTTTGGCGATCTCGCCGGCTTCGTCCACCAGGACCTGAGCCAGTCGCCGCAACCGACCTTCGCCAATCCCTATCTCTCGAACACCAACAACATTGATTATGCCGGCCAGGCGCCGATGATCCTCGTCCGCAGCGGGAGTCTCTATGAGAACCGTCCGCGCGACGCGACACTCGGCTGGTCGAACGACGGCGGCATGAGCTGGCAGCCGGTCCGCACCCCGGCGATCAGCGCCGCTAAGGATGAGCCGGCAAGGCGCTACGACCTGAAGGGCGATGCCGCGATCATCACGTCAGCGGACGGCGGCATTTTCATTATCGCCACCCCGGTGCCGCTCCTCACCCGAGACCATGGCGCAAGCTGGGAACCGGTGAAGGGGCTGAACCGCGACGCGCAGCCGATCTCTGACAAGGTCGATCCGCAGCTTTTCTATGCAGTCGATTTCCCGGGAAACCGGCTCCTTGCCAGCAGCGATGGCGCGCGGAGCTTCATGCCCGTTGCGGGCAAGGGGCTGCCGGCGGATCTCGGCCCAGCCAGGATCCATTGGCGCGAGCAGCAATATCGGCTCGTCGCCAGCCCCTATCGCGCGGGCGACCTCTGGTTCCATATCGGCGACGCGCTCTGGCACAGCATCGACGGCGGCCAGTCGTTCGAGCAGTCGAGCGGCGCGCTGAAGATCGACCTGTTCGGTCTCGGCAAACCCGCCGACGGCAGCAGGGTCGCAGCGATCTACGCGATCGGTGCGCTTGACGGAAACAAGGGCGTCTATCGCTCGCTCGACGGCGGCAAGGCCTGGGTTCGGATCAATGACGACGATCATCAATGGGGTCTGCGCTTCCGGGTGATCAGCGGCGATCCGCGCATTTTCGGCCGCGTCTATATCGGAACTGACGGGCGCGGCGTGATGTACGGCGATCCGGCCTGGAATTAATCGGGAATGAAAATGAACAGAATCGATCGCCGCCATTTCATGGCCGGAGCCGCCGGCCTCGCCGGAGCATCGCTCGCCGCGACGGCGCAGTCTGCCGAGGTCGACGCCAACTGGTCGTCGGTCATCCAGGCCTTCGAAACGCCGCGCTGGTTCGCTGACGCGAAGTTCGGGATGTGGGCGCATTGGAGCGCGCAGTGCGTCCCCGAATTCGGCGACTGGTACGGGCGCTTGATGTACCTCCAGAGCAACCCGGCGTACGAGCATCACCTCAAAAATTACGGCCACCCCGCCGACACCGGCTTCATGGAGATCGAGAACCGCTGGACCGCCGAGCATTGGGATCCCGAGGCGCTGATCGCGCTCTACAAGAAAGCAGGCGCCAAATATTTCATGGCGCTGTCCGGCCACCACGACAATCTCGACACCTGGGACAGCAGCCACCACGCCTGGAACACGCTCCGCGTCGGGCCGAAGCGCGACATCATCGGCACCTGGGAGAAGATCGTCCGGCGCGAGGGCCTGCGCTTCGGGGTGAGCAACCACACCTCGCACGCCTGGCACTGGTGGCAGACCGCGTATGGCTATGACGCGACCGGCCCGCGCGCCGGCCAGCGCTACGACGCCTACAAGCTGCGCAAGGCGGACGGCCTGGGCAAATGGTGGGACGGGCTCGATCCGCAGGAGCTCTATACCGGCGGCTCCTTCGTGCCGCCCGACGGCATCACCTCGACTGCGTCGATGGACGCCTGGCACGACGTGCATGACGGGCGCTGGATGGAAGACTCGCCCCCGGCGCCGCGCGGCTTTGCCGAGAACTGGCTGCTCCGGCAAAAGGAGCTGATCGAGAAATACCGGCCCGACATGGTCTATTTCGACGATAGCGCCCTGCCATTCGGCTCCATCGGGGTGGAAGCGCTGGCGCATTATTACGCGCAGTCGAAGGCCTGGCACGGCAAGGTCGATGTCGTCGCGACCGCGAAGCTGCTCTCGCCCTATCAGCGCCGCGCGATGGTCGAGGATATCGAGCGCGGCTTCAGCGACCATCTCCGCCCCGAGCCATGGCAGACCTGCACCTGCATCGGCGACTGGCATTACAATCGCGGCCGCTTCGACAACAAAAGCTATGTCCCCGCCGAACAGGTCATCCAGCGGTTGTGCGACGTGGTCTCGAAGAACGGCAACCTCCTGCTCTCGATCCCCGTCCGCGGCGACGGCACGATCGACAGCGAGGAGGAGAAGATCGTCGCCGGCATCACCCATTGGACAGCGCGCAACGGCGAAGCTGCAATCTACGGATCGCGGCCCTGGCGCATCTATGGCGACGGCCCGACGAAGATCAGCGCGGGCCAGATGAACGAAGGCAAGACCGGCACCTTCACCGCAGAGGATGTGCGCTTCACGGTCAAGGACGGCAAGCTGTTCATGGCGCTGCTGCGCTGGCCCGAGGCACCCGTGACGATAGCGGCTCTCGGCACCTCGGCCCTGCCCGGCGCGACGATCGAGCGCGTGACTTTGGTCGGCGGCGGGCCGGTCGCGGTCGAGCGCGGCGCTGCGGGCCTGAAGCTTACCCTGCCGCGCGCAAAGGCCGGCGATTTCGTGCCCGTCGTGGCGATCGAGGGGCGGGGGCTGGTCTAAACGTCGCCTGGCGTCCCGCCGGCCGCCAACGTGGCGCAGATCGCTGCGGTACGCGTGTCGACCGGAAACGCGCAGTCGATCCGCAGCTCGTCCAGCGTCACGTCGAACGGCGATGCGAAGGTGGTGATCGTCTCGAAGAAGCGCAGCGGCCCCGCAGGGCTGCGGAAATCCAGCGTCAGCAACGGCTCGGTTTCTCCGCCGATCCCGCCAAAGCGCCACTCCTGCGGCACATCCGGATAGCGCAGCAGCTCGGACAGGAGATTCTGCCCCCGCTCGTCGCCGGGAGTCGCGGCGAGATGGTCATGCAAGCGCCGCAGGAACCCGGTCGCGACCTCATGCCAGTTGGCGATGATCGGCCTGAAATCGTCCGGATCGAAAATCTGGTGGAGCAGATTGCTATGCCGGCTCTCCCGGCCCTGCATCAGGAACGGGTTGATCCGCGCCGCGGCATCATTCGCCCGGAGCACGTCGAAATGTCGGTTGAGCACGAAAGCCGGATAGGGCTCCTGATGGTGGAGGATCAGGTCGATCGC
This sequence comes from Sphingomonas sp. P3_C5, assembly GCF_056402635.1. Classification (NCBI taxonomy): domain Bacteria; kingdom Pseudomonadati; phylum Pseudomonadota; class Alphaproteobacteria; order Sphingomonadales; family Sphingomonadaceae; genus Sphingomonas; species Sphingomonas sp. P3_C5. The sequence goes on from NZ_JBFUHA010000004.1 coordinate 39,749, forward strand.
CTCGCGCATCCGCTCCAGCGCGGGCGTGGCGAGATCCCGTTCCTCATATTGCGGCGCATAGCCGGCGGCGAGCAGCAGCGCGTTGCGCTCGCGCAAAGGCACCGAAAGCGCATCGGCGAAACGCCCCACAGCATCGCGCGAGGGCCGCGCCTTCCCCGTCTCGACAAAGCCCAGATGCCGGGTCGACATGCCGCATTCGAGCGCCATGTCGAGCTGGCTCATCCGGCGCGTGCTGCGCCACGCGCGCAGCAAAATGCCGATCGGCGGATAGCGCGTTTTCTCAGCCGAAGATGATGCGACCATGGCGTGCTCCCGTGTCGTTGCGAGATAAGCCATCCAGTGTCACCGGCGCCAGATCAACGACTTGAGAGGTAGTTGAACGTCGCACAGTTGGATGCAACCGGCCAAATGCTACCACAGGCATCGCGGCGACATTCCACCTCCGAAGAGGCAAAGCGCCGCCACAACCCTTCACAATCCCCTAGGCCGCCCGCTGCAACCCATTGGCATCGTCAAGCCCCGCCGCGCGGATCGCCGCGGGGCGGGTGGCGCAGCGCGCGACATAGGCGTCGAGCGCAGCACTTTCCGGGAAGACCTGCCGCGCGAACTTGATCGCGCTGGCAACCAGCAGATCGACCGCCGAGAAACGCTCGCCCAACATATAGGGACCCTGCGCCAGCGCGCCCTCGATCCGCTTGATCACTGCGTCATAGCCGCGCTGCTTCAGCGGCGAGCCCTCGAGTTCGCCACCAAAGGCCGCGAACATCGCCGGCTCCATCGCGGCGGCATACCAGCTGACCCAGGTGAGAAACGTGCCGCGACCGGGATCGCCGGCCACCGGCCCAAGCCCGGCCTCCGGAAAGGCATCGGTCAGGTACAAGACGATGCCGACCGACTCAGCGACAAGCTCGCCCTCATGGATCATCGCCGGCACCTGCTTGTCGGGATGCGGATTGGCCGGATCGGGAGCGCCAGCCCCGGTCATCGGCCTGAAGATCGAGACCGGGTGGATCTCATAGGGCGCGCCCACTTCCTCGAGCAGCCAGATGATCCGGGAAGAGCGGGATTGGGGCGCGTGATACAGGGTGATCATGATGCAAACTCCTTGGCTGGGGCTGCGCGAGGCCTGTCCTTGCGCGACGGACTGGCTTGTAGAGGGGGGCTGCTGACAGCATGATGTCAGCAGTGAGGACCCGTGATGCGCCGTGCCGACCGATTATTTCAGATTATCCAGATCCTGCGGAGGTCCCGCCAGCCGATCACCGCCGACAGCATCGCGGATGAGCTCGAGACCTCGAAGCGCACCGTTTACCGCGACATCGCCGATCTGATCGGCCAGCGCGTGCCGATCCGCGGCGAGGCGGGCATCGGCTATGTGCTCGACGGCGATTTCGACATGCCGCCCCTGATGCTCACCGCCGACGAGATCGAGGCGGCGGTGCTCGGCGCGCAATGGGTCTCCGGCCGGGGCGATCCGGTGCTGGCCGGCGCTGCGAGAGACCTGATCGCGAAGATCAACAGCGTTGTCCCCGAACATCTCCGCCCGTTCATCGCCGAGCCGGCGATCGGCACGCCGCCGGGATGGGCGATCGCGGCCGACGGCATCGATATCGCCCGGGCCAGGGCGTGGATCCATGCCGGCCGCAAGATCCGCATCACCTACCGCGACGAACGCGGCGATGCGAGCGAGCGCGTCGTCTGGCCGGTGATCATCGGCTATTTCGACGCGGTACGCATGCTCGCCGCATGGTGCGAGCTGCGGCAGGATTTCCGCAGCTTCCGAACCGACCGCGTCGCGGCGGCCGAGTTTCTCGACGAACGCTATGGGGCGCGGCCCGCGGAACTGAGGACGCGGTGGAAGCGGCATATGGCTGAGCGGCATGCGGGGAGGGGCTCGGCGCTCGCGTAATCTGCGTGGCCGCCATCCAGTGCGGGGCAGGCGCCCATCACATAGCGCCCGCCCACCGCGCGGTCAGTTCACCACCGGCCTTTCGGCGTGCCATGCAACTTCCGCACAGCGGTGTTGCGTACAAAGACCGCTGCCGATGATCTGGCGTCGGACCCAATTGGCTCGGGCAGGCGCCACGCCGGGTTCGAACTCGATAAAGAGGTGGCCGCCTTGCTGGCTTGCAAGGTCGCCGAGATATCCCGTGAAAACAGTGTCGCTTACACGCATCCCGCTCCAGGTGATGTCACCTTGCCGGAAAACGTCCACGCCGATGCCATCAAGGAAGCCAGTGCTGTTGTCGAAGGGCAGGCGCGGAGCCAGGTCGTCGGCATTCGAACGGGCAACGGTCGATTGGGATTTTGGCTGTCCGCATCCACACAGCGCTATCGCGACAAGGAGAACAACGCGCCTCAGCATGGCCCGCAGGATGTCACAGCTTGCTGTCGACCGCTATGAAAGAAGCGAAGGGCGAGGCAGCGCGATCCAGGGGCCACGGTTACAACATCCCCATGCACCAGCCTCCCCCTTCAAGCCCTCCACAGCCGGATTGCCTCTTCGGCGACAAGGTCCGGCATCTCCTCGGGGAAGAAGAGCTGCGCCTTCGGGACGATGCGGACTCCGCGCGAATGGGGGAGCGTGCGGTCGAGCCACTCAGCGCCTGCGACCGGAAAGCCCGACGCCGCGCCGCTCCAGACCATCCGGGCGGGCGCGGCACACCGCTTCAGCTCGGGCTCGATCCCGGTCAGGACGTTGGGCTCGAACGCGACGGTATAGGCATTGAACTGGGCGGTGCGCGCCGGCGTCGCGACCAGGGGGGCGAGATAGGTCTCGATACATTCGTCGGTGAAATTGGCTGGATCGGTATAGGCGCCCCCGAAGCTCTGGGGCGAGCGGGCGAGAGCATGGTTGGCGAGCGAGGGGCGCAGGATGAATTTCTCGATCAGCCCCTTTCGCGCCAGGTCGATCACGGGGCGAAAGCCGGCCGGGGGGTTGTTGTCGTTCACATCGCAGGTCGTGAACAGGATGGTGCGGACCCGCTTGGGATAACGCACCGCGAAGAGTTGTGCGACCGTGCCGCCGCTGTCGTTGCAGATGATATCGGCGGCGTCGACACCAAGCACATCGAGCAGCGCCGCCATCATATCGGCCTGAGCGCCGGGGGAAACATCCTGGTCGGCCGGGGCCTCGCTATAGCCGAGCCCGACGAAATCGGGCGCGATGCAGCGGCGATGCGGCGACAGACGCTCGAGCGCCCCGCGCCACTGGAAGCCGTTGAGTGGCCAGCCATGGAAGAAGAGCGCCGCCCGCCCGGCGCCGCGCTCGACATAGGCGATGCGGCCGAAGCGCGTGGCGGCGAAGCGGCGCATTGCGTGGAAGGCGGTAGCGTCGATCCGGCTTTGCGGGGCCGGGCTGGCAAAGGCGGCACGGGAAGCGCCGAGGCAGCCGAGCGAGACTGCGGCCGCAGCCCCCAGGTGCAGAAATTCGCGTCGTTGCATGCGTCCCTCGCTGGTTCCGTGACTATACAGTGTATAGTGCTATACGCCGTATAGTGAGCAACTGCAAGCACCGCGCTTCGGTTCGTGGGGGACGAATTCGATGAGACCAGCGTCAGGCCGGACTTGTTCCGGCATCCACTGTTCCGCACGTTTAACGGCGATTTGGTTCGCGGCACGGTGGACCCCGGAACACGTCCGGGGTGACGGTGTGGTTTAACCTGGGCGAACGCGACACCAGCGGCGGCGGGGAGTTCGGTATTCGAACGCAGGCCCAGCCTATTCAGGCCCAGCATTCAGCCCTTCGAGCAGCCGCGTAACCGCCCGCCGATACAGCGCCCGAAATGCCGTCTCGTCCAGCGTGAACCAGCCCGAGCGATACAGGGTAAGATAGCCATGGGCGTGGGCCCAGAACTGAAGCGCCACTTCCCAGGAATCGCCCTGGCGGAGCTCGCCCCGCGCCATCGCTGCCGCCACCTGATCGTGGAGCGCCGAGAGGGCAGCCGACTTTCCGGCATGGAAGTCCTCGGGATAGCGCACAGGCCGGGGGCGCTGCGCCGAATAGATATAATCGAACATATGCGGCCGCTCGAGCGCATAGGCGACGAAGGTGTCGGCGGCGGCGATGAAGTCACCCCGCTGGCCCTCGGGCAGGGCGCGGCGCGCCACCCGCGCCGTGATCTCGTCGATCTCGCGATAGACCAGCGCCTGGAGCAATGCCTCGCGGTTTTCGTAATGATGGTAGATCGCCATCGGCGTCACACCGACGTCCTGCGCGATGCGGCGCATCGAAACGGCTTGCGCGCCCTCGCTTTCGAGGATGGCGAGCGCTGCGTCGGCGATGCGCTCGCGCATGTCCTTCGCTACGGTCTTGCCCTGAGTTGCCCGCGCCATGGTCGCCGCAATAGGGGCAATGGCGGCGCGAACGAAACCGATTTTTCTGCCCGGCGTTCCACCAACGCCATCCCATAGGCGCCTATATTCCCGACAAAGGAGAGTGCCCGTGCCGACTGCCCTCATCATCGGTGCCTCGCGCGGCCTTGGCCGGGCGCTGGCGGAAGAGCATCTGAAGCGCGGCTGGGCGGTGATCGCCACGGTGCGCGATGAGGCCGCGCTGGCCGATCTCTCCGCCGCCTATAGTAACGCACTGCGTGTCGAGACGCTCGACACCATAGATTGGGCCGGCGTCGATGCGCTGCAGGGGCGGCTCGCCGGCACCGGGCTCGACCTGCTCTTCGTCAACGCCGGCATTTCCGGGCCGGTCACGGCGCCGATCGGCGAGGTCGAGCCTGATGCCTTTACCCAGCTGATGCTGGTCAACGCGCTCGCCCCCTTGCGCATCATCGATCGCTTCGCCGAGCTGCTCGCGCCCGATGCCACCGCGGCGGTGATGACCTCAGGGCTTGGCAGCATCACCAACAACAATGGCGGCTGGGAGGCCTATCGCATGAGCAAGGCAGCGCTCAATACGGGCTTTGTCAGCCTCGCCCAGCGCCGCCGCGCCAGACGCCAGGCCTGGCTGACGATCGCGCCCGGCTGGGTACGCACCGATATGGGCGGGCCAGCCGCCACCCTCTCGGTCGACCAGAGCGTCACGGCAATCACCGATCTGCTCGAGCGCCGCCATGGGGCCGGTAGCGTCGCCTATGTCAATTATGACGGGCAGGAACTGCCCTGGTGATGGGGTGGCATGGCGCCAATTTTCATGAGGAATTCCGATGACAGGAATGCCGGTGGCATCGCCTGGGTTTGTCTGGAGTCACTCGCCGTGAAAGACTCGCAGCACTTGCCCGTTCGATTGGCATAGATCGATCTCTGCCACCCCGCCGACCATGAGTTGCCGGGAATGACCTCTCAAATACCAGATGCCGTCTTGAAGGCTGGCCTGGAGGGGAAGCTCGCCCTTGAGCTCTGCGCCGTATATCTTGGTTAGGTAGATTTCCGCGATCTGCTTCGCGGTGTTCTCGTTGTCGATCATGGCACGGGGTGTCTGATCGCGCTGGACCGGCATCGGGCATCTCGCCGCGTCGGTATCGGCTCCGACCACCGCCAGCATCGTCAATAGACCGATCATCGCGCCCTCCCGAGGATTCGCCGCATCCTAGCGGCTGCGATATCTCGCGCAAATGCCGGGGCTGTTTCATCCGCCAGTCAATTCACCGTCACCGGAATTCCCCGGCCCTGCTTCGAGGACGAGCGCCGAAAGGCCATCGTGGCGCAAGATTGCGGTGACGCAAATGCCGTGTAACATTCGTCGTCATGGTCAGTCTTCTTGCCCTGGCGTTGCTCGTTCAAACGCCCCTAACGCCTCAGGTTCTCAGCTGCTTTGCCTCGTTCGGCGATGGCGCTCGGACGGGAAATGTGAGTCTTCTCGTCGATGGCGGCTATCGGCCGTATTGGATGCGTCTCTGGCTTTACGACACGGATGGTTGGACCAAAATTGAGCTTGAACTTGATCCGAACACCCGCAAGTTGCCCGGGCGCCTTTCATACATTTTCGGTCTCCTGCGATTTTCGAAGAAACCTGCGTATCCCCTGGCGTTGAAGGCGTATGCGGATGGCCAACTGCGTTGGCAGCAGACGATCAGCGTGCCCTTCTGGCCTACCACACCGCTAGCTGGAACCGTCCGGCCCGGTGAGGGCACTGTCTACTCCCTGGGCCACGCAGACGATGGCCTTCCGGTGTCAACGCCACATGAACTGCATATCATCGTGACTGATGCCGAGGGTCGGCCGGCGGGTGAATTGAGTTACCCGTTGCTGACGCCCGAGACTGAAGCTGCTGTGTCGCACGTGTTGGCTGCAGTGGAGACCAGCTTCGATAAGCGAAGCTGTAGTCCTCCGCCGCCGCCGCCTGACTAGAGCGTGAAGCGGGGGATCGACAACGAGACACGCCCTTGTTCATCATCTCGCCGTTCGAGGAAGATGAGTCTGCGCTTCGTTGCGGCCATCCTGCTCGCGATGGCCGCCGTCCTCGCCTGGCCGCCGGCGATGGCGCAACAGGCGCCCAGGTCGGTGGCATTGACCTTTGACGACCTCCCCCTGGTGGATTCGGACGATATCGATAAGCGAAGCCATGGGGCAGCGGCGCTGCGGGCGAGCAAGAGGATTCAAGCAGCGTTGCGCCGTCAGGCCGCGCCGGCGACCGGCTTCGTGAATGAAGACAAGGTCCAGAAGCTGGGCGGCACCGGCATCGCCATCCTGAGATCATGGAATCGCGGCGCCTTCGAGCTCGGCAATCACGGGTTCGCGCATGTCGACAGCAACAGCCTCTCGCTCGCCGAGATCGAGCAGGAAATCGTGAAGGGCGAGCGCACCATCAGGCCGATGATCGAGGCTTCCGGACGGCGCCTGCGCTTTTTCAGATTCCCGTACAATCATGTCGGCGATACCGAGGAGAGGCGCGTCCGGATCGAGCAGCTATTGGCTGCTCACGGGTATCAGCCCGCCGCGTCGACGATCGACACCTCGGATTATATGTTTGCCCAGGCCTATGACCGAGCCGTCGCACGAAAAGATACCGCGACGCGCCGACGGATCGAGCGAGCTTATCTCGACCACACGCGCCAACAGATTGAATATTATGCATCCCTCAACGCCAAGGTGCTCGGCTATCAGCCTCCGCAGATCCTGCTGCTGCATTTGAACAGCCTGAACGCGGCCGTCATCGAGCCCCTTCTCGGGATATTCGAGAGCCTCGACTACCGGTTTGTGAGCCTTGCCCAGGCCCAGTCAGATCCTGCGTACCAACGCTCGCCCGCCTTCGCGACCAGGTTCGGCCCGATGTGGGGATATCGATGGGCGCGCGAGCGCGGCGTGAAAGTCGACGGGAGCCTCGAGAAGGAGCCGCCAACATGGGTCGCGCGCTATGCGGAGGGGCAGCCTTGAGCGCATCGATAGGTGACCTAGCCACATTCTCGCCGTTCTCCCTGTGGAATGGCGGTTGCAGCGCAGTCGATTGATGGAGCGGGCGGGGGAGACAGAAGGAACGGGTTTATCGAACGCGGCACCGTAGTTGCACAACGCAGGAATAGAGCGCGCGTTCGATGCGGGCATCGGCGTGTTCCTGCCGATCACCACCGCTTGGGCGAATGTCCCATGGGTGCTGCGCCAGCGATAAATGGCGCGGACGCAGACCTTGAAATAATCGGCGAGTGCCTCGTCGGTTGTGCCGAAAGCACATTTCCGTTCGCCTCCGCACTACCTATGGATGGGCAAGTGCCGCCTGCACAGCCGCAAATACGTCGAGCCGGCCCGCGCCGAAGAAGTCGTTACGGCCACCGGCATATGGATAGGACCCGACCTTCGCAGCGCTGCCGGTGATCAGCCGCACGACCTCGTTGCCGCGAAGCCGCGGATTGGCGGACAGCACGAGCGCGCAGGCCCCCGCAACGATCGGCGTGGCAGATGAGGTGCCATTGAAATCCGCGATATAGTCGCCCGGCGTATAGCCGTCTCCGCCGCTGATGTCTGTGGTCATATTGTGTACCCCAGGCGCGGCGATATCGATCTCCGGGCCGTAATTGGTGCCCCACCAGGTTTCGCCATCCTTGCTCGTCTTGGTCTTGGCCTCGTCGAACTCGTTGCTCGCGGCGACGGTCAGGACGTCGGGCAGGGTGCCGGGAAAGCTGACCGCGCTGAAGTCATTGCCCGCCGCGATCACCACGACGCAGCCGAGGCCGCCGCGCCCCCGGGTGCGCGCCTTGTCGAACTCCTCGGCAATGTCATTCGACGGCGCACCACCGCCCCAGCTATTGCTCAGCACGTCTGCACCCGACTGCCAGGCCCAACGGATGCCGTCGCGGATCTGACTGTTGGTGGTTACCCAGGGCCCGTGCGCAAAGGTCGAATAGGCGATCCGGACCGCGAGCAGCGAGGCCCCGGAGGCGACACCGGAAATGCCGATGCCGTTGCCACCCGTCGCCGCGGCAAGCCCGGCGCAGGACGTGCCGTGGCCATCCCACGGATTGGGCTCCTGGTCGCTGTCGCCCGCCGTCGCATCGAAGGTGCCGACGATCGCCGCCTTGAGGTCCGGGTGAGAGGTCTGCACCCCTTCGTCAATGATCGCGATCTTCACCCGCGGATCACCCTGCTGCAGCGCCCAGGCATCTTTCGCGCGGGTCAACGTCATCGCATATTGGCGCGGCACCAGCGGATCGTTGAGGATCGGCGGCAGCGGCGGCGATACGCGCTTGGGCACATGACGCCCGATGGTCACGAAATCGGGTTCGGCAAAGCGAACCCCCGGCTCGGCAGCAATCGCGGCGATCACCGCGAAGGGATCTGCGCCGTCAGCTACCCGAGCCAGCAGGCGGTCGTCCTCGGCCTTGAGCACATCCAGTCCATGCGCCTGTGCGAGCTTTTCGCCAGTGGCGGCGGAATCGATACCGACGACAATGCGATCCGTGGTGATGACCTGATTGCCCGAAACCCGGAAGACCGGCAGAGCGTGGCGTACCTCGGGCAGTGCGCTCAGCGAGGCCATGGCGGCCGTTGCTGAATGGGTCGTGGGCATGGTCGGGCCGGTCGCCGCCTGGCTGGGCACCAGGGTCAAGGCTTCACCGGGCACCTCGAAGCGCTGCGCGAAGGGACCGATGCCGGCCGATGCGACAGCGCCGGAGCGCAGGCTTTTGGGCCCTTCGTGGAAGTGGACCGCGACCACGCTGGGATCGAGTTCGAGTTCGACCGTCTTTCCACCGACATCATATTGATATGGCATTGAATCCTCCCAGGCATGTTTTCAAGGACGCTGCGTCGCTCATTCGAGGCAGGAATCGATTGGCTGGCCGGCGGCGCGCTGCGCCGCCAGGCACGTGTTCAGCTGCTGCAGCCTGGCCTGACCCTTCAGTGCCTTGACGGTATCGGTGACCCGATTGTCCAATATCTGGGTCGGCGCATTGGTTTGAGCGATGATCAGGTTGGTCTGTTGCTGCAGCAGAGCCGCCTGCGCGTCGGCCAAGCTGCCCTGGCCGGCGAGCCCGGCCTTCGCCAGACCCACCTGCGATTCGAGCGCGGCCTTTTGCGCGTCGTTGATTGTCGCGCTGCCCTTGATGCGCGCCGCCAGCAGGTCATACTGCGCAGCGACCTGATCCTTCTGCGCTTGCGACAGCCCGGTTTGCGCCTTTGCGACTCCGGTACGCAGGCTGATGACGTGGCTGATACCGTCGAACACGCCGTCGATTATCCGTATCGGCATGCCCGCAAGCTGCAGCGCTTCGCTCGGTCGATCGTCGTCATAGCTGGTCAGCATGCCGTCCTGGAACGCGGCATTGTAGCTGGTGCGGGTCAGGAAGCCGGCATTTTGCGGCAGGTAGGAGATCGGCCCCGCCTGGGGCAGCGTCAGCGCGACGACCTGCGAGGTCCGCCACATCGGCGTGGCGGGGTTAACCGAGGCTTCCTGGGGATGGCAGTCCTTGACCTTCTCCATGGCGCAGACCTGGATCGCCACCCACTGCTCGACCGGCGTGCGATAGGCGATGCCGTCGAAAGCGGCGGTCGGCTGGCCCGGGAAGCCTGGGGCGGCAGGGTTGGGCGAGACGATCTCGAACCGGACTCCCATGCAGCTCAGTTTGCCGTTCGCCAACCTGTTCACCTCGTCGCTCGAGGCGAAATCGACGATCAACGTCACCGTGTCGGGTACATTTAGACACTCGTCGGGCTCGGGCTCCTCCCCAAACATCGCCATGGGGCCTATGCCTCCTCCGCCGCCGCCCGCAGCGATCGCGCCGACGCCCTGGGCCAGCGCCACGACAATATCGCCGGTGCGGTCGACGGCGACGACATTGCTGCTCGTCAGCAGCCCGGTGTGGGAAAGCGTCAGGCGGTGAGTGTCGTCGCGCAGCCAGGAATGGCGCGGATCCATCCGGAATCCGTGCCTGGGATCGGCGCTTGGCGGCAGCAGGGTGATCTCGACCGTGGCGAGATAGTCCTGCTGGACGGGCCCCGGAGGTGTTGCCCCGGCAGAGAGGTCAAGCGCCTTGATCGCATCGGTCGCGGTGGCGAACTTGTCCTGCGCATTCGCCAGGTCGGCCCTTGCCGAAGTGAGCGCGGTTTGCTGTTCCGTGTGCCGCGCTTCGAGGATCGCCATGCCTTCGGCTGGTGACGAGTCGGCGGTGATGATCGCATCCTCTGCCGCGGCGACACCTGCGGTCGCTTCCTCGACCGCTGCCGAGGCCGCATCGACAGCGCTCTGCGCCTTTGCCTGCGCCTTGATCGCGTCGGCCATCTGTTTGGGCAGCCTGACGTCGGCCTGCTTGATCCGCGTGACCTTGACCTTGGCGAGTTGCCGCGGGAGGAAATAGGCGATGCCCTTGCCCGGAGCCTCCGCAACGGAGTTGAACGACGATGACGGATCGTGCGCGTCGGCGGAGGCGATGGGCTCGGTCGTCACCGTCGCGCAGCCGCCCAACGCCGCTGCAAGGCAGACCGTAGAAAATAGCCGGAGTGAACGCCCCTGCGAGATTACTCCCCCCGGCGCGCGATTCAGCGGATTGACCGAAATGGCGCTCCCCGCAGCCGGAAGCCGCGTCAATGGATCGAGACCTCGGGGTGTGCGTACGATGAGAGACATGGCGATTCTCCGGCGGGTTTCAGCGGACAAAGCGCCGGCATCGCCGCGCCCCGTCATGGTTCGAACATTAGCGAGCGGCACCACCCGCGCGCGTGACCGCCGTCACGCCGGGAATTTTGGTGGCAGGTTCAAAAAACGCTCAATCCGGCACGCCGCGCGTCGGTCCTGAAGAGCGACGGCTACATCAACGCCCTCGGCGTAAATTTCACTATTCTGTTCTATCCGCAAACGCGGGCTTGCGAGGGTCGCGCAGTTTACGGCACTGCTGCCAGCTCGGGGGGCGGCATCATTCGCGTCTGCCGCTTGTGGCCGTCGGACGTGTTGGCGTTGCTCTCCACTGGAGATTGAAGCGTGATTGTCGGTGATCCGAATTCATTCGCGATCGAAAGCTCGATCACGCTGGCCTATCCTGGCCTCGGCCAACGCGCGCTGGGCTATTTTCTTATCCATATTCGAGGAACTTGCTATGGCGTGAAGGAGCCGGACGCTACCTTGCTGGCCTGTTCGTTCGAGGAAGTGAGGGACCGCCTCGCACGGCCCGGAACCCATCAGATTCCGCATCTGTCGTGCACGGACGCGTCCGAAATCGTCGAAGCCTTTCTCGACGCGATCTATCGGGAAACGTCGCGGACCGACTATTTCGGCATGTCGCAAGCGGAGTTCAGCGATCTCGTTTACGCCAGGAAAATCCCATGGGCACCGGATGGCGATGAGGCATTTGACGATAGCAGTTACGTCCTGCAGTTCGATGTCGAAGACAAGGTCCGCCTGATCGCATTCCGGAACATGGATTGCCCGGCCGATACTGCCGGCACAGTCCAGGACGCGTGGATCGAAAGCGACCAATTTTACGACGTTCTTCGCGACTGGAGCGAGCTGTTTGCCGAGGAGTGGTCGAACGACCTTCGCAAACAGGACGCCGGGCTCGGCATCAATTAGCGCGTCATGTGCGCAGCTGTCGCGCAGCCATCCCGAAGTGGCGGAAGAGGAGGCGACCGGCACTCCCGAATGCCTGCCCGATCTGCTAACGCGCCCGAATGCCGATATCCGTATTCGAAAATCACAGAGATGAAGCTGTACCCTTCATTTTGGAGCCGAATGACGAACAGTACGAGTTGCCGCCACTCGCCAGGATCGGCGTGCGCTATTCGTTCGGGAAAGGAGAGGTAGACCGGACCTTCTCCTACGTTGGAACCCACGGCATCCGCTTCTGGTGCGATAGCCAAGATCGGCAGGTCGAAATCATCCACCCGAACGCCTTCGACCTCCTGCTATGGGACATCTGTGTCGTAGAAGGTTGTTGCGGCGGTCCGGTGAACGGTCAGCCAACGCACGTAGTGGATCTCCTGCCTGCCACCGGAATGGTTACCGCCCACGAGTTTGCACAACTGGTAATCCGTGCGGAGGATGGCGAGCAAAGCGCGCCAGACCGGTATCTTCGGTGGATTGCGCGGCTGGAGGCGAGGTTCATCCAGCATATGAAAAGCGCATCCGTGCCGGCTGAGGCACTGGTGCAAAACCACACTCAGCCATTTGACGTGGAATGCCTGTGAAGGCCTGGTGCGAAGTCGTCCCTGAGCTTCAACCGCCCTTCCGCGCAGAAACCGGTTCCGCCGACCAGAGAAGGCTCAGCCGCGATCGGTATCGCCAGGCGAGCAGCGCGATACAAAGAGCGTTCGCGCTGCCCCAGACGACCTGCCCGGTCAGCACCAGATGGAAGAAGAAAATGGTGCCGATCGCCGGTGCCAGCAGGACGATGCCGAGCGGCGCAGTGCGGTTGAAGGCCAGTGCGACACCGCCCGTGATATAGGTCAGGGCCAGCAGCGGGTTGATGATCCTCGACGCGTCGAGCGCATCCGTGAAGGCCTGTGCAACGACGGTCGGCTGACGCGGGCTCGGCCACCCCATCACCGTTGCGACCGCAATCAGGCAGCCGGTGGCGGCAAAGAACAGCCCGTAGAGAATGCGAAGCACCTTCAGGCCGTTCGGCAGGATTTTATGGCGAAGACGCAATCGCTTATCCTTTCCTCCAAGTCGCGAACGGGTCGCGGTCTTGTCGGGCTGGCATTGTCCTCCACCTCACTCGGCGAACGATTGGACCGGCACTGAAATGGTCCTGACAGAAATGCCGTTGCAACGCATTTGATTTCTGAACGAAATGCTGCCGGCCGTCGCGCCCGTTGTGGTGATATGCGCGACCGGAATGCACCGGTCTCGATTCACCGTCTCGATTCAATGGATCCTGCATCTCAGATGAAATCGTCGTGCCCCGCTGCGGCGCACAAGCGGCTCACCTCCTCTCCTCCCCGGAACGCCGGGAAAGCCATCGGCGCCGGTGTTCAGCCAGCATATGAAAAGATCGTCCGTGCCGGCCGGGTGCTGCTGCCAAACCTCGCTCATTTTTTCCCGACAGCGATTCCGGAGAACTGGTCGGTTGCCGATGTGTAAGAAAAGGACATGCCAAACTCGTCGGCATGACCTCCGAAAAAGCTACCTTCGAAGCGTCCGACGTCCGCTCGGCCCATGCCTGTAAAGGTGCCATCGAACTGATGTGCGGGCGCCGTGCCGAAGACCAGGCCTGTTCCGTTGAATTGTTGCTGGGCAAGGCTCGGGCCGCCTGCGGCAATGTTCGTGCCCGTGAACGTCAGGTTCGTCGTTATTGTGGCATCGGCGAAATTGGCGTGGAGCGTTGCAGTGCCTGACAAGGTGTAGGTTTGCCCGGGAGCGGACTGATTATATGTACCATCGATGATGCCGCTATAATCCGCCGTGCCGGTCGTCGGAACAGAAGTAGTGGGCGTTCCGAAAACGAAATAGTCTCGTTGTAGAAAATGGGTGCCGTCGCCGATCGTCTGGATGCCGTACGTCACATATGTGAGGACAACCCCGCCGCCGGTCGCACCTGCCTTCCGAATGCGGAGAGCATCGGTTTGTGTCGAATCAACCGCGTCGGTGTGCCGGTAGTCGTCGAAGTCGGCGCTCGTCGTAGTGACCGCATCAGAAGGAAGATAAGATATAATGCGCCTCTTCAGCGGGACCGAAAGACTGGCGTCGCTTTGACTTGTCAGAAATGACAAGGTGTACGTTGCGGACACTGAATCATAGGATATAGTTGTTACGCAGTCGGTACACTGTTGCGTTAGGCGATAGCCGGCCGGCCCTGTCGGCGACTGGTCAGAAAAAGTTACTCCCGCAGACGTAGTCCCGGCCGCCGTTGGCGTGGGCGTGGGCGTGGGCGTGGGCGTGGGCGTGGGCGTTGGCGTTGGCGTTGGCGTTGGTGTCGGAGTGGGCGTCGGTGTCGGTGTCGGTGTCGGTGTGGGGGTAGGCGTTGGCGTTGGTGTCGGTGTCGGTGTGGGGGTAGGCGTTGGCGTTGGCGTCGGTGTCGGTGTCGGTGTAGGCGTGGGTGTCGGAGTAGGCGTCGGCGTGGAGCTCACCCCGCCTCCACCACCGCCGCTGCACGCTGAAAGTTGCAGCGCCAGCAGTGACGCCAAAGTGATATGTCTTCCGTTCATGATCGCCCCCTTCACCGGATATCTGTCCGGCACCACCGTTCTTCCCCGGCTAGATGCATATGTCTTTAGAAACAATGACATCAGCTCCGCGCTGAGAGAAGCCGCTATTTGACTGTGCCTCAACATCGTCATTCGACGAGTGCCGCTCGAGCGGGTGGTGGAGGCCCGTTCGCCGCGCGCGCAAGCGGAGGCCGTCCACATGATTCAGCCAATCCCGCATTTTTGTTTTGTGCGCCATAGTGGCAGGAGATAGAAGTATTCGGCTTGAACAGGCGCGCAGCTCACTCCGAAAATCTCGCGCGTATCGCAAATACAGCGAGATTTCGCCCCTCTCGATAGTGGGTCGCAAAAATCAGCGAATAGATACCCTCTCCCCGCAGTCACGGCGAAACCCAACACGAATTCTACGCCTCTACTGCTCCCGAACCGTGACCGCCTTCCCCTCATACACCACGCTCGTCGCACTATCGCTGAAGTCCGGTGCCACCGCCTTGCCCGGCCCGTAGAAGCGCACCGAGATCGCGCGCTTGCCCGGCATCCAGTCATAGCTCCCCTCGCGCGCGCCGATCGTGAGCGTGCGGGTCGCCTGGTTCCAGCTGATCGGCACCCGGGCGTATTTGCCCTGCAGGTAGCCGGGGCTCACCCCGTCATCCTGATAGAGCGAGAAGCTGCCATCGGCGCCGGTGAAGACGTGCAGCACGATCGGCCCGTCATGCTGTTCCCGCGTGTTCTGCACGGCCGGGCCGGTCGGGATGATCGCGCCGGCGCGGGCGAACAGCGGCATGCGTTCATAGGGCGCGGCGGCCTTGATCGTCTGGCCGCCGGCATAGTGCGCGCCGCTGTTGAAATCATACCAGTCGGCGCCGGCCGGGAGGTACACATCGCGGTCGCGGGCCTTGAAGGTCGTGACTGGGGCGACGAGCAGGCTCGGGCCGAACAGATATTCGTCGTCGATGCCCCAAGTCTTCTTGTCCGCGCCGAAATCCATCACCAGGCCGCGCATGATCGATCCGTCCTTGTGGAAGGTGTCGGCGCCGAGCGTGTAGATATAGGGCATCAGCCGGTAGCGGAGCTGATCGTACCAGATCATCGAGCTCTGCATCGCCGGGTCGTCGGCGGAAATCTCGTAGATCTCGCGGTGCGGCGTCTCGCCATGGCTGCGGAAGATCGGGCTGAACGCGCCGAACTGGAACCAGCGCAGATTGAGCTCGCGCCACTCGGCCCGCGCCTCTGGGAGCTGGCGGGTGTAGCGATCCTCAACCGCGAAGCCGCCGATATCGTGAGTCCAGTTGGGCAGGCCCGACATGGAAAGGTTCACGCCCGCCGAGATCTGGTCGTGGAGGTCGTCCCACCGCGCGGCGAGATCGCCCGACCACACCGCGGCGGTGGCGCGCTGCAGGCCGCCGAAACCGGAACGGGTGAGGATGAAGGGCCGCACATCGGGTCGCGCTGCGCGCAAGCCCTCCGCCACGCCCTGGCCGTGGACCAGCGGGTAGCTGTTGAAGAAGGCGGCGCCTGGGCCCATCGCGGTCGGGCCCATCGCGGCGGCGCGTTCCTCGATCGAGAGGTTGGAGTGGATGTCGGGCTCGGTCGCATCGAGCCACCAGGCGTCGAAGCCGTATTTCACGAGCTTCTCGCGGACCTGGCGGAAATAGATCTGCCGCGCTTCCGGGGCATAGGGGTCGTAATCGGTGTTGAGATAGCCTGGGCCGACCCAGTCCTTGCGCTTGGCGTCGAGATTACCGTGATAAAGGAAGCCCTTCGCGTCGAGCTCCTTGGCATTGTCCGTGTTCGGATAGAATTTCGGCCACACCGAGATCATGATGTTCGCGTTCAGCGCATGGACTTCGTCGACCATCGCCTTGGGATCGGGGAAGCGCTTCTTGTCGAAGTCGTGGCTGCCCCATTGATCCTCGGGCCAGTAGAACCAGTCCTCGACGATATTGTCGAGCGGGATGCCGCGCTTGCGATATTCGCGGACCACGCCGAGCAACTGCTCCTGCGTCTCGTAGCGCTGGCGGCTCTGCCAGAAGCCGTACGCCCATTCGGGCATCATCGCCGCCTTGCCGGTCAGCCCGCGATAGCCGGCGATGACATCGTCCATGCTGGTGCCGCCGACATAATAATAGTCCATCGCCTTGCCGGCTTCGGACGACATCCACAGCGAGTGGCGATCGGGGGCGGGCAGGGGATCGTTGTGGAAGAAGGCGATATAGCCTGCGTTCGGCTCCCATTCGACGCGGATGGCGACTGGCTTGCCCGCTGTCATCGGCAGCTCGAAATTGTGGAACCAGGGATTCCAGTTCTGGCGCCAGCGCTCGATCACCAGCTTGCCGTCGGCATAGACCTTCACATAGCTCGACGAATAGAGGCGGAACTTGTGGGTGCCGGTCGCGTCGGGGTTGACCATGCCGGTCCAGACGACATGCTGGGTCTGGGTGGTGACGCCCGCTGTGTTCTGGCCGCTATCTGCCGAGGCGACGGTCGAGGCCTTCGCCGCGGCGGGCCATTTCGCCTGATCGCGAATGAACTGGTAGTTGATCGTGGGTTCAGTCTGGGTGACGGCGAGCCGGTCGCCGAGATAATATTCAGCCTTCCAGCCGGGTTTGCCGTCGCTGCTGACCTTCATGTCCGCGCCGACCAGGCCGTAAGGCTTGGGGTTGCCGAAGCGGGTGATCGAGTTGTTGTCCCAGAGCAGCCCGTAATTCCTCGTCGAGACGAGAAACGGGATGGCGATATCCATATTGTGCTGGGCGAGTTCGACGTCCTCGCCATTGTAATTCATCTGCCGGTTCTGGTGCTGGCCGAGCCCGTAAAAGCCTTCATCAGTGCCGCGGTTGAACTGCTGGCGGGTCGCGAGATACGGCTTGCCCTCGACCGAGACGGGCGTGAAGGCGCCTCGTGCCGCTTCGTTCAGGACGATCTGTCCGGCTGCGTTGCGGAACTGGACATGACCGTCCGACAGGCGGATCTCGGCGGTCGCTTTCGCGGCCTTTAGCGTCACCACACCCTTGGCCTGGGTGATGGTGACTTCGCCGTGTGGCTGCTCGTTGATCATCAGGCTGTCCGGCAGGTCGAGGCTCGCATCGGGCACGGCCGTCACGCGGAAGCTCCGGTCGTCATAGGCGACCAGGCGCACACGCTTCGCCGGGCCGCTGTCGGGAGTAATGATCACGCCATGCGCGACCTTCTCGACACTGGCGGCCAGCGCCATGGTCGAACAGGTCGTGGCGAACATGGTCGCCAACAGAATTTTTTTCACGACGCGAAGCTTGCGATCAGACACGAAAATCTCCCCCGAATGTCAGCTTTCCCGGCCCGCATCGGACAGCGGGTCCCCGGAGATGATCTGTTGGAAACGGTACCGCGCAGCGTTTCCGACGTCTACATAAATATGATAATTGATTGTAAGGATGAAAACGGGGGCTTCACGATGCTACGCGAGTGCTCAATTCCCATTTGCACCGGTCGCCAAGGCCGGGTCCGGTCTCCATGTCCATCAGCCCCTCGGGCGGCGCGACCGAGCAGGCGATCGCCGGCTCGTAAATAGTGCGGCCACACCATGCGCATATAGTCGAGCCGAGCCCGCTCGGGCCGGTATTCCAGGGATAATGCGCGGGAGGAGTGGGCCTCCCGCGATCCACCTCAAGCATGTCGCCCCTCTCGATTTTTATTCTGTCCGGAAACAACGCGTCGGCGCGTCAAACGGGCCCAGCACCATCGTAGCCAAAACGGTTCCGACTCTGCCCCGGGTCTCTGGACTTCATCGGCGGCCGATAGGACACGGTGAGCAGCCGTTCACGCATATCGTGAAGGCCTGCAGGGGAGGCATTATGCCGCATATCGAGGGGCGCCAAATCGAGGGTCCGCCCGCGCTCTTGCTGGAGCAGGCCCGGTGAGCGCCACACTGGCACCCGAAGCGCCCCTGTTCGGCTATGCCGACGTCCAGGAGATCCTGCGCGCCGCCGCCGGGGAGAATGGCGGCGTGGGCGCACTCGGCGCTTTCTGGGAATTGCCGCTGCCCGAATTCCTCGGTCTTAGCGTGATGGGTCTCGCGCTGATCGAACCCGCACAGGCTGGCGGGAGCTGCTGCGGCAAAAGCGGTGGCGCCGCTGGGCGTGGCGCGCGGTCGGCGCTGGTGCGTGGCCTGCGCGGTCAATCACCGTTCGACGGTACCCAGTTCCCGCGTCTGCCCTGGGGCGGCACGAAGGTGAGCGATACCGATATCGACCTGATCGAGGCGTGGATCGATGAGGGCTGTCCCGGCGGGCTGCTCGATTCACTGCCGATCGCGGGCGAGATCAGCGTGCCCGGCGAGACTCGCATCGCCGTGACCGGCCTCGCCGGCCCGGTCTTCTCGCCGGCCGACGATCCCGGTGCCTATCGCCACGCCAAGGGCGAGCTGCGCCAGCGCATGGACATTGACGCGATGTCCGAGCCGCAGATCGAACGGCTCCGTTGCGCCTTTCGCGAGCTCTACAATCTCAACAAATGGGTTGGCGACAAGCGCAGCTACAACAACCTCGCGCTGATCCATCAGAATCACTGCCAGCATGGCTGGGAGCGCTTCCTGCCCTGGCACCGCGTCTATCTTTACGAGTTCGAGCAGGCGCTGCAGGACCATTGTCCCGATGTGACCATGCCCTGGTGGGACTTCCCGGCCGAGCGCTATCACCCCGAAGACCCGTCGACCGGCGCGATCCTGCCCGAGGCGTTCAAGGGCTTCCTTACCGAAGCATCGGTGCGCACGCTGCGGGGGCAGGGCTTCCCCGCGAGCATCGCGACGCTGATCGGCAAGCATTACGCCTCGCCGCAATCCTTCTACGCCGCCGTTACCGAGGCGACCAAGGACCCGAAATATGTCACGGGCGACTATCGGAAGCGGCTGATCGACGCGCTGCTCGATGCCAACTCTCTCTGGTATCCGCTTCGCTATCCCGGCGAGTTCGGCAAGGGCAAGACGATCAACACCCGGGTCCATTATCACTACCCGACCCGGGAGGATCTCGACGAGATCCTGGCGCTGCGCACCTTCCGCGATTTCGGCGGCGGCAGCCTCTATGTCGACAGCTTCGGCTTCCTCGACCAGAATCCGCACAATACGATGCATATCTGGACGGGCGGCTATAACACGACCTCGCCCGCCAAGGCCCTGGCGTCCGACGATCCCGCGGACCGCAACAAGATGGTCAGCGTCTCGCGCCGCAAATTCCACCAGCGTGAGGATCTCTATTCCGAGCCGCCGAACGGCGACATGTTCAGCAACCTGACCGCGTCCTATGATCCGATCTTCTGGCCGGTGCATGCCAATATCGATCGGCTGTGGTGGAAATGGCAGCAGGACCATCCCGATGGCCTGCCCGCCGATCTCGATGCGCCCTTGTCGCCATGGAGCTATGCCACCCGCGATACGCTCGACATGTATCGGTTCGGCTATGAATATGTGCGGGGCGGCTGCATCATTCCGGTCGGGCTCTCCAATCCGGTCGGGCGTTTCGTCTCGGCGCCGATTCCGGTGCCGGAGGCAGTGCAGAAGGGTTATCGCTCAGCCGAAGTGCGGCTGCACCGTGTGCCGCAACTGCCGCGCTCCTGCTTCATCCGGGTGTTCCTCAACACCCCCGACGCCGATGCGTCGACGCCGCTGACTGCCGAGGGCTATGCCGGTTATGCTGCGGTGTTCGGACATGGTGATTGCTACGGCGGGCCGGGGCATTGCGACCTGCCGCCGGCGGTGAACCGCAAGTTCGACTTGCGCGAGCGCAGCATGAACACACCGCGCAACCACCGGATCGACGTGACCCGCTGTGTCCGCAAATTGCTTGCGGCCGGAGCGAAGACGCTCACCGTCAGCCTGGTGGTCATCGGCGCCTCCTATGAGGAGGATCGCGAACTGCTGCGGCTGGACGGGGTTTCGCTCAACTTTCTCGATTGAACACAAAGATCGCGTCCGTCGGGCGCGGTAGGGGAGATTCGCATGGCGCCGCCACCGGTTTACCGCATCCATCCGGCGATCGGCATCGCGCGCCTCGGCGACAGCCCGGACGAGTTCTGCATCTCGCCCGAAGGCCCGGCGCAATTGCCGATCGACTGCGATGTGAAGGGCAACCCCTATAAGGGCGACAAGCGCGTCACCAAGTTCAAGGATGGCCAGGGCCGGATCAAGCGCCAGGCAGCGCGCTTCCATATCTATGTCTATGACGACGATCATCCCGACGGCCGCGCGCTGAAGGTCGGCGACCCGATCGAAGGCGGCGGCAATCAGGGCACGCTGGTCGACATCCAATGGCGGGTCCAGCTCGCGAACAAAAAGGCCGCCTGGTACACATTCGATGGGCTGCGCGGCGAGGTCGGCTATCCCGACGATACGCCACTGCGCAATCCGACCATCACGGACGAGGGCGCGCGGCAGAAGCTGATCATCGATCCCGGCCCGCAGGCAGTCGACCTGACCCAGCGCCGGGCGAGCTTCTCGCGCGACGGCAACCCGATGTACGCGGTGAATTTCCCGCCCACCGGCATGCAGCCGCACGACATCGACACGCTCGGCGAGATCATGACCGACGACAAGGGCCGGCTGCTGGTGCTGGGCGGCCATGGCCGCAGCGGCACCTTCAACACCGGCTTCGGCTATCCGCGCATCGAGAGCTACGCCAATACCGATGGCTGGTTCGATGATATCTCCGACGGGCCCGTCATGGCGCGGCTGGTGATGATGGAAAGCCGGGTCAATCAGCTTCGTTATATCGATGTCGAATATCCCGCCTGGGTGCTGGTCGGCTATCCGCGCTACGCGCCCGAAGTGCTCGATATGATCACGCTCGAGGATGTGATCGAGGACATGTCGATCCGCGAATTCGCCTATCGCACCGATATGTACGGCACGCGCGGCACCTTCGCCGAGCCGCAGAAAATCGATCCGCTCGATACGCCGGCTTTGCTGCACTGGAAGGCGGGGCCGGTGCAGTGGAATCCGGATTACCGGCCCTGGTTCTGGCGCGATATCTGGCCGATCCTGTTCCGTGCCGACGAATTCTCCTATTTCAGCAACATCCTCCAGCAGTCGAATTATCCGCACAACCAGTCGGATCGCGGCACCTTCGATCCCAACAAGCTGTCGGTACCGCCCCGGATTGCGCCGCGCTCGCTCGAGCGCAAGCTGCGCCGGGCGGTCGATGAGCATGTCTCCGGGCGTTTGCTCGAAGCAGCGGTCGAGCCGAGCCTGATGCTCCTCGATGCGACACGGGCGCCTGGCGCGGCGGGTGCGATCGATGAGGCGGGCGAGCCGCTAAAGGTCGCCGCAGCCGCCTTCACTGTTGCGGTCTGCCCGCCCGAAGCGGGGGAGGATCCCCAGGCGTATGCGACGCGCTGGCAGCGCCTGTTCGCCGAGAACGAGGAGGTGCCGGTCCCGGACTATGCCGAGGCGAAGGCGGGACTCGATGCTGCAGTCGAGGCGGCGATCGTGGCCATTGCCGCAGCGGTCGCGCCGGAACCGGCGAAGGCGAACCTGCTGATGGCGCGTCGGACCTCGCGGCAGGAGCCGACCGGCCCAGATCGCACCCAGAATCCGGACGAGCCGATTGCCGCCGTGCTGCACCGTCTGGCGTTCGAATATCGCTCGGGCATGCTGCTCGCCCGCGCCTTCGAGACCGCGGCGCGCGATGCGACCACCGATCCCGACCGCGCCGCGCGCCAATATCTATTCGATCTCCTGCGCAAGCCGGGCGAGGAGAATCTGTTCCGGCTCGATGCCAATCCGGCGACCCGCACTTATCTCCAGCCGCTGATGCCGTTGCTCGCGGGCGACAATCCGATCACCAACAAGACGGTCAACAAGTTCCTGCGGCTGACTGACACCCAGCTCTTCCTGCTTCGGCAATGGGCGGCAGGGCATTTCATCAACGAGGTCGGTGCCGGTTTCGCGCCGCAGCCCGACCCGTGGGAGCCCTATAAGGGCTGGACCGCCACCACCGGGCGCGAGCTCGATCGCGGCGTGCTCTCTAACCTGCTCGGTGGCGCCTTCTGCCCCGGCGGTGAGGTCACCTGGATCATCCGCAACCCGGCGATATGGCGCGAGCCCTATCGGCTGAAGGCCGATCCCGCATGGTACACGTTCCAGCTCACCGCCGCGCAGCAGAACCAGAATCGCTGGGGCGCCGATCTCGCCGAGGAGGGCTATATCGCCTATGCCGGCGATCCACTGTCGCTGAAGAGCAATTTCTCGATCGGCCTTCAGCCTGGCGACGTCACCAAGCTTTCGGGGCTGCCCTGGCAGGCCGATTTCAACGAATGCTCGACCCAGACGATCGACATCACCTATGAGGACTGGAACAAGCTCAGCCCCGACAGCGTCGGCGACACGATGATGGTGAAGGAGCAGCAGGTCTGGGAGACTCTGTGGTGGCCCGCGCACCGGCCGATGCAGGTCTATTATGATCTCGGCGACCAGAATTACCAGTTCCGCAACTGGGCACGCGGCATCCCGCAAACCTATGCGGGCGATCTCAAGATGGTGACTGAGTGGTCGAAGCTCGGCTTCGTCGTCCGCAATCCGACAGTGCCCGAGTCGAGCCTCAATGCACCCTCGCCTCAGGTCAAATATGTCTGTGTCGAAGATTCCGGCGTCGACAGCTGATCTCGCCATCGTCGGCGGTGGGCCGGCGGGTGCCGCCGCGGCGCTGACGCTGCGGCGCCATGCGCCGGGGCTTGCGGTGGAGATTCTCGAGGCGGGCGACTATAGTTCGGCTCGGCCCGGCGAGGTCCTCCCCGCCCTGGCGCGCAGCCTGCTCGATCAGCTCGGGGTGCTGCCCGCCTTCGAGGCGGCGGGCTTCGTCGTCGGGCGGTCGGTCGCCGCGGCATGGACCGACGAAGAGCTCGAGGAGCGGCACAGCATCTTCTCTGCGCGAGGCCCGGGCTGGCATCTCGACCGCGCCCGTTTCGACCGTCTGCTCGCCGACGCTGCGATTGCAGCCGGGGCGAGGGTACAGACTGGCAGGGCAGTGCGGTCAGCGGTGCCCGATGGGGAAGGCTGGCGCCTGATACTTGCGAATGGTGACCAGGTGATCGCCCGCGCGGTGATATGGGCGACCGGGCGGAACTGGCGGCTGGCGCGGCCGCTCGATGCGCGGGTGGGCGTCCATGACAACCTTGTGGCGCTTGGCCGTTTCTTCGAAGGGGTGGAGGGCGATAACCGAACCATCATCGAGGCGCGGCCGGAAGGGTGGTGGTACAGCGCCGACCTTCCGGGCGGGCGCCGCATCGTCTGCTGCATGACTGACCCGGAGGTAGCCCGCACGCTCGGCCTGAGGGGCGACGAGGGATGGTGGCATGCGCTCGAAGCCACGCGACATATGAGAGTGCTGGTTCCCGAGACGGCGCGAGCGGGGGTGGTCGCGGTGCGGTCCGCCGGCACCGTCACGCTACAGCCGGCTGCCGGCAGGCGCTGGGTCGCAGCCGGCGATACGCTGTTCGCGGCAGATCCGCTTTCGTCGCGCGGCCTGATCCATGCGCTGCGCTCGGGTATTCTCGCTGCCTATGCGGCGATGGACATGCTCGATGGATGTGAGGCGGAAAGCCGGCGGCGGTTTGCGATGATGAGCGAACATGGCTTTACCGGCTATGCCCGCTCGCTTGCCGACCATTATGCCGCGGCCGCGCGGTGGCCGGATGCGCCATTCTGGCAGCGCCGCACCGGCGATGCCACGGGCAAGGCCCGGATCGGGAACGGGTCGTGACGATCGGCCCAATCCCGTGGCGCCAGATCGGGGTGCTGGCCCCGAGCGCGCTGGCCTGGATAGTGTTGTCCGGCAGCGCCATTCCCGGTCTGCCGGATTTCTGTGGTCCTGGCGGACATTCGGCCGCTGCTGCCCTTGCGGGCGCGGCGATTGCGCTGCGTCTGAACCCGATCGGCCCCCTGCTGATATCGTGGCTGCTGATGCTGTGCGCGATGATGCTGCCGGTGTTGAGCAGGCCGATTGCGGAGGTTGGCGCGCTAGGCAGTTCACGCTTTCGCAGCACCTTGGCGGCCCTGGCGTTCCTGAGTTCCTATGCTGCTGTCTGGCTGGCGGTGCTGATGCTGCTCGCGGCCGCGACAGCTGGTCTTCGCCTTGCAACCGTGGCGGCACCCCTGATCGCGATCGGCATCGCCGTCGCGTGGCAGGCGACGCCCGCCAAGGCGCGGTGCCGCCGTCTGTGTCGCGACGCAACGATCGCCTGGCCCAGTCGCGCTCCAGAGCTCAGGGGCCTTTGCCACGGCGTGGCAACCGCGCGTGCCTGTGCGGGATCGGGCTGGGCGCTGATGGCGTTGCCATTCCTGTTCGAAGCGGGGCATCTCGTCGTAATGGCGGTGGCGACTTTCGCCATGGCTTGGGAGCGCCTCGGCCCAGCGCAGAACCGTGGCAGTTTCGGATTGGGTCGCGCGGCCGTGGGATGATGGGCCTGTCCCGCGCCGAAACGATCAGATACAAAGACACTACCCCGCAGAAGCTTCCGTTTCTTGCGGCCGGCCTAGGCATTGGCGCAAAGAGCCGCATTCGGCTGCACGAGGATCGCAAGTGAGTCTGGGCGACATCAACCTGCTATATTCACTTGCCGGGCTCGCGGTCGGTATCCTGGTCGGCCTAACAGGCGTCGGCGGCGGGTCGCTGATGACGCCGTTGCTCGTCCTTGCGTTCGGTTTTCACCCGGTGACTGCGGTCGGCACCGACCTGCTCTATGCTTCGGCGACCAAGACGGTCGGTGCGGGCGTACATGGCATGCACGGCACCGTGGACTGGAAAGTGGTGCGTCGCCTCGCCCTGGGCAGCGTGCCCGCGACGATCCTGACGCTGCTGGTCCTCGCTTATGCCGGCAGGCGATTTGAAGGGACCGAGCATGTCATCACCGTCATGCTTGGCGTCGGCCTGATCGCAACCGCGATCGCCATGCTGTTCCGTCGCCAGATCCTTGCCTATTTCGCTGACGGTATCGAGGAGATGAGCTCGGGCGGGATCGGGCGGCTGACGACCACGCTGGGCGCCATCCTTGGTGTGCTCGTGTCGCTGTCTTCGGTCGGCGCCGGGGCGGTCGGTATGACCGCCTTGCTGGTGCTGTATCCGAAGCTGCCGGTGAACCGTCTGGTTGGGTCCGACATCGCCCATGCGGTGCCGCTGACGCTGATTGCCGGCACTGGCCATTGGGTGATGGGCTCGGTCGATTTCCATCTGCTGCTGTCGCTGCTCGTCGGCTCGGTTCCGGGCATCATCATCGGCAGCCTCATCTCGACTCGGATCTCAGACCGGTTTCTGCGTCCGATCCTCGCCGGAACGCTCGCGATCGTCGGCGGCAAACTGATTTTCTGAGCGCAGCGCCAGGGGCCGATTGCTGCTCAGAAATTTCTGATTGACGAACTCATAACTCCACGGTTATTGGATTGATCAATAGCCAGCGAGTTATGTGTTCCGATGTCACCCACGCACGAAATGCTCTTCAAGGCGCTTGGCGATCCGACTCGCCGGGCCATTTTCGAGCGGCTCTGCCGTGGGGGCGAGCAGACGGTCGGAGCGCTGACGGCGCAGGCGGGGATATCGCAACCGGCAGTCTCCAAACATCTCGGTGCCCTGAAACAGGCCGGGCTGGTGCTCGACCGCCACGAAGGTCGCCAGACGCATTACAGTGCGCTGCCCCGCGCCCTGGCGCCGCTGGTCGACTGGACCGGCGAGATGACCGGCTTCTGGGAAAGCAGGTTCGACGATCTCGAAAATTTGCTCAAAAGGATGGATCAATGAGCGATACCACTGCCGAAACGCGCACTGTCACTGTCGAGCGCGAGATAGCCTATCCGCCGGAGAAGATCTGGCGCGCGCTCACCCAGCCGCATCTGCTCGCCGAGTGGCTCATGAAGAATGATTTCATGCCGGTCATGGGCCATCGTTTCGAGTTTAGTGGCGACTGGGGCTCGGTCGGCTGCGAGGTCCTGGAACTCGAGCCGAACAGGTCGCTGGCCTATAGCTGGGGTGGCATGGGCCTCGAGAGCGTCGTCACCTGGACGCTCACGCCGTCGGGCACCGGCACTCATCTTCGCATGGAGCAGGCGGGTTTCCGGGCCGATCAGCAACAGGCCTATCACGGCGCCAAGTTCGGCTGGGCGAAGTTCTTCGCCAACCTGGAGCAGGTGCTGGCGCGCGAGGCGTGAGAGGCGGCGCCACATCCAACATCTCTTCGACAAGGAGGTCTCAATGAACATGAACCTTTGGATTCGGCAGACCCATCGCTGGCTGTCGATTATCTTCACAGCGACCGTGATCGCCAATTTCGCCTGCATGGCGGTGGGGACTCCGCCAGCCTATGTCGTCTATTCGCCCCTGCTGCCGCTTTTCCTGCTGCTGTTCAGCGGCCTGTACATGTTCGTGATGCCCTATGCGGCCAAGTGGCGTAGCGCGCAGGAGCAGGTGCAATGAGCGAACTCTCTCCATCCGAAAAGATCGACGAGCGGATCCGGGAGCTGGGTGACTGGCGGGGCGAGATGCTCTCGCGGCTCCGCGGGCTGATCAAGCAGGCCATTCCCGATGTGGTCGAGGAGTGGAAGTGGCGGGGTGTTCCGACCTGGTATCGCGACGGAATGCTCTTCACCGGCGAAACCTACAAGAAGGTCGTGAAGATGACCTTCGCCAAGGGCGCTGCGCTCGACGACCCGTCAGGCCTGTTCAATTCGAGCCTCGACGGCAATGTCAGGCGCGCGATCGATTTCCAGGAGGGCGAGGAGATCGATGAGGCGGCGTTGAAGGCGCTGTTTCGCGCGGCCGCAGCACTCAATTCGGGCAGTTAGCCCGGCTGATCGCTCAGCGCGTAGATGCGTTCCGTCGTCACCCACTTCACCCCCTCGGGGGCGAAGGGCAGGCGGCGCTGGAAGCGGTCCATCAGGCGCTCCCAAGCCTGGATTTCAGGATCAGTCGCGTCGCGCATGGCCTTGGCAGCTGGATCGAAAGCGGGTCCGGTTTCCATCACCATGACCAGTCGGTCGCCTGCCTGCCAGATTTCCATATCCTCGATGCCGCTCTCGCGCAGCGATCGCGTGATGGCCTCGGGCGGGCCGCCGGGACGGTGCCAGTCGCGATAGGCCGCGATAGCATCCGGATCGTCCTGAAGGTCCAGGATCAGTATGTGGCGCATGGCGGCATTCTCGTTCTGGCTCGCGCAGCATCGCGCGGTGTGGCTGGTACGCGAATCGCAGCACTACTCAAGGGCAACCGATGTCGCCGAGCCCGTGGATACCGCCACGTTGGCCCCACTTCATCTCGACAATTTGACTTGAAGTAAGCACTTGTGCAATCTGGCTTTCATAAATGAAATCGATTGCGTGAGGCCGGAGAGGCTGGATGTTTGATACGCCCGTTTCCCTCCTGGGCCGCCGACTGATGGTCGGCGGCCTCTTTTTTGTCCGCAAAACATGTGCTTGCTCGCCTGTTTCGTGGCGATGACCGACAATCCGATTATCTTGGCGATGGGAAAAACAGAAATGGGCAAAGGCCAGCGCTTCACAAGGCGGGCAGTGATGGAAGGGTCGGCCGCGGCGGCTGTCGGGCTCACCGTATCCGGTCCCTTGATCGCCGCCGAGACAGTCGCGCCCCACCGCAACCGCCTCTGGTATCGTCAGCCGGCGCATGAATGGACCGAGGCATTGCCGATCGGCAACGGCCGGCTCGGCGCGATGGTGTTCGGCGGGACTGCGCATGAACGTCTGCAGCTGAACGAGGATACGCTCTGGGCGGGCGGGCCCTATGATCCGGTCAATCCGGAGGCGCATGCGACGCTGCCCGAAGTGCGGCGGCTGATCTTCGCCGGCCGCTATGTCGAGGCGCAGGCGCTGGCCAATGCGAAGGTGATGGCCAAGCCGCTGACTCAGATGCCCTATCAGACGGTCGGCGACCTGCTGATCGATATGCCGAATGTCGATGCCGGATCAGTGACCGGCTATGAGCGGGAGCTCGATATCGACGATGCGATCGCTACGACGCGTTTCGTTTCGAACGGCGTCACGTACCGTCGATCAGTCATCGCATCGCCCATATTGCAGGTCATCGCAGTCCATATCGAGGCTGACCGGCGCGGCGCGATCGATCTGGATCTGGGCCTCACCTCGCCGCAGGATTCCGCGCTCACGATATTGGGCGATACGATGCTGCAGTCCGGCCGCAACCGCGCCGATCATGACGTCGCGGCCGCGCTTCGATTCGAGGCACGCGTCCGTGTCCTGGCGAAGGGCGGCGCGTTGCGCGCTGGTGAAGCCGGGCTTGCCCTGCGCGGCGCCGATGCTGTGACCCTGTTGATCGCCATGGCAACCAGCTATCGCCGATTCGATGATACGGGGGGCGATCCGTCGGCCGTGACGCGCGATCAGATCGCGCGCGCGAGCAAATTCCCGTTCGTCCGCATCGCGGCGGAGACGGCAGCTGAGCACCGTCGCCTGTTCCATGGCGTTTCGTTCGACCTGGGGCGGACGCCGGCCGCCGACCTGCCGACGGACGAGCGCATCCGGACATCCGAGACCTCGGACGATCCGGCGCTCGCGGCGCTCTATTTCCACTATGGCCGCTATCTGCTGATCTGTTCTTCGCGGCCCGGTAGCCAGCCGGCGAACCTTCAGGGCATCTGGAACGAGAGTACCAAACCGCCCTGGGGTTCCAAATACACGATCAACATCAATACCGAGATGAATTACTGGCCGGCTGAGCCGACCGGGCTTGCCGAATGTACCACGCCACTGATCGCGCTGGTCCGCGATTTGGCCGAGACAGGCGCGAGGACAGCGCGTGAGATGTACGGCGCGCGCGGCTGGGTCGCGCATCACAATAGCGATCTCTGGCGTGCCACCGCGCCGATCGATGGCGCGCAATGGGGGCTGTGGCCGATGGGCGGTGCCTGGCTCTGCACCCATTTATGGGAGCGCTATGATTATGGCCGCGACCTGGCCTATCTGCGGTCGGTCTATCCGCTGATCCGCGGGGCTGCCCTGTTCTTCCTCGACGTGCTGCAGCCCGATCCGGAGAGCGGCGAACTCGTCACCAACCCGTCGGTATCGCCCGAGAACATCCATCCCAAAGGCGCCTCGCTGTGCGCCGGGCCGGCAATGGATATGCAGATCCTTCGGGACCTGTTCGATCAGGTCGCCACCGCCGCAGGCCTCCTGAAGGTCGATGCGGAGCTCGCCGCGCAATTGCGGGCGACACGTGCTCGCCTGGCGAAAGACCGGATCGGCGCCCAGGGCCAGTTGCAGGAGTGGCGGGCGGACTGGGACGCGGACGTACCGGAGCCGCATCATCGGCATGTCTCCCATCTCTACGGCCTCTATCCGAGCCATCAGATCAATCTCGACGACACGCCTGATCTCGCGCGTGCGGCGCAGCGGTCGCTCGAGCTGCGGGGTGACGAATCGACCGGATGGGCCACGGCCTGGCGGGTCAATCTATGGGCGCGGCTGCGCGACGGCGAGCACGCGCACCGCATCCTGCGCTTCCTGCTCGGCCCGGGGCGCACCTATCCGAACATGTTCGATGCGCACCCGCCATTCCAGATCGACGGCAATTTCGGCGGGGCGGCGGCGATGGCCGAGATGCTGATGCAGAGCCGTGGCGACGAGATTTTGTTGCTGCCGGCGCTGCCCTCCGCCTGGAAGGCGGGTTCGATCACCGGCCTGCGCGCGCGCGGACAATGCCGGGTGGATCTGTCCTGGAGGGACGGCAAGCTGGCGGCCGTGACATTGACCGGCGGCATCGCCTCGGCGCGTGTCGTGCGGCTGGGCGACCGCCGGATCGAGATCAAGCTCGCGCCTGGGCGCCCGGTCCGGTTGCTGGGGCCGGCATTGTCGCGCTCGACTTAGGAGCGCGATGCGCCGCTGACTGCCATTCGCGAGGGCGTCGTCGCGGGGATGAAATTCCCTGTTATTTGCGCGGAACAGGGAATTTTTTTCTTTTTTTCGGCGCCGTTCGCAGCTGAATTCTAAAATTATCAATATATTACAAGTGATTATTGAATTTTGCGTTCGCCCTGCTCTCGCCGGAACAGGGAATAACAGGGAAATTAACAGGGAATTTGCCGCGCAGGCGCCGTCCTTGGCGCCGCGCGCAGCATTCGAAGAGCCAGACGATAAGAAAGAGCGGTTCAGGCTTCTGAGACGTCCCGTGCGCATCTTATGGCCGATCCGGGGATGCGGTTGAATCATGGCTCCGCTCTGGGCGCGCTGTGATGGTGCCGATTTATCGTCATCGGGCTTAGCCTGGTCGTCATTCCGGACTTGTTCCGGCATCCACGTTGCCGCGCAACCATCGGCACTTTGGCTTGCGGCGCATTGGACCCCGGAACAAGTCCGGGGTGACGATGGGGCGTGGTCGCAACCGATGTCAGGACTCAGCATCCCAGGACAGCGGACTCACCAGCCGAATGTCACACTCGCCGCTTTCCCGGCATAAACGAGCTGCCTTTTGACCGGCACCGCACCCATCAGCGCGAAGTCCAGGCGACGCCGCGTCACCATGCCCGGGAAGGCGCCACGTCGTGCACCGATCGTCAGCGTGTGCGCCTTGTCGTTCCAGACGAGATCATAGGTTGCGCGCTGGCCCTTCTCATAGGCGTAGGTTTCGTTGTCGTCTTCATAGACGGTGAAGCGCGCATCAGCGCCCGGATAGATCCGCACTTCATAAGGCGCGTCGGGCCGCTCGGTCGCATATTGCAGGTCTGGGCCCATCGGCACGATCGACCCGGCACGGGCATAGAGCGGAACCACGTCGAGCGGCGCTTCGCGTGATACGGTCTCGCCGCCCGCAAAGCGTTCGTTGGTCCAGAAATCATACCAGCTACTGCCTTTCGGCAGATAGGTTCGCATGGTCAGGTCGCGCTGCGCATTCACCGCCGCGGTAGCCGAACGCAAGTCCGAGGGCCGGCGCCAGGCGAGGCGCAGAACACGGTTGCCGTCGATCTGGTAATAATCGATGCGGACAGGCAGCCGCTCGCCCTTTTTCAGGACGCGCCTGACGCTGCGATAGCGCTCGGCACCAGCCGCCCAGTCCTCCGTCGCCTTCTCGCCCGCAAGGAACAGACGGAAACCGTCATTGCCGGCGACGCCGATCTCATACTCGCCGTCCTCCGGCGCGATGATCTCGCCCTCCCAGCGCGCAGAAAAATGCCGGAGGCTCGAGAGGCCGCCCGGGATTTCCGCCAAAGGCGGATCAGGCCAGTTGTGATCGACCTTCTGATCGACCAGCTTGGCCTTGGGCGTCTCGAAATTCTCGCCCTCAAAATATTGCAGCGCCAGGCCGGACTGTCCGTCCGGCGTGCGCAAATACTCTGTCGGGATGGTCGCCGCAGGCGGGGGCAAAATATTGTACATTGCGCGCGTGACAGGGTGAACGAGGAGCGCGGGCCCGAACATGAAGCTGTCGTCGATGGTGTCGGTCGCCCGGTCGTCTGGGAAGTCCATCATCAGCGGGCGCATCATCGTGTAGCCCGCCGAGGTCACCTGCCAGCTCAGCCCGTAGATATAGGGCAGCAGGCGATAGCGCAGGGCAACGCTGCCGCGCAGCGAGGCATAGACATCCGGATCGAGCGTCTTGAACCGGTAAGGCTCGCGCTCGACGTCAGTGCCGTGGATGCGCATGATCGGGTTGAATGTGGAGAATTGCAGCCAGCGGGCAAAGAGTTCCCGCCATGCCGGATTTTTCTCGCCGCCGGGGAAGTCAGGGACGAAGAAGCCGCCGGTGTCCTGAGTCCAATAGGGATTGCCGGTCACCGTCACATCCACGCCGCCCGCGACCTGTTGCTTCAGGGTCTTCCAGCTGGAGACGATATCGCCGCTCCACGATGCTGCCGCGGTGCGTTGCGCGCCTGCCCATGCCGAGCGGGTGAGGGTGAGGACCCGTTTGTCCGATGTCGCGCGCTGGCCGTCATAGGTGCCTTGCGTCGTCATCAGCGAATAGGGATTCAGATAGCGGGCGAAATCGCCCAGCGCGTTCGAGCCGAGCGCCTTGGTGTCGCGGATATTGTCCTGCGCGTTCCACATCGCGCTGCTCACCTCGATCTCGGTGCCGTCCATCCACAGCGCATCGACGCCCTTGTCGAGCAGGCCTGATTTGACGTGCTTGAAATAGATCTGGCGCCCGACCGGGCTATAGGCGTCGTAGACGCGCGCATGCTTGGAGATCCAGTGCAGCGGCTCGAACCGCAGACCCTTGGCGTCGAGCTCATGGGCGAGGGCGGTGTCGTTGCCGATCGAGGGCCAGATCGACACCATCAGCTTCATGTTCAGGCCGTGGATATCGCGCGCCATGCCGGCGGGGTCGGGATAGCGGACCGGATCCCAGGTCATCCCGCTCCAGCTGCCGTCCTTGTCCGATCCCCAATATTGCCAATCCTGGACGATGTAATCGAGCGGGAACTGCTCCTTGCGGAAGGTGCGTGCGATATCGACCAGCTGCGCCTGGGTCTTGTAGCGCTCCTTGCTCATGAACAGCCCGAAGGCCTGTTTGGGGTACATCGGCGCCTGGCCGGTCAGCGCGCGATAGGCGCCCACCACGGCGTCAGGCGTGTCGCCGCCCATGAAGTAATAATCCACGCCGCCCGGCGCGCTCTCGGCCCAGAGCGAGGCGCCGTTCGCATCGTCCTTGAAGCGCATCTGGGAATAGGTGTCCCACATCACGCCGTAACGACGCGACGACATGATGACCGGGATGATGATGCCCATATTGGTCTGGACCAGCAGCACCTCCTTGCCGCGCCTGTTGCTGGTGTCGTCCCCGGTGAAGCCGAGGCCGTAGATCGCCTCGTCGGGGCGCAGCGTGAAGCTGTTGCTGGCCTCATAGGTGGGCGCGCCGGAAATGGTCGCGACCTTCAGGGTCTGCGGGTTGGCGGCTTGTTCCTCAGTGTAGAGTTTGCCGCTGCGGTCGAGAAAGCGAAGGGCGCCCGTCGCCTTGTCGATCTCGATGCGCAGCTTCGCGCTCGTCAGGGTGAGAGCGCTGGCCGTTTCGCTGAGCGTGAAGGCCACCGGCCGGGGCCCGGCGGTTACGACGATGCTGCGCGCAGTCCAGTAATTGCGGCCGAGATTGGCATTCACCCGCACCGTATCCGGCGCATAGAAGATCACGTTCTTGGTGACCTCGCCCACGCGCACCTGCACGCCATCGGCCAGCCGGGCATAGGCGAAGCCCTGCGCGGCCGGCAGTGGAACGGCCTTCAGATGCCCGTTCGCATCCAGCCCGGTTGCTGCACGCGCATGCGCGGCGTGAGGCCGCGTTGCGGCAATCGAGGGAGCCATGCCAAGGCTGATCAACCCGATCACCAGCGCGCTTTTGAGTCTCATCTGGTACCCCGGCTTGAACAATGTTCGATTGGTTAGCGTGGCAGCGCAAAAGGTTTCAGGCCAGCTAGATCAAAGCTTGCCGTAGCGGAACCCCTCGATAGGTCACCCCAAGCCCCGCGCCCGGTCGCAGGGGCGTGTCGCCCGGCCCGACGAGGTGGAGGTTGAACCGGCGCCGCGACAGCATGCCTTTGAAGCTACCGCGCGGGCTGCCGATGCTGAGCTCGCGTTTGCGATCGTCCCAATGTATCGGAATGATCGACCAGGCGCCGCGCTCATAAGCGTTGCTCAGCCCGTCATCCTCGTAAAAGTCGAACGCGCCATTGGCTCCGGGGACCACGAACAGGTCGATCGTCTCGCCGGTTGCGTCAGCGGTCGACTGCAGCACCGGGCCCATCGGCAGGATGCTGCCCGCGCGGCCGTGGAGCGGCAGCTGTTCGATCGGAACGGCGACGTCGTGCCGACGACCGCCGTCGCGGTGGTCGCCGGTCCAGAGGTCGGTCCAGCCGCCTTCGGACTGTGGGAGATAGACCGGCCAGGTGGCCGCATCGGCCGCGAGCACGGGTGCGACATGGATCGCGCGCCCGAACATATAGCTGTGCTTCTCCGCGAGCGCGGTGGCGTCGTGGGGAAAGTCGAACACGAAGGGGCGCATCAGCGGCACGCCGGTGCGCATCGTCTCGCCCGCCATGCTGTAGAGATAGGGGAGCATGCGATAGCGGAGTTCGAGATACTGGCGCGCGACCGTTTCCAGCTTCTCGCCATAGCGCCAGAACTCAGTGTCGGTCTGATAGCCATGGACGCGCTGGAGCGGCAGGAAGGTCGCATATTGGAACCAGCGCAGGAAGCGCTCGTGATAGACGGGATCGGTATATTGCCCCTTGCCGGGCCTGAAGAACCCGCCGGCATCGACCGTCCAATAGGCATGGCCTGCGGCGGCCATGTTGAGCCCGGCTGCGATCTGCCGGGCCAGCGTATCCCAGCCATTGCCGATATCGCCTGACCAGGTCGCGGCGCCGTAGCGCTGCTGCCCAAGGAACGCGCAGCGGGTGAGGATCATCGGCCGCACGTTCGGTTCGGCACGGCGGCGCTCTTCATAGACCGCGCGCGCCACCTGGAGCGGATAAGCGAGGCGGACATGTTCGCCCTTGCCGGCAGCCGTCATCCGACCGGTGAGGTCGTCATTCTCCGGCTCGGTCGCGTCCTGCCACCAGGCATCGATGCCCAGCTTGCCGAGCCGCTGGTCATGCTGCGCGCAATAAAAGGCGGTAGCCTCGGGATTGAAGAAGTCGATCCACTCGGTGTCGGGAATATAATAGCCGTGCGCGGCGACCTGTTTGCCGAGCTCGGTATCCTTGCCGACCTTGGACCAGACCGACAGCATGAAGCGTGCTTTGCGCTCGTGCAGCTTCTGAACCAGTCCGGCAGGGTCGGGATAATGCGCCTCGTCGAAGCGCATCGCGTTCCAGCCATATTTGCCCCAATATTGCCAGTCCTGGACCATCACATCGACTGGCAGCTTGCGGCGGCGGAACTCGTCGAGATTTTCGAGAATCTCGTCCGACGAATGGAAGCGCTCGCGGCAATGGATATAGCCATAGGCCCAGCGCGGCAGCATTGCCGTCGGGCCGAGCAGATCGCGATAGCCGGCCATGATCTGGTCGGCGGCTGGGCCGGCAATCACGACATAGTCGATTGCCTCGGCCACCGGCGCGCGCCACACCGTTTGCGCCTCGGCCGGGCCATGATGGAGCACCGGCTTGTCGGCGTCGTTCGCCAGCACCTTCACCTTGTGCTTGCCGGCCGGGAGATCGGCGAAGAAGCTCGTGGTGGGCGGCAGCCATTGATTGGCGAAGTCGACGATCACCTTGCCGTCGATCTCGACATGGTGGATCGAGGCCATCTTCTGGCCGATGTCGAGCAGAAAGGCCTGCCGGCCCGCCCGATCGACCTGGATTTCCCCCTCGAATGGGGTGAGTCGGCGCGACACGCGGGCATTGCCGGTGGTGGTCGTGACGTCGGTCGTTTGCGCTTCGCCCGCCGCGCCTTTTTCGAGCACCAGCTGATGCGCAGGCGGATTGAGCTCGGCCATGCCGCGATTGTGCCAGAGCAGGCCGTAGCCCTTGCTGGAGAGGATGAAAGGCAGGCTGATCTGCGTATTGACCTGAGTCAGGCGGCGCGGAAGGCTGCGCAGATCGAGCGCGCCGTCCTGGAAACAGCCGGTGCCGAAAAGGCGCTCATCCGCTGGCGCCTCGAAAGCCTGCTCAGCGATCTGGACGGTTTCGTCGCCGAGCCGGACTGGCGCGAGCCGCCGGGGGCCTGGCGTTTCAGCCAGCAGCTGCTGGCCCTGTGCGTCGAAGAAGCGGATCGTGGACGCCGCGTCGATCTCGCATTTGATGTGCGGCAAGGTGAGGCGGGTGACATCGCCGCGACGCGTGCGCACGGGCCGCGGGCCCCGGGTTTTGAGCATGATGTCGCTCGGCGGCAGCGAGCGCGGCGCACCCTTCGGCACGAACCTCACGCGGAAAGACCGGTCCGTCAGCGCGATGATCTGCAGCGTGCCTTCAGGCAGGATGGCGGTGAAATCGGGCTCGCGCCCTTTCGCCGCGGCACCCCAGATCGGCGCCGCTGCTGAGGCGGCCAGAGCGGCGCTTCCCAGAAGGAAGGAGCGGCGGCTTGCGTGGGCGATCATTTCGGCAAATCTGCAGCGTCATCGATGCTGAACGGAGCCGACTGAACCGCCACGCCCGTATCCGGCTGGCCCGAGCCGATACTCACCCGGTACCGCCCCTTGAGAACGCGACGCGTGCCGTCGAGCGCGACGGCGCTGAGGTCGCGCGGACTGAGGTCGAAGCTGATTTTCCGCGCTTCGCCGGGCCGGAGGTTTACGCGCTGGAAGCCGCGCAAGGCGATGCGCGGCGTGCCGGGCTCATTGGGGAAGTTGAGGTAGAGCTGCGCGACCTCCTGGCCGGCGCGGCTGCCGGCGTTCCGCACTTCGGTGGTGACGCGAATGCCCTTTTCAGCGCCGCCGCGTGGGCTGTCGACCTTGACCGGCGCATAGGCGAAGCTGGTGTAGCTCAGGCCATAGCCGAACGGATAGACCGGCGTGCCCGTGAAATAGCGATAAGTCCTTCCCTTCATGTCATAATCGCCGAACGGCGGCAGCTCGTCGATGCTGCGATAAAAGGTGAGGGGCAGGCGTCCGCTCGGATTGGTGCGGCCGGACAGCACATTGGCGATGGCGAGCCCGCCCGACTGGCCCGGATACCAGGCTTCGATGACGGCAGCGGCATTGTCCTTCGCCCAGGACAGGTTGATCGGGCTGCCGTTCATCGCGATCACGATGAGCGGCTTGCCGGTGGCTTTCGCCTTTTCGAGCAAGGCGATCTGATCGGCGGGGATGTCGAGCGTGGTCTTGTCGCCGCCCTTGAAGCCGGGGACCTGGACGGGCGATTCCTCGGCCTCGAGATCGGATGTCAGGCCGACGACCGCGACGAGCACATCGGCTTTGGCGGCGGCAGCGGCAAGCGTCGCGTCGGGCGTGTTGGAAACGCGCTTCCAGACCAGGCCCGCGCCGGACGACCCATGGCCGGTCGCCCTGATCTCGATCGGATAGCGATGGCCCTTGACCAGCTCGATCTGCTTCATCGTCGGAAGGCTGTTCCACTGCGATTTGCTGAGATCGACAAAGGGCTTGCCGTTGAGGGTCATCTCGCCATCGGTGCCGTTCATGCCGAGGCGATAGGTGCCGGTTTCCGGCGGCACGATGAAGCCGGTCCAGACCACGCGGTGATATTCGGTGACCTCCTTCAGCGACAATCCACGGCCGCCGACCTCGGCCTCGCGCCGGGTGAGGACCGGCGTCGCGGAATATTTCAGATCGGCCACGCTCTTGCGCGAAGCGCCGGGCAGGAAGAAGCGCGGCGGGGTCGTGGTGGCGTTGTAATAGCGTGCCAGCAGGCCGGGCGATCCGTCGGGTGCGCGGAGCGCCGTGGTCGGGATCCGGTCGCCGTCGGTGAAGCCGGGCGCGGCTGGCGCATAGGTGATGCTGGCGCCGGGCATTGCCTGGCGCAAGCCGTCGAGCACGGACACCGGCGGGGCCGACATCGGCGCTGAGTAATTGCCGCGCAGCACGCGGGTCGCGTCGCCGAGCGGGCCGATTACAGCCACCCGTAGATTGGGGCGCAGCGGAAGGATGCCGTCATTCTTGAGCAGCACAAGGCTCTTCTCGGCCGCGTCGAGGGCGAGCTTGTCATGACCCGGTGCGCCGACAGCCGATGGTGGCACATCGTTGGTGCGGATGCCGGGGAGGTCGCCGTTGCGCAGGCGAGCCGAGAAGAGCCGGGTCAGCGCCCGGTCGATGTCGCCGATCGAGATCAGCCCGCGATCGAGCGCCTCGCGGTAGCGTTCGCCAAGGCCGCCAACGTCGCCCAGCGTCGCGCCGTTGCACTCGCTGTCGACGCCCGCGCGCATCGCCGCGGCTACCGCCGAAGCAGCGTCGGGGGCGTATTTGTGATTCTCGTTGATGTCCTTCACGGCATCGCAGTCGGACACGACATAGCCCTTGAAGCCCCAGGCGCCGCGCAGATGCTCCTTGAGCAACAGGTCACTCGCACAGGCCGGCTGACCGTCGATCCGGTTATAGGCACACATGATTGATCCGGCCTTCGCGTCGACCACGGCCGCGCGGAAGGCAGGGAGATAGGTGTCCTCGAGATCATGGGCTGAGACGAACACATTCGCCCCGTGGCGCGTGGATTCGGGGCCGCTATGGACGGCGAAATGCTTGGGCGTGGCAATCACGTCGGGCAGATCCGGGTTCGGTCCCTGCATGCCCTGGACGAAGGCGACGCCGAGCCGCGCGGCGAGATAGGGATCCTCGCCATAGGTTTCCTGGCCGCGGCCCCAGCGCGGATCGCGGAAGATGTTGATGTTGGGGGACCAGGTGTCGAGGCCGGTGCCGATGCGGCCGGTCTTGCCGGTCTGGCGTGCCAATGTGTGCAGGCCGCGCACTTCAGTGCTGATCACGCCGGCGACATCATGGACCAGCGGCGCATCGAAAGTCGCGGCCAGCGCGATCGGTTCCGGGAAGTTGGTCGTGGGCACTGATCCGAGCGCCCCGTGGAGCGATTCAGTCCACCAATTATAATCCGGGACATTCAGGCGCGGGATGGCGGGGGCGACGTTGACGAGCTGGTCGAGCTTCTCGTCCAGGCTCAGCCCGGCGACAAGCTTTGCGGCCATGCGATCGGCGCTGGCGCGCGGGTCGCTCTGGCTCGACTGCGACGCGGCGGGCGCGGCCGCAAGAACCAAACCGGCGAGCAACACACCGCGCAATTTTCCGAACCGCCTTGTCGTCACGTATCTTCTCCTGTTTCTATTTATTACCGCCCAAAGGCAGGTCGTAGAATTCCGCCGCCGCACCCGCGAAGAGGCGCGTTTTCGCTGCACCGCTGAGCCCGATCAGCCGCTCTGCGGTCGTGACCCAGTCGCTGTAGCTGTCGCCCGAAAGCCGCAGCACCGGCCAGTCGCTGCCCCACATGAGCCGCTCGCCAAAACTCTCCAGCAGATGTTCGACATAGGGGGCCAGGACCGATGCCGGCTGTCCCTCGGCCTGTTCGGTGCGCAGGCCCGAAAGCTTGCACCATAGGCCGCGCGCGGCGAGCGCCGCGATTTCGGCTCGCCACGGGTCGAGCTGGCTGGTTGCGATGAAAGGCTTGGCCGCGTGATCGATGACGATCGGCAGATCGGGCCAGCGATCGGCAAAGCGCGCGAGCATCGGCAGGTGGCGTGGCTGGATCAGCGCGTCGAACCTCAGGCCGTGATCGAGCATCGCGGCAATGGCGGGGGCGACGTTATCCTGAAGCAGCCAGTCGGTATCGTCGATCGACTGCAGCATGGGACGGAGGCCGCGCAATTTCGGTGCACCGGCCAGCGCTGAAATCCGTGTGGGCGCGTCCGGTGCGGCGAGATCCACCCAGCCAACCACCGCGCCGACCAAAGGCGTGCACGCCGCGAGCTCCAACAGCCAGTCGGTATCCACATCGCTGGGCTGGGACTGCACCAGCACGGTGCTTTCGAGCGCGAGCCCGCTCGCCTCCGCCGTCAGATCCGCCGGACCGAAATCGCGGTGGATCGCCGCCTCGGCCGGCGTCGGCCATTCATGGCCCGGGTTGGTCAGGGACCAGAAATGCTGATGCGCGTCGATCATTGGTCGCGTAGCCCAAGCTTTACAGCAGGGGCCTGTGCGATGCATCTGGCGACACAGACGCGCGAAAGAGGTCCATGGTCCGTACCACCCCCAAAGGCTCCTATTCGGCGCCGGCGATCGAGAAGACGTTCGAAATCATCGAGCTGCTGGCCGATCGGCCCGACGGCGCACTGGTGAGCGAGATGGCGAGCGAACTCGGCCGCTCGATCGGCGAGCTGTTCCGGATCGTGATCGTGCTCGAGCGGCTCGGCTATCTCCGCAAATCGGCGCGGTCGGATCGCTACACCGTTGCCTATAAGCTGCTCGAAATGGCCTTTCGCGCGACCCCGGCGCAGGATTTGGTGCGCGCGGCGCTGCCGGAAATGCAGAGCCTTGCGCTGGAAACGGGCCAATCCTGTCACCTCGTCGTGCCCAATGGCGGGCGGGGGCTGGTGATCGCGCGCGAGGAGCAGCCGGGCATGCGCGGCTTCTCGCTCAAGGTCGGCAGCAACGTCGATATCATCCGCAGCTGCTCCGGGCAGGTCATCCTTGGCTTCTCGACGCCGCAGCGTGCCGAGTCGATCATCGCGGCGGCCAGGGACGAGCATGATGCGGTCTTCGATGCGGACGATCTCGCTGCGCATCTGGCGGTGATCCGCGAGCGTGGATTCGACCGTAAGCAAAGCCCGATCACGCACGGCGTCACCGACATCAGCTGCCCGGTATTCGGCTTCGACGGCAGCGTCATGGCCGCGCTGACCATCCCGTTTCTCGAGCTGATCGACGGCTCGCAAAAGGTCGGCCTCGACGCGGCGCGCGAAATGTTGGGCCGGGCCGCGACCCGGATTTCCGACACTCTGGGGCATAATCCGGAGCACGCGCTGCCCTCCGCCGCCTAAAGCTGATCGCCGGCCTTGCGCACCCGTTGCGCATAGGCCGCGATCAC
This sequence comes from Sphingomonas sp. P3_C5, assembly GCF_056402635.1. NCBI lineage: Bacteria > Pseudomonadati > Pseudomonadota > Alphaproteobacteria > Sphingomonadales > Sphingomonadaceae > Sphingomonas > Sphingomonas sp. P3_C5. The sequence continues at coordinate 80,729 of NZ_JBFUHA010000004.1, forward strand.
GACGAAACACCCCAGCGGCAACGCCAATGCCAGGGGCAAGCTGCCCATATACACTGAGACCAGCCCCATCAGTGGCGGGAAGATCGCCCCGCCGATGATCGACATGATGATCAGGGACGAACCGAGCGGCCGCGCCGTCTCCAGCCCGTCAACCCCGAGCGCGAAAATGGTCGGGAACATGATCGACATGAAGAAGCTCGTCAGCATGAGAGCGCCGAGCGCGGCCCAGCCGACTCCGGTCATGGCGATCGCGCAGAGCAGAATGTTGGCGATCGCATAGACGCCAAGCAGCGTTGCCGGACGTATCCACGTCATGACCAGGGCGCCGCTGAAACGGCCGACCATGAACATGAAAAGGCTGGTCGAGAGCAGGTTGGCCGCGTTGCGCTCGCTGATCTGGGGCAGCACGTCCTTCACGAAATCGATGAAGAAGCTCCAGATGCCGACCTGCGCGCCCACATAGAAGAACTGGGCGATGACCGCGCCGACCAGTGCGCGGCGGCGCAGCAAACCGGCGAACTGGGTTCGAAGCGGCGCATCCACGCCCAGACGGCCCTCCGGCATCCGCGCCAGTGCAACCGCTGTCGCGACCGTCAGAGCGGCGGCGGCGAGGAGGAAATAGGGAAGCTGAACCGTCGTCGCCTCGCTCGCGCGATAGGCCGCGAGCTGGGCCGGAGTCATCGCGGCGATCACCGCTTTGGAGTGTTCGACGCCCGAAAAGATCAGAAGGCCGCCGATATACGGTGTTATACAGCCCCCCAGCCCGTTGAAGGCCTGGGCCAGGTTGAGCCGCTGCACTGCGGTTTTGGCGTCCCCGAATGTTCCGATATAGGGGTTGGCCGTGGTCTCCAGGAACGCGGCGCCGGCCGCGATGACGAACAGGGCGAACAGGAACATCCCGAAATTGAGCATCAGGGACGCGGGAAAGAAGAGCAGCGCGCCCACTGCATAAAGGCCGAGCCCGACCAGGATGCCGGCTCTGTAGCCGAAGCGCCGCATGAACAGCCCAGCGGGCAAGGCCACCACGAAGTAACCGATATAGAAGGCGAACTGGATCAACCCGGCTTCGGCGCGGTTGAGGCCAAGCGATTTCTGGAATTGTCGGATGAGGATGTCGTTGAAATTATTGGCCATTGCCCACAGAAAAAAGAGGCTGACCACCAGGACGAACCCCCAGCGATAGCCAGGCGTGACGAACGCGCGTCGTTCTCCGTCGGCCGCTGCATCCTGCGGCGCTGCACTCGCGATTATCCCCAACTCCTGCTCCCTCTCTTTTTTATCGTGGTCCCGAATGGCGTGTTGTCAGGCGAAGGCGTGTATCTCCGCCGGGATCAATCCGGCGCACCGTAGCGCATTCCAAAGCTCGGGCGGAACCTCATGCTGCGCTGAATCCGCTGCGGCCTCAACCTCCGCGACATTGCTGACGCCGACGATCGGTAATGTGACACCGGGATGGCTCGCTGCGAACTGCAACGCGACGGTCGGTAGCGCCACGCCGAACTCGCGGCATATCGCCTCGATCGCAGCGGTCTTCGCACGCACCGCGTCGGACGCCGGTGCATAGTCGTGATAGGCGTTCGCGCCTGAGGGGCCGGCTGCGAGAATGCCCGAGCTGAACACACCTGCCGCCACGATGCCGATACCGCGCTGGTGGCAGCTATCGAAGAATTCGGCCGCGCTATGGTCGAGAAGGGTGAAGCGGCCGGCGATCAGGAACAGGTCGAAATCGGCATGTGCCATGCTTTCAGTACAAATTTCGACTTCGTTGACGCCAAGGCCAATCGCCCCAACGGCGCCTTGCTCGCGCAAGGCGTTCAGTGCTCGGAAGCCCCCGCCAATGGCCTGCTGAAACATATATTGGTGATTGGCGCCGTGCGTGGCGCTGCCGAGATCGTGCAGATACAGAATGTCGACGCGGGCCAGTCCAAGCCGGTGGAGGCTCGCCTCGAACGATCGCATCACGCCGTCATAGCTATAGTCGAATACCGCGCTGAACGGCATCGGCGAGCGGAAGCCATCCCGATCGCGCGCGTCCGCGGGAAAAAGCAGGCGACCCGCCTTGGTCGACAGCAGATAGTCATCCGGATCATGTCCGCGCAGCGCGTCGCCGAGCCGGCACTCGCTGAGGCCCGAGCCGTAAAAAGGTGCCGTATCGAAGTAGCGGACACCGCGATTCCAGGCTGCATTTACCGTCGCATGCGCGTCGTCGTCGCTGATTTCGCGATACAGGTTTCCGAGCGACGAGGCGCCGAATCCGAACGGCCCGGATTCCGCAAGCCGGGTCAGCAACGCGGGGCGGGTGCTGGCGTCAGAAGTGGGCAATAGCCTTAAGGACATTGTCAGCCTCCGCGATCAACAGGGGGATTTGTTGCGGCAGGTCCTCCGCCTCGACACTATGGGTTTGTAGCGCGGCGGAAGGGATCTGTCCGCTGCGCATCGCGCCGATGACACGCTCGAAATCGGCCGCGAGCGCGTTGCGGCTGGCGAGCAGGGTCGTCTCGCGCTTGTGGAATTCAGGGTCGTCGAACACGAGATCGCCTTTCGTGACGCCGACGAGAATCAGCGAACCGCCATTGGCGACGAAGGACAGGCTCTGCGCCATTGCCGAGAGCACGCCGGTCGCGTCGAACACCGCGTCGAACATCTCACCGTCGGTCCGTTCCGCCAGCGTCGCAGCCAAATCCGGCCCCGCCAGCACCGTCCGGCCCAGCCCGAGATTGCTGCGTGCATAGTCCAGCCGTGCCTGCCGCCTGTCGACCAATGTCACCGTCGCGCCGTCCAATTGGGCAAAGAGGGCGGTGGCGATACCGATCGGTCCGGCGCCGACCACGAGCACCCGGTCACCCGCTCTCAGCCGCGCTCGCGATACAGCGTGCGCGCCGATTGCCAGGAACTCGAGCATCGCCGCCTGGTCGAGCGTCAGCCCGGTCGCGTCGATTACAGCGCGTTCCGGCACGGCGATCATCTCGCACATACCGCCATCGACATGCACGCCCAGCACGCGGATATTGGCGCAGGCGTTGGGCTTGCCACGGCGGCAGGCGATACATGTACCGCAGTTGAGATAGGGGTTGATCGCGACGACCTGCCCCTTGCGGAAAGTCGACCCTTCAGGAGCGCTCTCGATCTCCCCGGCCAGTTCATGGCCCATCACGCGCGGGTAGGTCAGGAAGGGCTGGCGCCCCGCAAAGATATGATAGTCGGTGCCGCACAGCCCGACCCGACGGATGCGTACCAGCACTTCGCCTTCGCTCGCGACCGGCTCAGGAGCGGTGGCGATTCCGACGTCGAACGGCGCGTGACATACAATGATTCTCATGCGCTAACGCATACCGACTGATCGCATATATGCAATCCTGATTGCATATATGCGATCATGTGCAAGTCTGCTGTGGGGGACGGTCCGCTCCCCACTATTTTCCCTGAAGCAACTCGACGCCGTACGGCGCGAGATCGATCGTCCCATTATAGATTTTGTGACTGAGGACCCCGGTCCGCATGCCGGCGAAATCAACCGTCACGGGCGCATTGTTCGTGTTCACCAGCATCAGCCGCCCTTCGACAGTCCGCGCGACGACGCCTGCCGGTGTGATCGGCCCGCGTTCGATGCCCACGCTACCATAAAGCGAGCGGATGAGTGGCGCGATGAACGACGGCTGGGCGGCTGTGGCAAGGTAGATTGCGCGCCCTTTGCCGAACATGTTGATTGTGATCGCCGGGCTCTTTTGTGGCGTGTTGTCGAACGTCGCCAGCGCCTTGGCCGTGCTCGGCTCGAGCACCTCATAATAGGTATCGGTGCCGGTGCGCATCTCGCCATTGAACATGAACTTGAGCGGCTGTTCGGATCGGTAGAACTGGTTGGTGCGCAGCCCGAACACATCCGACAGCCGGCCCGGCAGCGACGATTCGAACCATTTTCCGGTCTCGTCGACCTTCGCTGAATAGCCGGTCATGATCACCGTGCCGCCGTTCGCGACATAGTTGCGGACAGCGTCGGCGGTTGCCTTGTCCATGAGATAGGCGCTCGAGAGGACGACCAGCTTATAGGCGCTGATCGGATCATGCCCCACGTCGATCACCGCAGCATCGACATTGTCCTGGAACAGCGGCTCGAAAGCGGTCTTCACCAGGTTGGAATAATTGGCTTTGAAATATTCCTGCATCGTGTTGGGGCCTGACGGAGGGCTCGTCAGCCAGTTGGTGTCGAACGAGAAATGGATGGCCACCTTCGGCTTCTCGTAGCGCGGGAAGCCCATGGTGCGGAGCGCCCTGAACTCCCTCGCGATCTGGCCGAACTCATCGACTTTCCAGGACGGGCGGCCATCATGATCGACCAGGCCGAACAGCGCCTGCTCCTCGCCGCCGATATGGGAATTGAAGGTCCAGGCCAGGAAGGTCTGCGAATAATGGAGCAGCCCGAAATAGGCCCACATCCGCGAGCGTCCCGGCGTGCCGTAATAGCCCCCACCGCCGGCGGTGAACTCATTGAACCAGACCGGCGTTTCATGCGCCGCCCTGTTCATCATGACTTCGAAGCCCGCACCCGTCGCGTCGCCAGGGTAGAAGCCCTGGGCACCATAGGTCGAAATCTCGTCCCATGAGCGGAGATAGTCGAAGCCCTTGGTCGACGCGGTCGGCCAGAAATTGGAGGCGACCGGGAGGTTCGGTGCATAGTGCTTGCGCACCGCTTCCAGATCCTTGAGCGCGCCGATCGTGTCGTCGGACCAATAGCGGCGCAGGTCCAGGTTGCGTTCGTTCGGCCCGGGACCATAGAAATAGGGCAGGTCGACCTGATCCCAGTTGTTGATCCGCCGCGACCAGCGCTGCGTCGCCCACGCCTTGTTGAGCGCTTCGATCGAGCCGTACTTCTTCTGCAGCCACGCGACGAAGCGCGTGCGGTCAGCGGGGGAATAGGAGACCTGGCCGTTGCCGATCTCGTTATCGTAGCCGATCGCGATCACCGCCGGGTTTTTGGCGTAGCGCTGCAGCATCTTTTCGGCGAGCCGCCGGGCGAGGCGCCGGTATTCGGGGTCGCTGATATTGTCCCAATAGCGTGATGCCTGGTTCTTGCGGACGCCGTCCTGTGTGACGATGTCGACCCCGGGATATTCCTTGTGCAGCCAGATCGGTGCGGGCAGGCCGGGGATGTCGACGATCACCCTGATTCCGGCGGCGTGCATCTGCTCCAGCACGTCGTCGAACCATTCGAAGGTGAAGCGGCCATTCTCGGGCTCGAACGAGTCCCAGGAGAGATCTCCCATCCGCACCATGTTGAAGCCGGCGGACTTCATGATCGCGATGTCCTGCCGGATCTGCTCCGGACTGCGATCGACCGGTTGATAGCAGGCGCCGACGAAGAGCTGCCCCTTGCCTGGCCACTCCGGATGCCCGGCAGCGCTCTGCGCACGGGCTTCGGATAGCGACGCGATACCTGTGAATCCGATGCCGAGCATCAGCGCCAGGGCAAGACCGGATGCCCGAATAATGCGGTCGTTCATGCGTTCAAATCCCTGTCCCCGTAAAAGCTAAACCACCACCCTTGCCCGGCGCCATGCGCTGTTGCGGACGGGGCCGGGCAGTACGTTCAGCCAAACAGGATCTTGAATGCGCTGGCGTGTCGCGTCGGCATGTTCGCGGGCAGGTCGATCACCAGCGCCTGGTCGGTTTGCCGAAAGCGGATCTTGTCCCGGTGGCCGAGCAGCCGGACCTCGCGAACGCGCCGCCGCTCATGCGGACTTTGCAGACCAAGCGATTCGATCGCGGTGGTGCCCCGCGGTTCCGCCAGCGTGATCGCATACAGCGCCTCGCCTTTCGTCGTGAAGCGAATGTCGCGCGCGCTATATCCGGTCGCCTCGCTAAAGGCGCCCGGCGCTGTCTTGGTCGGCCCCTCGCCGAAGATCTTCCACGGACGGGTGCCGTGGATCGCCTCGGCATTGACCTTCATCCACGGCGCGAGCTCGGCCAGCAAGAGTTCGGACTCCGGCGGAAGGCTGCCATCGGCGTAGAGAACGATATTGAGCAGCAAATTGCCGTTCTTGCTGACGATATCGGCCATCATGGACACGACGTCGTCGGTGGTCTTGTAACGATAATTGTCGCTGTAGAACCAGTCGCCGTTCGATGTGTCGGTCTGCCAGGGCAAAGGATTGATTCCGTCGAGCACGCCCCGCTCGACATCCTGCACCGCCCATTCTTTATGGAACTCGCCCGAGCCCAGAGCCTTGCAATTATAGACCGCCTCGAGCTTGCCGCTGCGCGCAATGCTGCTGTTGTACAGGTGCGCAACCAGCGTCCGCCCGATTTCGCCGAACGGCAATCCGCCATCCGAATAGAGCAGATCCGGCTGATAGGAATCGACGAGATCGGAAATGCGGTCGAACCAGTGGCGCTGGAATTTGGGATTGTTGGTGTACCAGGTGCCGGGCTTGTTCAGGAACGGCTCGTCGCGATTGTCATGGTAGAGGTCGGCGTAGCGCGGGTTCGCGCCGTCATAGTCGATGCCAAGCTTGGGCCAGAACTGATCGTAGAGATGGTTCGGATACCACCAGCAATAGCTGGCGCCGAGATGCTCCGACACGCCGAAGCGCAGGCCTCGCCGCTTCGCCGCCACCTTCCAGGAACCGACGATATCGCGCTTCGGCCCGATGGCGGCCGCGTTCCAGCGGTGGTGCTTCGAATTCCACAGATCGAAATTGTCGTGATGCACGCCCATCGAAACGAAATATTTGGCGCCCGCCGCGGCATATTTGTCCATCAGCGCTTCGGGATCGAACTTCTCGCCCTTCCAGAGCGGGATGAGGTCCTTGTATCCGAATTCGGAGGGATGGCCGTAGGTCTTCAAATGATGGTCATAGTGCGGGTGGCCCGGCACATACATGAAGCGCGCGTACCAGTCGCCCTGACGCGGCACCGCCTGCACGCCCCAGTGCGCCCAGATGCCGAACTTCGCGTCCCGGAACCAATCGGGCGCGCGGTAGGTCTTGAGCGATTCAACGCTTGAATTGAAGGGGCCCGAAGCCGCGTCGAGCTCCCGGCCAGCTTTCGCAGGCTCTATCGCCCGTGCCGCGGATGGGAGGCCGAGCGCGGCTGCGACTGGCGCGAGCAGTATCTCGCGCTTGCTGAAGTTAACCATGTACCTCTCCCTTGAATCCTGATCCTGCTTTCGTCAGCGCCCGATCCGGTCGAGCCGAACCAGCAGGACATCGTTCGTTTGCATGCGCGCATCGACTTTCAGGACGCCGCTCTTCGGAACGGTCACCACCTCGTTGCGCTCGGGCAAGTCGCCGGTCAGCCCTTGTAGCTGATCCACCTGCGCGGCGGAAAGCGTACGGGGCAGCTTCATGTCGATATAGGCCGAATAGGCATCATTATGCCGGTAGCCGGTGCGATAGGTGCGCAGGCGATAACGCCCCGGCTGGACATGGGCGAAGCGCGCGCTGACCGGAGCGGCCACGGGCGCTTCCACCAATTGCCTGTAAAAGGGGCGATTGCTCACCTTCTGCTCAGGCTGATGCCAGTCCCACACCAGCAGCGCGAGGCTGGATCGGTCGATCGCTGCCATGCTGTACTGGTCTTTGACGTGGATCGCCTTGCCCTGCAGCGCATGCAGATATTTGTACGCGAACCAGGCCGGCTTGCGGATGCCCTGTGGGTTCATCAGCCCGAAGCCGCCTTCAAAGGCTGCCGTGGGCGGACCCGGCTCCTCGAACAGGTCGCTATAGGTCCAGTAGCTCATGCCCTGGACTGAACCCTGGACCGCCCTCAGCTTGGTGAGGATATAGGGAGCGCTCACATAGCTGTCGTGCACGGCGTCGCGCGGGGTGTAGCTGGTGCTCCACTCAGTGAAATAGAGCGGCAGATTGGGGAATTTGGACGCCTGGATCTGCGCCCGCACTCTGAGCACGTCGCCAATGATCGCATCGGGCGACGGCGAGAGCTTGGTGTCTCCCTTGCCCTCCTCATCGAGGAAACCACCGTCCACACCATAAGTATGGGTGGTGACGAAATCGACCGGGACGCCGCGCGCCGCGACATGATCGAGGAATTCGGGCACCCAGGCCGCGCCGGCCGTCGACGGACCGCCAACGCGCAACGCCGGATCAACCGCCTTCAGCGCGCGCGCGGTTACGTCGTAGAGCTCGAAATAGGCGTCGCGATCGGCCTTTTCCCAGAAGCCGTCGAGATTGGGCTCGTTCCAGACCTCGAAATACCAGCTCCGCACTTCCTCGGCGCCGTAGCGTTGTTGAATGTGCCGGGCAAAGGCATCGATCAGTTTCGCCCATCCATCGAGCTTCGGATGCGACGTGTTGCCCTTCCAATAGAAGATCGAGCTGTCCGACGTCTTGAACGCCTCGGGGGTGAAGCCGAGCTCGACGAAGGGCTTGATGTTGCGCGCGAGCAACTTGTCATAGAGCTCGTCGAGTTTGGTCCAGTCATAGACGATTTGGCCGTCCTTCACCTGCACCGTCTTCAGCACATCGTGAAAGATTGCGTGGAAGCGGATGTAGCGGAATCCCAGCTCGCCCGTCGTGGTCTTGAGTTGCGCCATGCTGTCATCGCGGATCAGCGTTCCGGGATAATCCGATCCCACCGAGAGGTCGAAGAACCGATCGACCGGCGTTGCCGCTGTCGTCGCATCCACCTGCACAACGCGCACCGGCGCCGTCGCGGGCTGGGCAAGCGCCACTGAAGGCGCAATTCCGGCAAGAATCAGTCCCGAAACGAGCGGTACGACCAGGCATTTTCTCACGGCATTCCCCTCCGAGGGTGGCTTGTCATCTCTGCCGGCGCTTCGTGGCGGCGCCGTGCGTTATGCACCGAACGCTGCTTCCCGTCCTTACCGCAGCTGCAGTTTTGTGGGCCTCGACCCGCTACAGGCAAAAAAGGGGCCGGGAACATTGTCCCGGCCTAGGGAGGCTCGTGGGAACTGGAACAATTCGTCCAGCTCAATATCGCGGATCAACATTCACGTTCGACTGCAGGATCCGAGTACGGGACCACAAGCTTCTGGAGCTTTTGTTCCTGTACAAACATATTGTTCAACATGGTCTGTGAAACCGTTGACAGTAAACCTGGCGCGCTGGTCACGAATATTGATCAAGGCACTTGTTGCAGGAAACTATAGCGAGCCAAATCCCGCTGTGTAAGAATTGTTCCGGACCGGCAAATCGGCGCGGTGAGGCGGTCGAGGCGGCGATGAGCCGGAATCCAGGCCCCTGAGGGCTAGCGAATCGGGGTGTTTCGGACGCTGCTGTCAGGCGCTATGTCGCGAAAGCGGAAACCCGCTGGTCAGAGCGATTGCCCAAGCATGTTTTCAACCTCCGCGCGATAGCTCCGGCTGAGCATCAGCCGTGTGCCGTCCTTCAGCACCACCTCGAACTCGCCGTGAGAGCGGCGCTCGAGGAATGCGATCGATCTGAGGTTTACGACGCTCGAGCGATGGATACGTACGAACTTGAAAGGGTCCAGCCGGCTTGCCACGGTGGCGAGGCCGGCGCGGTACAGGAATTCCTCGTCGCCGGCATGCAGCGTGACATATACCCCGGCGGCTTCGATCCAGTCGATGTCCTGAGTCATCAGGAAGTGGGTGGCGTCCTTCTTCTTGACGACCATCCAGTTCCAGATTTCACCCGGCTTGGCACGACTCGCGGCCAGCTTGAGCAGTTCCGGACCAAAGGCATTCGCGTCGCCCTCGCTGTCAGGATGGATCTCCTCCAGACGCTTTTTGACCCGCTCCATCATCTTTTCGTAGCGAGAGTCGCCAAAGGGCTTGAGCAGATAATCGACCGCCTCCGCCTCGAAAGCCTTGAGGGCGAAGCTGTCATAGGCAGTTACGAACACCGTCAGCGGCATGTTTTCGGCGCCCAGGGCATCGATCACGCCAAAGCCATCCACGCCAGGCATCTGCACGTCGAGGAACACAATATCGGGATTCGCCTCCTGGATCAGCGCAACCGCATCGACGCCGTTCCTTGCCTCGAGGATCTGGCCGACATCACGATCCTGGGAGAGCAGGTCCATCAGACGCTTGCGGGCCGGAGCCTCGTCGTCGACCACCAGCACACGGAGCGGTTCGGGCGCCGCTTTCATGCTTCGTCACTTTCGACGCGGTATACGGGCACGCTCATTGCCACTTCGGTGCCGCCTCCGTCGCGGCGGCGGATCACGAAACCATGCTCGCCCAAATCAGGGTAGAGCGCCGCCAGCCGTTCCCGCGCGAGGCGCACGCCGAGTCCAGTCGATGCATCCATGCGCCAGTTCGGCGGCAGGCCGACGCCATCGTCAAGCACGCGGATCTGCAATTCGTCGCCCGCACGCCACGCGGAAATCATGACCTTTCCGCCTGCCAGCCGACCCTCGATTCCATGGCGGATCGCGTTTTCCACGATCGGCTGCAGCAGCATCGAAGGCACCAGGATAGACAGCGTCTCGGGCTCGATATCGATGCCGATTTCCATCCTGTCCCCGAAGCGAATGCGCTGGATGGAGAGATAATGCTCGAGAAGCGACAGCTCCTGCGCCAGCGTTATTTCAGTCCTGTCCTTGCAGTCGAGCGACTGCCGCAGCAACGCGCCAAGGTCCCCGATCATGTCGCGTGCAAGATTGGGGTTGGCTGTGACTTCAGACGAAATCGTATTGAGCGCATTGAAGAGGAAATGCGGCTCAAGCTGGAGGCGCAGCGCGTTCAGCCGCGACGCGAGCAAGCTCTTTTCCACACGCTCCAGCTGAAGTCGGCTGGTCAGGAAACGGTTATAATATTTGAACGCATATACGATGCCGACCAATGCGGAAAATGTCTGCCAGCCACCCAGGAAATAGTAGACGGCGAAATCGGGTCTCAGCAACGGATTCCACCATAGCTGAGGGATCGCTAGCAGCAGCAGACCGCACAAATAGGTATGGATGAGACTGAAAGGGACGCTCAGGAAAAGGAACAGAAGCGCCAGGCGGCCGATGCTCTGCTCGGTCGACGCGAATTTGCGGTCGATCAGCAGCAGGGCTGGCGTCAACATAGCCCATGCCCAGGAATCAACGAGCTTGTCGATGAGGTTGAGCCAACGGAAGCCCGTGAACGTCTCCGGCACTGCAAGGAACAGGCCGAGACACGTCCAGGCGAGGAAAATGAGAATCGCCGGGCGGAGCCGGCCGAACAAGGTGGTGTCCGAACGACTGCCCGCGTCGCTGGCCTCGGCGCCCGCTCGAACATCGCTCGCTAAAATGATGGCATCGGAACTCATGGTTGGCTGCAGTCCATACCCGATTTCGGGCCAGAATGCTTGCCTCTTCCAATCAGTGGCGCTCACGCCCCGTCCGGCACCCCGAACAAGGCCCAGACGGGCGATTGCCGCTGCCGAGCGACGGACGAGCTTCATGATCTCTCCTGCACTTCCCGCTCGTTGAACAAAGGGTCGACTGGCCACGCGACGACGAGCCGGAGCTCGGGGTGATTCGGGACAGTCCGCCCATGGGCAGCTTCTCCGCCCTGTTATGGTCAAGCTATGGGCTCGCCCCAAGGCCTGGCAGGACGCGATTTACCAAAAATGTTGCGAAACGGACTCTCGTTTAGCTTTCCGGCCTCTCAATTCGCAGCACGGATTATCCGCACAATATTCGTTCCGTTTTTGGCCGATTTTGACGGGTCCAGTACAGGTGCCGCGTGGACGAGCTCAATGATTTATGTGATTAAAGCGACCTGCCGCTGAAGTAGGTCTGGCCGCTGAGGCCGATGAGAAATAGACTTTAGGGAGAGATTGTGTCGGTGACGGCAAATACCCTCCCTTTGCTATTAAAATGGAGGGTTTGCCGTGATCATTGGCCGCGACATGCTTGAGTGCGATGCGGAGTTACTGCCGGAAGCGGCTCCAGGGTCGCCCGGTTGCAGCCGGTCGAGGTTCGGCCTCGACGGACGGCAATCCTTCCAGCGGAAATGACAACGATGGACCAACGGCAATGCTCATATGGGGCCGAGCCGGGCCCATCGCAACCCGTGTCAATACCTCGGGCGCTGGCCGGTCGGCAGAGAGGTATAAATAATTTGCGCTCGGTTTGAACTCACGTATAAAAACGCAACGCACATATAAAAAATAGTGCATCAAAATTGGGGGAGTAGAAATGAAGACGCGAAATTTGATGTTGAGTGCCAGTGCTTCGGCGCTGATCCTTGCAACCCTGAGCATGGCAACGCCGGCATGGGCGCAGGACGATGCGCCCGCCAAGGCGAAAGATACGAGCGACGACGTCGCGGTTGACATCATCGTCACCGCCCGGCGGAAGGCGCTGGCGGATGCGATCTCCCTCAAAAAGAACGCCGACACGATCGTCGACTCGGTGACCGCGGACGAGGCCGGCAAACTGCCGGACAATTCGATCACCGAAGTTCTTCAGCGCGTGCCGGGCGTGTCGATCTCGCGTTTCAATGGAGCCAACGGTGGCAGCACCGCGTTCCAGATCGAAGGCACGGGCATCACCGTGCGCGGTCTTCCCTTCAATTCGAGCATGCTCAACGGCCGGCAGGTGTTCAGCGCCAACGGTGCAAGCGCCATCAGCTGGAACGAAGTCACGCCCGAGCTGATGTCCGGGGTCGATGTTTACAAAGCGACCCGCGCCGACATCATCGAAGGGGGTGCCTCCGCGATCAACCTTCGCACGCATGTGCCCTTCGATTTCAAGGATACGCAGTTCAACGTCAGCGCGGGCGGCACCTACGGCACCATGGCGAAAAAGGCTTCGCCCCGCATTTCCGCCATGTTCTCCAAGCGTTTCGATACCGGCATCGGCGAAATCGGCGTGTTGTGGGATTTCGCCTATAGCGGTCTATACCAGCAGAGCAGCGACCTTCAGGTTGGCGCCATGTTCGCCCAATATGTGCCCACCTCCAAACGCGCCGATCATCTGGCTTTTGTTCCCAGCTCGTTCAACTGGAACAATAACCAGACCAAGCGCGACAGATACGGTGCCTATCAGGCCATTCAGTGGAAGCCGGCTTCGAACCTGACGCTGACCAACACCATATTCTTCTCGCAATATATCGAGCATAGTCAGGGGACCAGCGGTAGCTTGGGGCTGAACCCATCTGCAACGTCCGCGGTTATGCCCAAGGTCGGCAGTCCGGTCGAATATGATGCCGACGGCGCCTTCAAGAAGGGAACGCTCACAATCGGATCTACCGGCAATGCGGTGGAGTTTACGAATACTACCACCCACACCGGTTGGCTGCCCTCCTACTACCAGCTCGATTGCGGTGCCAGCTATGGCAGCCCACCGTCGTCGATTCAGTGGGACTGGTCGGCTGATGCAGGTATCAACCCGTCGAATCCCCCTGCGAATTGGAATCACAAGATTCTTGCGCAGTGCACCCCCCCCAGCTCCTCGCTGAACCCCGGTGGCGGCGCCACGGCATCCCACAGCAAGAACTCCACGCTGGATATTTCGCAGAGCTTCGTCTGGACCCCTGGGGACCGCGTGGCGGTGCGGGGAAGCGCGCAATATGTTTCGTCCAGCTCGACCGGGCAGCAGTTCTATGTCGGCACCAATCAAAGCAGCCCGCTGGTTAATTCGTTGGATGTCGACCTGTCGGGCTCGCTGCCGGTCGTGTCTGGCATCAACACCGCCGGGGTGGTCGATCCGAGGACGGCGTCCTTTGGCCAGTTAGGCTATCACGAACCCAAAAATAAGGGGACGATGCTGGCCGGACATCTCGACCTTGAATACAGGGTCAGCGACGGCGGATTCCTGCGCAGCATCACTGTTGGTGCCCGTGCCGCCAGGCGAACCGAAAACGACAATTTCGTGGGGACATATTGGGCTCCGCTGAGTCAGCCCTGGATGGGGCACAACTTCGGGGATCACCCCGGTGACCCGAACTTCGGGCCGGGAAATGTTCAGTATTTCAGTAACCCCAATGTCTGGCCGGCGGATTATCAGGTTGCCACCTTCCCGAATTTCTTCGGCGGCAAAGTGGCTGTGCCGGCACAGCTTCTCGTCGCTAGCCAGCATCTCATGCAGAGCTATGACTGGTACCATTTGCTCCAGACTTATAACGGCGATATCCCCAACGGGACCAAGGATCAGTATTGGAAGAACAATATCGATCAGGGCCTGAACAAGACCGAGAGTCGCATCACCAACTGGGCTGGCTATGTCCAGGCCAGGTTCGCGCATGATCGTATCGGGTTCATCCCGGCATTCTCGGGTAATATCGGCGTTCGTGTATTCCACGATTCTCTGAAGTCGAGCGGTCTGCTCGGAACGCCGAACGCTTCGAACCTCGCTCTGACCGAAGCGGACAGCACGGCCTACTTCAACAAGCAGCAGAACCTGCCGGGTGCGCCGGCGACGTACCCGACAGTCTATGGGTTTACTCTAGCGTATTTCCCGCAAACCCGCGACTATAGTTACACGCGCGCTCTGCCTTCGTTCAACATCAAGTTCGATGCATCCGACAAGTTCAAGATTCGTGGTGCGGCATCGATGTCGTCTTCTCCGCCGAATCTCAATGACATTCGCGCGGGCGGTTCGATCAGAACCAGGTCACTTAAAAACCCCATTAATGGTGACAATTCACCTCAGATTATCAAAGGTGTTCTCGTCGACATCGGCGGCGCAGCTCTCAAGCCGACCATGATCACCAGCGAAGACCTGACATTCGAATACTATCCGTCGTCGTCAAGCTTCTTCTACATCGATCTGTTTGCCAAGCAGATTAAGGATGCGCCGGAGTTCTATTCGTACGTCGTCAAGGACATTGCTACTCCGGTCAAGGCATACGCCAATGGTGCGACCCCGCCCGCGGTGGGAAATACGACTCCGAACCCGGATATTACGGATACAACCCTGACTCTTCCGTGGGTCTATCTGCAGAACAGGTCGTCGACGCAGAAGGCCTATATCAAGGGCTTTGAGATCGGTGGCCGCAAGTTCTTCGACAAATTGCCGGGCTTGCTCAGGGGACTGGGTATCGAGGGTAACCTGACCTACATCGACAGCCGTAACCCTGCGCAGACGGCCAACAGCGTGTTAACCACCCCCCCGCCCGGCGGCCTCCTCTCTGGCCTCAATCCGGACGGTACGGTGCCGCAGACCTACCCGAACCTTCCTTACGCAGGATTGTCGAAATGGGCTTACAACGTCCAGTTGCTGTACAGCCGCGGCAAGATCAATTTCCGTCTGGCGTACAACTGGCGCGACAAGGCGTTGCTGTCGACCAACGTCAATCCGCTGTCCTATGCGACGAGCGGCGGCAATCCCTACATTCTCAACACCAGCCCGACCAACTTTGACGCGACCCATTCCTATCCGGTGTACAACATGGTTCCGGCGTATATGGCAGCGGCCGGTTACCTGGATGCGGGTTTCGACTTCAAATTGAACGAGAAGCTTTCCGTTTCGTTCAACGCGAACAACCTTCTCAACACGATTTCGCGGACCCTTCAGGAGCCTATCCCTGGGGTATTCCAGCCGTACGATTATAACGTCAGCGATCGGCGCTACGAGGTCACCGCGCGGGTGCGCTTCTGACGGTCTGAACGGGGAAGGGTGCTTCATCGAGGAGCGCCCTTCCCATTTTTCGAATAGAGTATTGCGGCCGGTTCGTGCCTGGTCGCATGTCACAGACACAGCTGGTTGGCGCGTGCCTTGACCGACATTCAACCACCGCATACGCCTGAAACCCCGTTCGGCAGGCACAGCACCGGGTACGTTCATGGCGAGGCATGTTTATGAACAGCGGCCATCAACAGGATATCGTCATTCTGGGTGGCGGCGCGGCGGGGTGGATCGCGGCCGCGCTGCTGGCCAAGAAGCTTAATCCTCAACAAACGCGCATCACTCTGGTCGAATCCGAGGAGATCGGCATCATCGGCGTCGGCGAGGCGACGATCCCGATATTGGCGCAGTGCAACGCCTTGCTCGGCATCGATGAATTCGACTTTGTTCGCAGCACGCAGGGCACGTTCAAGCTGGGCATTGAATTCTGCGACTGGGGAACCGCCGGAAACCGGCACTTCCACGCCTTTAGCGACTATGGCCATCAGGTCGAAGGGGTGTCGACCCACCATTACTGGCTGAGAATGCGGCAATCGGGCGACGACCGTCCGATAGACGATTATTCATTCGCCTATGCCGTTGCGAAAAATAACAATTTCGCCCCGACCGATCCGCAGAATGCGCGCTATCACCATGCCTATCATTTCGATGCCGGACTTTACGCCCGCTATCTGCGGGACGTGGCGATCGGGCTCGGCGTGCAGCGTATCGAAGGAAAGATGACGCACTTCGATCTGGACGGCGAATCCGGCAATATTACCGCTATCCATCTTGCCAATGGCCTTAAGGTTCCCGGCGATTTCTTCGTGGATTGTTCCGGTTTCGCGTCCGCGTTGCTGGGAAGGGCGTTGGACACGCCGTTTGTCGACTGGTCGCGCTGGTTGCTTTGCAACAGCGCCATCGCGGTGCCATCGAAACGCACCGGCCCGCCGACGCCGTTTACCCGGTCAACCGCGCACGCCGGGGGCTGGCGCTGGACCATCCCGCTGCAACATCGCAGCGGCAATGGCATGGTCTATAATTCGGATCTGTGGAGCGACGATGCGGCGCGAGACGCCTTGCTGGGTGCCATCGACGGTGAACCGATTGCCGAGCCGCGGCTGTTCCGCTTTACCTCCGGCCATCGCAAGCAGTTCTGGAACCGCAATTGCGTGGGGATCGGTTTTGCCTCCAGTTTTCTCGAACCTTTGGAGTCAACCGGAATACAGCTGATCGTCATGGGGGTCCTGAAGCTGCTTAAATTTTTCCCCGAACGGACCATCGACCCCGTTCTGCGCGACCAATATAACCGGCTCTCCACCCGCGAGATCGACCGCATCCGCGACTTCATCATTGCCCATTATTACCTCTCGCGCCGTCCCGAGCCGTTATGGGCTGCGTGCCGCGACATGGAGATACCGGACAGCCTTCGGCACAAGCTGGAGGTCTGGAACGCCAGCGGGGAAATCGCGCTGGAAGATTCCGAATCCTATATGGAGCCGAGCTGGCTCGCCATCCTGCTGGGCAATGGTGCCGTTCCAGCGCGCTACAACATATCGGCTGATCTCTATCCGTTGGAGCAGATCCGCAACGGCATGGAATTGCGCCGCGAAGAGATCCTGCGTTCGGCGCAGGCGGTCCCTTCGCATCAGGATTTCATCGATCGTAACTGCAAGGCGCCTCAAACGGTACCGGCCGACTAAGGTGCCTCACCGCGATGTGGCTGAGAGCGGGGGCGGTCCGATTGAGAACGCCCCCACGAGTTTATGGTGGCAGCGTCCTGTTTTTTGTTGGTCCGTGACGGGCCTGGAGTGTGAGGACCGTGCAGAAGAAAGTCATCATCGTCGGAGGCGGCACGGCAGGATGGACGACAGCCGCCTATCTGGCGAAAATGCTGTCTCATGGGCTGCCTGGCGGGTTGGACATCACCCTGGTGGAGTCGCCCGAGATCGGCATCATCGGTGTTGGCGAAGGCACTTTCCCCAGCATCAGAAAGACCTTCAGCCGTATAGAACTCGATGAAGACAGCCTGGTCCGTGAAGCCAGCGCAACCTTCAAGCAAGGCATTCGCTTTGTCGACTGGCGTGGCGTCGCGGACAAGCAGGGCAATGATTCCTACCTCCATCCCTTTCAGACTTCCGCCCAGCACTCCGATTTCGATCTTCTGCCCTATTGGCTGCTGGGCGTGGCCGGTGACGCCAGTTGGGCGAGCGCCAGCACCGTGCAGCCGCGGGTCATTGACGCAAGACATGCGCCGAAACTGATCAGCCACGCTGGACACAATGGGCCGCTGAGCTACGCCTATCATTTCGACGCAGTGGAGCTGGCCGCGCTGCTGCGTCGCCGCGCGCTCGCGCTGGGTGTCAGGCGGATCGAGGATCTGGTCCAGCAGGTCACCGTCCGCGAGGACGGCCATATCCAGAGCCTGACCACGCGAACCCATGGTGACCTCGAGGCCGACCTCTATATCGACTGCACAGGCTTTCGCGCGGAACTGATCGGCAAGGCCCTGGGGGTGGATTTTCGGTGCCTTCGCGACCAGCTGTTCGTCAATCGAGCCGTGGCGCTGCAAGTTCCCTATGACCGGCCGGACGCGCCCATCGAGTCCCAGACGATCTCCACTGCGCAGGAGGCCGGCTGGACATGGGACATCGGGCTGAGCGGCCGGCGCGGCGTCGGCTATGTCTATTCGACCGACCATACTTCCGACGCCCGCGCCGAGCAGGTGCTGCGCGACTATATCGGGCCCGCCGCGGCATCGGTTGAATCCCGGGTGCTGAATTTCGAACCGGGCTACCGTCAAATCCAATGGAAGAACAACTGTGTCGCCATCGGGCTGTCGGCCGGCTTCATCGAGCCTTTGGAGGCGACGGGCATAGGATTTGTCGAGATCGCAGCTCTGCTGATCTCCAATCTTTTCCCCTGGAACGGCAACTACGAAGCTTGCGCCAGACAATTCAACCCATTGATGACCAGGCGATATGAAAATGTAGCGGATTTCATCAAGCTGCATTACTGCCTCACCCGCCGTGAGGACAGTGAGTTCTGGCGCGATAACGTCAGGTCCGAGACTGTCGGCGATGGCCTAAAGGAACGGCTCGAGCGCTGGCAGTTCCGCCCGCCTTCGTTCCTCGACATGGATCCAAATCATGACATATTCACCGACGCGAACTGGCAATATGTTCTTTATGGTCTCGGCTACAAGACGGACCTGAGCGCTCAGGCGGGAGCGTTCCGCTACTATGACGAAGCCAGGGACCGGTTCGCCGAAATCCGGCGTCAAGGCGACAATGCGCTGTCGGCCTTGCCCACGCACCGCGCGCTGATCGAACAGGTCCGGAAAAGCGGTTTTGTGCGGCCCGGATAAGCGATTCAACCGCATTGCTGGATCGGTCATAGGATAGGCACGGGACGTCTCAGAAGCCCGAACTGCTCTTTCTAATGGTCTGGCTTTCTGAATGCCGCGCGGCGCCACGGATGGCGCTTGCGCGCCGAATTTCCCTGTTAATTCCCTGTTATTTCCCTGTTCCGAGCTGGCTGAACCAATAACAGATTCTATTAAGGTGTTGTAATTAATTTCTAATATTGAAAATCCGAGTGAGAGCAGCGCCGAAAAAAAGAAAAAATTCCCTGTTCCGCGCAAATAACAGGGAATTCCATCACCGCGACAACGCGCGAGCGGGCTGGCGGTCAGCGGTGGTTCCTGTGCCACTGACTATTGAGCGAACGATCGGATTTGACGTTCGCCGCCCTGCCAGTTCGTCACACCTCAATAGGCCGCCCCGTGTCGCTATTTCCCTGCTCGCAACAATTCCCGCGCCCAGGCGTGGACAGCGATTGCTCTGGCGAAATCGTCCGATATGGTGGCGTCCTAATTGCCGGGGCATGCGACCCTTTCGCGCGCATCCGGCCGTCAAGCGGGGTTCTCATTCATCCGGAGTTCTTCGGCCCATTGCTGCCGAAGGTGCGGCCGGATGCGTTCGCCGTTTGCAACGAAAACATGAGGCAGGTTGAGGATGGCATGACGCTGGATTCAAGGACGGACCGCCGCAGATCTCTGCTGGTGGCAGGCATGCGTGGGGCGAAGGCGATGCTCCGGCACCTCAAGCCGGCACGGATCGCGTTCGCGCTGACCACCGCGTTCCTCACGGCTGCGATGCCCGCGGCAGCGGAAGAGCAGCGCTTGTCTCAGGGCTGGCTCTTCAGTCGGGGCGATGTCGGCGGCGGCGCCGAGGCGCCGGCGCTCGACGATCACAACTGGAAACCAGTGGCCGTCCCCCACGACTGGTCGATAATGGATCGGCCGGACGGCACCGGTCCGTTCGATCCGCATGCAATTGCCGGGCAGGATTCCGGTTATCTGTCGGGCGGCGTCGGCTGGTATCGCCGCCATCTGAAGCTTGATGCGTCGGCAACGCAAAAGATCGTCCGGCTCAAGTTCGAAGCCGTCTACATGGACGCCACGATCTGGCTGAACGGCCGCCAGCTAGCCGCCCATCGCTATGGCTACACCGCCTTCACCGTCGACCTCACGGGCAAGCTCCAGCCGGGCGACAATGTGATCGCTATCCGCATCAACCACCCGGACCCATCATCGCGCTGGTATGCGGGATCGGGCATCATCCGGCCGGTCACGCTCCAGATCCTCGACTGCGTGCACATCGATCCGGACACGGTCTTCGTGACCACGCCCCAGGCGACACCGGCCATGGGCAGCGTCGCGATCCGGACGTCCGCCAGCAACTGCGCGACGCGCGCACAACCCGTCGAGCTGGTGTCGAAGGTCGTCAACCCCGATGGTGAAGTGGTGGCACAGACGAGCCAGCGTCGGACCGTTGCCGCCGGGGCGAGCATCGAATGGAGCCAATCGCTCACGATACCGCGCCCGGCTTTGTGGTCGCCGGAGTCGCCCAATCTCTACACACTGATACAGGAGACGCGGGTCAACGGCGCCACTACCGACACGCGCCGCACCCGTTTCGGCATACGCACCATCACCGTCGACGCAGTGAACGGGCTGCGCGTCAACGGCCAGCAAATGGTGCTGCGCGGCGGGAACATCCATCACGACAACTACATGATTGGCGGCGCGGGAGCCCCGGACGCCGATGCGCGCAAGGTCTCGCTGATGAAGGCGGCCGGCTACAACGCCATCCGCAACGCCCATAATCCGGCGAGCCAGGCGACGCTCGACGCTGCGGACGAACTTGGCATGCTGGTGATCGACGAGGCGTTCGACGCTTGGAACAAGAACAAGCGAGCCCAGGATTATAGCCGCTTTTTCGCTGACAACTGGGCGTCCGATATCGACAGTCTGGTGATCAGCGGCCGGAATCACCCAAGCGTGGTGTTCTGGAGCATCGGCAACGAAATCCCCGAGGACGGCACGCCACTGGGCGTCGAAACCGGCCGCAAGCTGGCCGCGCGGGTTCGCAGCCTGGATCGGACGCGTCCGATTACCCAGGCAATCAATGCGGATCCGCCCAAGCTTTCCGACCAGGCCGCGCTGCTCGATGTCGCGGGGCTCAATTACCACGCGCATGATTTCGAGGGGGAGCATCAAAAATTCCCGGCGCGGATTTTCTACACTTCCGAGTCTCTTTCGAAGGATGCCTTTCCCTATTGGCGGTTTGTCGAAAGCAAGCCGTGGGTAATCGGAGATTTCGTATGGACCGCTGTCGACTATATCGGCGAAAGCGGCATCGGCTGGATGGGCTATAGCCAGGACTGGCAGAAGCTCGGTCCTTATCCCTGGCATCTCGCCTATAGCGGTGAGATCGATGCGACAGGCCGCAAGCGTCCCGCCGCCTATTATCGCGAGGTCCTGTGGAAGACTGGGATCGATCCGATCTCGGCCTTTGTACGGCAGCCGAAAGGGACCGAGGATCTTCCCGACCGGCATCTCTTCCCGATCACGGGGCCGCATCTCGACTGGGCGCTCGACGATGTCCATCAGAGCTGGACATGGCCGGGCCAGGAAGGAAAGCCGCTCGAAGTCGAGGTTTATTCCGAGCTTCCGGAGGTCGAGCTGCTCCTCAACGGGGCCAGCCTTGGCCGCAAGCGGGTGGGCATGGAGAATGAGTACAAGGCATTGTTCGAGGTGCCCTACTCGCCTGGCGCCCTGACGGCTGTCGGCTACCACGATGGTCGCGAGGCCGCACGCTGGGAGCTCCGCACCGCTGGTGCGCCAGCCAGGGCACGTGTGGCTGCTGATCGCGATCACCTGACCGCCAATTGCGAGGATCTCGCTTATGTGACCGTGGAGCTCGTCGACGCCGTCGGGACGCCTGTCTATGCGCAGGCCGCAGACCGCCGCGTCACCGTGCGCGTCCTCGGCGCCGCAACGCTGGCGGGCGTCGGCAACGGCAATCCGCAGGATGCCGCAAGCTTCCAGTCGGGCGCGCGCAAGAGTTTCCACGGACGTGTCGTCGCGGCCGTGCGCGCCGGGACCCGCGCTGGCCCCGTCATGATTGAGATCGAAGCCGATGGTTTGCCGGTCGAGCGCCTGCGGCTCGACAGCGTCTCGAGATAGAGCCTGTCGGTGATCGCGGAGCAAAGACCGCCTGAGGTTTCGGGCGAGACAAAGGGAATTGAATGATCCGAAATCTGAGCCTGGCCTTAGGGCTGCTGACATCGAGCACCGCAGCGCTGGCCCAGACCGCCACGCCGTTGCCGCACCTCGAAAGCAGGAACGGGCGGCACGCGCTGATCGTCGACGGCGCGCCGTTCTTCATGCTGGGCGCGCAGGTCAACAATTCGAGCAATTATGCGCCGCCGTTGGCGACTGCGTGGCCAGTGCTCGATCGCATCCACGCGAACACGATCGAGGTGCCGATCGCCTGGCAGCAGATCGAGCCGGAGGAAGGTAAGTTCGACTTTTCGTTTCTGCAGACATTGCTCGACGAAGCGCGCACGCACGACAAGCGGGTCGTGCTGCTCTGGTTCGGGACATGGAAGAATACCGGGCCCGCCTATGTGCCCGACTGGGTCAAGCTCGATAACCGCCGCTTCCCGCGCATGAAGACGCGCGACGGCAAGGATCACTATGCGCTGACCGCACACGGCACGGGCACGCTGGAGGCGGATAAGCGCGCCTTTACGCGCCTGATGACCTATCTGCGCGATCACGATCCGCAGAACACCGTGATCCTCGTTCAGGTCGAGAACGAGACGGGCAGCTATGGCAATGTCCGCGACTTCTCGGCTTCCGCCAACACGCAGTTCGCCAGGGCGATTCCGCCTGACCTGGCGAAGCGGACGGGCAAGCACGGCACCTGGGCCGAGGCTTTCGGGCCGCAGGCCGACCGCGCCTTCTACACCTGGCACCTCGCATCTTACGTCAATGCGGTCGCCGCGGCCGGCAAGGCGGTGAAACCGCTGCCCATGTACGTCAACGCTGCCCTTGCCGGCACCGGTGTGGCTGACCCTAACGGCGTCTCGAGCGGTGGTCCGCAGCACGATGTGCTCGACATCTGGAAGGTGGCCGCGCCAGCGATCGATTTCGGCGCGCCAGACATTTATGACGGCAACCCCGCCAATGTTGAACAATATCTCGAAAAATATGCGCGCGCCGACAATGCGCTGATGGTGCCCGAGATCGGCAACAGCCGGTCCTTCGCACGCTTCTTCTGGCCGGCGATCGGGCGGGGAGCGATCGGGTTCTCCCCGTTCGGCATGGATGGCACTGGCTATTTCAACTATCCGCTGGGTTCGAAGGATCTCTCGCCCGAGGCGCTCGACGCGTTTGCTTTGCCCTATACGGCTGTCGGATCGATGATGCGCGATTGGGCGCGGATCGCTTTCGAAAAGCCGACATGGGGCGTGGCCAAGCCCGATGACGGGACTCCGCGGTCGACACGAATGGGCGACTGGATGATCAATGCCTCCTGGGGCGAGTGGCAGTTCGGCTCCAGGCAAAGAAACTCGCCCAAGGACGATGCGCCGCCCTGGGCCAAAGAGCCGGTCGGCGGCATCGCCGTCGCGCAGCTCTCAGCGAACGAGTTCCTGATCATGGGGGACCATGTCCGCTTTTCGATCGATCCGGCGCCTGGCACGGCACCGAACGCGATGATGCTCCGCGCTGAGGAAGGTCGTTTGGAGAATGGCCGCTGGATTGTGCAGCGGGTCTGGAACGGCGACCAGACCGACTATGGCTTGAACCTTATCGACAGGCCGCAGGTGCTGAAGGTGACGATGGGCCGCTATCGCTGATCAGGGGCGATCCGCTGCAAGAAGGAACTACTCGAATGGACGCCACACGACGCCAAACTCTGGGCTTGGCGCTGGCTTCGGCCGGCGCGCTTGCATTGCCCGCTCGCACGGAGAGCCGCTCGCGTCCCGCAATAGCAGGCGCTTGCGGAAGTCGGGAGGTGGCGTGGGCGACCGGAATCGAAGGGCAACGCAAGGCGGATCTCGGCAATGGGCGCTATCTCAACCCGGTGATCGCCGGCGATCACCCGGATCCCAACGTGCTGAAGGATGGCGAGGACTATTACGCCACCTTCTCGTCCTTCTCTTATTATCCGGGGGTTCCGATCTGGCATTCGCGCGACCTGGTCAACTGGACCCCGCTCGCGGCTGCGCTGACGAAGAATATCGGTATAGTCTGGGCGCTCGACATCGCGAAGCATGACGGTCGCTACTTCATCTATGTACCGGCGCTCGATCCGGCGGACTCGAGCCGGCCGCTCAAGACCTGGGTGATTCACGCGGACAGCATGCGCGGTCCGTGGAGCGACCCGATCGACATGAAGCTCGATGGCCATATCGATCCCGGCCACATCGTGGGAGAGGACGGCAAGCGCTACCTGTTCTTCAACGGCGGCAGCCGCGTCCGCCTCAGCGATGACGGACTGTCAGCCACGGGTTCGGTGGAGCATGTCTATAATGGCTGGCCGATCCCGGAGGACTGGATCATTGAAGGCTTCGCGCTCGAAGGCCCGAAGCTCCTCCACAAGGACGGCTGGTTCTACATGTTCTCGGGGCAGGGCGGCACGGCGGGGCCGCCCACCAGCCACATGGTGGTGGTCGCGCGCTCGCGGTCGATCCACGGTCCCTGGGAGAATTGCCCGCAGAACCCCATCGTCCGCACAAGGAGCGCCCATGAACCCTGGTGGTCGCGCGGACATGCCACGCCGGTTCAGGGGCCGGCGGGGGACTGGTGGCTTGTCTATCACGGCTATGAGAACGGCTTCCGCACGCTCGGCCGCCAGATGTTGCTCGAGCCAATCGAATGGACGGCCGATGGATGGCCGCGCGCGCTCGGCGGCGATCTGTCGCAGTCGTTGGTCAAGCCGAAGGGCGCGCCGTCGGGAGCGCATGGTGTCGCCCTGTCGGGCTTCGGAGCGGACGCCCTCACGACCAAGCTCGCCTTTTACTCTCCGCGACCGGATTCGGATCGGGCGCAGTTGAGTTCAGGCACATTGCGTCTTTCGGGGCAGGGGGCAGGCCCGGCCGATTCATCACCGCTGCTCTTCGTCGCGGGTGACCGATCCTATGAGGTGACGGTCGAAGTCGAGATCGAAGGCACTGCTCACGGCGGGCTGCTGCTTTTCTATAACGAGAAGATGTTCTGCGGCATTGGCCTCAGCGAGGGTAGGTTGCACGCCTATCGGATCGGGCAGGAAGAACGATGGCCGCCGGGTGGCCCGACCTCGTCCCGGCGATTGTATCTGCGCGTCCGCAACGAGGAGAATATCGCGACCTTCTTCTACAGCGCCGACGGAGCGCGCTGGACCAAGGAGCGATCCTTCGAGGTTTCGGGTTATAACCACAATGTCGCGGACGGCTTCCTCAGCCTGCGCCCCGGTATGTTCGCCGCTGGTGATGGGAAGGTGGCGTTCCGGCGATTATCTTATCGTGCGCTAACGGCGGGCGGGGGTGGCTGATCCAAGGTTTTACAACGGGGGAAGAGCGGTTGTGGATTGATGGCGCTAGCTGCCTGTCGAGATGCTCATCTCGGTTCTCCCCGTCGTCGAGGGCTTCCACAGCGCATTGGGCTTGGGAAGGAGGAAGTGGCTGAACGGCAGGATCGCCGCACCGACCGCAGGCGCATCCTCCGCAAGCATCGCACGTCGCACCGGCGCCAGCGCGGGTACGTTGACCGCGCGCTCCCGCAGCACCTGATTCAGTTGTTCGGCCATGCGGTTCACATAAGTCTTCGGCAGCCTGCCGCCGATGAAGACCGCTGCCGGGTTTATCAGGCAGTTGATCGAGATAAGGGGCTCGACCAGCTGCTCGACAGCGCCGTCGATCCAGCGGTTGATCAGCGCGCTCAACCGTGAGTCTACGACCTCGTGCAGCATGTCAGTGACCTGATAGCCTTCCTCGTGCAGCAAGATCGACAAGCCAGACAACGAAACCAGACGCTGCACGGGTTCGCGTGCTTTCTTGCCCGCATCGGCGGGCAGGAAACCGATTTCGCCGCTTCTGCCATTGGCACCGCGATAATAGGCGCCGTCGATGACGAGACCACCGCCGAGCCCCCATGAGATAAGAATGTAGAAGAAGCTCGAGGCTTGCTGCCCAAGGCCCAGTTGAAGCTCTCCCATGGCGGCCGCCGCGGCATCATTCTCGACGAACACCGGAAGGCCGAGGGGATCCGCGAACAGACTGACAAGGTCGACATTGTTCCATTCGACATAGGCGTCGGGCCGATCGGACAGATCGACCGAGCCGAGATCGTCAGGGCGCGCGACGCCTACGCCGACGATCCGCTCGGGGTCGATCTTCGCGATCTCGATGAGGCGCGCGATCTCGCTCTTATAGAATGCTTTCACATCGGCCGGCAGCGCGAACTCCACCTCGCGGCTGATCCGGGCGACAGTCTCGCCGAGAAAATTGACGATGACCACCGTGATATGGTCGCGGTCGACATTGATGCCCACCGCGTAGCAGGCAGTCGCGTTGATCACGAGCTTGGTCGGCGGCTGGCCGCGGCCGCCCCTCCGGCGACCTGCTTCGGCAATCAATCCGTCAGCGAGCAGGCGTTTGGTGATGTTCGCGATCGCCGGCGGCGTCAGCCCCGTGATGTTCGCGAGATCGATGCGGGTCAATGAACCGGTCACGCGGATCGCATGCAGGGTCACCCGCTGATTGTGATCGGCTGCACGTTCCAGGTTGGTGCCGGACAGCCGGATCGGTCCAGCCGGTCGGTTCATGGGTTCGGGCCCGGCGGCATGGTCGTCATTCTGGCACTGTCCCAGCTCCGGTTTGGGCAAGTGGTTTTGCCTGGCGCGAACTCTTGGTCGGGCGCGCGTCGCGTTGCAAGCCCAGGCGTCCGCGGCACGCTCCACATCCGCGCCCGACCAATTCATAAATTTGTTGTATTTATTTTCGTGTGCTGCTTTTCTCGCCCGACATGGCGACGGACCATCAAGGTATGCGCCCCCCGGGGAGAGACGAAATGCGCAGGCTCGTACTGGGGCTATTGCTGGCCGCCGCCCCGATGTTTCCAGCGATGGCGAGGATCCCGGACAAAGCCGGTCCCTTCAACGCCGCCTTCCTGCAGGGCGGTATCGGAATCGAACGCGAGATCAGCGGCGCCGATGCGCTGGTGCAGGCCGGTGCGCCCTATACAGTGTCGACATGGGTGCGAACCGACGCGATACAATCCGGGCGGGTGCTCCTGGTCGCGCTCGGCGACATCGCTGCACAGTACCGTGCCCTCGCGCTGAATGACGGAAAGCTTGAGCTGGTGGACGGTTCGCACCGGTTCACCGACACCAGAGCGCTCGCGCGCAACCGGTGGACCCATGTCACCGCTGTCTATGACGGGTCAGTGCTCAGGCTGTACGTGGACGGCCAGCTTCGCGGCAAACCGATAGCGATGGAGCGTTCGACAGCGGTGAGGCCGCGCATAAGCATCGCGCCCGCGCTTGCGGGAGCGCCTCATTTCGGCGGATCGCTCGTATACGCTGCAATCGATGACGCCGCCTGGTCCGGCGAAGACGTCCGCGCAGCTGCCCACAAGCCACCGAACTTCGATCTCGTCCAGATGTGGCGGGTCGGCGTTGGATGGGAATGGCAAAAGCATGCGAACACCGGCATGTGGCGCCAGCAGGATCCCTGGACCCTGCCGCAGGCAAAGGGGCCGGGCACGTCCCCCCGCGCCATTCCGGTTAAGCCGATACCGGTGCTCCAGCCGATCGAGCCCGGGCGCTGGCAGGTTAATGGCTGGCGGCTCGCAGGCGCGCCGGACGTCACGCGAGGCGGGGCGGCGCTGTCGCGACCCGATTACGATGCGAGCGGCTGGCGCGTAGCGACGGTGCCGGGCACTGTGCTGACGACGCTTGTCGATCGAGGTGTCTATCCCGATCCCTATTATGGCCTCAACAACATGGCGATTCCCGAGCGCCTGGCGCGACAGGACTGGTGGTACCGTACCAGCTTCGACGTTCCATCCGAAGCCGCGGGGCGCACGCTCACCCTTGTCTTCAACGGGATCAACTATGCGTCCGAGATATGGGTAAACGGTACGAAGCTCGGCAATACCACCGGGGCGTTCATCCGCGGCCGCTTCGATATCGTGCCGGTCGCCGGTCCGAATGTGGTCGCCGTCCGCGTTTCTCCGCCACCGCACCCGGGAATCCCGCATGAGCAATCGATCAAGGGCGGGGTGGGTGAAAATGGCGGCCAGCTCGCGATCGACGGGCCGACCTTTGTGGCTACCGAAGGTTGGGACTGGATTCCGGGGATTCGGGATCGCAACACCGGAATCTGGCTGCCGGTGGAGCTCGAGGCGCATGGGCCGATCCGCCTTCTGGATCCGCATATCGTCACTGACCTGCCGCTGCCGCGCATCGACAGCGCGGACGTGCATGTCTCCGTACCGGTGGAGAATATCGGGCCGTCTCCCGTCCAGGTGACGGTGCAGGCCAGCTTCGACACATACAGGCTCGAGAAGGTCGTTACGGTCGCCCCCGGGGTGACCACCATATCGTTCGACCCGGTCACTGTGCAAAATCCCAGGCTGTGGTGGCCGAACGGCTATGGCGAGCAGGCGCTGCACGACATGCGGTTCACGGTCGTCGCTGGCGGCCGGCCCTCGGACGCGAAGACGGTGCGCTTCGGCATTCGCGAAATAAGCTATGACCTCTCGCTCTTCGACAGCAAGGGTGCTCTGCGCCGGGTCAACGTCCAGACCACCGATGGCGGCCTGAAGGGCGAGAAGCTCATCGCGGTCGGCCACGAAGCGATCAAGGAAAGCCCTCGCGGCTTCGCCGAGTCTCTGACCCTCGCGGGCGAACGGTCGCCAGCGGTCACCGCGATTGACGAGGCCATTCCCGAGCCGCATCTCGCGATCCGGGTCAACGGCGTCAGGATCGCGGCGCGGGGCGGCAGCTGGGGCATGGACGATGCGATGAAACGCATCGATCGCGACCGGCTCGAGCCCTATTTCCGGCTTGAGAAGGAAGCGCACATGAACGTGGTGCGCAACTGGATGGGCACCAATACCGAGCCGCAATTCTACGATCTCGCCGATGAATATGGCCTGATGGTGCTCAACGATTTCTGGCAATCCACCCAGAATTTTCAGGTCGAGCCGCAGGATCCGCAGCTGTTCCTCGCCAATGCCCGCGACACGATCGCGCGCTATCGCAACCACCCCTCGATCGTCCTGTGGTTCGGTCGCAATGAGGGCGTGCCCTATCCGATGCTGAACGAGGGGCTGGATGATGCGGTCAGTCAGCTCGACGGAACGCGCTGGTATACCGGCAGCTCCAATGTGGTGAACCTGCAGGGTTCGGGGCCCTATAATTATCGCCCTCCGGTCGGCTATTTCACTGATCTCGCGACCGGCTTTTCGGTCGAGACCGGGACGCCTTCGCTCTCCACGCTCGAATCGATCCGGTCCTATGTGCCGCAGGCCGATCGTTGGCCGCTCAGCGATACCCTCGCCTATCATGACTGGCATTTCGCCGGGAACGGCGACACGAAGACGTTCATGCAGGCGCTGGAGACGATGTTCGGTCCGGCGACCAGTCTGGAGGATTTCGAGCGCAAGGCGCAGATGATGAACCTCGAGACGCACAAGGCGATGTATGAGGGGTTCCTCGGGCATCTGTGGACCAAGAATACGGGCCGGCTGCTGTGGATGACTCACCCGTCCTGGTCGTCCAACGCGTGGCAGATCTACAGCTGGGACTATGACACGCACGCAGCATATTATGGCGCGAAGAAAGCGACCGAGCCGCTCCACGTCCAGCTCAACCTGCCCGGCAACGAGCTGGTCGTGCTCAACACCACCCGCGAGGACCGCAAGGGAATGCGCGCGGTCACCCGCGTTGTCAGCCTCGACAATCGCGTGCTGTTCACGCGCGACGATGCCGTCGATGCGCTCGCCAACCGCGCCACCGCGCTTGCCCCCGTGCCGCTGGACGCTCTGTTCAATGGCAATGGCGTGGTGCTGGTTTCGCTCAAACTGTTCGACGGCGCGGGCGCGCCGGTGTCGGAGAATTTCTACTGGCGTGGTCGCGACGCGGCGGCTTACCGCGCTCTCAATGACCTGCAGAAGGTTGTACTCGACGCCTCTGTCGAGCCGGGTGTGACGGATGGCAAGGACAAGACGGTGGGCGTGGTGCTGAGCAACCCGGGGACGGTTGCGGCGCTCAACGTCAAGCTGACGCTGCAGAACGCGGCCGGCGAACGAATCCTGCCTGCCTTTTACAGCGATAATTACGTCGCATTGCTGCCGGGCGAGCGCCGGAGGATCGAAGTGCGGTACCCGGCGACGATCACCAGCGCGCCGTCGTTCATGGTCCGGGGCTGGAATGTCGATCCGGCACCAGTGCGATGATTCTCGCAGCACTTGCGTTGCTCGCCGCGCCAGCGGAAGCTGGTCCGCGCGTTGCGGTGACTGGAGGCGAAATCTCGGGCAGCAGCGCGGGGCTAGGAACGCCGTTGCTGTTTCGCGGTATCCCCTTTGCCGCGCCGCCGCTGGCGGATCGCCGTTGGCGGGCGCCCCGGCCGGTGATCGCGTGGCAGGGTACCCGACCGGACAATCCCGACGCGCCGGCCTGCCCACAGAATGACTATGGCTGGAATCATGCTGACCATGTGCACGGGTCAGAGGACTGCCTGACGCTCGACGTCGCGACTCCAGCACTTCGCGGCAAGCATCCGGTGATGGTGTGGATTCACGGCGGCTCGAACCGCGCCGGCTCGGCACGCGGAACCGTCACCTCCTCGATCGTGTCGGGCGGCGTGGTGCTCGTCGCAATCCAGTACCGGCTGGGCATCCTCGGCTTTCTCGCGCATCGTGGCGGCGCCCTGGAAGCCGCCGGGCACGCGGGCAATTATGGGCTGATGGACCAGATCGCGGCGCTTCGCTGGGTCAGGGCGAACATCGCCCGCTTTGGCGGCGATCCGGACAAGATAACCATCTTCGGCGAGTCAGCCGGGTCTCAGGACGTTTCGCTGATGCTCGCCGCGCCCGACGCGCGCGGCCTGTTCGCGCATGCGATCATGGAGAGCGGCACGCCGGGATTCGGCATGCCGTCCCGGCCGCTCAAGGACGCGCTCGCGCTCGGTGACCAGGCGGACATCCTGCTTGCGTCCGGCGGCTCACTTTCGGTTCTGCGGACACGCTCAGTGGCCGAACTGCTGGCTGCCGATCTCCGCCTTGCCGACACGACGCTGCGTACCAACGACTATCTCTGGCTGCGCACCACGATCGATGGCGCCGTGCTGCCGGAGCCGCTGCCGTCGCTCCTCGCCAAGGCGCCGCCCATACCCGTGATCATAGGCAGCAACCGCGCGGAATTTGGCCCCGGGCCAGGTGAGCTGCGCTGGGATGAGGCGTTGCGCGCCACGTTCGGCGATCGCGCCATGCGGGCGCGGGCGCTTTACCGCCTCGATGACCCGCACAGGCAGGATGATCCTCGCCTCGGTCATGTCGAGCTGGAATATGAAACGGACCGGCTGTTTCGCTGCCCCTCTGGGCGGCTCGCCGACCTGCTTGCCGCTCGTGGCGCGCCGGTCTGGCGCTACGAATTCGATATCGGAGTCGATGGCGGGCGCACCAGCCACGGTGCCGAAATCGCCTTTGTGCTTGGGGAGAAGCGCTTTGCCGCGGGCCTGTCGTTGCGGCCCTATTGGCTCAACTTCGCGCGGACCGGCGATCCCAACACCACAGGCCTGCCGACGTGGCCGCGCTACGACAGGGCCGCGCAGCGTTACGCACGGTTCGTCACGGAAGGGGTGAAAACCGGTACCCGCCTTCGGTCGCCGCTGTGTTCGCTGCTGGCCGCCCTCTGACCGATGGCGCGCAGTGCGCTCCTTGTTATGATAAGGCTCAATCCATGATCACCGCACGCGCGCTCCTTTTCGCCCTCGCGGCGTTCTACTGCTGCGCTCCCGCTCGGGCTGAGCCCGATACGGATCGCAGCGCCGCACCCGTGGCGGCGCCAGCGCCACGGGAACGGATCAACATCGACGCCGATTGGCGTTTCGCGCTTGGTCATGCCACCGATCCGGCGCGCGATTTCGGACATGGCACGGCCGATTTCTTTTTCGCCAAGGCCGGTTATGGCGACGGCCCGGCAAGCCCGAAGTTCGATGATCGTGCCTGGCGTCGGATCGATCTGCCGCACGATTGGGGCGTGGAGGTGCCGTTCGATTCGCGCGCTCACACCGCACACGGGTCGCGCAGTATCGGGCCGGGCTTTCCCGAGCATGATATCGGCTGGTATCGCAAATCCCTGACGATTTCGAAGGCTGATCGCGGCAAGCGCGTCGCGGTTGAGTTCGATGGCGTATTCCGCAACGCCACCGTGTGGCTCAACGGCCATTATATCGGCCAGGAGCATAGCGGCTATTCGAGCTTCCGCTACGATCTGACCGACTATCTCGACTATGATGGCACGAACGAGCTGGTCGTGCGGGTCGATGCGTCGACCTTCGAGGGCTGGTTCTACGAGGGCGCGGGGATCTACCGCCACGTCTGGCTCACCAAGACCGATCCGCTGCATGTGGCGCATTGGGGCAGCTTCGTCACAAGCGAGGTGAAAGGCCGTGATGCCGAGATCACGGCACGTGCGACGATTGCCAACGAAGATGTCCGTGACCGCCGCTTCACCGTTGAGCAGGAGATTCTCTCGCCCCAGGGCAAGCGGCTGGCCCTTGTCACACTCCCCGAGCAACGCGTGGCACAGGGCACTAGCCTGGAGACCGTTGCGACGATACCCCTCGCCAATGCGGAACTCTGGTCGATCGAGACACCGGTGCTGCATCGTCTCGTCACCACAGTGCGCGAAGGCGGGGCGATCCGCGATCGCTACGTCACCAACTTCGGCGTGCGCACGATCCGCTGGGATGCGAACAGCGGCTTCTGGCTCAACGGCCGGAACATCAAGCTCAAGGGCACCAACAATCATCAGGACCATGCTGGTCTTGGTGTGGCGTTGCCCGACGAGATTCAGGTCTATCGGCTTGAACGGCTCAAGGCGATGGGCAGCAATGCCTATCGCGCGTCACACAACCCGCCGACGCCCGAGTTGCTCGACGCGGCGGACCGGCTGGGCATGCTGGTGATCGACGAGCACCGTATGATGGGCACCACACCCGAATTGCGGGACCAGCTCGATCGCATGGTGCTGCGCGATCGCAATCACCCTTCCGTCATTCTCTGGTCGGTGGGCAATGAGGAATGGGCGATAGAGGGCAGGGAGATCGGCGCACGGCTGACCCGGCTGATGCAGGCGCGCGTCCGCGAGCTCGATCCTACGCGGCCGGCGACGGTGGCTACCTCCAATAATGACAAGAGCGGCAATGCTACCGTGACCGAGGTTGCGGGCTTCAACTACCGCTCGCAGCACGATGCCGACGCCTATCACCGCGCGCGTCCCGAAACGCCGATCGCAATGACCGAGGAAGGCGCGACGACCGCCACGCGCGGCATCTATTTCGATGATCGCGATGCAGTCCATCTGGCGGCCTTCGACCGCCCGCAGCGGCCCACCGAGTCGAGCAGCATCCAGCAAGGCTGGCAGGCAGTGGCCGAACGTCCATGGATGGCCGGCATGTTCGTCTGGACCGGCTTCGACTATCGCGGCGAGACGACGCCGTTCGGCTGGCCGGCGATCAGCTCGCAGTTCGGCATGCTCGACACCACAGGTGCGTTCAAGGACAGCGGTTGGTATCTCAAGAGCCAGTGGAGCGACACGCCGATGGCGCATATCGTCGGTCACTGGACCTGGAGCGGGCGCGAAGGCACGCCGATACCTCTTTGGGTCTATGCCAATGGCGACGAGGCCGAGTTGATCGTGAATGGGCGCAGCCAGGGTCGAAAGGCGATCCCGGCCAATGGCCATGCCGAATGGCTGGTTCCTTATGTGCCAGGCAAGGTCGAGGCGGTGAGCTATCGCAGGGGCAAGCCGGTCGCGCGCGACGCGGTGGAGACTGCGGGTCTGCCCCGGAGCCTTTCACAATCGGTGGAATATCCTGCCGGTCTTTACGGCCGAGGCAGGATAGCGGTCGTAAATGTGACAGCGCGTGACCCTAAGGGCAGGATCGTGCCCGTGGCGCAGGACGATGTCAGTTTCACGGTTGAGGGCGATGCGGAGATCATGGGTGTCGGCAACGGCGATCCCGGCAGCCATGAAGCCGATCGGTTCATCCCAGACGTTGCGGTGCTCCGCTTTCGGAATTGGGAAATGGCCGACGTGTCGCCGAACCAGTCGACCATGCCGGAGGTCGAGAAGCTCACATGGCGCGATCCGTTCCGTTGGTATCCGCCGGGCACCGGCCCAAAGACGCCGCAGACCTTTGCGCTTCGGGGCCGTCTCGATGCCGCATCGCTGACGCCKGGCGCGCAACGCATCTTGTTTGTCCCCCTTCTTGCAAGTCGGCAGCGCCTGTTCGTGAACGGCATCGACCTGACCGACCAGGCGCGGAAGGATGGAGAGGGTTGGTCCGTCAAGATCAAGGACGATGGTGTTCCGGAGGTCGTTCTGGTGGTGCCGGAGGGTGAACAGGCGCTTGGCACGCTCCAGGCTTTGGGCGACCACGGCAACAATGTCGCGTATCTCCAGATCGTCACACCTGCCGCGGCCTGGCACAGGCGACTGTTTAATGGTCACGCCCAGGCGATCGTGAGATTGGGAAGTGGTTCCGCAAAGGCGACCTTGACCATGCACGCGCCCGGGCTCGTTCCTGCGAGCGTGACGCTTGCCGGCCGGGACACTCCCTCATTGGCCAGATAGAGATCCCCCGCACGTAGGTGTCGTTCAGTTGACGGGTGCCGAAAACACGCGCAGCTGCTTGCCACCCGCGCTGAAGCTCATGCTGGTAAGGTCATGGAAAACGCTGGTGACCCCTACGAGAATCGAACTCGTGTTTTCGCCGTGAGAGGGCGACGTCCTAACCGCTAGACGAAGGGGCCGTGCGAGCGAAGCGGCGCATCTACGGTGAGGGCGCCTCACCGTCAAGATAGAGTGTTGAAACGGGCGCCGTTATTGGCATCTATATGCTGGCCAGCAGCATTTCCGGATCGAGCCGTTTGACGTCGGTCTGCCCGGTCAACGCCATCGCCACGGCCATTTCGTGGTGCAGCAGATCGAGCATCCGCGCTACGCCGGCGCCGCCCTGGGCCGCGAGTGCATAGGCCCATGCGCGGCCGAGCAACACGCCTTTCGCGCCAAGCGCCATTGCCCGGAGGACGTCGATCCCTGAGCGGATGCCGCCGTCCATCAACACGTCTGTGCGGCCCGCGACCGCTTTCACCACCCCTGGCAGCGCCGCGATGGTGGAGGGCGCCCCGTCGAGTTGGCGACCGCCATGATTCGAGACGATGATCGCCGAGGCGCCCGCGTCACAGGCCGCGACCGCATCCGCGGGATCGAGCACGCCCTTGATTGCCAGCTGGCCGCTCCAATGCTGGCGGATCCAGTCGAGATCGGCCCAGGTTATCGAGGGATCGAAGTTGCGCGAGACCCAGCGGGTGAATTGGGCGAGCCCGGCACCGTCGGGCATCAAGGGCGCGAAATTGCCCAGCGTGTGCGGGCCCCMGCGCAGGCCCACGTCCCATGCCCAGCCGGGATGGCTGACGATCTGGCCGAAACGGCGAAGACGCGCGCCCATTCCCTGCGAGCCGGTGAGGCTCGAACGCACGTCGCGGTAGCGCGCGCTGTGGACGATCAGGTCGACCGTCAGCACCAGCGTCTCCACCCCGAGCGCGGTGATCCGCGCGAGCATCTCCTTCAGGAAGCCGCGATCGCGGATCATATAGAGCTGGAACAGGAGGGGCTGGGTCACCCCCGACGCGACTTCCTCCATGCCGCAACAGGATGAGGCCGAGAGAATGAAAGGGACGCCGGCGCTCTCTGCGGCGCGCGCCGCCTGAACCTCCCCGCGCCTGGCGTACATGCCCGCAAGTCCGATCGGTGCGAGCGCGACTGGCAGAGCGGCGGGGCGACCGAACAGGGTAGTGGAAAGGTCAATCTGCGATACGTTGCGCATCACCTGCTGGCGGAGCTTCAGCCGCTGCAGATCCGCCACATTGGCCCGCATCGTCGATTCCGAATAGGAACCGCCATCGATATAGTCGAACAGGAACGACGGCAGCCGTGCCTTCGCCAGGAGGCGGAAATCATCGATGCAGGCCGGTGTCACGCACGCATCCTGCCACGTCCCTAACGGCTTGTCGCGGTCGCTATCGCGCCGGGTCGGCTGTCGAGCTTAAGCGTTGCCGCCTCGTCGCGGGTCAGGGCCTTGCCGTCGAAGCGATAGACCTCGATGTCGCGCGGCATCGCGCATTGGAGCAGCACTGTCTTTGCATCGCTGCTGAAGATCGCGCCCTGGCACCAGCCGCCGCTATGCGCCTCCGCAACCGGGGTAAGCGTCGTGCCCTTGACGCTATAGAGCTTGAGCAGGCCGAATTCACTATAACCAGGCGACCCAGGCGCTGCGGCCGAGCCGTTGGCGATCACCACAGCCATATATTTCCCGTCGGCCGATAGCGTGAGATGCTCGGGGGTGAGGCCGACATCGATAGCCGTGACGGCTTGAGTCTTGAGGTCGACGGCAGTGACCGTGCCGATGCGTGGCCCAGTCGTCTTCAGCGCATCAGCCGGTTGCTCGCGCCCGCCGAGATTGGTGTTGTAGGCAAAGCGTCCGTCCGGGCTGTAGGCGACGCCATAAGGCTGCACGCCAGTCTTTACGCTGCCGTCGATCGTCACGGCCTTGCCGGCAACCGAAAGCCCGATGAGCTGGCCCGAGCCTTGCGCGACCGCGAGCGCTGTCTTGCCCGAGGGCGCGAAATCGACATCGGTCGGGCGGCTTTTGGCCGGGAGCTGGACCTTGCCTTCAGCGGTAAGATGCTTGCCGGAGATCGAGAAGACCGAGATCACATCGTCACCCGTGCTGGCGACAAGCGCGAGGGTGCCGGCGCGGTTGATCGTGACCCCGCTCGCACCGGGCCCGGCCTGGATGGTCTGGATGAGCCTGGGCGCTTTTGGATCGCGGAGGTCGATCACTGAAAGCGTGTCGTTGAGTTCGAGTTCACCCGCGGCATTCAGCCGCTGCGCCGCCGTCACCAGCGCGAAACTGCCATCCCGCGCGACCGCGACCGAAGCGGGCGGACCGATCATGCTCGCTGGCGCGTGGACCGTGCCGATCACCTTGGGCGCGTGGCTACGCAGGTCGATGGCCGAGATGGTATCCGGTGTGCGGGTCGTCGCCGCCTCGCCGGGGCGAAGCTGTTTGCCGTCATTGGCGGAGACGGCGATCTGGGCTGGGGCGGATATCGGGATCAGCGCCGCAATGGTGGCGAGCAACATGGTGCGCTTCATTGCGGCTTCTCCTATCAATGGGCCTTCGAAACCCTATAGGATATAGCATGTCACGGGCGGCTGGCCCGCGCAACAAGGCTCTGTGTTCGGCTTCCGGTGCGCCGCAAGCAGCCCTCCGTATTATTACCTAGGTACATACCCCGCATTGGCCGAACTGCCCGATTGGCGCACATTACTGGCTTGGGAGTTGCCATGAAAGCCTCGTCTCGGAAGACCGCCAGCGCCTTTAGCGAAGAGTTTGGCGCGGGTGACGGCCCAAGCGATGATCACCGGAACAAGACGCGTCTTTGCACCGTCTTCCTGTTCGCCGCCGCCGCCACCGAATCCGATGAGGGGCTTTGTCGGGTCAAGAATATCTCCGACCAGGGCATGATGGTGGTAACCGGCCTCGATGTGGCCGTTGGCGAGCAGATCGCCGTCACCTTGTCCGACGCGATCACCCTGACGGCCGAAATCATCTGGGTGGATGCCGGCCATGTCGGGCTCCATTTCAGCGACCCCATCGACAGCGCGAGCGTGCTTGAGGCGCTGGGCGAGAAAGGCTCGCGCACGCATCGGCCTCCGCGGCTGGTGATCGGCCTGGTCGGCACTGCGGCGACGCCCGACGGTATTCAACCCATTCGCGCGCTCGACATTTCGCGGAACGGAATGAAGATCGCGTACAGCGGAACCCTTGAGCCCGGGACACGGATCAAGGTGGTGCTTGAAAACGGGCTCGAGCAGCGCGGTGTGGTCAAGTGGTCGATGAACCAGGTTGCGGGACTGCGCTTCCTCCACCCCATTGCCCAGGAGATGGTGGCGAGCGTCGCCGAATTGAACGCCGTCGGGCGGATCGCCGGGCAGGATGCCCGCCTTGCCGGGCAGGACTCCTATCTTCCCCGCCGGCGTTCAACGACGACAGAAAATCCCGCCCGGTTGTAGCAGACCCGGACTGAAGCCGTCCCCGGGGGGCTGCTACGCAGCCGCCCGCCGCCGCTCCGCCATCTCGACATTGAGCATCTCGGCCAGCAGGAACGCCATTTCCAGGCTCTGCCCCGCATTCAACCGCGGATCGCAATGCGTGTGGTAGCGATCGGCCAGCGACTGCTCGGTCACGTCGACCGCACCCCCGGTGCATTCGGTCACATTCTGTCCGGTCATCTCGGCATGGATGCCACCCGCGATCGAACCCTCTGCACGGTGCACGGCGAAGAACCCGCGCACCTCGGCCAGGATGCGGTCGAACGGCCGCGTCTTGTAGCCATTGGCGGCCTTGATGACGTTGCCGTGCATCGGATCGCAGCTCCACACGACCGGATGGCCCTCGCGCAACACCGCGCGAACGAGCTTGGGCAGGCCCGCTTCGATCTTGTCATGGCCGTAGCGGGTGATCAGCGTCATCCGGCCGGGCTGGCGTGCCGGGTTGAGCGTGTCGAGCATGCGCAGCAGCGCATCGGGCTCGAGGCTCGGCCCGCATTTCATGCCGATCGGGTTGCCGATACCGCGCAGGAACTCGACATGCGCCGATCCCTCGAAGCGCGTGCGATCGCCGATCCACAGGAAATGCGCGCTGGTGTCGTACCAGTCGCCGGTCAGTGAATCCTGCCGGGTCAGCGCCTCCTCGTAGCGGAGCAGCAGCGCCTCATGGCTGGTGTAAAAATTGGTCTGGCCCAGCTGTGGCACGGTCTCGGGGCTGATCCCGCACGCGGCCATGAATTCGAGCGCCTCGCCGATCCGGTCGGCTGTCTCGGCATATTTCTTCGCCCAGGGGCTGCGGCCCATATAATCATGGGTCCAGCGATGGACCTGGGCGAGGTTGGCGTAACCGCCGCTGGCAAAGGCGCGCAGCAGGTTGAGCGTCGCCGCCGACTGGCTGTACGCGCGGATC
Organism: Sphingomonas sp. P3_C5; assembly: GCF_056402635.1. NCBI lineage: Bacteria > Pseudomonadati > Pseudomonadota > Alphaproteobacteria > Sphingomonadales > Sphingomonadaceae > Sphingomonas > Sphingomonas sp. P3_C5. The sequence goes on from NZ_JBFUHA010000004.1 coordinate 119,906, forward strand.
ATCCGCTGCGGATCTGGCGCGCGACCAGCCGCGGTGAAATCGATATCGTTGACGATATCGCCGCGATAAGCGGGGAGCTCGACGCCGCCCTGAACCTCGGTATCGGCTGAGCGCGGCTTGGCGAACTGGCCGGCCATGCGCCCGAGCTTCACGACCGGCAGCTTCGACGCGTAGGTCAGCACGACCGCCATCTGCAGGATGACGCGGAAGGTGTCGCGGATATTGTTGGCGCTATGCTCAGCAAAGCTCTCGGCGCAATCGCCGCCCTGGAGCAGGAAGGCCTTGCCCTCGACGACCTTGGCCAGATCGGCGGTAAGATTGCGCGCTTCGCCGGCAAAGACGAGCGGGGGGAAGCTGGCGAGCGTATCCGTTGCGGCGTCAAGCGCGGCGGTGTCCGGATATTTGGGAAGCTGGCGGGCTTCCGCTTGAGTCCAGCTGTCCGGGGCCCATTTGGCGGCCATGATCATCGAGTCCAATGGTGAGTGAGGGCGGTTTCCTTGCGGGAAATCGGCTCTTTGCGCAATCAAGGAAAAGTTTCGAGGTGTGTCGAGCGGGCAGCGTAGCTCTTTCGAGGGGCGAGTCGGGGCCAATAAAGAGGGGATGTGCTGGCTGTTTCTGGCTGTTCCGACGTGAATTTTTTTGCTGGCTGTTATGTTGGAGTTTTAGCGAAGATTTGTTGCGCTATTCCAACAGCTTATGACCAGTCTGGCTGTTATCGAATAACAGCCAGCTAACAGCCAGCTAACAGCCAGCATAACAGCCAGCGGACTGGCTGTTCCGCGAACAACAGCCAGCGCCAATCAGAGTGCATTCTTCAAGCTGAGAAAGAGCGGGATGGAGCGCCCGAGGAGCACCCTGTCCGATTCCACCCTGCATGATCGGCGGCTATATTTGAATCGAGGTGAGTGCCCTTCGGTCCCGGATGGACTAAATCCAAGCAAGCGGGGCAGCTTTCGCGAAACCCTTGCTCTCCCCCGGCTTTCGCCGGGGGTGACGATCAGGCTGCGACCCAGTTGCCGTGGAAGCCAGGCGGCACGCGGTGAGGGATGCGGATGGTGGCCACGGGATCGCCAGCGAAGGCCTGCGCGTCGAGGATCACGAGGTCAGTCGTCTCGTTGGGTAGATCGACCACCAGCCCGATCAGCCAGCCCTCATCCTCCGCCGCATCCGCCGATGCGGGCACGAACACGAACTCGCCGGGATAATGTCCTTCGCCGAATTGATGCACCTCGCGCCCGCCGGTCTCGAGATCATGCTTGAGCAGGAAGGTCTCGCCGATAAAGGCGTGGCTGTGGACGGGCAGTCCCATCGCATAGGCATAGCGATAAGGTTGGCCGAAGCGGCGCTCGTCCGGGCGGGGGAATTCCTGCGGCGTGGGGTCGATCGTGCGGCGATCGACGGCGCCGGTCGCCGGATCGATCGTCCAGCGCTCCAGCCCGCGCGACGACGCGTCGGGGCCGGACAGGCTCTCGGCGAACATGGTGTCATAGACGACAGCGTCCATCACCACGCGGCCGTCGGGGAGGTCGAACGCGTTGGCGACATGGAAGATGTAGCAGGGATCGACATTGATCCAGATCGTCTCGCTGCCTTTTGCCGTGCGCGGGAGCAGCCCGATCCGCGGCTGATGATCTGCGTTCCAGCGATAAGGGAAGCTGTGGCCGCCGATCAGTGCCTTCATCGAGAAGGTGACGGGCAGGTCGAGCACCAGCACATAGCGCGGGGTGATCGCACAATCGTGGATCGAAGGGCCATGCTTCACCGCGATCGGCTCCTCGCGCACCACCAGCCCCTCTTGTGACAGGACCACGTGACGGACGGTGTCGGGGTCGGTCGCTTCATAGGCGATGGCGTGGTGTTCGCCGGTCAGCGGGTCGAGATGGGGATGAGCGGTGAAGCTGCCGACCAGCGTATCGTCGAAGGGATTATAGGTCTGCTCGTCGAGCGTGTCGGAAAGCTCGACCGGATAGCTGCCGGCCTCGACCAGCGCGAAGGTGCGGCCGGCGAGGCCAATGACATTGGTGTTGACGGTGTCGAAGCTGCCATGACGCGGCCCGGGGGCAGGCGCCTGGCCGCGCGCCTTGCCGACCTCGTTCGAGCGGATCCAGCGGTTGCGATACCAGAGCGCCTTGCCGTCCTTTACCGCCACGCCGTGGACCATGCCGTCGCCAGTGAACCAGTGATAGCCGGCGGGGTCGGGTGCGACCGGGTTGGGGCCGATGCGGAGATAGCGGCCGTCAAGCGCAGCGGGGATTGTGCCGGTGACGGGCAGATCCTCGAGCGTCAGTTCCTCGGTCATCGGCTTATGGATGCCGGTGAGAAAGGGGTGCTCGACATCATGGGGCATGCGCTGGCGGTTGAAATCGGCGACGACTTCGATGCCCTTCATCACCGTGCTGCGGATAGCGGTCTCGATCACGCTTGCCATTTCGGCCTCCAGCTCTAAGTTGACGATGTTCACATACGACTCGATGGTAACAGTGTCAACATCCGAATCCGCGCTCGAGAAAAAAAGCTATCATCACGGCGATCTGCGCGCTGCGCTGATCGAGGCTGGGCTGACCTTGCTGGAGACGCGCGCGGCGGACGACCTTGGTTTGCGCGAGGTTGCCCGGTCAGTGGGGGTGAGTCCGACCGCGATTTACCGCCACTTCCCCGACAAGCGGGCGCTGATGGTCGCGCTGGCAGCCGAGGGGCTGGCGCGGCTGGCGGTGGCGCAGCGGGCCGCATCGGAGGCGGCAGGCGGCGGGGTTGCCGGGTTCAGCGCGACCGGAGCTGCTTATGTCCGGTTCGCGCTCGCCAACCCGGCCCTGTTTCGGCTCGTCTTCGCCAATTCCGGAAAAGGGGATTTGTTGGCTGGCCAGCCCGAGGACGACGCGTTCGCATTCCTGCGCGCCAATGCCACCGCGCTGGCGAAAGAGGTGGGGGGCGATCCCCAGGTGGTTGCGCTCCAGGCCTGGGCGATTGCGCACGGGCTGGCGATGCTGATGCTCGACGGGCAGGTGCAAGTGGACGACGCGATGATCGACCATATCATCGATGCGGGTGTGATCCGGAAATAAACGGCCCCCGCGCAAGGAGACGAACATGTGGCGGCCGCCTATGCGAACTCTGCAGCCAGTCAGCGCTTGTCGCTGGCGGGGGGCGCGGCATCGAGCAGGATCGCGGCACGCAGCCCCATCAGCGATTTGGCCCCGAACCGCCGCATCAGTTTCGCACGATGAAATTCTACCGTGCGGGGGCTGAGCTTCAACATGAGCCCGACCGATTTGTTCGACCCACCCTGCAAAAGGCCGAGAACCACGTCGCGTTCGCGTTCGCTGAGCCGCTGGCTTCTACGGATGAGATCCTCGTCCCGCGCGGGCATGGTGTCAGGAATAGTGGCGCTGATCAGGATGCCAGCCTGCGTCTCAGCCGCACCGAAGCAGGAGAGGGTGGCATGAACATCGACCCCTTCGGTTGAAACCGTTGGCAGGCGGAGCCGTAGACGACCCTGCCAATGCCCGTTCGCGGCCAGCGCAGCGCGGATCACCTCCCGACCCCGGGGGCAGGCGGAGACCAGCTTGCCAAGGCGATGCGCCGGCAAGGCGTCGGTCGCCGACAGGCCGACAAGCTGGCGCGCGGCGTGATTGGCGAAGATGGGACGGAAACGCGGGTCGCAGATCACGAACGCGGTCGGAGCCTGTGTTACCGCAACCATCAGCTGGTACGATATATCCACGCCGCGATCGTTCGCAGAGGGGCGGTGATCCGGCACAATTGGTCCCAAAATTTCGAGCAAGGTTACGGCTCCGCGAACCACAGTGTTCTTGGCCGACAGAAAATTCCGCAGCCGTTACATTGATATGCGCTGGTAGTCATACGAGTGGCATAGCATCCGGGTTGCATTTATGGCGACACAAATCTGCCGGGGGGCTTGTCAGGAGATCGGTTAAATGATCGTTTCGCATCGGTCTGTTCGCGCTATTACTGTTTCCTGTCGCGCCAGAGCCAGGCTTCTCATCGGTTCCGGCCTCGGCGCGCTTGCCATCGTGGCAGCGGCGCAGCCCGCGTTCGCCAATGATGAGTGCGGCAGTGCGGCCGGCGGCAGCGTCGTCTGCACCGCAGCCAATAATCCCTATGCGAATGGCGTTACCTACATAGCGCCGCCGGCGGGTCTGAAGATCACCATTAACCCGGATGTGGCGATCAACACGAGCGGCAGCGCCCACGCGGGACTCACCGCCCTCCTGACCGGTACCCAGTCTGTTAAGGTGCATGCTGCGCCCGGCTCGACGATCATCACTGACGGCGCCGGCGCTTTCGGCGTTGTGCTCGCCACGGATAGTGGGGGCATCACTGCGACGACCTCCATCGTCAAGACCAGCGGTGCAGGTGCAACCGGGATCCGCGCCACTTCGGCAACGGGCAACATCACGCTTATTGGCGGGACGACCACCACCACCGGCGTCAACGCCGGCGGCATCAGCGCCATCACGGACAGCGGCGCGATCGACATCACGACTGGGACGGTCATCACATCCGGCGCCAACGCGGTCGGCGCGTCGGCGCGCTCCAATACGGGCAATGTGACGATCACCGTTGGCACGATCGGCACCAGCGGTGCCGGCTCGGTCGGCGCGATTGCGCGGACCGGGGGTAGCGGAGCCGCCACCATCCAGGGTGGCAATATCTCCGTAACCGGCACCGACGCGACGGGTGCGAGCGTGAAATCGGCAACCGGTGCGGCGACGGTCAATCTGGCCAGCGTCAAGACCAGGGGTGCCAACGCGGACGGCATCAACGCAACCTCGACCGGCGGGACGGCCAGCGTGACAGCCACTCGTGTCCTGACGAACGGCGACAATGCGAACGGTATCGTCGCGAGTGGGGCGCTGGGCGCAAACGTTACCTATGGCACCATTTCCACCACGGGTGCCGGCGCGACCGGCATTTTGATCCCCGCGGGCCCGGTAGTCACGGCGAAGGCGACCGTCACCGGTAGCGGCCCGATCAGCACCGCCGGCGCAAACGCCGACGCGATCAACGTCAATGCGACTGGCGCGGTCACCCTTGCGACCACCGGTACGATCGCGACCACCGGCAATAACAGCCGCGGCGTCGTTGCGAATGGCGGCGGCGCGGTGAACGTGTCGACGGCCGGCGTGACCACCGCCGGTACGACATCAGCGGGCATCGTCGCCACCAGCACCGGCAGCTCGGTCCGGGTCGTCCTCGCAGGGACCAACAGCTCGGCGACCTCGGACGGCGTGACCATTGTGGCTGCGTCGAGCGCCGTCCTGGATATCGCCGCGGGCAGTTCGCTCAACGGCGGTGCAAATGGCGCGACGATTACCTCGGGCACTGCCACCAAGGTCAACAACGCCGGTACCCTCAACGGCGCAGCTTATGCGCTGGTCGCCAATGGCGGCGCGGTGACGCTGAACAACGTCGGCACGCTCAATGGCCGGATCGCGCTCAGCGACAACGCCGATGTCGTCAACAACAGCGGTGTGTTCAACGCGACTGGAGTCAGCCTCTATGGCGCCGGCAATGACCAGTTCAACAACAGCGGCACCTATCTTGCCAATGCCGGCGCGGACTTCGGCGCGGGCGCGGACACGTTCACAAATACGGGGACTTTCCGCGTGCTCGGCACTTCCGGATCCGCCGGCACGATCACCCTTGCCGGACTCGAGGCCTATAACAATTCGGGCCTGATCGATCTGCGCAACGGCCATGTCGGTGACGTGCTCATATTGCCGGGCACCTATACCGGAACCGGGTCGGCAATGGTCGCTCTCGAGGTTAATCCCGGCGGTGCGGGCGCCAATACCGATCAGCTCCGCATCGGGGGTGCGGCTACGGGATCGACTCAAGTCACGCTGACGAGCATCGGCACCAATCCCGCCGTGCTGGGCACCAGCGCGGTGCTGGTCCAGGCTGGGGCCGGGTCGAGTGCCAATGCGTTCACGCTGGCAAATGCCAATGTCGATCAGGGCCTCATCCAGTACGGCATCGTCTACAACCCGACGACGTTCGCTTATAACCTGGTCGGCGCTCCCGGTGTCGGCGTGTACCGCACCGCGATCTTTGGTGAGGCGGTGCGCAACCTGTGGCTGCAATCCGGCGACGCCTGGACCGGCCATATGCGCGAGCTGCGCGACAATATTGCGGCGAACGGCACCGGTGGCGCAGGCGGCAGGGTCTGGGCCCAGACCCTCGGCCAGGTCGAGCAGCGGACGAGCAGCCGGACGGTGACCAATTTCGGCATCACCAGCCAGGCCGATCTCGGCTATAAGCAGGATTATTTCGGCGGCCAGATGGGCGTTGATTTCGGCGGCGGCGGCCTCGCCTACGGGATCACCGGCGGCTATCTCAATTCCAACCTGAACTTCGCCAATTCGGCCGACCGCATGAACTTCGACGACGTGAATGTGGGCGTCTATGCCAATTATTCGGCGGGCGGCTTGTTCCTCAACGCGCTCGCCAAATATGATCATTATTGGGGCAGCACCAGGAGCCTGACGGGTCGCTACAGCCGTGACCTGCAGGGCTCGGTCTATGGCGGCAAGGCTGAGATCGGCTACCGCTTCGGCACCAGCCTGTTCGTCGAGCCGGCGGCGAGCGTGTCCTATACGCATAGCGACATGGACGATTTCACCCTCGCATCAGGCAGCTTCGGCTTCGATGCGCAGGATGGCGTCCGCGGCAAGGGCGGCGCCCGGATCGGCTACGTCACCCAGATCGGTGCGGCGAAGGTCTCCCTCTATGGCGGCGGCAACTATGTCCACGAGTTCAAGGGCCAGGACCGGGTCGCCTTTGTCAGCGGCGGCCAGACAGTGCTGTTCTCGAACGACCGGATCCGCGACTATGGCGAGGGCACGCTCGGCCTGAACATCGGTTCGGCGCAGGGCAAGATCAGCGGCTTCTTCGAGGGCCGTTACGCCGATGGCGGCGATTTTGAGGGCTATGGTGGCCGCGCCGGGGTGCGCCTGCGCCTCTGATCGTTCACTACCGCAAAAGATCCTGGGCCGCCCCGCAAGGGGCGGCCCATATTATGTCCGGGCCTGGGGATACCCTCTGCTCTCCCTGCCGCTGGCAGGCGCGGGCAGCTGGCCAAAGGCGTCGCGCAGCGTTTGAGACGATCGGGAGCTCACCCCAGCCTTCCCCCGGGAGAGAAGGGGAGAAAGCCAGATCAGTAGCCGGCTTCCAGATCCACCACGTTCTTCATTTCCCGCCCGGCCAAGAACGCGTCGAGATTGTCGAGGAACAGTGCCGCTGCCCGCAGGAACATCTTGGTCTGGCTCCGGCCTGAGAGGTGCATCGAGTGGATCACATTGGGCGCGCTCCACAGCGGATGCTCTGGCGGTAGCGGCTCCGGATGCACCGTATCGAGAAAAGCGCCGGCAATGCGCCGGGCGACAAGCGCCGCGATCAGCGCGTCCTGATCGACCATATCGCCGCGCGCGATGTTGATCAGCCAGGCCGATCGCTTCATCGCCGCGATCTCGGCTTCTCCGATCATGGCTTTGGTCGCATCGGTCGAGGGGGCGGCGAGGATCACCCAGTCATGGTCGCCGAGCGTCTCCTGCCATTGATCGGGCCTGAGCGTACCGCCACGGCCCGATCGTGTAACTCCGGTCACGGTGACCCCGAACGCTTCGAGCCGCTTCCCGATCAGCTCTCCGATCGTGCCGTAGCCGATGATCAGCGCTGAGGTTTCGAACAGCTCGACCTTTCCGGGAGCATCGGTTGGCCATTCGTGGCGATCGGCGAGGCGCAGCACTTCGTCGAAGCGTTTGGCGGCGGCGAGTACGCCCATGACCGCATATTCAGCGACCGCGATCGCGTTGATCCCGGCGCCGTTGGTAACGATGACGTCATGGCGTCGGAGCGCATCAAGCGGGAAGGAATCGAGGCCGGCATAGATGGTCGAAACCCATTTGAGCTTCTCGCCGCGGCCGATCGTCTCGCCGGTCCAGCCGGGCTGCTGCTGGTCCACCCAGGCGATATCGGCATCGACCACCATCGCGTTGGCCTCATGATGATTGGCGTACCAGGCAACATCGAGCCCGGCCGGGATTCGCGGTTCGAGGAGCGGGCGGGCGAGGGCGGGGAGCACGGCTTTCATGGACAGGGTCCTAACTTCAGGGTCCTAACTTAGAGTGCGAGCTTCCAGTCCCAGCCGAGTGGATCGCCGTCCATCACCTCGACACCAGCTGCCGCGAGCTCGTCGCGAATCGCGTCCGAGCGTGCAAAGTCCTTCGCCACGCGCGCCTCGCGGCGTTCGGCCAGCCTTGCCTCGATCTCTACCGGCATGATTGCCGCGCCTGCGGGCACCAGCCGCAGCGCCTCACGCGTCAGCACCGACAGAACCAGACCAAGCACCTCGTCGAACGCGACCAGCGTCTTCAACCGCGTGGCGGGCGACAGTTTCTTGTCCGCCAGCATTTCGTCGAGCACGGGCAAGGCGCGGGGCGTGTTGAGATCGTCCGACACCGCCGCGTCGAGCGCCTCGAGATAGCGAGAGGTATCGCCAGTCTCGGTCCCGTCGTTGCGGGCGCGGAGAGCCTCGGCGGTCATCACCAGCCGCTTCAGCCGAGTCAGTGCCGCCACGAGATTCTCGCCGGAGAATTCCAACTCGCTGCGATAATGCGCGCTCAGGCACATCAGGCGATAGGCGAGCGGATGTACGCCGGCATCAAGCAGCGTCTGGAGTCGCGTGAACTCCCCGGCCGATTTGCTCATCTTGCCGCCGGCCCGCTCGACCAGGAAGTTGTTGTGCATCCAGAAATTGGCGCCGGTGTCCGCACAGCCGCAATGCGCCTGATTCTGCGCGATTTCGTTGGGATGATGGATCTCGCGGTGATCGATGCCGCCGGTATGGATGTCGAAGCTGGCGCCGAGATATTTCTGGCTCATCACCGAGCATTCGAGGTGCCAGCCGGGCGCGCCCCGGCCCCAGGGCGAATCCCATTCCATCTGGCGATTCTCGCCCGGTGGCGATGTACGCCAGATCGCGAAGTCCTGCGGATTGCGCTTGCCCGCGACCGGATCGATCCGTCCTTCGCGCTCATCGTCCGCGACGCGGGCGAGGCGGCCGTAGTCGGGGACCGTGCTCACATCGAAGTACAGGCCGCTCTCCAGCGCGTAGCAATGTTTGGGGGCGATATCGGTCGCGAAGGCTATCATCTCGGCGATATGATCGGTCGCCAGCGGGAAGCGGGAGGGCTCCCGGATGTTGAGGTCCTTCAGATTCTGTTTGAATGCCGCTGTGTAGTGTGCGGCGATATCCCAGATGCTCGTCGCACTGGCGCGCGCCGCCGCTTCCATCTTGTCGTCGCCGGCGTCAGCGTCCGAGGTGAGGTGGCCGACATCGGTGATGTTGATGATGTGGGTAAGGGAATAGCCCTTCCAGGTCAGCACCCGGCTCAGCGTGTCAGTGAAGACATAGGCGCGCAGGTTGCCGATATGGGCGTAATTATACACCGTCGGCCCGCACGAATAGACGCGCACATTGGCGGAGTCGATCGGCCGGAAGGGCTCGAGCGATCTGGTGAGGCTGTTATAGAGGGTCAGCTGGGCGTGGTGAGTCATGGTCATCAGGCGCTTAGCGATCGATATGCCTCGATGTCACTTGAAACTTGATGGCACCACTGGTAGGGGCCAGCCCCACACGGCGCGGACACTGTCTGCGACGACCAATTTCTATTGATTCGGAGTTCGGCGGGTTTATGCAAATCATCGTTCGCGACAACAATGTTGACCAGGCGCTGCGCGCCCTGAAAAAGAAGCTGCAGCGCGAGGGCGTGTATCGCGAGATGAAGCTGCGCCGTCATTACGAGAAGCCCAGCGAGAAGCGCGCCCGTGAGCGTGCCGCTGCCGTCCGCCGCGCCCGCAAGCTCGAGCGCAAGCGGCTGGAGCGCGACGGGGCGCGGTAAGACCGCGTCGGGGGCTCAGGCCCTCGTCTTGGCCCTATCTTCCCAAATCTTCGGCACCGTCAGGCGCCGCGTCAGGGTGCCCGCAAATGTCCTCGATCACCGCCGTTCCGTTGCAACCCGTCAAGCGGAGCGTGCTGGTGTATCTATGGGCGGGCATCGCGATCGCGGTGCTCGGCGCCTTTGCACTCGCCTGGATGGCGCCGCTCGATCCGGTTTCGTCGTTCCTCGCGACAAACCGCAAGGCGCCTGGGGTGATACAGACCGCCTCGGGTCTTCAATATCAGATTCTCTCACCCGGCAAAGGCGGCGTCAGCCCCACCGACACCGATGTTGCGTTGATCAACTATGAGGGCAAGCTGACCGACGGCACGACCTTCGACAAATCGCAGCAGCCCACGCCGCTCGCCATTCGCGCCGCGGACGGAAAAGGTACCCAGGGGATCGTCCCCGGCTTCTCCGAAGGGTTGAAGCTGATGACGAAGGGAGCCAAATACCGGTTCTGGATCAAGCCGAGCCTTGGCTATGGCGACAAGGTCAATGGCCCGATCCCGGCGCATTCGGTGCTGGTGTTCGATGTGGAGTTGATGGATTTCCTTTCCGAGTCGGTGATCCGCCGGATGCAGATGCAGCAGCAGCTGCAACAGCAGCAGCAAGGCGGCGCCGCTGGTAGCGGGATGCCGCCTGGCGCCGGCGGCCTGCCGCCTGGAGCAATCCCCGGTCAGTGAGTCCCCTTGCCGGGCTCCGCCACGATATTTTCCCTGACATTTCGGTCCGCCGCGCTCGCCGCGGCCCGAGGAGATAGAAGATGGCCACCATTCCCCCCGTTTCATCCAAGCCGGCAGCGCCGCGGTCGCCGCTCCTCTATATCCTGCTGGGTATCGCCATCGGGGCGCTCGCCACAGCGGCGATCGGCTGGGGCGTGATCAGATGGCAGGCTTATTCGAAGACGCCCGAATATTTCCTGTCGCACAACCGCAGCTCGGACAAGAGCGTCGTCGAGACCGCGTCCGGGCTGCAATATAAGGTGCTGACACCCGGCAAGGGTCCGAAGCCGACGGATACTGATGTCACCCTCATCAATTACGAGGGCAAGCTGACTGACGGCACGACGTTCGACAAATCGGAACAGCCGACGCCGATGCCGGTCAAGGGTGTCGTGCCGGGCTTTTCCGAGGCGCTGAAGCTGATGAACAAGGGCGCCAAATACCGGCTCTGGATCAAGCCGAGCCTTGGCTATGGCGCCAGTGCCAAGGGACCGATCCCCGCCAATTCAGTGCTGGTATTCGATGTCGAGCTGATCGATTTCATACCCGAAGCAACGCTTCGTCAGATGCAGATGCAGCAGCAGATGATGCAGCAACCGGGCGGCGCGCTGCCGCCGGGTGCAGGCGCGTCGCCGGCTGAGGTACCCAAGGGCAAGTGAGCGCACGTCCTTTGCGCGCGCGCGCACGGTGGGCGCGCCTCGCCATCATCGTCGGTGCCTCCGGCGCTTTCTGGGCCGTGCCAGCCTTGGCCGTGCAGGCCACGCCGGATCCGGCTGCCGCGTTCCTCTCGACGAATCGCACCGCTTCAGGCGTCGTCGAGACTGCGTCCGGGCTGCAATATAAGGTGCTGACGCCGGGCCAGGACGATGCAAAGCCGACCGACCAGGACATCGCGCTGGTCAATTACGAAGGCCGTCTCGTAGACGGAACCAGCTTTGACAAATCCACTCAGCCGACGCCGATGCCGGTCGCCGGTGTGGTTCCGGGCTTTGCCGAGGGCCTGAAGCTGATGGCGCGGGGCGCCAAGTATCGCTTCTGGATCAAACCCGAGCTTGGCTATGGCAGCGAAGCGAGCGGACCGATCCCTGCGAATTCAGTACTGGTGTTCGATGTCGAAATGCTCGATTTTCTGCCCGAGGCCGTCGTCCGCCAGATGATGGAGCAGCAGCAGTCCCAGACCGCCCCCAGCACGGCGGTGCCGCAACCTTAAGCCGATTGCGCCGGCGTGCTTTGCGCGCCCGACAGGCTGCATCGGCTGCACTTGCAAGGCTGCGAATCGGGGCGCAAAGCCGCGCGAACCAGGGGAAAAACCCATGTTCGACGCCGTCGATCCTATCCTGCTCGCACGCGCGCAATTCGCGTTCACCGTCAGCTTCCATTTTATCTTCCCGTCCTTCTCGATCGGGCTGGCGAGCTATCTCGCGGTGCTCGAAGCCTTGTGGCTGAAGACGGGCAAGCAGCTCTATCTCGATATCTTCCGCTTCTGGCTGAAGATCTTCGCGGTCGCCTTTGCGATGGGCGTCGTCTCCGGAATCGTCATGTCCTATCAGTTCGGCACGAACTGGGCGGTGTTCTCGGACAAGACCGGGCCGGTGATCGGGCCGTTGATGGCCTATGAGGTGCTGACCGCCTTCTTCCTCGAGGCGGGCTTTCTGGGTGTGATGCTGTTCGGGATGGAGAAGGTCGGCAAGCGGCTTCACTTTGCCGCGACCTGCCTCGTCGCGATCGGCACCTGCCTTTCCGCCTTCTGGATCCTATCCGCCAATAGCTGGATGCAGACACCGACCGGCTATGCGATCAATGCGCAGGGGCAGTTCGTCGTGGCGGGATCCTGGGCGACGGTGATCTTCAATCCCAGCTTCCCCTATCGGCTCGTCCACACGGTGATCGCTGCCTATCTGACCACCTCGCTGGTGGTCGGCGCGACCGGCGCCTGGCATCTGCTGAGGAACCGCGACGATCCGCACGCACGAAAGATCTTCTCCATGGCGATGTGGATGGCGGCACTGGTCGCGCCGGTCCAGATCTTCGCTGGCGATGCGCAGGGACTGAACACGCTCGAGCACCAGCCGGCCAAGGTGATGGCAATGGAGGGGCATTATGACAGCCATCCGCACGGCGCACCGCTGATCCTGTTCGGCATCCCCAATCCCGCCGAGAAGCGGATGGACTATGCGGTGGAGATTCCCAAAGCCTCGTCGCTGATCCTGAAGCACGATTTGAACGCGCCGCTCGCGGGACTTGATACCGTGCCCCTGGATGAGCAGCCGCCGGTCGCGATCCTGTTCTGGTCGTTCCGGATCATGGTCGGCCTTGGTCTTGCGATCTTCGGCCTGGGGCTGTGGAGCCTCCTCGCCCGGGCTCGGGGCAAGCTTTACGACTGGCGCTGGCTGCACCGGGCGGGCGTTGCGATGGGCCCGGCCGGGTTCATCGCAGTAATCGCGGGCTGGGTCACGACTGAGGTCGGGCGGCAGCCATGGACCGTATGGCATCTGCTCCGCACGACCCAGAGTGCTTCGCCGCTTGCCGCACCGGCGGTTGGAGCATCGCTGATCGCCTTTGTGTGCGTCTATTTCGCGGTATTCGGGATCGGCACCTGGTATATCCTGAAGCTGATCGGCAAGGGCGTTGAGCCGGGCGAGCCCGAGCTCGGCAATGCGCCGATCCGCACCGCCGGGATTACGCCCGGCCCCGTACAACCGGGCGGAGGGCAGGTGCCATGAGCGTCAGCCATGATCTCGCGACGATCTGGGCTTTCCTGATCGCTTTTGCGGTGTTCGCCTATGTCGTGCTCGATGGGTTCGACCTCGGCATCGGCATCATCTTCCCCGCCTTTGCGGTCGGCAAGGAACGCGATTCAGCGATGAACGCCATCGCGCCGGTGTGGGACGGCAACGAGACCTGGCTGGTGCTTGGAGGCGGCGGATTGATGGCGGCGTTTCCGCTCGCCTTTGCGATCCTGATGCCGGCCTTTTACCCGCTGGTCATCGCGATGCTGCTCGGACTCGTGTTTCGCGGCGTCGCGTTCGAGTTCCGCTGGCGCAATCCACGGCACCAGGCGTTTTGGGATTTCGCCTTCACCGCAGGATCGATCGTCGCGGCACTGGCGCAGGGAATCATCCTTGGCGCGCTACTGCAGGGAGTGAAGGTGACCGGGCGCGGCTATGGCGGCGGCTGGCTCGACTGGCTGACGCCGTTCAGCCTGTTGACCGGGGCAAGCGTGATTGCCGCCTATGCCCTGCTCGGCAGTAGCTGGTTGATCGCCAAGACCGAAGGCGAGGCACAGGAAAAGGCTTTCCGGCTGGCCCGCCGTTACGGCGTCATCACCCTGATCGCGATTGCGGCGGTCAGTGCCGCCACGCCTTTCCTCGCCCATGATTATTATACGCGCTGGCTGACAATGCCCGGCCTGCTGCTCACCGCGCCAGTGCCGGTGCTCGTCGCCATACTCGGGTTTCTCTTCTGGCGAGCGCTGGCGCGCGGGGCCGAATCGGCGCCGTTCCTGCTGACGCTGGCGCTGTTCGCGCTCTGCTTCGTCGGGCTCGGGATCAGCATGTATCCCTATATCGTGCCCGATGCGGTGACGATCTGGGATGCGGCCTCTCCAGCATCGAGCCAGGGCTTCATGCTGATCGGCGCCGGGATCATGCTGCCGCTGATCCTCGGTTATACGGGCTGGGCCTATTGGGTATTCCGCGGCAAGGTCGGCACCGCAGGTTATCATTGATGCAGGGCGACGCTGCGGGGCCGTTGTGGAAGCGGCTCGCCTGGATGGTAGCGATCTGGGCGATGAGCATCCTGGCGCTCGGGGTGGTGGCGACGATCCTGCGCTGGTGGCTGCGCGCCTGAGCTTTCGCTCGCAGGTGCCGCGTGATACCGATCCGGTCATGGGGGATCAACCGACCGGGGCCGTGGGCCGAGACGAGCATCTGGCGAGGCTCGACGTGCTTCGTTTCCCGCTGATCGTCCTGATCGTCTATCTCCACGCGACAGGCTACACCGCCAATTTCGCTAATGGCTCGAAGACGCTGGCCAATGCCGATATTGTCGAGGGCGTGCAGTCGATTACCGGCACGATCGCGCGAATTGCGGTGCCGCTTTTCTTCATGATGTCGGGCTTCCTGTTCTTCCGCGGCGCGGCCTTCTCGGCTGCGATCTATCGCGCAAAATTGCGGAGCCGGGTGAAGAGCCTGCTCATACCGTTCCTGTTCTGGAACCTTGCTCTGTTCGCCCTGGTGGCGGTCGGGCAGCACGTGCCCACGCTCGCGCCCTTCTTCAACGGCCAGAGCCTGCCGCTGACGGCAATGTCGCCGTTCCAGATGGTCGACGCGGTCATCGGCATCACCCGTTTTCCGACCGCTTATCAATTCTGGTTCATCCGCGATCTGATGATCCTCGTCATCCTGTCCCCATTGCTGTGGCTCGCGGCGCGATATGCGGGGTGGGTGGCGCTCGCGGTGCTGGCGATCGGGTGGATCTTGAATATCTGGCCGGTGCCGATTCCGGCGATCGAGCCGACGCTGTTCTTCTATCTGGGCGCTTTGATCGCGATCCGAGGACGGTCATTGTTCGCGTTGGATCGGCTTGGGTGGTGGCTTGTGCCGTTGTTTGCCGTTTTGCTCGGCGTGCACTGCGCTGAACAGCTCATATATGGGACTGACTATTCACTCCACCCGCCGATGGTGGTGGGGCTGATACTGGCGCTCAAGGCGAGTCGCTGGCTGGCCGGGCCTGATCGTTGGCGCGAGCGGCTCGTGGCGCTGGGTGGCGCTTCCTTCTTCGTTTTCGCAGTGCATGAGCCGCTCGTTACGATCGGCAAGAAGCTCGCCTTCCATTCGCTGCCGATGACGGCCGGAACAGTGCTTGCAACCTATGCGGTGCTGCCGGTGGTGGTGATCTGCCTGGCGCTGGCGGGATACTGGATGTTGCTGAAGACGGTGCCAGCTTTCCTGCGCGTCATCACCGGTGGGCGTTAGGACACCCAGATGCCCCGCGTGTCGTAGATCTTCTTGTCGGCCCGCCGCGCCACGGGCACAGCCCTGAATTCGTCATGGTCGACCAGGACGATCAACACCTCGCAACGATCCAGCGCCTCATCGAGCGACACCAGAACGGCCCCGGTTTCGCGAAACGCCATCGGCAGCGCGTCGATATGCGGTTCCACGATCATTACCTGTTCGCGATATCGTTCGGCGATCGCCGATGCGACCTTGATCGCGGGGCTCTCGCGCAGATCGTCGATATTTGCCTTGAAGGCCAGGCCGAGACAGGCGATCGACGCGCCCGGAGCCGCTGCGATCGCTGCTTCCGCCCGCGCGATGCTGTAGCCGATCTTGCCGTCATTCACTTCGCGCGCGGTTCGGATCAGCCGCGCATTGGCTGGATCGCTGTCGACGATGAACCACGGGTCGACCGCGATGCAGTGGCCACCCACACCTGGGCCGGGCTGCAGGATATTGACCCGCGGATGCCGGTTGGCGAGCGAGATCACCTTCCAGACGTCGATGTCCAGTGTGTCCGCGACCATCGACAACTCATTGGCGAAGGCAATGTTGACGTCGCGGAACGAGTTCTCGACCAGCTTGCACATTTCCGCCGTGCGCGCGTCGGTGATGACGCATTCGCCCTCGACGAAGCGCTCGTAAAACGCCTTCGCGGCCTCGGCGCAGGGCTCGGTGATGCCGCCAATGCACCGGTCATTGCTGATCAGCTCCTGCAGGATTTTCCCGGGCAGCACGCGCTCGGGGCAGTAGGCGACGGCGATGTCCGGTTTGCCGGCGCAGCGTCCGGGCCAGCTCAGGTCGGGGCGTGACGCCGCCATCTCGTCTCGCATCGTCTCGGTCGTGCCGACGGGAGCGGTCGATTCGAGGATAACGAGGTTCCCCGGGCGAAGCACCGCAGCCACCGCGCGCGCGGCGGCGCGGACAAAGCGCAGATCGGGAACATGGTCGTCCATAAACGGCGTCGGCACCGCGATGACGAAGACATCGGCGGGCTGAGGCGCGATGGCGGTGCGCAACAGGCCGGACGCGACCACGTCACGCACAAGCGCATCGAGATTCGCCTCTTCGATATGGACATCGCCACGCCCAACCGTCTCTACGATATGGGCGTTGACGTCGATGCCGAGAACCTGCGCGCCGGTCTGCGCGATCACCGCCGCAGTCGGCAATCCGATATAGCCAAGGCCGACGACGCCGACCTGAAGGGCGTTGTTATTTTGCGGCCATTTCGATGCGCCCGGCTGGGTCACGCGGCTTGCCCTCTTTTTTTCCGAAAATATGCTGGGATCGCCTTGCGGCCGACGAGGGGTCGGCGGTGTTTGGACTGAATCCGTTCCATATTTGCGCTTGTGGTACAAGCACTTCTTGCCATTCGCGAGGGTTCCTTCGAGGCTCGGGCATAGCCGGGCCAGGCTCTGCCGTATTGGATCGTTGCGCCAGTTTTGGGGTTTGACGGCTGGGGGGCTGTTCTCCACTAGGCTCACAGCGGCTACGCTTGTCGCGAACGACTATCAAGAACCGCGAGGTATTTCGTGTCGAACATGTCCGATGGCGCGATTGCGTGGCACGATGATATCGCGGAGCGTTTCGCCGGCGCCTACAAGCGCTCACCTGCCTTTCAGGACAGGCTTAAGGTCTGGTCCAGCCTGATCGAGGCGCATGTCCGGCCCGGCGATGCCGTGCTCGACATGGGGTGCGGGCCCGGGTTGTTTTCGATGCTTGCTGCGCAACGTGGCGGGCAGGTTCTCGGCATCGACGGCAGCGAGCGCATGATCGCATTATGCCGGGAGAGCGCAGCCGCGTCGGGCATAAGCAACCTCGCGTTCGACGTGGCGGATATCGCGGCGCTGGATGATCACCCGGCGCCGAGCATGGACGTGATTCTGTGCTCCAGCGTCCTCGAATATGTTCCGGATCTCGACCGGCAACTGGCGCGGTTCGCCAGGCTCCTGCGGCCCGGTGGGACGCTGATCGTCTCGATGCCCAATGCCCAATCCTTCTATCGTCGGATCGAACGACTGGCGTTCCTGCTGACGAGGCGGCCTCGCTATTATGCGCATGTTCGCAACGTTCCCAGCACGGCCGGAATGAGGACTGCATTGGCGCGGGCTGGATTTGGCGTCGAGGATACCCGCTTCTTCGCTGCGCCGCCCTTTGCGGTACCCGGTGTCGGGGCCCGCCACAGCGCCACTTTGTTCGTTATGGTGGCGCGGCGAGAAGGTTGAGATAGCAGCCTTCCCTTGGTTGACCCGCGTGGCTAGGGGCAGACCGATCCTGCCGATGCCGCGCATCGGAATCCAGATTTCACGATGAGGCAATGAGATGGAATTCAAGCGGGTACGCAAGGCTGTCTTCCCGGTCGGAGGGCTGGGAACGCGGTTCCTCCCGGCGACCAAGGCACTTCCGAAGGAAATGCTGCCGGTGGTCGATCGACCGCTCATCCAATACGCCGTCGATGAGGCGCTGGAAGCCGGGATCGAGCAGATGATCTTCGTCACCGGTCGCGGCAAGTCAGCGATCGAGGACCATTTCGACATCGCATACGAGCTCGAGACGACGATGCGCCAGCGCGGCAAATCGTTGGAAATATTGCATCAGACTCGGCTGAAGCCCGGTGCGGTCGCTTATGTGCGTCAGCAGGAGCCGATGGGGCTCGGCCATGCGGTGTGGTGCGCGCGCGATATTGTTGGCGACGAGCCGTTCGCTGTGCTGCTGGCGGACGATTTCATGGTCGGCCAGCCCGGCTGCCTCAAGCAGATGATCGAGGCGTACGAAAAAGTCGGCGGCAATATGATCTGCGCGCAGGAAGTGCCCGAGGACCAGACCCATATGTACGGCGTGATCACGCCCGGTAGCCGCGACGGAAGGCTGACCGCTGTCCATGGGCTGGTGGAGAAGCCGGCGCCGGGCACGGCGCCATCCAACCTCTCGGTGATCGGGCGCTATATCCTGCAACCCGAGGTGATGCGCGTATTGGAGACTCAGGAGAAGGGCGCAGGCGGAGAAATCCAGCTAACCGACGCGATGGCCCGTATGATCGGTACCCAGCCTTTCCACGGCCTGACCTTTGACGGGCGGCGCTACGATTGCGGCGACAAGGCCGGCTATATCCAGGCCAATCTCGCGCTTGCCCTGCAGCGGGAGGATATCGGCCCGGTCGTGCGCGCGTTCGCGGAGGAGTTGTTGCGCTGACGCGTTCTCGGGAATGTTCTGGAAAACCTATTCTATGGGGTAAGCGTGGAGCAGAGCGGGAGCAGAGCTGATTGCCGCCAGCCTCTGCTTGATCACGGGGGATGGTTTCTGGAAGCTGCTGTAAAATTGTGCCTGACTGGCAGTGATCAGTTCAAAATAGCGCTTGGCATCGTCATATTTGCTCCCGCGAAGGCTGACGCTCGCCCGTAGCGCGGCAAAATCATAGGCAGCGCAATAATCCCGAGCCCGCCAGCTGATGCCACTCGCCGCGGAGCGGTGGCACCGGGCACTATATTTCATAGCTGAGGTGAGGCCATCACCACTCCCGGCGCGCCTGAGCTTCCCGGAGGCTGCGTCGATATCTTCGGGTTGCAGTGGTGGATCCAGCGGAAACCGGCGCTCTTTCCCGATTCCTGTACGGATGAGTTCTGCGCTGACGCTCGCAATCCCGGGTTGCGTGCCTTCGTTGTCGCTCACCCCGCCCGCCATAGTCTCTTCGGCGGGTTGTAACGCGCCGCTTACCCGATCGTACGCCGCTATTGTCCCACCGCAAACGATCAGAATCCCCAAGGTCGTCGCGACGCCCGTCGTAATGCCCCCCAGCAAGGTTTTCATTCTGGACGGCATGGGCGCCGGGACAGCCAGATGATCAAGCCAATTCGACCAGACCTGCCCTGCATTTGCAGGCGATGGCGGTTCTTCGATAATATGCGCGGGCTGCCACCCTCCAACGCTTCGCCGCAATTTCCTGTCATAGGCTGCGCGCTTTTGCGGTGTTCCAAGCACTGCGAACGCTTCGCTGATCTTCGCAGCTTTCACTGCGGCAATCGTTGAATTGTCTACGTCGGGATGGAATTTTTTCAGCAAAGCACGGAACGCGGCGTGTATCACCACGTCATCACAGTCGGGTGTGACACCCAATGTTCTGTAGTGCTCCCCGATTTCCATTGGCAGCAAAATAGCAAATCCCGCGTGACCCGAAAAGGGCATGTATCCCCAAGCGCAGGATCAGTCGGTTCGGAGCATGTGGCGGAGAGTCAGCGTTGCGTAAGCGCCAATTTGTCCACCCAATAGCTTGCGGGATTGACCCGATTGCTCGACCCTCCTCGAATGAGGAGGCGCTGGCCAACGCAAGCGGCCGGCACGGTAAAATCAATGGAGAAATGCGCCCATGCGTCTTGGCGTGGGGTCGGCTGGACCGAACCGATCAGTGCTCCCGTCCCGCCGATCCCGCACAAGATGCGAAGCTCGATGACGGACTGATCGGGTTGCCCTTCGGAATAGATATTTCCGGACAATCTAAATGCGCCGGGCTCGAGGGCGAGCGCCTGCGTGGCAATATAGACATCCGGTTCGCTGAACGACGCATGCAATGCGGTACCATTGCCTGCTGGATTCGCAGCGATTTCCGCATAGCTCGAATCATGGTTGTACAATGTCCAGTTGAAGGGCGGGGGAGCATCCAGGCCGTTGAATTCGGCATCGTTGATGCGGACACTCGAGCCAGCCGGCTGTCCGAGCACTATATTTTGCCAATGGTCCAGGAGCTTGCGCGGAGTATCGGTAAGCGCGCCCCTGATGAAATAGGGGTCCAGTTCCTGAGTGGTCGCAGGGGCGCCTCTTTGGCGCAGGCCCATGAAGATACGATAGGTCGTATCGGGGTCACCGATCTTGCCCGCGTTTGTGAGATACAACCAGCGCCAGGGCGGCTTGGCGGCCAAGAGTGGCACCATCAAATCCGCGATCGGCGTGCCCTGGGCAGCCCGAATGAATCCGGACAAGAAGTCACTGCTCGGGCTCGGGCTTTGACGCAGCACAATATCGGCTTCCGACACTGCCCTGCGATAGTCCCGGTGGTCCATCGCATCCGCATACAACCATGCATGCGACTGGTAATCCCGGCGCGTAGCGCTTCCCACCAATGAGAATGCGGCGCGCGCTCGCTCATCATCGCCCTGCATCATGTCGATGATCGCCAGATCACGGAGCGCCGCCGTCTCGATCGGTGATGACCTCAAGGCCTGGCGGGCATCTGCTGCGATCGTCGTCAGCTGATTCATGTCAGTGCCGGTGTAGAGATCGCGGGTCGCGATCGCTGACAATACCGCCGCGTTGCGCGGTGCGAGTTGCCTCGCGGCATCTGGCATGGACTGGGCCAATACCAGGCCACAGGAGGTCGGCAACGTCCAACCAAATGCCAAGGCGGCAGCTGCGGCCATGACGCCGCGCATCATGGCGCCGAAGCGCATTACAGGCGCAGGGTGCGCTTCGCGCGATCGATCAACGTGGGCTGTTCCTGGCCATAGCCATAATAGGAATAGCCATATTCATACCCGCTTTGACGGGAATCGAACTTGGTAAGAACCGCACCGATCAGATGTGCGTGCACGTCCGACAAGCGTCGTAGCGCGACGCGAGCAGCCTTTGCGCGGGTCTCCTTCGCGACAATCACGAACAATGTGGACTGGACATGGCTGGATATCAGTGGAGCATCGGCCAGTCCCATCACGGGCGGGCTGTCGATCACGACATGGTCGAAATATTCGAGAAGCTTGTCGACCAGCTTTGCGAGGCGCGCAGTGGCGAGCAATTCCGAGGGGTTGGGAGGCATAGGGCCAGATGGCATGACAAACAGATTGTTGATCGGCGTCCTCTGAATGAGGCTCTCGACTTCGTCATTCCCGGCCAGGGCGTCGCTCAGGCCCTGAACATTGGGTAAGCCCAACAGCTTGTGGATCGACGGCCTGCGCATATCGGCATCGATCAGGATTGCCTTGTGGCCGAGGGTCGCGAAGTTCTGGGCGACCGCGTAGGCTGTAGTGGACTTGCCTTCCGAGGCGCGCGCGCTGGTGACGAGGAGCGCACGTGGCGCACCGGCCGGCGTTGAGAATCGCAATGCGGTCTGCACGGACAGATACGCCTCGGCGAGCCCGGATTTTCGATCTTCGAGCATCTCGAGAATACGATCAGAGCTGGGTGCGAATGGAATACTTCCCAGCAGCGGAATGCCGAGCTTCTTCTCGAGATCATGCGGCGAGATGATCGACTCGTCGAGCTGGTCGATCATGAAGGCCAACATGCCGCCCACGAGCAGACCCGCCAGCAACCCGAGCAACAGATTCGGTATCGTTTTAGGCGTGAACGGCGCCCCCGGCGGGAGCGCACGATCTACAATCGAAACGTTGTTCGTGCCGATACCGCCTGCGACCCCGATCTCCTTGTAGCGCTGAAGCAGGCCGTCATAGAGGGTACGGTTCGTGTCCGCGTCTCGTTGATAGATATTGTACTGAATACTGCGGCGCCGCAGATCAAGCACATCACCTTTGAGACCGTTGACCTGGGCCTGGAGCCGGGATTCGCGCTGCATCGCGATCTCGTAGTTGTTCCGGAGCGTGGCGATGATGTTGCCGGATTCACCATTCAATTGTTTGTCGATCTCGGCGATCTGTGCCTTGATCTGCTGCATCTGTGGATATTCCGGTTTGAACTGACTGAGATTCTTGGAATATTCGGTCTGCAACTGCGCTCTCGAGGCGCGAAGCTGCGCGACAGCGCTATCGGTAGCGCCCTGGCTGGTGGTAAGTCCGCTCCCTGCTCGCGCTCGTTCGTAAATCGCCTGTGCTGCGACGCGATCGGTCTTTGCCTGTGCAAGCGAGGCATTGATTGCCGTCAGATCGGCCGCGACCAGGGACTGGCCCGCTGCCGGGGTGGCGCCGTTCGCCCCTGCGGTGGGCGTATCCAGATTGATGATCTGCTCACGACCTGCATATTCGACGAGGTTGCGTTCGGACTCCTCCAGTTTGCGGCGCACCTGCTCAAGCCGCGCTTCGAGAAACTGGCGAGCATAAGCCGTCGCATCGTAGCGGCGCTGAAGATTCGAATCGATGAACGCATCGGCAACAGCGTTCACCACTTGCGCGGACAGGGTCTTGTCAGGGCTGTCGAACGTCAAGGTAACCAGGCTTGAAGCGCGGACCGGGGTGACCTCGAGATGCGCCATGACAATGGAGGTCGCACCCAGTTCGCGACTGAGCCGCGACGACAGCTGCTTGCGCTTGGCGCCGGTAACCGTCGACGCGCGCTTGTAATTATTCATCAGAATTTCGTTGTCGCCGAGCCGAAGCTTGCGGACGACCGTCTCGGCCAGCGCGCGGCTCTTCAACAGGCCATATTGAGTCTGGTAGAATTCCTGGTTCACTTGAGAGCCGGGCGGATCGACGTCGTTCCCATCGACGATCTTTGCCGATGCCCGATCAATCTCAATCGAGCTCGAGGCGCGGTAGAGCGGCACCGTGGTGAAGGTCAGGAACATCGCAATCATCAACGCGGCTGCGACGGCACCGATCACGATCCACCGACGGCGGAGCAGGATCTGGAGGTACTGGCTCAGCGCGCTCTCGTTCTCCTGATCCTGCAGGAACGCGTCGAGACGACGTTCGGCATCACTTTGCCGGGGGTCACGAACGAGCGCCGGCTCGTTTGGCGCCTCCTCAGTCCGAATAACAGCACGCGAAAACTCGTTCATTCCAGGATCCCAAAGAATGCAAGAATCAAAAAAAGCGGTTCAAAAGGTTCCGACTATCGCCTTAGTGGACACTGGACAGCCCGGCGGAAGGGGGTTCCTGGCATTGCCACGACGATGAGCATCGTTGCGGCGCCGCCTTCTGATGCAATCTCGCAATATGAAAATATCAAATCCAATTCGAGAACGCCGGTGTAACGATTAGGCTCCATCATATTGCGTGGCACGAAAAAATGGAAGCGTGCCCTATGCCTTCGTTCGCTGGAGCTGTTGGCCTCCGGCGCGCGCGTCCACCTTCACTCTGCGCACTTTGAGCGACGAAGCGGAGCCGCGCCGGCCCTCCCGGGGGCGCTGCGACCTATCCGTCAGGATGGCAATGCAGAGAGCAAAGACGGTTGAAAGCGCTGCCGTGCGCAAGGGGTAGTCCACAAGTGAATGAAGCAGCACGATGAGCGTGATAAGCCCCGCCGCACGCCGCAAGCGAGTATCCGCCTCGCCTCTTTCCCTGATCGCGGCGGAAGTCCAGGCAGCGAAGAACGCGCGGGCCCACCAGAGGAGAAACGCCAACAATAGGCTGCCCCCTATGAGGCCGGTCTCAATTACTATCTGAATGTAGTCATTATGAACATTATTCAAATAATCATAGTCGAAGTTAGAAATATTCTCGTAAGATCTAAATATAGTCTCGAAGCTTCCTAATCCGGAGCCGAACGGAAAATAGTCCCATATCATTTTGAAGAATACGGGCAAATTTGATATGCGAGCATTGTTCAATTTTTCTATTTCAAGATTATGATCAAACAGAACTCCGGTGAAACCAAGGATCAGCAATAGGGTCAGAATGGCGCCGACTCCTGTAAAGCTGAGCAGCTTTCCTTTGGAGCCATAAGGAAACGATCTTGTCGGCAGCATCGAAGCACCGCCCAATATCGCGGCGATCGACAAGGCGGCCCCGGCGCGCGACTTTGTCTCGAGAATGGATATCATCATTATACCGATAGCGGTCGCGGCCAATATTGCGCCCGCACGGGCAAGATGGGGCCGTTGGACAGACAGTTCGGACAAAAGGTACATTGCCACGATAATGCCAATGCACAGAAACAGCGATTGGTGGTTCGCATTCGAGAAGAATCCGACGCTCGAATCGGAATTGGTGATCGTGTAGAAATATGCGCCACCGTCGGGGCCGGTTATCACCTGGGCCAATCCAAGGATGCCGCTGAATAGCGCCAGCACCAATATTGCCGTAAGCACCATGGCACGACCTTGATTGCTGAGCCGCAAGCCGGCCAGATAGGCAGCGACCGCAGGCGCCAGCGCGGACAGCGCATTGATCGTCCGATCCGGCGTGAGGCTTAACGCATGCGATGGACGCTCGCCCAGTAAATGATAAACGCTCGCGGCATAATCACGACCGGGAAGGGCAGTCCATATCGACCATGGCAGCGGAACGATCTGAACGACCGGAACCAGCATCAGGCAAGCCAGGAGAGCTGCAGCCGTGCGATTGAATCGCCATTCGCCAAACGGCGTTCGCCAGATAAGCCAGGCGATCGAGAGAATCGCTACGAGGCGCGCGACGAGCGGAATTCCGACGTCGGTCCGCGATGCGCCTCCGAACAAAACCGCAGTCACAAGGATCAGCAGCGCAGGTATCAATGATGGCCGGCTTGGCCCTGTGGTTTCCATTTCAAGCCGCCCTTGCACGATTCGGTCCGATCCGTAGCGCTCAGCCCACAGGACACAAGCCTTGCCTGCCACATATGCAAGACACGCGTCCAGACCATGTACGGCCTTGCTTTTGATGGAATTGCAGCTACCCGAGCGCCATGAGCTTGGATCTTGTTGTCCGCCTGCTGGGGCGCAGACGCGCATGGCGTCTCGGGCGCCGACTTTACATGGCGGCGCGTGGCGAAGTGCCGAATGACATCGCTACCAATGGCGAAGCGGCTCTGATCGGCCAGTGTATTCGGGCCTTCCGATCTTCGAACCCCGAGGAGCAAGAACGCTTCATCGCGTTCGACATCGGCGCCAATCTCGGGCTCTGGAGCAAAGTGGTGCTGCGCGAGAGCGAGGCCGCGGGGGTGCGGTGCGCCGTTGAGCTGTTCGAGCCGGTAGCGGGCGCATTCGACCGATTGGTCAGCGAATTCGGCCAAATGGAGAGCGTTCGCCTTCATCAATGCGCGGTTTCCGACCATAACGGCACCGCGCAGATGCAGATCGTAGGCGAATTCGCCGGCACCAATAGCTTGTCACCGAGCATTGATCCGAAAGCGATATCGATCGAGGTGCCGGTCGAGAGATTGTCGGATATTCGGACCCGGTTGGGAATCGGCACGATTCACCTCTGCAAGATCGATGCGGAGGGCCATGACCTGGCGATCCTTGAAGGGATGCGGGATGCATTGCTCGCCGGTGCGATCGAGGTCGTTCAGTTCGAGTATAACTGGCGCTGGCTGATGAACGGATCGACTTTGCGGGCCGTGTTCGGGCTTGCGGGAGAAGTCGGATACAGGGTCGGGCGCGTGGCGCCCGACCATTTGGAGATGTACTCGGAATGGTCTTTCGAGCACGATCGGTTCTTCGAAAACAATTATGTTCTGGTGCGCGCCGATGTGCTGCCGCGACTTTCATCGCGGGAGATGCATTGGGACGTCAGTAACGTGCTCGTGGTTTGACCCCGTCAGACATTCAGGATCAACAAAGCTATCGGCAGGAACGAGGCGCCTTGGTATCGGGGCCCTCCGCAACAACTCCTGACCGCGCTGGGGCGAGATGCATTTGTGAGTAGCACAATCAAACCTGGCGGCCGACGCGTTCTGGTCCTGCTGACGGACGCCTTCGGCGGACATGGCGGCATCGCGCTATACAATCGTGACGTACTGACAGCGCTTTGCGAAGACCCTGCGATAGCTGAGGTCGTGGCTATTCCCCGCGTGGCCAAACAGCCGATCGGCGCGCTTCCGGCGAAGCTGCGGTTCGAGCTGTCGGCGACCGGAGGGGTGGGGCGCTTCATCGCGACAGCGCTGCGACACGCGATTTTCGGCGGCGGCTTTGACATCATTTATTGCGCGCATCTCAATTTGGTGCCGATTGCCCGGTTGATCGCGAAGTTGACCAATACGCCAATGGTTCTTGCGATCTACGGGATCGAGGCGTGGGAGTGTGAACGAAGTCTCGCGCGGCGATATGCGGGAAGCCCTGATCATGTCCTGTCCATCAGCAAGGTGACGCTCGACCGCTTCCGCCAGTGGCAGCCATATCCCGAAGATCGCTGCACAATCACGCCTAATGCAATCCATCTTGAGCAGTTCGGTGTCGGTCCCAAGCGCCCGGACCTGATCGAGCGGTTCGGGCTTCAGGATCGTAAGATCGTCATGACCTTTGGGAGGTTGGCGGGCCGCGAACGCTATAAGGGATTCGACAATGTCCTGGACGCGATGCCCGCACTTTTGAAAGCCTGTCCGCAAATATGCTATCTGATTTGCGGCGACGGCGATGATCGCGGCCGTCTTGCAGAGGTGGCGGTACGCCTTGGCGTAAAAGATCATGTCGTCTTCACGGGGGCCGTCGACGAAGCCGAAAAAGCCGACATCTTCAGACTCGCCGACGTGTACGCCATGCCCAGCAGCGGGGAGGGGTTTGGCTTCGTGCTGCTGGAGGCCATGGCGTGCGGGATTCCGACAATTGGTAGCACTACGGATGGAGGTAGGGAGGCGTTGCGCGACGGGCTGCTCGGGGCGCTTGTCGATCCTGCGAATCGTCAGGGCATTGTCGATGCCGTGCTGGCGGGTCTTGCGAGACAGCGCGAGGTTCCGGCGGGCCTCGACTATTTCAGTTTCCCTGCGTTTTCGGTTCGGCTCAGTGCAGCACTTCGCAGCGTGGTAGATCGACATGTAAAACCGATGCGCCGATGATACTGCAAAGGTGGTAGACGTCGCATTCCTATCACGGGCGGCGGGGCCGATCCCTGAATCCCGTTCCCACCGTCGCGGCACCTGACGAACAGGAAGCGCGCTGGCCCCGCAGTGCCGGACAGTGGGGCGCTTGCCCATCCACTCAGCTCAGAGCTCCCGCTTGCCACCGCTACCGGCGAACTGTAGCTCACCCCACGTCAGCGGAGCGTTTCAATGAAAGTCTTGTTTCGCGTGGGGCGGGAATATGTAGCCCAGGTCGTCGCGTTTGCGGCTACACTCGCGGATCGCATCCTGCTCAGCGGCCTCCTGCTCCGGATGTGGGGCGTAGATGGATTCGCCGCCTGGTCGGTTGCCCTCGCTGCTGCAGGGTTGATCGGGATGTTTGATTTTGGAATCGCCTTGAGTTTTTCCAACCGACTGGCGATGGCTGTGGCGCGACGAGAGAGACCGCTTTCGCAACATGTCCACCGTGCAGGCAACGCGCTTGCATGCGCCGGCGCGCTGGTCGGCCTGGTTTGTATCGGCGGATGGTTCGCTCTCTTCCCAGGCGCCACCGGCAATATCCCGTTCACGGGCTCCCTGTGGCTTACCATGTTCTGCCTGAGCCTGGTCGCCGCCACTAGAATGATGACGTCAATCCAGATTGCGGTTTATCGCGCTCATCAGCAATATACGCGTCAAACCATGCTCACTGCCGCTATCGACACAACGCGCGTCGTCGTTTCTGCCGCGATCGCGATGCTTGGAGGCGGCCTTGTCGAAGTTGCCGGAGCGCAGTTTGCTACGGCTTTGTTGGGTACGCTGCTATGGACTGCCTCAAGTGGCCGCCGGTTTCCGGATTACGGCTTCAGTCTGAGGACCAGGGGACTTGATCGAGCGGAGCGAAACAGCTTGCTCATCACCTCCGTCGGGAACTGGTCTCAGAGCTTACCAAACACGCTGCTGACGCTGCTTCCATTGCTTCTGATAACAGCGTCGGGATCTCCGGTGGCGGCCGTGGCCCAATTCACCCTCATGCGGACGATAGGAAATTTCGTGCGGTCGGGTCTCCAGCTGTTTGGCGTGGTGCTCGGAATTGAATCGGCGCGACGCCTTGCGATCGACGACATGGCCGGACTTAGGAATGCGTTTCGCGAAGCCAGCATTTTCATCAGCTCCCAGACAGGCGCGGCGGCAGGGTTGCTGGCCGCTTTGGCGGAGCCTTTGTTCTCCGTCTGGACTGGCAATCCGCATCTATATAGTCCGGTTATGCTTTGGCTCGCGATCGGACCACCACTTCTGATGCCTTCTCAGGGCGTGGCCGCGAATTTCCTCGCGGCCGCTAATCGACCATGGCCGATCGTGGCCGGGCGCGCAGCTCAACTTGCGTTGACTATTTGCCTTTATTTTGCGCTACCGGTAGAAGATATCGCTTTGCGATTAATGGCGGCCTTGGCAATCGGCGAGTTATTGGGGCTTGGTATTCCGGTA
This sequence comes from Sphingomonas sp. P3_C5, assembly GCF_056402635.1. Classification (NCBI taxonomy): domain Bacteria; kingdom Pseudomonadati; phylum Pseudomonadota; class Alphaproteobacteria; order Sphingomonadales; family Sphingomonadaceae; genus Sphingomonas; species Sphingomonas sp. P3_C5. The sequence continues at coordinate 148,697 of NZ_JBFUHA010000004.1, forward strand.
TCCAAGGCTGTTCATAGAATTACTGGTACTAATGGAATTGATTTTCTTCTTACCTTGGCGTCTCGGGGAGGGGGGTGCGCGGTCGCCGTCTATCTGATTACGAGGATCGTCGTAGATAGCTTGCCGGCTACGGGGCTCATGTATCTTATCTTTGAGCTCGCTACTGGGGGGGTGGCGGCAAGTGCCGTCATTCTGGCTTTCGGCGTCAGTTCGCAACGCAGAACAGCCCTTTATGGAGCCGTTAGAGCACGTGTTTCGACGGCACCTTGATTGCGGCCCGGGATTGAATGATCGCGCGCTCTCGCGTCGTCTACCCGTATCGCGGCCTTCGACGTGGGGACTTTTCCATTCGTCCGCCCGACGGTCCGGGGCGGAAGCTGAACTTGCGCGACGTCTTAACGAGGTCGTCGATCCGCTGCTAGCTCGATCTTGAGTCGGTCCACCAAGCCAATGGCAAGGGCGATAGCGGTAAATGTCGGGTTCGAATGCCCGCCGGTCGGGAACACCGCCGTACCGGCGACCGAGAGATTGTCCACACCGAATAATCGTCCGTTGACGTCGACGACCCCCTCGGCTGGGGATCGCGCCATCCGGGCGGTCCCCATCGGGTGATAGGCGTCGCGCAACGCGGTGGCGGCCGCCGGTTCCGATACCCATGGCTCCAACGCCAATGTGCCGATCCCGGCAACAAGCAGGTCCCGCTCGAGGTGGCTTGCGAACCACCGTGCTGTTTGCTCCGTCGCGGCCGTTGGATGCCAACGGATACGGCTCCGGGGAATCCCCAGAGAATCCATCGCCGTCGACAATTCGACGCGATTGCCGGCTACCGGTGCCTGTTCCACATTGACCACCAGGCCGATGGTCGACCTCGGATCATAGGCACGGCGTTCGATCGCAAGTTGGTAGCCCCAGGCCAGCAGTTGGGGGAAGGCCGGGACTGCGCCCAGCGCTGCCTTGGCGATGGCGCGGGGATCGCGCGACCGCACCGCTTCCGCCCCGCGGCGCAGCACGTCCACGCCTGCACCGGCGGAGGACTGGAAATTGAAGCCGCACGAAATGTTGAGAAGCTGGTGTTCGCGCTGCGCAGCTTCCCGCAGCGACAGGCGCACCGAATATTTCCGCCTGCCGATATGAAAGAGGTTAAACAGGCGCTGTGCGGCCCGACTGTCGACCGGGACCAGCTCGCCGATCCGACCACTTGGATGGTCCATCAGATATCGCCCGATATGCGCATGACCCAGCCCGACAGGCCGCCCGCCGCGAGCCCCCGCAGCCAGCAGTAGCCGGGCCACCTCGATCGCGCCCACCGCGAGTACGAAATGGCGGGCACTGACCCGCACTTGGCGGCCATCGAGCGATCGCGCGATCAGCTGCTCCACGTGCGCGCCGTCCGGGGAAAGCGCTATGTCGGTCACTGTCGCGTGGTAGATTAGCTGGACCGGGTCCGCGCGCTCGATCGTTCGCCGGTAGACGTCGATCAGCTTCGGATTGGGCGCCCATTTCGACACATGATAGCGATAGCGATTGGCCGGGAATCGCTGCGGCAATGCGATTTTGAAGCGGTCGAAGACATCGTGATCATAGTCGCGCTGATCAACGCCGAGGAAGTCGGCGGCGCGGGCGTAGAGCGGGGGCAATACCTCCGGGTCGATGGGCCAGCCACTATCCGGCACCCAGTCACGCTTCACAAAGTCGATCGGGTCCATCGGCAGCGCCTGCCCGCCCCAGAGGTTCGATGTCCCGCCCAGCTGTCGCGCGCGTCCATCGCTGGCACCCCCGAAAGACTCGCCCTCGACATCGCTCGACTGGAGATMGTCGATCGCCGGTTCGCGCGCCGGTCCGCCCGACTCCAGAACCACCACACGCAGCTGACTTCGCATCAGTTCGCGCATCAACGCCAATCCGATGACCCCGGACCCGACGATACAGATATCGCACGAAAGTTCGCCGTCTGCGGATGCGATATCGCTGATCACGCCGGCTGCGTGGCCAGCATCTCGACGCTCATCGTCCGAAAGGCCGCGAGCGTCTCGGCGGATGTCGTCGCCTGGGTCGCCGCGGCCGCTGTCGCCAGATGTTCGACGTTGCGCGTTCCAACCAGCACCCCGCCATCGCGGTTGGCGTCGAGCGCGGCCTGGATCAGCAGGCTCGCGACAAGTTGTCCGTCCGAAAGGTCGGTGTCCAGCCTTGTCGACCACTCGTCGCGCCGGGCGGGATCCTTCGCCAGGGCGTCGATCAACGGGCGAAGCTGGCCCTGCGTCGCGAACGCGATGATCCCGCGATGGTCCGGGTTCTGCCAACGCCCGCCACCGACGACACCATGATCGCCCTGGACCACGGAATAGATCGATGGCAGGGAGTCAAGGCTTTCACCGACATAGGCAATCGGCGAACTGATCCCGAAAGCGCGGATTTTCCCCGCGTCCCGGAGCCGCGTGGCGGCGTCGATCAGATCCTCCTGCTCGGCATCCGAACGTGTTCCGTTATGCAGGAAATAGAAATCGACATGGTCGGTGTTGAGCACCGTCAGGCTCTTCTCAAGGCTCGTCCGGCAAGCATCGGGCGTGAACAGTTTCGGCACATCGGAACTGGCCGCCAGCCGCCGCCGGACGGCGCGATCGAGGATCGGAATATGCTTCAATCCTCGCTTCACGGCTGTCAGCAATCGTCGATTTCCGAACGCCATCGGGGGCGGCATGATTCCGAACTTGGTGCTGATTGTAATCTGGTCGCGCCTGCCCCGGGCGAAACGCCCGAGAATTTCTTCCGAGAAGCCGGCGCCATATGCGCGCGCAGTGTCGAAATGCGAAATGCCGAGGTCGTGTGCGGCTGCGAGCAGCGCCAGCGCATCCTGCTCGCGCGGCATTGCGGTCAACCCGACGCATCCCAGCCCGACGGCGGAAATGTTGATGTCCGTCCGCCCCAAGTTTGCCGATTTCATCCCGCTTTCTTCCGTTCCGATTGGTCGTGTATGGATGGCTCAACGGAACTCGGGGCGTCGCTCGAGTTTTTCCAGTCGCCGGAAAAATGTTCCATCTATCACTGCGCTCCTGAAGCGTGGCCGACTGGTTCTATCGAAGCCGACCTGGCGAGCCTTGGACGGATCAATGTGTCGAGTTCCGCGGCACGAGATGCGACGCTGTAACTCGGGACACATCGCGCATATGCCCGTTGGAGCATGGCGTGGCGCTGCTCCGGCTGATCGAGGTAATAGCCAATACGCTCTATCAACTGATCCTTGGTGTCGAAAACATCAATCTCGGTGCCGACATCGAAAAGGTCGCGCACCTCCGGATTGTCGACGTGGAGCATGAAACCTCGATAGGCCGGAATCTCGAAGGTGCGGGTTGAGGTCAGATCGTGCCACTTGTCCGATATCGGCTCGTCATAATGGATCGCGAGATTGATCCGGCACTGCTGGACCGTTCGGGCATAGAAGTCGCCGAAGAGTTGGTGCCCCAGCACAAAGGGTTCAAGCTTGGTGCCCTTGGCGAGCGTTGACCAACCACTCCCGACAATGTGGATCTTCCGATCCGGGAACGCCTCCGCGACCGCCAAGAGCCACTCGAACTTGTGTGCCGAGGCGTTGCCGACATAGCCGATGTCCCATCCGAATTGATCCTCACTGAGGAACGGTCCGTCGCGGTGGATGACGGCCGAATAGCCGTGCGGGATGTGTACTACGCGATCACGACCTATGAGACCGATCAAATGTTCGACCTGAAAGTTCTTGGTCGTCGCGACAAAGTCATAATCCTGAAAAAGTTCTTCACCGAAGCCCGGATGCGTGAAGCGGACATCGGGGTAAAAATTAGCACGAAACACCCCGTGATCACCAAGTGTGCGAAGGGTGGCATGGTCAATATAGCTGCCTTTGACCGTCAGCATCAGGTCGGCATCGACATCCGATACTGCTTTCAGAATGGCACGTGCATAGGAAGCCGCACTGAACCGATGGAGAAGCCTGTTGGCTATTTTCATGATCTTGAGGTGCGAGAGCAACACGTAGTGAAAAAGATCTACTTCGGCCACGTCCCAGCCGCATGCCCGCAAGCCGGCGGCGAGATCTCGCGCCGTCGCGCCGAACCAGAAATCGGAGGCGACCACCGCGCGTGGCGCGCGCCCTGTCCGTCGGTCAGCCCCGATCAATGCCTTACCTTCATCCATGGATGACTGCTTCCATAGCCTGGCGCACCCCAAGTACGCTTTGCCTCACATCACACTCGTCGAAGATTTCGCGTGACCGGCGCGACATGCGCTCCGTCGCGGCGGGGTCATCGATGATCTGCTCGATTGCCGTCGCGAGACCAGCAACGTCTCCGCACGGGAAGATAAGCGCATTCTCCCCCGGACGCGCGATGTCGGTGGGCCCCGCCGCGCCGACACGATCGCTCAGGATAAGCGGCAATCCGACACAGGCGCCTTCGGAACAGATCAGCGGATGGGGGTCGGCCTGCGAAGGGTGCACCAGGACATCGGCGGCTGCATAGAGCGAGGGAAGCCGATCGACATTCACAAAGCCGGCAAAACGCGCGAAACCGCGGCCGGAGGCTTTTGCCTGCAGCTCCTCTGCAAGCTCGCCGTTTCCTGCAAATACGGCAAAAATCCTGGACCTTCCTTTCGCCCGGAGCAGGTCGACCGCCGCGAGAAGGTCGCCAGGCCTTTTGCGCGGCGAGAGCTTGCCGACGAACAGCGCGACCTGATCCTCCTTTTCGAGCCCGAGTTCTGCGCGCGCGCTGGCTCGGAGTGCCGCCCGGTCTTTCGCCGCGGCACGGTAGACTGCCTCGTCAATCGTGAAGGGCGATCGGAAGATACGGTCCGCCCTGGCGCCATAGGCGCGATAATAGCCTTCATTCTGGTCGCCCACCGACAGAAACGCCGAACTGAGTCCGAAAATCCGCGGGACAAGGAGATACTTCAACGCGACCTTCCAGCCACCTCTTTCCTTCAGCTGCTCGCTATCCGAAATCAGCATCGCCGGAACCGCATGGCGGCGGCACCAAAGCAGCGCGCGAACCGCGTTCAATTGGGAATAGCCATAGACCAGCACTGCATCCGGTTTGAGCGCCTTTAGCCGGCCGCCTAGTTTCGGGCTGTTCATCGAAAAGAATGTCGGCTGGCGCGCGGCGTCATCGTCCAGAAATTCATGATCATAGCCGCTCAGAAGATCCATGTTCCATGAGATATGAGAGCGCATCTCGTTGTCGTAATAGGGCTTCACGCCGATGGGCGAACCGAAAATCACCCGCAGATCGATATCGGCCTCCGCCGCGAGAGCACGGTAAAAGGCAACGAAGTGCTGGATCGGATGCGATACGATAATTACTAGGCGTCGTGGGCGCATCGGTTAGTTGCCGTGTCGGTGGGTCGAGTGCAGGATAGCGCTGTAGGAGGGCGACCAGACCCGGTCGCCCGCCTTGAGAACGGTGGGATGATCGTCCCGAAACACATAGTATCCGTACTGCCCGAATCGCCCGGGAAGGTGAGCCTTGAACGAGACTCTATGAGAGAAGTATTCGGCGGTCCTGCGCGGCAGGTTCATTCCAGAATTCCCGAAAAAATAGGTTTCATCAGACATAATTGGCCTTCGCTATGTCTGCGGCGCGGAATCGCATCGCACAGAGCGCACCGCTTTCGCGAATATATTTCTCCATGTTTGTATTTTGCTCGGCTCGGCATTCTGTTTTTGCGGCGGAAGATCGGGATGCGGACGACGTCCAGTTCATGCGGTCGCACCACTTGTCGCAGCAATTCGCTTGATCAACAGCTGCGTGACCACGGGTTCAAGATTGACGTCCGACCCGTAGAGGAAGCCCAATGTCCGCATATGCAGGTCGCGCGCCGCATATCGCGCTGCGCGCACCAACCTCGTTTGGAGCCGCCTCGCCCTCGGGCGTGCGGTACCGCCATATCGTATTGTCTCGAGCGACGTGCCCGCAGCGAGCTGGTCAATCTTGGCGCGCGAGAGCGCGTTGATATGCGTCACATCCCCATGCTGCGACGCGAGGCCGAAGGGACTCTGCCCGTTGGGATACCGCAAGATGAGGTGGCCTCCGGGCTTCAGTGCGTCGCTGATCGCCCGTAACTTTGCGGCGATGACATCTGTGGTAAGATGCTCGAACACGTCAAACGCGGCGACCAGGTCAAGCGACTCGGGCGCCAGCGCGGCGCGAGCCTCGAAATCGGCCGCTATCATTTTCAAGCCGCGCGCTTCTCCTGCTCGAGCCAGTGCAGGCGTCACTTCACTCCCCATAATCTGGGCGCCCTGCGACTCTGCCCAGCCGAGAAAGGCGCCCGTGCCGAAGCCAATTTCGAATACGCTGCAATGCCTCAACGCGATCCCGCGCAACTCGAGTGTATAGTAGGCAGCCTCATCAGCACTGGGGCTGAAGTTCGCCTCCCAGCCTTTCCAGCTGTCGTAGTTTGAGAAAATCGCCTCATTTGCCATAGGTTCCATCCGGGGTCCGTTCCTGAAAAATGTGATCTTTCAAGCTTGTGGCGTTTGAGTCATTTCTGCGATCCAGCACCTCATCGCACTCGGCGCGTCAGTTTCACGAATATATTTCTCGGCACGCGCGCGCGCGCCGGACCGCCAATGACCGGCATCGCTGGCGGACATCCCGGCAGCCAAGTCGATCGTGCGGGCAATCGCGCCGATATCGTCCAGCGGGAGGTCCCATCCCGCTTGCGCGCCCGACAGGTTTTGCCAGGGTGTCTTATCGCCGATCAGCACTGGTGTCCCGGCTGCCAGCGATTCCAGGATGGCATGCCCGAAATTCTCGCTATGCGACGGCATGAACATCAGATCATATCCGGCCAGGGTGTTGACGACAGCGCCATTTTCCAGCTCTCCGCGATACGTCACGGTCACGTTCCCGGGTAATCCGGCGATGATCTGCTGGCATCGCTTCCAATAGGCAACATCACTGATTGGGCCATAAAGGTCGAATGCGACGCTTGAGTTCACGCGCGCAAGCGCCATGCACGCGGTTTCGACGCCCTTCACTGGCGAAACTCGCCCGAGAAAGGCGATTCGCAACGGTGTTCCTGGTGCGCGCGGCGCAAAGGCGGGGAGTGCCGGAATGTCGCGGAAGTTTGCGATGTGGCGGATCGGCTCGTCGGGAAACGCCGCGCGCATGTCGCTTTCCTCCGCCGGGCTCGTCGCATGCAGGCGAACGCCGCTGAGCAGTCCGGTCAGGCGCATCGCCAGGCGATAGAATCTCTTGCGCCCGGCCTTCAGCGACAGCGCCCCTTCCGAGAACTCGCCGCGCGGAGAAAGGATTGTCGGGCGTCGGGGAATTCGGCCGAGGCGCCTCGCGATCAATGCCGGTATGGTGAACTCGCGGTCGAAAAAGCCGTTCAGCATCAGGAGGTCGTGCGGCGTCTCCCTCAGGAGCCTGGCCAGCCCCTTGGCACCCACTCGCCCGACCTCGAGGTAGTGGACGCGCATGATGCCATTGTCGTGCCATTTGCCGCTTTCAGCCATCGCGCTGTCGCTGTCGAAAGGGCGGTCCCGTGCGATGACGCGAAAATCGAAGCTGTCCGAGAGCGCCGTGCAGATTGCGCGGATCGTCTGGTTCGGCCCGGACGACGCGTTGCCGGGCCAATAGGCCCCGAGCAGAATGATCACGGTTGGCCGCTGTTTCACGAGCGCTCGACGGGGCTCAGGTCTTTGATGCCGTACCGCGCGGCCAGGTGAAGCTTGAACGCCTCGATTCCATGCTGACAGATATAGAGACGCGCCTCGTCGACTTTCGCGTCGATCAACATGAAGTTCCAGAAACCCTGCATGAAATGAAACAGGAAACCCCGTCGTCCATCGAGAAAGCCGAGCCTCAGGAAATAGCGCTGAAAGAAATATAGGACACTTCTAAGATAGAGTGGGGTGCGGGCAAAAACGATATTGCGTAGGAAGCGCTTCCATTTGGCGTGGCTGTTGGTGTCGACTTGAAGCCTTTGGTCCATCGGGAACAGTGGGTGTTCAAGATTGATGAAGTCGATCATCTGGCGCGTCGTGTACCCGTTATGCTTGTCGATCCACCAGCCGATGTCCTTGAGGTTCTCGTCGACCAGATCGCCACCCGCGACGCGAACGCGCTGGCCGCGGCTGATGACGATGTGCTCGTCCATCCAGCGCTGCTCGATCTGCCCCGCATCCGTCCGCCAGATGCGGGTCAGAAGGGTTGAGTGATAGCCGCCCCAGCGGATGAATTTGCCGCGGAAGATCACCTTGAGGCGCAGAGCGCAGGCCGTGATCTCAGCCGGAAAGCCTGGCAGCTTGTCGCGAATTTCCGCGATCAGCCCGGGTTCCAGATACTCGTCGGAATCAAGGCGCATGGTCCATTCAGTGGTGATTGCGGCGCGATCCACTCCCCACTGGAATTGTGCGGCATAATTCTTCCACACATTCTGATAAACCTCGGCACCGAGCTCGCGCGCTATCTCCACGGTTCGGTCAGTCGAAAAGCTGTCGATCACCACGACCCGTTCGACCACCGGCGTGATGCGTTCGAGGCAGCGCCGGATATGCAGCTCTTCGTTGAAAGAGAGGATAATCACCGTCACGGGCAATTTGGCCGGCGCTCCGTTCATTCGGCGGATCCGATCCCGGCGATCTCGAGCGTGGCGATGCTGACGGCGGCCAACTCGTCGAGGGAGATCGGTGGCTCGCCCGTATCCCGTGCCGCGGCGAGGAAGGCCGCGATCAGGCCTGCCTGGCCCTTGTCCTGCGCTGACGATTTGGTCGTCTTCGTCTTGCCGGCCCGCGTGACCGCCAGGCTGCGAAAGTCGTGGAGCTGAATCACGACGCCGCCCGCGAAGATCTCGATCTCCTCCTTCGCTACCGAAGGATCGCCCAGCGAGCTGTAGAGGATCGTGCCGACGGATCCGTCGGCGAAGCGCAGGATCGCCGCGACCGTGTCGCTCACGCCGTCGGGGCTGCACGCCTCCACGGATACGGGGAGGGCGCCTGCCAGGAAGGTGAGCGTGTCGACGAAATGGCAGACCTCGCCGATGATCCGCCCGCCCCCTTCAGTCCCATGAACCCAGCTATCGGAGGGTATGGCGCCCGCGTTGATGCGATATTGCATCGCGAGCGGGCCGGTACGGCCGGCAAGCGCGGCTTTTGCCGCAAGAGTCATAGGCGCGAAACGACGATTGAAACCGACGGTGAGAATGCCGGGCGATTGCCGTGCGACATCGATCACTGCCGCCAACTGCGCATGATCGAGCGCCAGCGGCTTCTCGACAAAGACGTGCTTGCCGGCCTGAAGCGCCTGTATCGCCAGTGCGGCATGACTGTCGTGCCGCGTCGCGATGAAGATGCAATCGGTCGTCGCGTCCTCGAGCAGGGCGGCGGGATCAGTCGCTGCATTGGCGAAGCCGTTCGTTTCAGCGGCACTGTGCGCGGATAGTCCGGTCGAGGTGACGACGGTCGTGAAGCGTGTCTCGCCGGCTTTCTTGAGCGCTGACATCAGCACGCCGCTGGAATAATTTCCAAAACCGATAAAGCCCGATCCGCGCATTCCTGCGGGCGCCGCATGCCGCGCTGCGATAGGGATCGATCTCGCAATCGCAGGCGGCTCGTCGGCATAGACGAGCAGGATCGCCAGATAGGGCTCGTCGGTGTCCATCAGCGCATAGGCCGCCTCGGCCTCGGCGATGGGAAAACGGTGAGTGATCAGCTTTTTCGGAGTCACGCGCCCTTCGGCGACCAGTTCCAGAAAGGCGGCCATGTTGCGCTGCTCAGTCCAGCGGACATAGGCGAAGGGATAGTCATGGCCTTCCGTTTCATAGGCCGGATCGTAGCGCCCGGGCCCATAGGACATGGAAAGCCGCAGATCGAGCTCGCGCTTGTAAAAGGGCTCGCGGTCGATCGTCATGCCGACCAGCCCGACAACGACGACGCGACCCTTCATCCGGCTGATCTCGGCCGCCTGGTTCAGCGGGTCGGATGATTTCGTCGAGGCCGTCACGATCACCGCATCGGCACCTTGGCCGTCGGTAAAGCCCCGAACGGCATCCGCAAGCGAGCTGCTGACGGCATGGTCAGCGCCCATTTCGAGCGCGAGGGCCGCGCGCGCCGGATTGGGATCGAACCCGAGAACCTTGCAGCCATTGGCCTTGAGGAGCTGCACGGTGATCTGGCCGATCAGGCCGAGGCCGGAGACTACCACGCGTTCGCCGAGCGTCGGCTGGGTAACCCGCACGCCCTGCAGGGCGATCGCCCCCAGCGTGACGAAGCTCGCCGATTCGTCGTCGACGCCGTTGGGAATGCGCACCGCCAGATGTTTGGGCACAGCATTATATTCGGCATGGTTCGCCACGGCTGCACCCGCGCATGCAACCCGATCGCCGACCGCATAGCCGCCCGCCGAGGAGCCCGCCTCGGCAATGATCCCGGCCAGGCTATAGCCAAGCGGAATCGGTTTATCGAGCTTGGCGAAAACCTTCTGGATCGTGGGCAGGATGCCCTCGTTCCGCATTTTCTGCACAGTCTTGCGGACCAGATCCGGCCGGGCCATCGCCTTGCCCGCCAGCGAGCTGCGCGCCAGGTCGATGATCTGCTTCTCCGTGCCCGCGCTGATCAGCGACACGCGGCTGGCGACAAGGTTCGTCGCACTTCCCGCGCGTGGAACCGGGGCATCGATTACGCGCAGCTTGCCGCTTCGATAATTCTGTTCGACCTGCTTCATACATCCCCCGAAACAGCGTCGGTCGACGGCGTCAACTCGAGCCGGGCTTCACTGCATCGCTCAGGCAGAGTCAAGATAAGCCGCGAAGTCCGATGCATACTGCCCATGTCCGGAAACCATGACGCCTCGACCAGAGACAGCGGCGCCGACGCTGAAATCTGCAGACACGCCGCGCCCCGCCGCAAATACGCATCATTGCCCTCGATCGATACCACGCATTCGGGGTGAAGCAATAAGCTGGACGAAGCCGGGGCAGGGTGTTCCGCCGCGATCCGGTCGGACACGACTATCCGGTCGGACGTCGCTTCGAATCGCCGGCTGACGGTCGCGTGCCAGGGATGGCGGTCATAACCGTCATGCTGCCCCTCGATCACCAGGGCCTCATTGTCGAGGCACGCTTCCGATATCGTCGCGGAGGGCCTCCGGCCGCAGCGAAACGCGCCGAAGAACTCGGCCTGGTCCTCGCCGCTGATCGCAAGGCAATTGTGGCTGGCCGTGGCGCGCGACATCCGCCGGCTGGGGCCGTCGACATATTCATACACCCCCTGATCGACGATCATGCGCTCGCCACCGACCGAAATTTCGAAGCTTCCAATGTCGCCATGCGCATGCGCGGGCAAATCATCGGCGCCGATCCGGCCCATCTTCGCGATGAGGCTGTAGCCGTCGAGATGGATGCCGTAAAAACCCGCGCGGTCCAGTTCGAAGGCGCCGGCGGGCGCTCGCGGAGATGTGCCGAAAAGCCTTTCATAGGCTGCCGCGCAAAGCCCCGGCGCATAGGCCATGGTGAGGCCTGAATCATTGAATTGCGCCGGGCCTCCGTCGGGATGGGCAAGCACCAGCACTGCGTCGGCCATGCGCGCCAGCGTGGCATCGAGCCGCCCGTCCAGCGGATCCGCCCCAAGCGCATGCCGTATTTCGAGCAGGTCGGCGAAGACCTGCGCATGATAGGAAGGCGATCTTTCGAAATGAACGCCGTCGGCCAGGATCTGGTGCTCAAGCTCCTCCCGAAGCAACGTCACGCCGAGCTTCCGCCAGCGCGCCGCCTGCTCGCCGGCGAAGAAGGCGGATGCCCATAACAGCGCCTTGATGTTCTTGATGAGATGATTGCCGCCCAGATCATGCTCGAGATTGCGTTCGAGAAAGACGATCTGCTGCGCGATCGACTGGACGATCGTCGCCGGCGCCTGGTCGTGCGTGGCCAGAAATTGCATCCACACGACCACTCGTAGCGAAACCGTGTAGCTGTTCCAGCTGTCGTGCCAGAAGCCGGCACGATAGGGTGGATTGGCGGCGATCCATTGATGGATGAGGTCGGCCCCGGCCGGGTAATCGAGCCCCTCGAGATACTCCATATAATGGAGATTCATCCGCCAGAGCTGATCCTGAGCCGTTGCGGCGGGTTCGTCCCAGGCGATCTCCTCGCCATAGTCGCGCGATCGCCCCAGAAAGGTGAAGCGCCAACCGCTCGCGAGGCGTTCGATCGCGCCAGCCCGGGGCGGAAACAGCGGTTTCGGGCGCTGCTCCGCGCAGGGCGTTGTGGCATCCAGCTTCGGGGGAAGGCGCATCGCAATCTCCCGACTTGTCCGAAGGTGAAAACGGGCGAGAATGCGCCGCGGCGGAATATAGCGGGCAAACGCGATCGCGCGCAGCAATCGACCAAAGATCGAAGGGGCCGTCATATCGCGTCTCTTCAACGACATGCGTCTAGTGCGGCTCGCCTTCGCGGCGTTTCGCGAGGACGAGATCGAACTGCTCGATATAGGTTTTGGCAAGGGCGACGCGATCGAAATGGCGACGCACGAACAGAGCGCCGTTCGCCCCCATCCGCGCGGAGGCAGCGCGATCCCGAGCCAGCACGCGAACCGCCTCGGCCAGGGCAGGCGCATCTTCCGGCGTGATCGCGATGCCCGCTTCGGCTTCCGCCATCAGGACGCTGGCCTCGCCCTCCACGCCCATGACGATGGGGCGCTGCAGGGCCATGGCCTCGAACATCTTGGAGGGCAGAACGGATTTGAACGTGTCGAGCCGCTTGAGCAGGATGAGTGCCGCATCGATCGCAGACCAGATCACCGGCATCGCTGATTTCGGTTGCTGGTCGAGCATGATCACATTGGTCAATCCGCGTTGGTCGCGCAGATCGCGGATCCGCTCGCGGTCGGCGCCCGTCCCGACCATCAGAAGGGCGACATCCGGAGTGTCGCGCAATGCCTCGGCGGCTTCGAGCATCGTGTCGAGGCCGTGCGCCATGCCGTGCGTGCCGACATAGCCCGCGATGAATTTGCCTTCGAGGCCGTGGGCGGCGCGGAAGTCGGCAATCTCCTGTTCGTCGGCGAGTATGAACTGGCTGAGATCGACGCCATTCTTGATCACGGCGATCGGCTTGCCCGGCCGCGAAGGCGCGATATGGCCGACGAAACTGTCAGTGACCGAAACCACCAGGTCGGCGCGCCGATAGGCGAAGCGCTCCATGCTCTCCAGCAACCGTGTCAGCAAGCTGCGCCGCATCGCACCGACCGCGATGATGCTCTCGGGCCAGAGATCGCGAATTTCGAGGACCCAGGGGCGGTTGCGGCGCTGGAGCAGCGCGCCCGCCAGTCCGCAGAAAAACTGCGGAGAAGACGACAGCACGATGTCCGCCTTGGGCAGCCGCCACGCCTGCAGCGCCACCGACACGAGATAGGAAATGTAGCTGAGCGTCCTGAACGTAAAGCCCTGGTTCGCCGCCAGCCAGGTCCATATCCGGATGATCTCGACACCATCGATCATCTGGCGGTCGAACAGCCGGTTTCTGAAGCCGGGGTAAAGCTTTCCGTCGGGATGGTTCGGCGCGCAGGTGACGATGGTCACCTTGTGCCCGAGTGCGACCCATGCCCGGGCATGCTCGGACATGCGCGAGGCAGGGGCGTTTACCTCGGGCGGGTAATAATGGCTGAGGACAAGGATGTGCATCGACCTCGCCTAGTTCGGCTCGAACGATGCGACGAGCTGTCGCGCCCAGCGCCGCGCCTGCAGGCGATCCTCGACATGTTTGCCGCGCTCCAGCAGCCAGTCGCCAACGGGTACCGTAAAACCGGTGCGGGGGTGCTCGGTGATCGCAGCGGACACAGGCACACTCGGGGCGTTGGCAATCAGCCGCTTGCCGTCCTTGTTGCGCAAGCTTGGGAGCAGGGGGCTGATGCGCCGTAAGAGCTCGATATCGACAAAGGGAACGCGGATTTCGATCGAATGTGCCATCCCCGCCCAATCGGCATCTCGCAGGAGCTGATTGCGCATGTACAAACTCGATTCCAGGGCTGCCACACGTCCGACATCGGAGCCGGGATCTGGCGTGATTTCACGTTCCACCATCGCGGTCAGCTGCAGATCCGCCAAGCCCTTTTCCGCCGTCTCGGGGTCAAGAACGTCATCGAGTTCGCCCGGTAACAGCACTGATCGCCGCAACAGATAGCTTCCCGCCCAGCTATCGGGCAGGGTGAAGAGGCCCCGTATCTTCGGGTTTCGCCGCGTAAGCCCGGGCGAGGCCCTTTCGATCATGCGCGTCAGCATGCGGCCGATGGCAGGATTTCGCGCGAAGGGCCCGGCCCAGTGATAGGCCTGCGGCACGGTCTCGAAAGTCGAGTAGCCGGCGAACAGCTCGTCCCCGCCCATGCCTGAAAGTGCGACCTTCAGCCCAAGTTCGCGCATGGCCTTGCTGACGAACCAGGAATTGATTCCGTCGATGCTCGGCTGATCCATCGCATCGAGAATCGCCGGCAATTCCTCCTGGAATTCCGATCGCGTCACGCGGCGGATATGGTGATGGACGCCATATTGGTCCGCCGTTTTGCTGGCGCGGGGCACCTCGTTCTGGGGGGAGCCCTCCAGCTCCGGGTAGGCGAGGGTGCAGGCCGTTATGCTCTGCTGCCCGCAATCGCGCATCAAGCCGACGATCGCCGCTGAATCGGTGCCGCCGGAGAGGAACACGCCGACCGGCACATCGGCGACCAGATGGTGCCGGACGCTGTCGCGAAGCGCCTCGCGGACATCGACATCGGCGCCTGACAGGTGCCGGCCGGCCGCGATGACCGCGGCCAGGTTTTCATAGCGGCGCGGCGGATGGGCGCCGCCCGCGTCGACGATCATCGTGCTGCCCGCGGGTATCGATCGTATCGCCTCATAGAGCGTGAACGGCTCGGGCACCGATCCCATGATGTGGAAGCCGACCAGGCCGGCCGCGGAGCGCGTGTTCGGGATTGCCGGGTCGCATCGTAGCGCCTTGACCTGCGACGCGAACCGCAGGCAGCCATCGACCTCGGCATAATATAGCGGCTTTATGCCATAGGGGTCCCGGGCGAGGATCAGGCGCTTCTGCGCCCCGTCCCAGATTGCCAGCGCGAACATCCCCCGAATCCGGGCGAACATGTCGAGGCCGCAGGTCGCATAGAGCTGCAACAGGACTTCGGTGTCGCTGTCGCTCCGGAATGTGCAGCCGCGCTTTTCCAGGTTTTCCCGCAACGCGCGGAAATTATAGATCTCGCCATTATAGGTGATGATCGTCTGCCCATCGGCGCTCGCCATCGGCTGCGATCCGCGATCGGAGAGGTCGATGATCGAGAGCCTTCGATGCGCCATGCCGACCCGGTCGCCTTCGGAAAACCAGAGGCCGGCCCCGTCGGGGCCACGGCGTGTCATATGGTCTCGCATCGCCACGAGCGTGTCCCGCGGAAGGGGCAACGCGCCGGAGGCGAAAGCGAAATAACCGGCGATGCCGCACATTGTTGTTGCCTTGTGACAGAGCCGGTCGAGTCCGCAAGCGTTGGACGGCTACTTTTTTAAAGAAAGATTGTTCAGCACGGTTAGGATGACATGGCCAATGACCATGACTGCTGCCGGTCCAAGAATGTCGGGAACTAAAAAGCCATCCATCCGGATTCCCATTCTGATACCAAGTAAAACTACAAATAGCAAATGAAACGCGTCGTTATTCAAAACGGCAGTCGAGTATCCTGATATAATTGCTAATAGAAACCCTACAAACGTGGCCCCGATAACTACCGCTATCCAGCCGCCATTCCAATAAAGCTCGGGAGCTAGGCCAGGCGACGATGCTGAGGCGTCATTGTTATTAATGGAAGCATTAAAGTCTCTGGCTGAGTCTGTTATGATTGGCTTGTCGGGATAAAGAATCCTTGGTATAAATACAATTATCGCATATTTTAGAGAGTTTCCTGGCCGGCCAGCGTCGTATTGATTGATGGCAAAGGTGCCGGAATTGATGTAGCTTAGGCGCGCCCAGCCGCCTTGAATATCAGACTTGTTTTGTTCTTCCGCCCGTTCGGCGGTGTAGCTCGACAAAATACCGATGCGTTCGCTAAAAGAGGCAGGTGCGTCCGCGCCGTACGTGCCATAGAGAACGTTTCGGGCGTAAGTTACCACGGGCGCGACGGCAAAGAAGAACAGTGTAATTGCTAGGAAGCTGCCTATTAGTACAGTTATCCTAGGCTTCGCATAGATTGCGCCCATTGCAAGCATAATGAGAGGAAATATGGCAGTTGATTTGGCAAACTGAACTACCCCTACGGCGGAACTCAAAATACCCGCGGCAATAGCCAAGTATAATAATGGAGAGCTGTCGCGAATAGACGTATAAGTAAGAAGAAAGCAGCCAAGCCATGATGCCATTGCAACAAGAGCAATGGCCTGTGGGGTTGCTGTATTTATCAAGCCAAGCGCATGGGGTAACATAAGTCCATAGTCGACGATCGATCCAACTATAAGAAACAGCAATGCCATTGTTGTTGAGCCAGGTCCTGACGCTCGCGGCTGCCAGCCCAAAAAAGAATTTGCATCCTCTCGATGGCGCGAGTCAAGAATGTGTGAAAAAATTAATGTCCCAATTAAAAAGAACAAGGCAAACAGGCTTCCGACTAAGTTGAATTTAGCGACATCTTTTGGGTACGAAAAGTAGAAAGCTTCCATCATGGCTCGCGTATCTTCATTAACAAAATATGGTACGAGCGAGCCCGCTCCATAATAAGCTGCAAGAGATATGCGGGCCCAAAAAAGAGGGGTCCAAATAGAAACGACACCGCGCCTTACCATTGATACTGCGCATAACACCATATCAGCCATCAATATGGTTGGGCCTATCAAATTCATCGCGTTCATGAAGGCTCCGCCTTCGACAAGCCCAATCATATACAACAGGCTGATAAGCGCGAGGACGAATATCTCGGACATTGATGGCCGGATGATATCGCTTGCGCGGGCGGAGACCTTTACTCCCGTCCCGAACAATCTTGATACGTCATTGTGAAAGGCAACCAATCGAGCAACTCCAGATAAGCTTCGATTCTGCTAACCTACAATCGCAACTGAAACCAGTGTTGCCAGATCCCGGAGGCGAGGTGCACGCGCAGCGCGCGCGGTCCGCTTTATAAAGGTACCGTTACCAAATCTGAGACGAATTTGACGTGACCCCCAACGTTCATCCAGCCAAAACTAGAGTCCGATCATGGTTGTCGCGCGTGAGCGCAGGTGAAGCAATGGCCTGCGCGCGTGCAGGCCATTGCTTTTCGAGTTCGGCGGCGAATGCCGCCGCGGTGGCGTAGCCGAGCGACGAGTGCGGCCGCTCGACATTGTAGTAAGCGACCTAGGCGGCGATCTTCTCGCGGGCATGCGCGATGCTCGTGAACAGTGTCTCGTTGAGCAGCTCGTCGCGCATGCGACCATTGAAGCTCTCGAAATAGGCGTTCTGGGTCGGCTTTCTCGGCGCGGTGTAGTGCCATTCCACCTTGGCCTCGCCGCACCATTCGAGCACCGCGTTCGAGGTCAGTTCGGTCCCATTGTCGCTGACGATCATCCCCGGCTTGCCGCGCACCGCGATCAGACTGGTCAGTTCCCGCACGTCCCTTTTGCCCGAGATCGATGTGTCGGGGATCGCCGCCAGGCATTCGCGCGTCATATCATCGACGATGTTGAGCACCCGGAACCGCCGGCCCGTTGCCATCTGGTCGTGGATGAAGTCCAGGCTCCAGCGCTGGTTGGGCAGCGCGGGCACGGGCGCAGGTGCCCGCGCGCCAACCGCACGCTTGCGACCCCGGCGGCGCCGTACCGTCAACCCCTCCTCACGATAGAGCCGCTGCGTCTTCTTGCGGTTGATGGTGATCCCGTCACGCCGCAGCAGGACATGCAGCCGCCGATAGCCGAACCGGCGGCGCTGATGCGCAAGCTCGCGCAGCTTCTCCCGCACCGGGCCATCGTCATCGCGGCGCGACCGGTAGCGCATGCTCGTCCGATCCGCCCCGATCACCCGGCACGCCTGCCGCTCGCCCATCCCGAATACCGTCCGGAGATGCGCGACCGCTTCCCGCTTCGCGGCAGGCGTCACCATTTTTTTGTCAGCAGATCCTTCAGACCCGCATTATCCAGCATCGCATCCGCCAGCAGCCGTTTGAGCCGCGCGTTCTCGTCTTCCAGCGCGCGAAGCCGCTTCGCCTCCGATACTTCGAGGCCGCCATACTTGGCCTTCCAGTTATACTAGCGTCGCCTCGGATACACCGTGCTTGCGCGCCAGATCGGCCGTCTTCGCGCCCGCCTCCGCCTCCTTCAGCACGCCGATAATCTGCTCTTCCGTGAACCGTGATCGCTTCATCATCCGTCCCTTCTCAAGGCTCGGACTCTAATCGCTGCTGGTAGAAAATCAGGGGGTAACGTCAAATTCTCCACGCCAGAGGGGGGCAGGCTTCGGCCGTAACTCGCCGTGGCTTTTTCGTCAGGTTTTGCTTGGCGCGGGTCCGTATTTCGGGCTTTCTGCCTCATCCGTGACCGTCCTGCGGGAATGGCTGGGTGCTAGCCTGAGAAACTGCTTCTCGAACAAGTGCCAACTCAAAAAGGCTACCGCAAGACATGCGCACAACGCTGCGACATAGAAAATCAATTGGCCGCCAATAACACCTCCCGGCATATCGCGAAATCTCTCGGGTTTGATCAAAAGGTCGCGAATAGCCGCCCTTATCGGTAGGTTTGTGAGATAGAGACAATAGCTATATTTGCCGAACGTACGAAGTACCGGCAAAGACAGAAAGCGAGTCAGCCGGCTTGCGTCGTCCCGGGCGGCCCATGTGCATAGCAGCAGCCCAGCGAATGTCGCTGCCGTTGCGGGGTAGCCGAGCGTATTCATCAGTATGTTGTAAAAATAACTGGCGAAATGCTGTGGTGTGAGAAGCATACCTCCTAAGCAAAGAAAGACGGTCGCGATGAGCCCAAAGGTAAATAATCGCTTTCCGGCCCTCATTTGCCAGATTCTTTCAGGATCAGCTCTGATTAACAAAGCTATTAGAGAGCCCATTGCGAGGCCGTCTAGATGCGTTGGGGTTGAAACGTTTAAGCTGATTGGGTTGACTTGCTCGAGCGCGAGGCCAGTGCGAAGAGTAAATGTCGCTATCATCGTGCCGACGCACAGTTTTACGCGCTGATTCGGCTTCAACGCCGCCAGCAGGAACGGCCAGATAAGATAATAGTGCTCCTCAATCGCCACAGACCATGAGACGTCCATGATGCCATGCCTAAGTAGTCCCGCCTTTGCGATTGCAACGTTGGGTAGCATAAGCCAATACCAGATTTCATCTTGGCCGATCGTGCTAAATCGTGCTGATTTAGAGAATTGTATGTGGGGCAAAATGACAAAGCTAATAATCGTAACGGCAAAATATAATGGGAGAATACGGCTCGCTCGTCTCAAATAGAAATTAGAGAGCCAGCCAGGCGTTCCCTCTGAATCTACTAGAATTCCGGTAATCAAAAACCCAGACAGGACAAAAAACATTTCCACGCCAATCCATCCGACTTCCGATACCTCGACAAGTGGCGTAGCCTGATAGTAGTTAGCGACCGTGAGATGGGTGAAAAGCACGAGAAGAATTGCGATGCCACGAAACCCATCAAGAGCTGGAACACGTTCACGGGAGGGGGTAATTTCGGTCATACGGTTCGTCACTACATCCCGACGTGCTTGGTTGCTAGTCCGGCAACGGGCGGCTGAGCGTGTAGAGCCCCCCCCGTTTCAAAGTTCGTTCAGCTATGGAGTGCCAGCAAGGCGTGAATACTCCTCTCCTTGCTGAGGCGGGCGGTTGGACTCTCCGTCGGCATTGCCGATTAGGATGGTTGCGGCTGCGATAAGCCGAGGGCAATGCGGTCATCACCATTCGGGCGACTGAATCTTACGCGCGCAAATCGATCGAATAGCTGCCTTCAGGTTGAGATCGTATGTAGCCGCTGCTGGCGCTCTATCTGGCCGGTTGTGGTGGGGCAACGATGCGCTATGGGGAGGGCGCTGCAGTTTCGAGGGGCATTGTGATGCGAGATTTTGTCAGAGCACTCCATCCGGAATCGAACATAGACAATTTTTCGCGATTCGACGGAACCATTACCTTCTTCTCCTTTGTGAAAGCTGCCATGAAGCGCGTGCGGGCTCGCAAGGTGCTCGATTACGGAGCTGGCCGCGGCTCGTTCTTCTACATCAACACCGAAACCGAGGGCTCGCTCTTCAAGCGTGAATTGATGGATCTGCGGACCGAAGGCGCAGAGGTCTGGGCATGCGATATCGATGAGGTGGTCCTCACGCATCCAGCATCCGACCATCAAGTCCGCATCGAGCCTGGCAAGCCGCTCCCTTTCGAGGATGAAACATTCGATCTGATCGTCAGTGAGGTGACGTTCGAACATATCGCCGACCCGGAACCGGTGGCCGCGGAGCTTTTGCGGATATTGAAACCTGGCGGATATATCTGCGCGAGAACGCCTAACAAATATGGCTATGTGACCGTGGCTGCCCGGATTGTGCCCAATCGCAAACACAGTCAGGCCCTGCGATGGATTGCTCCCGCCAAGCATGAGATGGACATATTCCCCACCGTTTTCAAAATGAACACGGTCAGGACAATCAAGAAGCTTTTTAAGGGATGTGAAGTCTTCTGGTATCGGGAATCGGCCCAGCCATCATATTATTTCGGAAGCTCGATCATATACCGGCTGATGCTCGGCGTGCATGCGATGCTTCCCAATGTATTGGCTACATCGCTGTGCGTTTTTATCAGAAAGCCGAAATGATCCCGCAGGCTAGAAGTGTCTCAAGGTGCCTTCGTCTATTACGAGGAACGATTGCGCGAGGCGATGCGGCACAAGGTCAAGCTGCCAGATTCAGCGCATGGGGAGATCGTGGCGGAGGCCTGATCATCACCCCTCTCCCGTATCCCGGATCACCACCGATCCAGATCGCTGGTCGACGATAATATCCTCCGCATAGGGATCATGCCCGTCCTCAGTCCCAAGCCGCTCCCGCCGCTTCGCCGCCCGTTCCTGCTCATCGCGCTCGATCACGTTGAAGATCGCCAGCTGCGCCCGCTTCTGCTCATACTCAGCCGCCTGCACCATCGCCGCCCAGCGCTCCTGCGCACGCTGGTTGCCGCTCAGCGCAGCCATGCCGAGCGCGCGGAACACCGCCTGGTTCATGGAAAGACAGTGGACGGTGTCGCCCTCATGCACCTCGACCGGGCGGTAAGCTTCGTCGAGGATCATCTGCCGGGTCGGCTCGTCGGCGCCGCGCAACCGATCGCCCGGCCGGCCCGAGCGGCGTGGCCTGCCCGCCGGATTGCCTGACCGGCCTTTCTGGAACTGGTGTTTGACGGGCGGTCTGCCCGGCCCGGTGGCGAAGTCCGTGTCGTCGTTCGATTCAAACTTATACTCGGTCATGTCAGCACTCCGATGATGAAGAGCCGCATAAAAGCCGATTTCACGCTGCTGTTGAATCAAGCCACCCTGATCCGAGAAGGCCGCTCCCTGTTAATTCCAACACGCTTCCCTGTTACCTCCAACAACTCTCCCTGTTACCGAATAACAGGGAGAATTGCATTCAAGGTGCTGATCATAAAGGAGAATATCTCCAACAAATTGGCCAAAAACGGCCCGAAAAGTTTTTTCTTCCCTGTTCCTTCCCTGTTCCGGGCCGATAACAGGGAGAAACCGCCACTTTCCGGGCCTGGTTTCGCAGGGGCTCAATCGCGACCGATGCGCGAGGGCGATCCGTTATTTGCTGTCCGGCTCCGTCGACAGGTACCAGCGTTCCGAACCCTGCAAGCCCAGGGCAGTCAGCCGGCCGGTGCGGAAGGCGCCCGTATCGATCCCGATGCGGTTGTGCCGCTCGTCGACGGTTTGAGTCACGGTGTGGCCATGGACGATGATCTTGCCGAAACTGCCCTCGTAATTGAGAAAGCCGCCACGAATCCATCGCAAGTCCGAGACTTCCTGATCGTCCAGCGTGAAGCCTGGCCTCACGCCGGCATGGACAAAGGCATAGTCGCCGATTTCCACCACGTCGGAGAGCAGTTTCAGGAACTGTATATGGCTGTCGGGCGTGGCCTGCAGCGTGAGCGCACACAATTGCGCATAGTCGGCGCGCACGATGTCCGCCTCGGAAACGCCGTAGCTCAATATGGTTTCGCGCCCGCCGATGCGGACGAACATCCGCATCGCGTCGAGGTCGCCGTCGAGCGCGAGGAGGAATACCTCCTCATGATTTCCGGTCAGGACATCGACATTGCGGCTGGCCAGGCACAGCTGCCGCACGCGCTCGACCACCTTTGCCGAATCAGGGCCGCGATCGATCAGGTCGCCCAGGAACACCAGTCGGGTCGTGGCGGGACCGCGCGCGGTGCTGTCTTCGGAAATCTGGTCGAACAACTCTTCAAGCAAGTCCAACCGGCCATGAACGTCACCGATCGCGTAGACGCGCACGCCATCCGGCACTGATGCCCGAACCGGTTCTGAGGGAGACATGGAGCCTTTCCAGCGGCTCAGAAACTTCAACATCGTAAATTGCTTTGCTCAGATTGCCGGCCGGTCTGCCGCCGGATAGCTCCACGTCACCGCATTTTCGAAACGGCTTCGTTGCAGACGTGTGATACTATCACGCTCGGCGCGCAAGCAGGTTCCATCTAGCGCGCCGTATAGTCGCGATACCATTCGACGAAGCGTGGCACGCCGACATCGATGCTGGTGCGCGGCTGGAACCCAAGTGCCTGCTGGATCGCATCGATATCGGCATAGGTGGCGGGAACATCGCCCGGCTGGATCGGCTGCAGATCCCGGATGGCCGTCTTGCCGCACGCGGCCTCGATCAGGTCGATCATGTGCCCGAGCTGCTCGCTGCGATGGTTGCCGATATTGTACAGCGCATGCGGCGCCCGGCCGCCGCCCGCCTTGGCCTGTCCGTCATCAGCCGGCGGGGTGTCGAGGCAGGCGATAACGCCGGCGATGATGTCGTCGATATAGGTGAAGTCGCGCTGCATCTTCCCGTGATTGAACACCGGGATCGGCCGCCCCTCCAGGATCGCCTTGGTGAAGATCCACATCGCCATATCGGGGCGGCCCCACGGGCCATAGACGGTGAAGAAGCGCAGCCCGGTGAGCGGGATCCGGTAGAGATGAGCATAGGTCTCGCTCATCAGCTCATCGGACTTCTTGGTCGCGGCATAGAGCGAGACAGGGTGATCGACCCGGTCATCGACGCTGAAGGGCAGGTTGGTGTTGCTGCCATACACCGAGGAGGAGGAGGCATAGACCATATGCTCGACCTGCCGGTGCCGCGCGAGCTCGAGCAGGTTCAGATGACCGACGACGTTCGACTGGATATAGGCGCGGGGGTTCTCGATCGAATAGCGCACCCCGGCCTGGGCTCCGAGATGGACTATCCTGTCGAAACTCTCGCCCTCGAGCGCGGCCTCGAGCGCCTCATGGTCGGCAAAATCGACCTTCACGAATCTGAAGTCGCCGCCGGCCCGTTCGATCTCGGCGAGCCTGTCCTGCTTGAGCTGGACTGAATAATAATCGTTGAGATTGTCGATGCCGACGACACTGTCGCTGCGCGCGAGCAGCTGCCGCGCCAGGTTCATGCCGATGAAGCCGGCAACGCCGGTTACGAGAACGCGCATCAATCAGGCCTTTCGCACGGTCATAGCGACCAGCTTTTTACGGAGGTCAGGGACTCGCTGGGCACGATTCCCTTCAGATCGGCGAACAGCCCGCCTTCGGCAACCAGGCCGACCAGCCGATCGGCGCCGAGATCCTGATAGGCGCGGTGCGGCACCGCGAGCACCACCAGATCATAGCGTTTGCTCAGCGCATCGGGATCAAGCCCGACGCCATATTCATGCATCGCCTCGGCCGCGTCGGCATGCGGATCATGCACCGTGACCTGGTGGCCCAGGCTCGCAAGCCGGCCGATCAGGTCTGCGACCTTCGAGTTGCGCAGATCGGGCACATCTTCCTTGAAGGTGATGCCGAGCACGAGCGCGCTGCCTGCGCTGCCATCGACGCGGCGGTGGATCGCGTCAGCGACGAATGTTGCCATGCCGTCATTGATTCGGCGCCCGGACAGGATGACCTGCGGGTCATGGCCCAGCTGCTCGGCACGGTGGCTCAGATAATAGGGATCGACGCCGATACAGTGCCCGCCGACCAGCCCCGGCTGGAACGGCAGGAAATTCCACTTGGTGCGCGCCGCTTCGAGCACGTCCCAGACCGACAGATCCATGCCGTGGAAGATCTGGGCGATCTCGTTCATGAAGGCGATGTTGATGTCGCGCTGGGCGTTCTCGATCACCTTCGCCGCCTCGGCCGCCTTGATCGAGGCGGCGCGGAACACGCCGCCGCTGGTGATCGCGCCGTAGAGATCGGCGACAGCGTCGAGCACGTCCGGGGTCTGGCCGGACACGACCTTGGTGATCTTGTCGATCGTGTGCTCGCGGTCGCCCGGATTGATCCGCTCCGGCGAATAACCGAGGAAGAAATCGCGGCCGCAGACAAGGCCCGAGCCGCGCTCGAGCGCAGGCCCGCATATCTCCTCGGTCACGCCCGGATAGACGGTGCTTTCATACACCACGACGGGTTTGCGCGTAGCGTCGAGCAGCTTCGCCACGGTCGCCGTGGCCGACAGGACCGCGCGCAGATCGGGCTTGTTGTCGCTGTCGACCGGGGTAGGGACGGTCACGATATAGAAATCGGCTGGCGGGCATTGGCCCGCATCGTTCTGAAGCCGGAGCGTCGACGCAGCGAGCGCCTCGGGCGAGATTTCGCCGGTGCGGTCGCGGCCCCGCTCCAGTTCGGCAATCCTCCCAGGGTCGATGTCGAGGCCCCAGCAGTCGAACTGCTTTGCCAGCGCGACTGCGAGGGGAAGGCCGACATAGCCAAGGCCTATGACGACGACGGTCGGGCGGTTCGGCATCAAACCTCTCATTGCCGCCCGAAAGGGCCGATTGATCGAAGGCGAGCCTATCACCTGCAAAGTCTCAAAAGGCAACGCCGCAATGCTCTCGATGCTCGGCCTTACCCAACGAGCGGTGGCTCGACAGGGATACGAGCGACCGCCTAAACCAATCTGCCTCGTCCGTACGAACGATCAGCGGTGCGAGGCGATCAAGCGCGCCTGCGAGGAGACTATGTTGAACCTTGATCCCCTCGAAGCCGGCATGTCGATCGCGCGCGGGAGAGTGGAAGATGCCGTGCGGCACGGCATCCCGGGCATTCCCGCCGCATGAGCGCGACCCCTGATCGTACCATATTGGTGACGGGCGGGGCCGGCTTTATCGGCTCGGCGCTGTGCCGCCATCTGGTCCGCGGCGGGCGCACGCGAGTCATCAATCTCGACAAGCTCACTTATGCCGGATCGCTCGCCGCGCTCGCCGAGGTCGAGCAATCGCCACTTTACCGCTTCGTCCGCGGCGATATCGCCGACACTGTCCTGGTCGCGGCCCTGCTTGAGGACGAGGGCGTCGACGCGATCATGCACCTCGCCGCCGAAAGTCATGTCGATCGGTCGATCGCGGCGCCCGACATCTTCATTGACACCAACATCACGGGCACCTTTCGCCTGATCGAGACTGCCCTCGCATATTGGCGGTCGCTGGAGGGCGAGGCGCGGGCGCGTTTCCGCTTCCATCATGTCTCCACCGATGAGGTGTTCGGCGATCTCCCGTTCGACGACAGTCGTTTCAGCGAAGTGTCGCCCTACAAGCCGTCCTCGCCCTATGCTGCCTCCAAGGCAGCGGCTGATCATCTCGTGCGGGCATGGCATCATACCTATGGGCTGCCGGTCGTCATCTCGAACTGCAGCAACAATTACGGGCCGTACCAGAATCCGGAAAAGCTTATCCCGCTTACGATCTCGCGGGCTCTCGAGCTGCAGCCGCTCCCGGTCTATGGCACGGGGATCAATATACGCGACTGGCTGTACGTCGATGATCACGCCCGGGCGCTTGAAGCGGTGATGCGGGGCGGGGCGCCGGGTGAGAGCTACGTGATCGGCGCCCGCGCGGAACACCGCAACATCGCGGTGGTCACCGCCATCTGCGATCTGCTCGACGTTCGGCGGCCGACGGCGGACGGCTTTCCCCGCCGAAACCTGATTCGCTTCGTGGAAGACCGGCCGGGGCATGACCGCAGATACGCGATCGACCCCTCCCGAATCGAACGCGAGCTCGGCTGGCGCGCGGAAACAGGATTTGCCGAAGGGCTCGCGGCGACGATCGACTGGTATCTGGCGGGGTATGTCGCGTCGCCCGGTAGCGACTCAGCATGAGGCCGGCGGGCCGGCGCTCAATATGCCGCGCGCCCTAAGAATGAAGAGAGAGGCGCCGTAAGAAGAAGAGAGCGAACGAAAGGGCCCGGAACGAAAAAAGGGCCACGCTTTCGCGCAGCCCTTGTAACGTGCCGAAGCAGCAACCCTTACGGGCTGGCAGGCTTCGAATTGTTCTTGTCGACGGCCACATAGATGCCTGCGCCGATGGCGAGCAATGCGCCGACCAGCACGACCGTGCCAGTGCCGCCGCTGCCGCCGCCGGCACCGCCGCCGCCATTGCCGTCATCCTGAGCGAACGACTTGGGAGCCGATGCACAGGTCGAAGCAGTGACCGAGAGAACCGAGGTCGGCGCAATCGCGTAGTTGCAGCCCGGGAAGGCCACCTTCGCGTTTGCCTTGCCGCGCGTTACAATGCGGTCGCCTACGAAAAGGCTCTGACCGGCAGTTGCCGGCATCAGCTTGCCACTACGCGAAACAAAGGTGCCCTCAGTGGCAGCAGTCAGCTTACCAACAGACTGCTCAGCACCGGCAAATAGCGGTGAAGAAAGGCTCGCCATGACGATGGCGGCGGTTACCCGCGAAAATTTCATTATCAGTCTCCTCCTGAACCGCTTTGGAAGTAGGCTCACCACGGCCGATTAACCTGCAGCCCCGATTTTGTCCACCCTCAAAACGTTCGCTCCTGCACAAAGTCGCTAGAACTGATGCGGTAACACCACACCAGGCAAAAGGTTGCACGTGTCGAACACGAACATCTCATTGGCCGACTCGGTACGAAGAATAGGTTAAAGCGGAACCGAAAGATAAGGTCCGATGTATGATATTGGTACAGGCAGCGTCGGTCGCCGGAACATGCGGAACGCTGATTGGCGCGGAGCGGGCGCCGGTGCCTCGATGGGGTCTTCGACCAGCCAGGCAGACGAATCGGGCCGGATCGGTTACGATGTCCTTCACGCTTTGGCGCGAATGGTGGTGTGGCTTATGCAGGATGGCGTGACATCATGCCGTCATTGATTCGGCGCCCGCACGAGGATTATTCTCGCAGTTGCGGGAGGTGGCTGGATTTGGCCGAGCTTTTGGCACAAGGACGGGCCGGGGCAATATTGATGGGGTGGGTCGTCGGCCTTCCCGTCAGTGTGGGGTTGGCATGACAACAATATTGGGGCGATGCGTTAGAACGTAATCTCATGTTGATGCAGCGCAACCTTAACAGCCTTGTCGGCAATATGCGGTGGATATCCTCGCTGCGGGTGCAATTGCTCGTCGAGATTCTGCTCGGCGTGCTGGTTCCGCTTGCGCTTCGTTACGGCATCCACACCAGCTATGAGCACCATCATTCGGCGCCGGCCACCTTCATACTGACGATCTCCAGCGTGGTGAGCGCCATGCTGTTGTCGCGGCGGATCGGTGGTTTCCCCGGCGCCCGCACCTTCATCTACGTCCTGCCGACCTTCTCCATCGCCTTTGGTCTTGCGATCCTGACCGCGCTGGTGCTCCGCCTGGACTATAATCGCACGGTACTGATCGGCAGCTTCACTCTCAGCGTCACCGGAGCCTATGCGCTGGCTTATCTCAGTGCGCGGGGCGCGGTGCGGCGCTTTTATGTGGTCCCTGGCGGCAGGACGAGCTCGCTCTACGATGTGGATGGGGCTGAATGGCTTCCATTGATGGAGCCAGTGGTGCCCTCCGGCCGCGGCGTCATGATCGTCGCCGATCTGCACCATGATCTCGAATCGGAATGGGAACGCATGCTGGCCCGGGCCGCGATCGGCGGGATTCCGGTCTATCACGTGAAACAGATCCGCGAATTGCTGACCGGGCGCGTCCAGATCGAGCATTTGTCGGAAAACAGTTTCGGGTCGCTGTTGCCGAACCTCGCCTATCGCAAGGTCAAACGCCTGATAGACCTTGGCGGCTGCGTGCTGGTCATGCCGTTCCTGGCGGTCGCGATGGCGCTGATCGCCATCTGTATCCGCCTCGATTCTCCGGGGCCGGTGTTCTTTCGCCAGCAGCGTATGGGCTATCGCGGCCGGCCTTTCACGATGATCAAGTTCCGTTCGATGTCGGTGCGATCAGCGCCCGCGCAGGTCGATGCCCGCGTCGATGCGATCACCCAGTCGGACGACGACCGAATCACGCGCGTCGGACGCTTCATGCGCCGCACCCGGCTCGACGAACTGCCGCAGATCCTGAACATCATGGCCGGCGAGATGAGCTGGATCGGTCCCCGGCCCGAGGCGATGGACCTTTCGATCTGGTACGAAGCGGAAATACCTTTTTATTCTTATCGTCACATCGTGCGTCCGGGAATCACCGGCTGGGCTCAGGTAAACCAGGGCCATGTCGCCGACTTGGCTGAGATCAACATGAAGCTGCAATACGACTTTTTTTACGTAAAGAATTTTTCAGCGTGGCTCGATGTTCTCATCACGATGCGGACCGTAGTCGTGATGCTCAACGGATTCGGATCGAAATAATTTAACATGAGGTCACGTAATCCCGGTTCGACCGCCGCTGCACAAGGGGCTGAGCGGCGAGTCATCTTCGTCAATCGCTTCTATGCGCCGGATCAATCCGCGACGGCTCAGCTCCTGACAGATCTGGCGCAGCATCTTGCCGCCCAGGGATGGAGCGTCGAGATCATCACCAGCCGCCTGTTCTACGGCGTGGCCTCGTCGAGCATGATGGCCCGCGCGACCATCAACGGCGTGTCCGTTCGCCGCGTGTGGACGCTGAGCGGGGTCAGGCTTGGGCTGTTCGGACGCCTCCTGGCCTATCTAACCTTCTATATGAGCGCGAGTGTCGCTCTCGCGCGGCGCGCAAGGTCCGGGACGATCGTCGTCGCCAAGACCGATCCTCCCCTGATCGGGGTTCTCGCTCTGGCGATATGCCGTTTGCGGGGCGGGCGGCTCGTGAATTGGGTACAGGATCTCTATCCCGAGGTAGCCGTCCAGGCCGGTCTGCCCGTGCGCGGACCGATCAGCGCGGTCCTCAGCCATTTGCGGGATTTGTCGATGCGCCGTGCCGCGCTCAATGTGGCGATCGGACAACGGATGGCCGGAAGAATCGCGGACCGGGGCGTGGCCAGGGAGCGGATCGCGACGATCGCCAACTGGACTGATGACGAGGCGATTTTACCCTCCACGACCAACAGCCTCTCGTTACGCGAGGATTGGGGCTTGCCGCTCGACGCTTTCGTGCTCGAATATTCGGGCAATCTGGGCCGGGCGCATGAAGTCGAGACCCTGCTGGCGGCGTCTGCCTTGCTCGTCGACAGGCACGATATCTGGTTCCTGTTCGTCGGCGGCGGCCCTGCCCAGGTCGAGCTTCACCGGAGATCAATGGAAGACGGCCGGAAAAGATTCGTCTTCCAGCCCCACCAGCCTCGCACCAGACTGTCCGAAAGCCTTGCGGTCGGCGATGCCCATTGGCTTTCGCTTCGGCCCGAGTTCGAAGGCCTGATCGTGCCGAGCAAGGTCTTCGGCATCGCGGCTGCGGCGCGCCCGATCGTTGCGGTCTGTGATCTGGAAGGCGAGATTCCGTTGATGATCTCGGCAAGCGATGCAGGTATCGCAGTTGCGCCGGGCAACGCGTCCGGCCTCGCTGCCGCGATTGTCGCGCTCGCCGACGATCGGGCTGCGTGCCGGGCGATGGGCGATCGGGCGAGGATCATGCTGCAGCAGGGATTTCGGCGTTGCTCGGCGCTCGCGCAATGGGAAGAGCGGCTTGAGGAACTCGCCGCGGGCAGCTAGCGCCGCCGGACGATACAGAGGTTTCGACGTCATGTTTTCGCGTTTCACCAGACGATCACGCGCAGCGCGTACCGAGCCGCGGGTCTGGCGCGGGCCGCCCGGGGCACGCGCCTATGCCATAGGCGACGTCCATGGGCGGCTCGATCTCCTCACCCGGATGTTGGAAGAGATCGACCGCGACAAGGCGCAGAGCACGCCGGCGCGGACCTGGCTGATCCTGCTCGGTGATATCATCGACCGCGGCCCGGATTCGCGCGGCGTGATCGAATTGCTGATGAGCCTGCCGGACGATCAGCGGACGATTTTCCTGATGGGCAACCATGAGGAGATGATGCTGCGCGTGCTGGGCGGCGAGCCCGATGCGGTCCACCAATGGCTCACCTTTGGCGGCTATGAGTTTGCACAGAGCTACGGCGTTGAGGTTGGCAAACTCGCATCCCTCAGCGCGCCCGACGCGGCCGACCTGATCCGGGCGAAAATTCCGACATCGCATATCGCTTTTATAGAAGGTTTCGCGGACAGCTTCACCTTCGGAGACTATCTGTTCGTCCATGCCGGGTTGCGGCCTGGGCTCAAGCTTGCCCAGCAGGATACGCACGACCTCCGCTGGATCCGGGAGGATTTTATCGACGACGACAGCGACCATGGCTGCATGGTGGTCCATGGGCACACCATCTCGGCCGAACCGGAAGAGCTGGAGAACCGCATCGGGATCGACACCGGCGCCTATCAGAGCGGCGTGTTGACCGCAGTTCGGATCGAGGACGATCAGCGCAGGATGATCATGGTCGACGAGCGGGACCTCTGAGTCCCGGATGGACGAGTAGGGCGCAGCATTCCTGCCTGGATGCTCTGGTGTGAAGGGCTTTCTGCCTGTAGCAGCGGGATAATTGGATCAGGCAGGCCGGCTGACGCCAGGCATGGAAAAGCGCCAAGGGTTTCACACTTGGCCACAAAAAGCGGGGACATTACGGACGTGGCAAGAAGTTACAGCAGCCGCAGGCGAATCATGGTTACGGGCGGCGCGGGTTTCGTTGGATCGCATCTGATGGATCGCCTGCTCGAACGCGGCGACGAGGTGTTGTGCGTCGACAACCTCTTCACCGGTACGAAGCGCAACATCGAGCATCTGATCGGCCATCCGCGCTTCGAGTTCATGCGCCACGACGTATGCTTCCCGCTCTATGTCGAGGTCGACGAGATCTATAATCTCGCCTGTCCAGCCTCGCCCGTGCATTATCAGCATGATCCGGTGCAGACGACCAAGACCTCGGTGCACGGCGCGATCAATACGCTCGGCCTAGCCAAGCGGCTGCGCTGCAAGATCTTCCAGGCCTCGACCAGCGAGGTTTACGGGGACCCGAGCGTCCATCCCCAGACCGAGGCCTATTGGGGCAACGTCAACCCGATCGGCATCCGCTCCTGTTATGACGAGGGCAAGCGCTGCGCTGAGACCCTGTTTTTCGATTATCACCGCCAGCACGGCCTGGAGATCAAGGTCGCGCGGATCTTCAACACCTATGGCCCGCGCATGCACCCGTCGGATGGCCGGGTGGTCTCCAATTTCGTCATGCAGGCGCTGAACGGCGAGCCGATCACGCTCTATGGCGATGGCCAGCAGACCCGCTCCTTCTGTTATGTCGACGATCTGGTCGCCGGTTTCATGGCTCTCATGGATACGCCGCCCGAGGTTTCCGGCCCGATCAATCTCGGCAACCCGGTGGAATTCACCATCCGCGAACTGGCTGAGCTGGTCGTCGAGATGACCGGTTCCAAGTCCGAGCTCGTATTACGGCCGTTGCCGCAGGACGACCCGATGCAGCGCAAGCCCGATATCACGCTGGCGCGTGCGACCCTCGGTTGGGAGCCGACGATCGCGCTTCGCCAGGGGCTGGTGAAGACCATCGAATATTTCTCACAGCTTTCGGACGGCTGAGCGCCCGCGAGCACGGCAATGGCAATTCGCCGCAACAGCATCGTCAATCTGGTCGGCAATCTTGCCGGGCTGGTGCTGTTCGCCCTGCTTACGCCGTTCTATTTTCATATCATCGGCAGCGAGCGTTACGGCATCCTCGGAATCATCTGGGTGTTCCTGACCTTTTTCGCCGCATTCGATTTCGGCATGGGCGCGGCGCTGACCTACCGGATCGCGAATGAGGCGCGATCGGATATTGCGCGGCAGGCCGATTATTTCTGGACTGCAATGGCGATCAGCCTGCCGGTCGGGCTGATCGTCGGCGGCGTACTGTTCGGGCTTGTTGGCGGCGGTTTCGGCAATCTCTTCAAGCTCACTCCGGCAATCAGCGCGGAACTGCTCCACGCCGCGCTGCCGCTGCTTGCGATCGGAATCTCGACGATCCTGCTGACGACGATCAACGGGTTCCTGATCGGCCGTGAATATTTCGTGGCGAACGCTGTGCTGGGTTCGCTCGGGCCGTCACTCTCGATCCTGCTGCCGATGCTTGCTGCACTGCTGATCTCACCGTCACTCGACATATTGATCCTGGCCACGCTCGCGGGGCGAGCGATCGTGGTACTGGCCGGACTCGCCGTCTCGCAGATCATGATCCTTCGCAACGCCCGTCCGACAGTCTCGCGCCGTTCGGCTCGTGCGTTGGCCGGTTATGGGGCCTGGATGTCGGTCGGCGGCCTGTTCGAACTCGCCGTGTCGTCCGCCGATCGTTTGATGCTCGGCATGGTCGCCGGCCCCGCGGCGGTCGGCTACTATACTGTTCCGGCAAGTGTGCTTGCCCGGGTGATGATCTTCCCGACCAGCATCGCCACCGCCGCCCTGCCGCAACTCGCCAGCAGATCGGCCGAGGAGGAAATTATTCTCGCCCGCAAGGTCGTCGCGATGGTCGGGGTGCTGACACCATGTTTCGTCGCCGGTGAATTCCTCGCGGAGCCCTTTCTCCGGCTGTGGATGGGCCCTGCTTTCGCGAAGATCGCAACGCTGCCGATGCAATTGCTGCTGCCCGCCTTCTGGATGGAGGCGATGGCCGCCATCCTCTATTTCCGCCTCCTCGCGCAGGGTCGGCCGGGCACGAGCGCAGCTGTCGCCGCCGTGATCCTGCTGCCCTATTGCCTGCTGATGTATGTGCTGGTGAGCGCTTGGGGCATGCCGGGAGCCTGTGTCGCCTATATCGGGCGAAACCTGATGTTCCTGGGCGGCCGTGTCACCGTTACGCGATCCTGGCGGCTGATGGCGGTGGTCGTGGGGCCGGAAGCGCTGTCGCTCGTCGCCGCGCTCGCTATCTGCCTCCTCGCCTGGCCCGCCCAGCCGCCAATCCTTGTCGGTATTCTTGTAACCCTGGGATCGATCGCGCTCGCGCTGAAGCGGCGTCCCGCCGAATTCGACGCAATGCTGCGCGATTTCGCGCGCCCGCTCTCGACGCGCTTCACGCGCTCCGCGGCCCTTGACGCCGGGAGCCACACGGATGGCTGATGCTCTTTCCGTGCTGCTGGTCGGCTATGCCCATGGCGAAGGCGGGATCACGACGCATACCCATTGGCTCGCCCATGGCCTGGCCGAGCGCGGCCATATCGTGCGGGTCCTGTCGCCGCAGCCACCAGCCGGCCAGCCCGAAAGCCCGTGGCCTGATCGCGGCTATGCCGTCGATCATTATGAGGGCGCAGGGGATGTGCTGCGGGGATTCTCGGCGCTGGGCAAGGACCGGTTCGACGTCGCCGTCGTCGCCGGCACCGGATGGAAGGCAATGGGCGGCGTCCTCGCCAACCGCCGGATCAAACGGCGGGTGTTTTTCGAGGTGATGAGCGGCGATGCGCTTGGCCTGATCGATCCGCGCCGCTTGGTCCATGCCGGTTTCGACGGCATCGTCACCATGGGAAGCGCCATCGAAGACGTTTTTTGTCGTGATTTCCGGTGGCGCGGCCCACGCGCGATCATTCCCGCGCTGCCGAAGCCGCTCGAACTCGTTGCATCGATTCCCGGTCGCGGGATGATCGCGCCCAACGGCAAGCCCCGCGCTGCCTATTTCGGTCGGCTTGCGCTTCACAAGGGCGTCGGCTTTCTGGTCGAGCAATGGGGTCCGCTGTCGCAGCATCTCCAGTCGCTCGACATCTACGGCACCGGCGACGAGCAGGAGGCGATCACCGCGCGCATCGTCGAGCTGGGTCTCGGCGATTCCATCCGGCTGCACGGACGCTATCCCGACGAGCAAGGCTATGTCGATCTGCTGAAACAATATGATGTGATGCTCCTGCCAACGACTGGCCTCGAGGGCGCTCCACTGGTGCTGCTCGAGGGCATGGCGTGCGGGCTGCCCTTTGTGGTGAACGGGATGGGCGGCGTCTCGCATTATGCCAATGAGGACAGCCGGATCACGAGCGGCGACATCGCCGAGTTCATCCCGGCAGTCGCCGATCTCGCCGGTGAGATCGTAGCGGGGCGCGTCGATGGCTCGCGGTTGCAGCGCCACTATCATGACCATTTCTCGTACGAGGTGCTGGTCGGGCAGTGGGAGAGCTATCTGCGCACGCTGGTTCGCGGCGGCTAAAGGGCGGGTGATCGCGTCTTGCGAGACCGCGGACATTATTTGCTCGCAATCCGGGCCTGCCTGATCGAAGGAGTCGCAGCGTTCGGCCCCTGTTTCATCAGGGACGCCGGGCTAACCGGGCATGGCCAAGAGGTGATCAGGCATTGAAACAGGCGGCGGTGCTTGGGGCAGCGGGATTTGTCGGCCGTCATGCGGCGCGGGCGCTCGCCCGGGCAGGCTATAAGGTCGTCGGCATCGGCCATGGCACCTGGCTGCGCGACGAGTGGCGCCAATGGGGCCTCAGCGAATGGCATATGGCTGACGTCTCCACTGAGGCGCTGCTGACCTATGCCGGCGAACCCGAGATATTGATCCAATGTGCTGGTAGCGGTTCGGTCGCCTTTTCGATGACCCATCCCGCCCAGGATTTCCGGCGCAGCGTGGATTCGACTTTGGCGGCGCTGGATTTTGTGCGGCTGCATGCGCCCGATTGCCGGATCGTCCTTCCGTCCAGCGCGGCGGTCTATGGCACTGCCGAACAGATGCCGATCACGATCGGAGATCCGCTCCGCCCCGAATCCCCTTATGGCGCGCACAAGAAGATCGCTGAGGATCTGTGCCGTTCCTACGCCCGGACCTTTGGCGTGCGCGCTGCGATCGTGCGGCTCTTCTCGGTCTATGGCGTTGGGCTGCGCAAACAGCTTCTCTGGGATGCATGCACGAAATTGACTCAAAACGAGGCCCATTTCGCAGGAACCGGCGAAGAGCTGCGCGATTGGCTCGACGTGCAGGATGCGGCTGCGTTGCTGGTGAAGGCGGCCGAGCATGCGAATGCCGAATGCCCCATCGTCAATGGCGGCTTCGGCGAGGCGGCCAATGTCCGGACCATCGTCACGGGGCTGCGCCGCGAGCTGGGCACTGCGGCTGAACCCATCTTCTCAGGCGCGCGACGCGGCGGGGATCCGATCGGTTATGAGGCGGATATCACGGAAGCGCTCGCTTGGGGCTGGCGCCCCGAACGCACACTGGCGGACGGACTCGCTGCTTACGCCGCTTGGTTTCTCGACGAACGCGCGCCAGGGAGTTCCCGCACATGACCGATGCCCGCATCGCGCTCATCACCGGCATCAGCGGCCAGGACGGCTCCTATCTGACTGAGCTGCTGCTTGCGAAGGGCTATGTCGTCCATGGCATCGTCCGCCGGGCGAGCCTGGTCGACCGTCCCCGGCTCGACCACCTGACCGCTGATCACGAGATCTATGGCAGCCGCCTGTTCCTTCATTATGGCGATCTCGACGATGTCACCACGCTGCGCCGCCTGTTGCGCAAGATCCAGCCAGACGAATTTTATCATCTCGCCGGGCAGAGCCATGTCGGCCTGAGCTTCGAAATCCCCGAATCGACCTGCGACTTCACGGCGATGGGCACGCTCAGGATCCTCGAGATCATCCGCGATCTCGACAAGCCGCCGCGCTTCCTCAACACCGGCAGCAGCGAGATTTTCGGCACCCCGAAAACCGCGCCTCAGAACGAGCAGAGCCCGAGCGATCCGGCGACGCCGTACGGCGTGGCGAAGGCGTTCGCGGTGCAGATGACACGGGTCTATCGCGACAGCTTCGGCCTCTTTTGCTGCAACGCGATCTGCTACAATCACGAATCCCCGCGCCGGGGCCCCTCGTTCGTGACGCGGAAGATCACCAATGCCGTCGCGCGGATCGCGCTTGGCGAGCCCGAGCGGCTGACCCTGGGCAATCTCGATGGCGCGCGCGACTGGGGCTATGCACCCGAATATGTCGAGGCGATGTGGCGGATGCTGCAGGCGGAGGCGCCGGAAGATCTCGTCATCGCCACCGGTAAATTGACCACCGTGCGCGAATTTCTCGAATATGCCTTCACCAGCGTCGGGCTGGACTGGAAGGAGCATGTCGATTGCGACGATCGCTTCAAGAGGCCAGCCGACGCCACCTTGCTGGTCGGCGACCCGTCCCGCGCCAAAGCTGTCATCGGCTGGGAAGCGAAGACCGGCGCGGCCGGGCTGGCGGACATCATGGTCCGGGCCGACCTCGCACAGCTCAAGCATCAGGCTCGGGCCTGACGCCATTTGAGCTGATCCATGGCCGGTGATTCAACACCACAGCGGATCGTCGCATGGTGGCGCTGGACGGGGCGTTGATTCGCCCCCGTCCGGTTCGTTCTGTTGCGGCGAAAAGGATCGAGGATGCGCTTCCCTGTTATTTCCGACGCTTTCCCTGTTATCGCGAAATGTGTTCCCTGTTATTCCCAACACTTTCCCTGTTCCGCAATAACAGGGAAGGTGGCATATAAAATATTCAAAATAAAAGATAATTTTAATCAGTGGATGGCCAAAACAGGCAAGAAAAAAAGTTTTTCCCTGTTCTTTCCCTGTTAATCGCCAGGAACAGGGAAAATCGCTCCCGATCCAGCCTTCTCCGAACGGCGATCGCTGACGATCTTCAGGCGGATCTGGTAGAAATAAATCATCTTGAGAATGGCGTGATGGAAGCCGGCGCCGCCATCGAGAAAGCCGAGCTTCAGGATATAGGTCCCCAGGAAATAGGCCGGCGCGAACCACCAGCGCGCGAGACTGCGATATTTGGTGCGCTGGCGCGGGGTGAGGGCGGCCCAGGCKGCGTCGCCGCGCTCCTGCAGGTCGGCATAGCGCTTCGCCTCCCAGCTCGCATAGGCATCGTGCCGCGCCACATAATGCTCGATCCCGCGATAATCGAGGTGGGTGATCGGTGCGCTGATCTCCCCGACGCCCCCATTGAGCACTGGATGCTCATGGACCTCCATGTCGAGATTGCTCCAGCGCCTGTCCTCGATGCGCTCGTAAAGACCGGCGCCGACACGCAGCATGGCGAGCTTGCGCTGCGGCACGCCGTGGCGGAGGATCCGCCCCATGAAATGGTTCTCATAGTTGAGCCAGAAGCCGTCCACCGCTGCCGTCGCATCAGCCAGTATTTTCCGTACTTCAGCGACGAAGGCGTCGGTCACTCGCTCGTCGGCGTCGAGGAACAGCACCCAGGGCGTCGCCGGCGGGTCGTTCATCAGCACCCAGTTGCGCTTTTTCGGGAACTCGCCCGACCAGTCGAAATCGATCCAGCGCGCGCCGTTGCGCTCGGCGATCTCGCGCGTATCGTCGGTGCTGCGCGAATCGACCACCCACACCGCCGCGAAAGCGCCGAGACGAGCAAGGCACGCCTCGAGATTCTTGCCCTCGTTCCGCGTCGGCACCACCACAGTGATCGGCAACAAAGCAGCGGTCATCGCTGGCTTACCTGCCGCGCCGGATTGCCCGCCATGACCGCACCCGCGTCGACATTCCGCATCGCCACCGCGCGCGCACCGATCACCGCGCGCGCGCCGATCGTGACCTCGGGGCCGATAAAACAGTCAGCGCACAGCCAGGCCTCGTCGCCGATCACGATCGTCGCCCGCACCAGCGGCATGCGCGGATCGCGGAAATCATGCGTTCCGGCGCAGAGATGCGCGCCCTGGGAAATCGTCACGCGCTCACCGATCCGGATGCCTGCTAGATTGTAGAGATTGACGCCGTCGCCGATCGCCGACCAGCTGCCGATCTCGAGCTGCGAGGGTAGGAATATCCGGACAGTCGGGTAGATCTGGCAATCCGCACCTACCTTCGCGCCGAACAGCCGCAGCCACGCCGCGCGCATCCCGAAAAAGGGCCTTGGGATCGCCCGGAACACGAGCGCGCCAAGCGCCCAGGCCAGGCGCGCGCGGCGCTCGGCCGGCGTGTAATTGGCGATGCGGCGGTTGGCCTCGATGTCGAGCCTCGGGGCAGGGGGCTGTTCCGGCGTCATTGCGTGACGAAATCCGGCTTGCCGCCGCGCTCCGCGAGCCATGCGAACAGTGCGGCATGCTGGTCGGTTATCCGATCCCAGGTGAAGCTTTTCTCTACGAGCGCGCGACCGCATCGACCTGCTTCCGCAAGCGCTGTGGGCCGATCCAGCATCTCCACCAGCCTGGCGGCGAGCTCGGCCGGATCATCTTCGATCCTGAACGCCGCGCCGGCGGCAAAGCCTTCGGGGATATTGCAGGCGTCAGTCATCAACACCGGCTTCCTATAGGCCCACGCCTCGAGAACCGACATCGGCATGCCCTCGCTGCGCGAGGGGAGGATGAAGGCATCGCAGCCAGCCAGCGCCGCATCCTTCTCCTCCCCATAAATCGGGCCGGAGAACTCGATATTGGTGAGGCCACGCTCCCTGGCGAGGGTCACAAGCGGCTGCAGATGATCGCCATCGTCCCATCCGGCGATCTGCAACTGCCAGTCGTCGCGAAGCGCCGGAGACTGTCGTACCGCAATTGCCCAGGCCTCGATCAGCTCGGCAATGCCCTTTTTCGGGTGAATCCGTCCGAGAAACAGCAACGTCCTGCGGCTATTGCCCGGAGCGCGCAGGTTTTCGACGATCTCGGGAAGCGTCACCCCGTTCGGAATGATCGCGATCGGCACCTTGAGCCCGAGCGCGTCGATCGCCTCGGCCTCAGCCGCGCACAGTGCCCGGATCGTCGCTGCGGAACGGAGGTTGGCATTCTCGTAGAGCCAGCCTGCCACCCGCTTCTTGAGTGCGCCGTTCCCAAGCGCCCAGGGATCGAGCATCCCGTGCGGCGAAATCACCAGCTTGCCGCTGCGCTTCTGGTTCCACCGCGAGGCGGCATAGGAGGGATAATTCCACAGGCCGTGGAGGTGAAGCACGTCATGCGGTGCCGAAGTCAGCGTCGTTCGCATGTCCGGGGCATAAGCGAAGCGCGTCGGCCCTTTGACGGGAAAGCTGCACAGGGTTTTGACCTGCCATGAGGAACGCGCGGCTGGCAGTGCCGCGTCGTCGATCCCATAGACCGATACCTCGTGCCCGCGCTGCTGCAGCAGGTTCGCGGGCGCCTGAACAGCCTCGAACATACCGCCGGCCTCGCGGCTCAGCGATGCGGTCACGACCGCGAGGTTCATCGCCTCGCTCATCGCAGCGCCAGCCCGGCACTCACGAGCCGCATGGCAGCTCGCGCTGCCACGGAGGGGCGGGCAGGGGGAGCGGCCATCCCATAGCGTACTGCGTCGGCCATGCCCTGACCGAAACGGTCCGGCCCCCAGTCGGCGACCAGCGCACGGCTCGCATCGCGCATGGCGGTGTCGTCGCCTTGCCCCGCGATCGCGCGCATTACGGCGGCAAGCGCGTCGACATCATCGGGAGGAAAGCTATGGCCGTTAACGCCCTCGCGGACCAGAACCGGGGCACATCCGCAGCGATCCGATACGATCACCGGCAACCCGGCGGCCATTGCCTCATTCACGACCAACCCCCATTGCTCGGTTGTGCTGGCATGCACGAAGCAGCCGGCGCTGCCATAATAAGCGGGCAGCTCATGATATTGGCGAAAGCCCGGCATGTGCACATTCGCCGATAGTTCCAGCGTCGTGCGCTGCGCCTCAAGCTCGGGCCGCAGGTCGCCATCCCCCAACAGGACCAGCGGCCAGTCAGCCGGATCGTCGCCGCGCCCCTCTCGAAACCGGCCATAGGCTTCGAGCATCCGCCCAAGATTCTTCTTCTCGACGAAGCGGCACGAGGCCAGGAAATAGCGGCCGCGCGCTGTCTCGGGGAGCGGGCCCTGATCGCCAGCTGGCATTGGCGCACCCTTTGCCCGAGCTGCTTCCCGTGCGAAATAGCCATTGTCGACTGCGTTATAGCCGCGAAATATCGCCTGGGGCGCCAGGCCGAGCGCACGCATATACTCAGCCTGGCCGTCGCTGGTGCAGAGCCCGGCGGTGAAATACTCGGCGATCCGCCGTTTCACAAACTCTCGCGCCGGATTGCGCCCAAAATCCCATCCATTGCTCTCGGACATGGCGATCACCGGCACGCCGCGCGCCGCCGCCCAAGCCGCGATCGCAAGCGATGTCGCTGTCGACCAACCGGGAATCGCGACGGCGTCCGGCGAGAATGGCGAGAGCTTGCGATTGATCGCCCCGGCAAGGCCTGCGCGGCTGATGTCAGCTTCCTTGTCGAACAAAACAGCGCGACCCAGGCCCGACGGCATATCGGGCGAATCCCACCCATATTGTCCGCTCGTCGCCGCTGTTTCGACTGCAAGCACGTCCATATGACCCGCAGCTCCAGCGAGGCGCGCGACATGATAGGGACCGAAATTGTCGAAAGCGATCGCGACGCGAATATTCACCGCTCCTGAGTGATTGCTCGGCCAGTATCGCCCTTTCGCCGCTCTCGCGAGCGAAACTTTCCCGCTGCTATGGGGCGTTTCCGGAGAGGCGCGAATAACCTAGATCAACCCCCTTCACCATATGATCCATCGAAAACCGGTCAAGTACCTGAGCGCGTCCGAGCAAGGCCTGGTCCCTGATCGCGGCGGGATCCTGCGCCGCAGTTCGCACCACATCGGCGATGGCAGCGACGGAAGACAGTGCGACAAGGTGGCAGCCGGTGATGGTTTCCATGATCTCACGCCCGCCGGAAGGCGTGTCGTAACCCACCACGGCGACTCCTGACGCGATCGCCTCGAGGATCACGAGACCAAAGGGTTCACGATCGGACAGCATCGCCAGCAGATCGATCCGCGACCATATCGGCGCCATATCGTCGACAAAGCCGAGAGCCTGGACACGATCACCGAGACCTCGCGCCTCGATCGTTGCGCGTGCCTCATCCAGATCTTCGCCGTCGCCGGCGATGACGAACGCGATCCCCGCATCGTTGCGGAGCAACTCGGCCGCCGAGATGAAATCGAACAGCCCCTTCTCGCGCACCGCGCGGCCGACAAAGCCAACCGTGAAGCCATGGGCGGCTC
Organism: Sphingomonas sp. P3_C5; assembly: GCF_056402635.1. NCBI lineage: Bacteria > Pseudomonadati > Pseudomonadota > Alphaproteobacteria > Sphingomonadales > Sphingomonadaceae > Sphingomonas > Sphingomonas sp. P3_C5. The sequence continues at coordinate 190,098 of NZ_JBFUHA010000004.1, forward strand.
GCGGTGCCGGGGCGGGGAGGGCGCTATAATCCAGCCCATTATGCACCACATCGAGTTGGTCGGCGCACGCCAGCCCGGCCGCGATGAACGACTCGGCAACGGATTGGGTGATCGCGAGGAAGCGGTCAGGGCGGCGGCGATAGATGAGGTTCGAAAGCCGATCGCGCAGGTTAAGATGCCGCGCGTAGACGTGGAGATGGACGATCCAGTGATTGCGAAGTCCTGCCAGGACGATCGCCGCCCAGACCGGTTCGCAATGGCTGTGGAAAATGGCGGACCCGAAACCGCGAACGATGCGGCGAAGTGCGAACATCCGCCTGAGTCTGCCGCCGGAAAGCACGATCGGCGTTATCCCAGCCGAGCGGCAATGTGCCTGAACGCGCTCGGACGGCCCAAGCAGCACGACATCAGCTACCCTCCCCGCGGCGCACTGGGCACGCGCGAGCTCGATGACGATTCGCTGCAGACCACCAAAAGGCTCGGCTGGGAGCAGATGTATAACCGGGCGGAGATCAGCCATCGGGTGCGAACTCACGCAAGGCACCGACAAAAGCGGCTGCCCAGGCCTGATCGTCATAGGTTGCGAATTCAGCGCGCGCCGAGAGCGCCATCGCGTCACGCAGCGGCCGATCGCCGACGATGCGCAGGATGGCTGCCCCCAGTGCGTCGGCATCCGCCGGCGGCACGGCAATGCCGCTTTCGCCGTCGCTGAAGTCAACACCAGCTTCGCGCGTCGCAACGATCGGAAGTCCGGCGGCCATGGCTTCGAGCACCACGCCCGCGGAGCCCTCGGCGAGCGATGGGAAGGCGAAGATATCCGCGCGCAGGAACTCCTGCCGCATCCGCTCGCGAGAGACATGGCCGAGCAGCTCGATATTCGGCCCCTGAAGCTGCCTGGCCGCCGCTTCCGATACGCCGCCTGCGAATATGAAGCGAATCTCGGGATCGAGGCGCGCGATGCGATCTGCCGCCTGTTTGAGATATTGCGGCCCCTTGCGAAGCGTGATCGCGCCGGCGAATAATACGCGTTTCGGAACGGTCCGGCTCGGTTCCGAAAAGCTCAGGCTCGATCCGTATCGAACCAGCCGGCACCTCGCCCGCGCTGAGGGGACATAACTCGCGACATCGTCGATCACGCTTTGCGAAGGGCAGAACAGCGCGTGCGAACGTTCGATCATCGCGAGGCTGACCGCGTCCAGCGCCGCCCCGGCTTCGGTCGAAAGCGGCATTTCTCCCCAATCCGGGAAGCGGATCGCCTCGCGACTTCCGATCCGGTGCGCCGACGGCATGATAAAAACATCCGACACGAAGCGTGCGCCACGGGCGGTAAGTTCGTCGAACTGCGAGCCGGCGACAAAATATTGAGAATAGATGATATCGGCTTCACGCAAATCGCGCTTGAGAAACTTCCATCGCTCCGGGCTTTGGTGCCGGAGGCGTCCCGCGACAAGTTCTCCGAGCGAGTGCCGGCGCAACGCTGACGCGGGCAGGCCTTCGGCGACACGCCGCGACAAGCGTTGCCCAGGTCCGATCCTGGCGACCAGGTTCAGCAGAGTTTGCTCCGTCGAGCCCGCGGCTACCGCGAAATCGGTATACAGGCGTTGCAGCGCATCGGCCTCTTGGAGAAAACGGGCGAGAGCGTAACCATGCCGAGCGCCCGGCTGGATCAGCAAAGCCCGCATTGGTCGTCGCTATGATATCCGCGGAGCTTAATCTTGGCCCCGGGGGCGCATCGGTCCACTGCCACTATGCCGTCCGTGCTTGCTGAAACGTCTCCAGCCTTGCGCGCTCAGCCTTCGAGACGCGCGCATAGCGGAAGGGTAGCCAGACGATGAGAAGCATGAAGGGAAGGCTGCAGACGAATTCCTGATAGCCATGGGTAAAGGCGTGCAATCCACCGCCCAGCAGCGAAACGAACAGATACTGGTCGCGGAGGCCACCCGAGATCGCAAAGCTGTATAGCCAGCCGAAAAACACGCCGAGCGAGACGAAAGCCAGCACACCAAAATACCAGAAATCCGTGAACGTGTCGGAGAAGCCGGTTCGCGTGGCGCCGTTCGCCTGGGCTCTGTTGCTCAGCGGATTTGCTTCCTCGGTCTTGATCGTCAGCGCGTTCTTGGCGTCGCGGCCGAAGAGAAAAGCGGGGAAATAGCGCGAAACCATGCCATTATAGATTCCCACGAACGGATGATAGTCGCCCAGTTCGGATGCGATCGCGATATCGGTGACCGCGCCGGTCACTTCGGCGCCTATCTTACCGCTCCTGCTCGTATATTGGCCGGTCAGGACGTCGGTAGATGTAAGCGCGCCGATCAGCGACGAGTCGTTGTCATGGACATAGCCTCGCAGATCACCGGCCTTATTCACGATAAAGCCGCCGATCAGGCAGCACGCAAGAAGAAGCGCTCTGGGCGGCACATATTTCTTCACCAGGAACAGGCCGCCGAGAATGATGACCGCGAAATCGAAAATATATTCGCGTTTCACCGAAACCAGAAGAATCGGAAGATAGATCGCGGTCGCAATCAGGAACAGAATAAGCGCGGCCCTGCTTTTCGTCCGCAGAAAGATCAGAAAACTAAGGGCAGCACCAAACACGAGACACAGGGACAGCATCGCATAGACGATGATAATGCCGGTCCACCCGGCCTCATAAACCTGGGTCGCGGCCGTGCGCTGCATCAACATATAGGAGACGGCGCCAATGATGATGAGAACAACGGTCGCCTGTGTCATGCGGCGATCGCTGTACATGAAGGCAAGTGTCGCCTGTCGCTTGGCGGCGCTCTTTTTGCCGACCATGCGCCCGATAAGATAGCCGGCGCACAGAAAGATCATGCACAACGTCATGTAAATCCAGGCTTCGGTCGGGTCGAACGCCCCCGCCAGGCCTTCCCGTTCGACTGCCCACGCCTGCGGAAGCAGCCACACGGAGAGGAGCATGCCGACAACGAACGGATATTCGAAAATCGCGCGGGGCCAGATAAACGGCACCACCCCGAGCGCGATGATCACTGTCGACAATAGGATTAGCCAGAGACTCATGAAATTCTCGATGAATGGCTGACGCCGTGATGGATGCATGCGTAGCCGTTCAACGCGGTTGGGGAAAGCCAAAGCATCGCTTGCAGAAGACGGGCCCGTCCAGCGACCATGTCAGTTCCCGGTGCCGATCAAAGGCGCGACAAACGCCGCGCGATCGTCCCAGCTTTCAAGACAGGGGCGCCGCCCATCTAGTGCCGCGGTTTTAGCAGACCGCGCCGCGCGATCGAGGTCGGCGCCGGAACGAACAACGATCACCCCGGACTGCCGCGCGACCTGGTCACAGGCATCGGTTGCAAGGATTGGCTGGCCGATCGCGAGATGGTCCCATAGCCGCATTGGAGAGCAGAAATGGTTGAAATCGCTTCGCGCGTACGGAATGACGGCGACGTCCAGGCCTGCCATCCATGCGTGGATTTCGTCATGTGGCTGGGCGCCGAACCAGTGGACTTTGGGGTTGTCGCGCAGCTGACCGATTGCGCCGGCCGTGTCCGTATCGGGCAAAACCGGGCCTATGAGCGCGAGCGATCCGACTTCGCTGGAAGCCGCTAGGCGTTCGAGAAAATCATAGTCTATCCGCTCGTTGAATCCCCCAACCACGCCAAAAACCGGGCCTTTTAAGGCTGCGAGCGGCGCCGGCTTCGCGATCTGCTCGGAGAATCGGGGCTCCGATGCATTGGGTGCCACGACGCTGGCGGCGGGATCGAGACCATATTCAGCTACGGCGCGGTCCCGTAACGGAGTGCTCACGAAGATCGAGAGCGACGCGAGGCGGCACAATTCGGCTTCCCGATCGATCGATGCAGCGCCCTCCCAGCCTGCATAACCGCGATAATCGTCCGAGCAATAGTAGACGATGCGCACCCGACCTCTAAGGCTCTGGGCGAGCGGTAAGTAATGGAACGACGTAAAAATCGCGGTGTCGATTCGCCCGCCGCGTCTCCTGGCGAGGGCCTCAGTCCGCCATCGCAAGATCGGCATGCCAATCGCGGACGTCCTGCTCGCCCAGCCCGGCGGAAGCGGGATTGAGATGTCGTCGTCACTTTGGGCGCCACCTCTCGCCCCGAGCGTGCGCGGCGCGACCAGCAGCGTTTCGGGGAAGTGGCGACGTAAAGCTTCGCCGAATTTTCGACGCCAGATCGTGTTAACGTCGAATTGGGCGATCATCGCACGCCTCTGGCGTTCACGATGCCGGGATGAAGGGCGGTGCGGCGCGTTTTGTCGGTCAATCTATACCGCAAGTGTCGTCACTCAGCCTTGAGATGCCGGCCACCGGTTGACGCTACTTCTTCTTCCACCTTCACCACGCGCGTCGTCATCAGCGCAAGCCCGACGGCTAGGATAACGGCGATCATGGTGGTCCGCGCGGGGTAGTCGACGGCGCTGTGAGCCAAAATGGCCGCAGTCGCGACGACTGCCGCACGATCCAGGCGCCGCGGTGCACGCGCAAACCAGATTGTTACTGCCTGGCGGCACCACCACAACAGCAGGCCCATGACCAGCAGGATGCCGGGGAGCCCACCTTCAAGCGCAAGCTCCAGATAATCGGAATGCGAATGATTGGCGAAAACATTGCTTATCTGCGCCGGGTTCTCAAACAGCTTGAAAGCCGGAACGAAGCTTCCAAAGCCGCTGCCGAGCGGGAAGAAGTAGCTCGCCGCTTTTGCCGCGACGGCATACATCACTGGCCGCGACAACTGGACCTCGCCGATTGAGCCCTTCGAATCCAGCGCGTTCGGACCGACGATCAACGCCGCGGCCAGCGCCGCCACCACTATGACGGCAATCCCCACGGCAATGTAGCGCGCAGGTCCCAAGGATCGCGGGCGGGCGACGACCCAGCTGGCGGCAACGACCGGAAGCGCCAGGATGAAGGCCGCGTAGGAATCGGAGATGGCGATGCCCATCAGGAGCATGGCCGTCATGGCGATAAGGAGCAGTTCACGCCCTCTGCCTTGTCGGGGGCGACCTGCTTCTCCGCTCGCGAGCGAAGCTACGAAGGGGATCGCGCAGAGCATCAGCGTGGCCTGATGGTTCGCATTTGCCATCAGGCCGACCGCCATGCCGAGATTGGTGGTCTGGTAAAGATAGAGCGGTGAATTCTGTCCACCGAGCAATTGCCCGACCCCAAACATCAGCGACGCCAGTGCCACAAGCGGGATTACCCAGCGCAGTCCGCTTGAGTCCTCAGGCGGGCGGACCAGGATCAGGCCGCCGATCGCCAGGGGAGGCAGCAGTGAGGCGAGGTGCCGGATCGTTCCGTCCACGCTCAGGGTGAGCGGGAGCCAGGGAAGCGGCACGCCGGCAATTTGCAGCCGGTGCTCGAGCAGGTCCCTGCCCGGCGCAAGCGTCCATAGCGACGGTGGCAGCGGGATGAGCTGGACGGCGCACCAGGCGATCCAGCATGCGACGATCGCGATCAGGATATTCGCAGAGCGCGAGAGTGAGGCGATACCAAGCCGCGTTATGACATAGCCCAGCACCAGGCTCGCGATCAGTTGTGAGGCGATATTCGCCATGAAGCCACCGCTGCTCGATCCGCCGAGCAGCATGAAGACCGTCATGACGCCCGCGATCACCGCGGCCCAAGGGGAAACGGTGGCGTTGCCAGGCAGCGGGCGTCGCCGCCCGGAGGATGATTTGGTCGTCATGATGTCACCGGCTCGATATGGATCGAGTCGATCCCCGCATCAGCGGTACGAGGGAATTCGCCCGGAGTGCCAGTGAGCGCGAGCTGTTGCGCCTCGCAACCGGAAGTCGGTATTTGGAAGATCGAGCTATATTTCTGCCGCGCGTCGGAGAGCTTGAGCAATCGTGTCGTGACGACTGGGTCGCCGCCGCGCGCGCAGGTTATCACCCAGGCCAACTGGCTATACTCGTCCCGGCCAGAAGCGACCACCGATAATCTGTAACGTCCGGGTGACAACAGGATGGTCTGCTGTGCGAGCGTCGCCGGCGCAGCGCCGAGATAGGAAGCGGTCAGGCCTTTCGGCGCCCGAAATTCGGCGGATCCATCCGGGCTGTTCAGCAACTGCCAGTTGAAGGGGGCGGGGCCGGCAAGGTTGGCGAATTCCGTGTCGTAAATCGCGCCAACCTGTTTCAGCGACGTTTCTGGCAGGAAATTGATCCAGGCCAGATAAGCGCGCTCATATTCGTGGTTCTTGAGGAGCGATTGCAGCAGCGCACTCTGTTCGAAAAGCGCCGAGGACTTCGCGGAATTCTGCGCCGTAAGCCGGAAGATGGCATCAGGCGGCGTGCCCTGCTGGTTGAGCGCGTAGAGGAAATCCTCGCGCCAGCCGGGGTTCGTCGCGAGCATCTTCGTGACTGCGGGGTGGCTGGCGGGATCGCGCACAATAGCCGCCATGGCCGCGACGGTCTGCGCACGTCGCAGGGGGATCACGCTTATCAGCCGGTCGAGAAGCGCGACTGCTGCCGGATAGTCGCGGTGGCGGAGAGCGCGATCGATCAGCCACAGGCGCGGGCGGAGCGACCGGCCATCGCTGCGTAACGCCAGTTCCATAAGTCCACGGGCGCGAGGCGCGTCTCCCTTGGATTCGGCCACGAGCGCCAGATATGCCTGCGCGTCCGGGTTTAGCGGCATGCGGCTGAGGACAAGCGTCGCCATGGCGGTGTCGTGCAGCGGGATCGACGCGCCCTTTTCAGGCGCGAGATCAGACGCCAGTCGCTGGCGCATCGCCGCGGTGCTGCCTCTTGCGAGGTCGCGCAAGCCATTGGGATGAGCCTCGCTGACAGAGGCGTTCAACGCGCCCGTCAAAACCAAGGTCATTCCTGCGAGCGCGGTCGTCGCCCCCAGAAGATTGAAGCCGATCTTCCTGAACATGCCCGCTTCAGTCGCCGACATGGCGCCTATGACAGCAGTTCGATGCGGCGCCGCTTGTCCTTCTCATTGTCTCCACCGTCGGCGCCATACCCATAGCCGTACCCATAGCCATAGCCATAGCCACCGAATTTCGGCGTGAACTTGGTAAGCAGCACACCCATGACCCGGGCGCCCGACGACCGCAGCTGGCGGATTGAGTTGAGCGCTGCGGGCCGCCGGATCGCGCCGGATTCTATGACGATGACGGTGCCGTCACAGGCTGCGCCAAGCAGGGGAGCGTCGGCGAGGCCGAGGATCGGGGGGCCGTCGACGAAGATCACGTCGAAGCGCTCCCGAACGATCGCGAGCAGTCGCGGCAGGTTCGCGCTGGCCAATAGCTCGGCCGGGTTGGGCGGGATCGGGCCGCTCGGCAACAGCCACAGGTTGGTGACGTTGGTCGACAGGATCTTCGGATCGTTGAGATTGCCCCCGGCGAGCAAGCCGGACAGGCCGGCAACGTCGCCATCCTTGGCAGTGAAGGACGGCTTGCGCATATCGCCGTCGATCAGGAGCACCTTGAGGCCGACCTTCGCGAAGCTCTGGGCAAGGCCTAGGGCTGAACTGGACTTTCCTTCGGACGGTCTTGTGCTCGTCAACAATATGACGCGCGGTGTACCCTCGGGTGCCGAGAATTGCAGCGCGGTTCGCGCGGTGAAATAAGCCTCGGATATCTTCGACCGCGACGTCGACAGCTCTTCGATAAGCGTCGTGTCCTTGTCGAGCTTCGGGATCACGCCCAGCACGCTCATCTTCAGCTTGGATTCGACATCCTCGGGAATCTTGATCGTGTCATCGATGAATTCGATCACGAAAATCACCGCGAGGCCGAGCAGCGTACTGATCAGCAACCCGATCACAAGGTTCATGCTCAGCCTCGGCTGAAACGGTGAGGGTGGCGGAACCGCGTGGTCGACGATCGATGCCTGGCTCTCGCCGATGCCGCCGGCGACGCCGATCTGCTTGTAGCGTTCGAGCAACGCACCATAAAGCGAGCGGTTGGTGTCCACATCGCGCTGCAGGATATTGTACTGGATGCTGCGGTCGCGCAGATCGAGGACCGAGCCCTTGAGCTGGTTGACCCGCGCCTTCAGCGCGTTTTCATGCGAAACCGCCGCCTGATATTCGGATCGCAAGGCCGTCGACACATTGCCACGTTCCTTGGCGATCTGGCTGTCCAGCGCGGCAATGCGGGATTGGATCTCGCGCATCTGCGGGAACTCGGGTTTGAAAACGCTGAGTTTCTCTTGATAATCGGCGGCCAGTTTTGAGCGCTCACCTTGCAAGGATTGAATCGTGCCGTTGGTCAGCGTCTCGGTTGTGGAGCCGTTTTTCAGCGCTTCCTGATAGCGCCCCTGCGCCGTCATCCGGGCATTCTGCGCGTCAGACAGCGCGCCGTTCAGTGCCCCGAGCGAGGTTGCGTCGAGGGAGGTGCTGCCACCGGATTCCCCATTGGGGCCCCCAGCGGTTTCCATCGGTATGATGCCCTGAGCGCGGGCATAAGCGACAAGCTGCCGCTCTGACGTATCGAGTGCGATTTTCGATGCTGCGATCCGCTGTTGCAGGAAATTTCGGGCATAGGCGGTCGCATCATAGCGATGCTCGAGGCCGGACTGGATGAACGCGTCCGCATAGGCGTTGGCGATCCGCGCGGCTTCGTTCCGGTCGGGGCTGACAAAGCTGATCGACATCAGACGGCTTACGCCTACCGGCGAGACGGTCAGGCCGCCGCGCAGCTTCGCCACCGCAATCTTCTCGCGGGCCTCGCGCGGCAGGGTGGCCGGCGAATAGAGCGGGTTGGACGCCAGGTTCAGGCTTCGCGCCACTTTCACGGCAAGGTCGCGGCTCTGGATCAGGCCGAACTGGGTGGCCATAGCTGCTGGATCATTGACTGAGATCGGCTCGAGCTGCGACTCCTTCATGATCTGGGTTTCTTGCCGCTTGATCTCCACGGTCGTGCTCGCACGGTACAGGGGCGTCGAGAGCAGCGTGAGGCCGGTGGCAATCACCAGACCTGCCATCATGAAACCAAGAAGCAGCCAGCGCCATTTCAATAGAATCAGCAGTATCGATCGAAGATTGAACTCCGATTCGGGCGTCTCAGCCGGTGCGGGCTGGGCGAAGGACGTCGAAAGGGCGCCCCCGGTCTGCAAGGAGGGTAGCGCCGCTGCACCGCTTCCGCGAAAGGCTTCGATCGAATCGGTCATCTAGTGGAGAAATCCATCTTGTTCGGTGTCAGTCCGAGAGGTCAGAACGGCCGGAACAGCGCAAGCAGCGGCACGGTCTGCACGATATTCTTGAAGGTACTCTTCGAAGCCGAACCGTCGACCACGATGATATCGTTGCCGAATATCTCAGCGTCCGGCATTTCGCCACGGCGAATTGATTTCAGGTCGAAGGCGGCCGCCTGGCGTTGCCCGTTGATCTGCCTGAAGACGACAACCCGATGGGGGTTGGCATCCTCGGTCGTGCCCTTGGCCATCGCGATCGCCTGGATCAGGCTCATGCGACCCTGAAGCGGATAGACGCCGGGGTTCGCGACCGATCCATCGACGGTAATCTTCGCGCTCGACGCGGACTTGACCGTGACCTGGACCTCGGGGTCGTTCATATATTTTTCGCCGAGCTTCTTCTTGATCTCGGCGGCGAGCTCAGCGGCGGTCTTGCCCACCGCCGTGAGATTGCCGATCAACGGCATTGTGACATTGCCGACAGCGTCGACCTGAAGGTCACCCGAAAGGTCGGGAACGCGATAAACGACAACACCGAGCTGATCGAGGGTGCCGATGCGATACTCGACGTCCGGACCGGCGGCGACAGGCGCATCCGGCTGGCCGAAATTCTTGACCTCATAGGGTACAGAGCCACCACGGCCGCCCGCACATGCCGTCAAAAGGACCGGAACCAGCAGGGCCACAACCATCGTGCGGAGACGATGCAAAGATGTCATTTCGAATATCCTACGCGTGGCGAATCGCGACGAATAATCGCCAACGGTCTATGGGTTACAGGCGACCCGACCTTTAACCGCACCGCTTCACCCGTCAACCCGTTCCTGAAGACTTGAAGTTGCCTTAAACATGCCCACCCCTGTCGCTGATCCGGGCATTGGCGATGTTGTCGACGAACCAGGCGTAGGTCTCTCCAACGCCATCGCTGAGCGAACGTGCCGATCGCCAGCCAAGTCCCTGTAATCTGCCGGTATCGACCAGCTTACGCATCGTCCCGTCAGGGCGCGAGGCATCGAAGACGAGGTTGCCGTCGAATCCGACGATCTCGGTGATCAACCGCGCAAGGGCGCCGATACTGACCTCTTCGCCCGACCCGATATTGACGATGTCTTCGCCGGAATAGGTGCGTGCGAGGAATACCAGTGCGTCTGCGAGATCATCGACATGGAGGAACTCGCGCAAGGGCGCGCCGCTGCCCCAGACCGTCAGGCTCGCCGCTCCGGCAAGCTTCGCCTCATGCGCCTTGCGCATCAGCGCGGGCAGAACATGGCTCGATTGCAGATCGAAATTATCGAACGGCCCGTAAAGATTGGTCGGCTGTGCCGATATGAAATCGCAGCCATATTCGCGGCGATAGGCCCGGGCGAGCATGATTCCAGCGATCTTGGCGATCGCATACCATTGGTTGGTCGGCTCCAGCGGTCCGGTCAGCAGAGCGTCCTCACGGATCGGCTGCGGCGCGTGCTTGGGATATATGCATGACGACCCGAGGAACACGAGCTTCACCGTGCCGGTACGCCGTGCGCCCTCGATGATGTTCGTCTCGATCATCAGATTATCGTAGAGGAACTGCGCGGGCAGGGCGTCGTTCGCGCCGATGCCGCCCACCTTGGCGGCGGCGAGGAAGATCAGATCGGCCGGGTTCGCCGCCATCCAGGCGAAAGTTGCACTCTGGTCGCGCAGGTCGATCCGGCTCCTGGCCGTGACGATTTCGCAATTCTCGGTCGCAAGACGGCGGACGATTGCCCGCCCGACCATGCCATGTTCGCCCGCAACCCAGATGCGCTTGCCGGCGAGCGGAAACAGGTCGTTCATCACAGGGTGCTCGGCTCGAAGGGGCTGATCATCTGGCTATAGCAGTTTTTCATAGTCGCTGATGATCTCCGCGCGGGGATAGACGCCCGCATATGTCGTCGCAATGTCGCCCGCGGCCCAATCGCCGCTATTCCATTCATCGATAAATGCGTGGACGACAGCGGCGGCGCCTGCAGCATCGTCCAGCGGGATGGAGACGCCCAACCTGCCCTTGCCCAGAATCTCGGGTATCGCACCAACCGGCGTCGCGATGAAAGGCCGGCCGCGGCTCAGGACCTCGAACGCCACCAGGCATTGCCCTTCGGAGACTGACGGGTTGATGAAGGCGTCGCAACTGTCGATCGCGGCCGCAACTGCTTCGCGCGGCACGGCGCCATGGAAAGTGACGGGCAGGCCGCGCTTCCCCGCCGCTTCGCGCAACGCCTCTTCATCCCCGCCGCTACCGAACATATGGAGTTCGATCGCGCCTGACCGCAGCGCCGCGACTATATCGAGTAGATAGAAGAGGTTCTTCTGCGCGACGAAGCGGCCGAGAAACCCGAGTCGGAAACTGCGTCCCCTGCGCGGGGCTTCGACCGGGTTCGCCGCCGCGGGCGGGGGGATATAAGGTACAAGGTCAATCGCGCCGCTGAACCCCATCTGTCGTAGATCATCCGCGAATTCGGAGCTCTGGACGAGGATGCGGTCGAGCCCCCGAACGATATCGTCGGGCATGCCGTCCGGCCACATCTCGCGGGGACGATAGGGCGTGACAAAGATGAGTTCGACCGGTGTCGGCCGCCGCGAGCGCGCGGTGCGGACGATCCGCGCGAAGATCGCCCTTGGCGGAATCTTCGCGAAGACGATCCTATCGGCATCGTTCAATCGCCTGCCGAAGCGCGCGAACAGCAGCCGGTCGGGAAGCCCGAACCGGCAACCCCATCTGAGCGGCGTTCGCAGCACCTCGGTACCGGCCTGTTCGATCCCGTGCAGGGCGGGCAGGCCGTTCGCCCAGACGAGCATCGATCGCTTCGTATCGCCGGCCGGCAAGCTCGTCAGCAGATCGAACAGAAAGGCTTCTATCCCGCCAATCGCCTCGAAGCCGCCGACATAAAAAACGGTACGCCCCATTGCGGCCGAATCAGCCCAGGCTTGCGCGGAGGGAGCCGGGGCGTTCTTCGTCGGGCCGGCGTGTCTCGGCCTCGCGGGCGACGGCCTTGATATCCTCGCGCACCATTTCCGATACGAGTTCTGCAAGCGTGGTGGTCGCTTCCCAACCGAGCAGGCGCTTGGCCTTGGCCGGATCGCCGATCAGAAGATCGACCTCGGTCGGCCGGAAATAGCGCGGATCGACCTTGACGAGCGTCTTGCCGGTCTTTGTGCAACGTCCGACCTCGTCGACCCCGTCGCCGCTCCAGTCGAGCGCGATGCCGGCTTCCGCAAAGGCGAGTTCGACGAAGGTGCGCACGGTGTTGGTCTCGCCCGTCGCGAGCACGAAATCGTCGCCCTTGTCCTGCTGCACGATGCGCCACATGCCCTCGACATAGTCGCGCGCATGGCCCCAGTCGCGCTTGGCATCGAGATTGCCCAGCCACAGCACGTCCTGCAGGCCAAGATGGTGAGCAGCAACCGCGCGCGTGATCTTGCGGGTGACGAAGGTCTCGCCGCGCAAAGGGCTCTCGTGGTTGAACAATATGCCGTTCGAGGCGTGCATACCGTAAGCTTCGCGGTAATTCACCGTGATCCAATAGGCATAGAGCTTCGCCACGCCATAAGGCGATCGCGGGTAAAAAGGTGTCGTCTCGGACTGCGGCACTTCCTGGACCAGGCCGTAAAGTTCGGATGTGGAGGCCTGGTAGAAGCGCGTCTTCTCGGCCAGGCCGAGCAGCCGCAGCGCCTCTAGCAGCCTGAGCGTGCCGATCGCATCGGCGTTCGCGGTATATTCCGCAGTATCGAAGCTGACCTGGACATGGCTCTGCGCGGCGAGGTTGTAGATCTCGTCAGGCCTCACCTCCTGCACGATCCGGATGAGGTTCGTCGAATCGGTCATGTCGCCATAATGAAGGTGCAGGCGGGCGCCCTTCTCATGCGGGTCCTGATAGAGATGATCGATTCGCGCAGTGTTGAAGGACGATGAGCGGCGCTTTACCCCATGGACCTCATAGCCTTTGGCAAGCAGCAGTTCGGCCAGATAGGCACCATCTTGCCCGGTTACACCCGTGATCAACGCGGTCTTCGTCATGCGGTGGAATTCCAGCTATCTTCTCAGGAGCGCGGAAATATTTCGCGCGCGGGATTCGCATACCAGCTTGTGTGCGCCGGTCCAGCGGGAGTCTCTCCAGTGCGCATATCATTATATTTGATGAGGCCGCCGACGCCGCAGCCACACGCTCAATTGACGGTCGCCCAACCAGGAGGTCCCGACCAGCAATATGCCCGCGATAACCAGTCCCGGCCCGCTCGATGTCGCCCGCGCCCATTCAATCATGATGGGGTAGTGGAAGATATAGAGGCCGTAGGAGATCGAGGCGAGGAAGGCGATAAATGCCTGGAGGCGAACCGGAACATCGATCGCGACCCATCGCCACGCGAGCAGTGCCGCGAGCAGGAACAGTTCCGCGGCCACGAAATGGCGAAAGGCGAGGAAGGGATAGACGCCCAGCCCCCTGTAGCCGACCCTCCACACGTCGAATGCGGTCAGTGCACAGAGCCCGAGAAGATAGGTAGCGCCGAATATCATCCCGCGCGCTGCAGTCCTGCCCTCCAGATAAGCTTGGGCGCACATCGCCCCGATCCACCATATCAGGAAATAGGCCGCGACCAGCGTCCAGTGGTTCGGGACCAGCATATAGATTGCATAGGACAGGACACAGAAAAGACCGATCGCATGATGAGTCCCGATCGGCCAGCGGGTGAGCGCCCGGGCCGCGAACGGAAAGACGAGGTAAAAAGGCATCTCGTAGGAGAGCGACCACAAAGGTCCGTTGACCAGGTAAGGATCGACGATGACACCGGGCTTTATGCTGGAAATGTCCTGCACCATCAGCAGGGTGCCGATCAGGTCCCGCCATTTGAAGGTTTCCAGGAAGGCTCCGTCGTCGAGATAGATGAGGGTGGATATCAGCATGGCCACGATCAGCGGCGGATAGATCCGCCGGAACCTGCGGAGATAATATCCTCGGGGCGGCGATAACCGATCCCGCTCATTGGCGAAGATCACGAAGCCGCTGAGCAGGAAGAAAACGATCACCGCCTCCTGCCCAAGCCCGAAGATCATGCCGATGCCGTGCTGGAGATGATGCTCGAGCGTGAGGTGATAGAGGACGACATAGATTGCCGCCGCCACGCGCGCCGCATCCAGCGCGACTGTCATGCGCTGGCCAAGCACCGGTGTTTTCATGCCGCGCTTCTGGCCGGACTCTGTCTCAGCAGCTTCGACCAGGCAAGGGCTGGGCCTTCGACGAACCGGTAAATCAACGCCGCGGCGCCGATCGAAACGCCGCCGCCGATCAGCATCATCACCGGCCATGGCAAATCGAGGCGGTGAAGCGCCGGCAGCACCGACACGATCACCAGCAGGTGGATCAGGTAGAGCGAGTAGGAGATCTTGCCGAAGAAATCGAGGACCACATTGTGGAACGATCTGAACCTGAAGGTGACGACGATCGTGACCAGGGCCGTGATGGAAATGTCGAGCGGCGCCTTGAAGAACAACGCAACCACCGAGATTGCAATCGCGCCGGCAAAGGTCGGGAATTTGACCAGTTTCTCCCAGTACAGGAAGGTCGCCATGCCGACCATGAAGGACGGCAGATAGGCGAAGATGATTTCGCGCTGCCCCATCGGCAGCCGATCCGCCGGGAAATATCCCGGTACATAAAGCCACATGCACAAGGCGCAGGCGAGGGCGATCAGCAGCGCATATTTGCGCAGGATCGGGAAGATCAGGCCGATGGTGATGTAGAACTGGAATTCAGTGCACAGCGTCCAGAACACGCTGAGCAACCAGGGCTTGTGCAGCAGCGGTGCGATATAGGCGACGTGCGCGAACACCTGAACATAATCGATATGATATGGCGTATTTTTGAGGATGCCGAGCAGGACGTTCAGCAACAATGTCAGGCCGACGACGACGAAGAAGGGCGGATCGACCCGGACAAAGCGCCGGGCGATGAACATCGGGAAATCCTGGATGCGGTATTTCGATTTCTGCAGCGAATAAGGCAGCACGAAGCCCGAGATGAAGAAGAAGATCGTCACCCCGTAATTGCCGAGGATGCCCGCCGCGACGACCATCGCGGGGGCGCCGACATAGGGGCTCGCGACCAGATGGTCGAACAACACCGTCAGCGAGGCGATCCCGCGCAGATTGTGAATCGATTCGATCCGATTGCTCGACCGCTTGGGCTTTTGAATGTCGCTTTCACGCGGCTGCGGGATCGGAATGGCGGTGGCGAGCGGATCAATGCTCGCTTCCTCCGCCTGAGTCACGACTTCACCCATCAATCCCCCGCGTCGTGTCGATAAGTTCCGGTAATACCGGCTTTCGGCTAGGGGATAGCGATGCTCAAGTCCAGCATCGGCGAGGCGAGTTTAGCTGGCGAGCCGCAGCGGTTCGGCCCGAAGCGAGATGCCGGGCTGATCCGGCCAGATGCCGCGCGTGTCATAGACCATCTTGTCCGCGCGCTCGGCAAGCGACACCGATTTGAAGATGTCGTGATCGACCAGCACCACCATGATCGGGCAAATCTCGATCGCAGTGTCGATGTCGGTAAGGCGCGCGCCAGTGCCGTCGAAGGCTGCGGGCAGCGCTTTGGTAAAGGGCTCCACCACATGCAGCCGGTCGCCGAACCGCGCGGCGAGCGCGGCGGCGACCTTGAGCGCCGGGCTCTCCCGGAAATCGTCGATATTCGCCTTGAAGGCGAGGCCAAGGCAGGCGACAGGCATGCCGGGGCAAGCGGCGATCATCGCTGTAGCGCGCTCGATCACATAATCGATCTTGGCGTCATTCACCTCGCGCGCGGTGCGGATCAGCGGCGTATTCGCAGGATCGGCATGGACGAGGAACCAGGGATCGACGGCAATGCAATGCCCGCCCACGCCTGGTCCGGGCGAGAGGATATTGACGCGCGGGTGGCGGTTGGCGAGGCGGATCACTTCCCAGACATCGACCTGCATCGTGTCCGCGACCCGGCTGAGCTCATTCGCGAAGGCTATGTTGACATCGCGAAAGGCATTCTCGGTGAGCTTGGTCATCTCGGCGGCGCGCGATGTTGTGGTGACACAGGCGCCACGAACGAAGCGGCGATAAAAGGCCTGTGCCTTTCGCGCACACCTTGAGGTGATACCGCCGACGACGCGGTCATTGTCGATCAGCTCCAAAAGGATGCGACCGGGCAGAACCCGTTCCGGGCAATAGGCGATCGCGATGTCCGGGCGCCCGCTGGTCTTGCCGGGTATCTTCAGGTCGGGGCGGAGCTGCGCGAGGAGGTCGCGGATCGTTTCGGTCGTGCCGACAGGGGAGGTGGATTCGAGGATCACCACATCGCCCGCCTTCAACACCGTCGCGACGGCAGTCGCAGCGCGCAGCACATAGCTGATATCGGGCGCGTGATCCTCGAGGAAAGGGGTCGGCACCGCGATGATGAAGACGTCCGCGGGCGCAACCACGGTCGCGGCGCGCAGCGATCCGCTTGCCACGACGTTGGAGACCAGGTCGTCGAGGCCGGTTTCCTCGATATGGATTTTGCCCGCGTTGACTGTCTCGACCACCGACGGATTCACATCGACGCCAAGGACAGTGGCGCCGGTCCGCGCGATCACGGCGGCGGTCGGAAGCCCGATATAGCCGAGGCCGATGATGACGACTTTGAGGTCTTGATCAGAAACCATCGGCGACGATCCTCGCGATACGTTGTGACGCATGGCCATCCCCGAAGGGATTATGAGCGCGAGCCATCGCCGAATAGGCTTGGTTGTCATTCAAGAGGGTTAATATTTCGGTAACGATACGATCTTTGTCAGTGCCGATCAGCTTCGCGGTACCTGCGACCACGCCTTCAGGACGTTCGGTTGTCTCGCGCATCACCAGCACGGGCTTGCCGAGGGCGGGGGCTTCCTCCTGGACGCCGCCGGAATCGGTGAGCGCAATCTCGCACATGCCCAGTGCGCGGACGAAATGCGGATAATCGAGCGGGTCGATCCTGGCGATGTTCGGCTGATCGCCAAGCAAGGCATCCATCACCGACACGACATTGGGGTTGGGGTGGACCGGGAAGAGAATGGCGGTGTCAGGACGTTCGGCGATCCGCCCCAGGGCGCGGGCGATATCGGCCATGCCGTCGCCGAAATTCTCGCGGCGATGGGTCGTGACCAGGATGATCCGCTTGCCGGCGAAGCGTTCGGCGATCGGATCGAGGCCGGCAGCGAGCGACGGATCTTCGGCGAGCCGTTCCCGCGTCGCATAAAGCGCGTCGATCACTGTGTTGCCGGTTACATGAATCGTTGCGGGAGCGATATTCTCCCGCCTCAGCGCCTCGGCTGCGGTTTCGGTGGGCGCGAAATGCTGGTCCGCGATCGGCGCGACGATGCGACGGTTCACCTCTTCGGGCCAGGGCTGGTAGATATTGCCGGAGCGCAAGCCCGCCTCGACATGGCTGACCGGGACCTTGCGATAATAAGCGGCGAGAGCGCCTACCATGGCGGTCGCGGTGTCGCCCTGGACGATGACGCGGTCCGGTTTCTCCGCGTCAAGCACATCGCCAAGGCCGGTCAGAAGCCGCGCGGTCAGGCGGTCGAGGCTCTGGCCCGGCTCCATGATATCCAGGTCGATATCCGGTGTGAGCCCGGCAATCTCCAACACCTGATCGAGCAGCCCGCGATGCTGTGCCGTCACGCAGGTGCGAACATCGATGCCGGACGTCGCGCGCAGCGCGGCGACGACCGGGAACAATTTGATCGCCTCGGGCCGGGTGCCGAACACGATCAGCACCTTGCTGCCTCTATCAACCCCCATGTCTCTCCCATCCGAAACCTACGCCGCTGTTACGGCAGCGCGCCAGTTATTGCCTAATTCTGCGACAAATATGCGATTAGCCAGTAGGCGCTACCCAGTTCAAATAATGCGCGAGCGACAGGTACCCGCACAACGCCCCTGCGGCCAGCCGTGCCGCCGCCCAGCGGGACGGCGTGAAATAGGGTTGCACCGCAAACAAGGCGAACGGGAAGGCAGCCATCAGATAACGCGACGAAAAAAGATGAGCGATCGCAGCTGCGGTCGAGGTCATACCCAGCGTAAGCAGCACCATCAGGATGAAGATCCGGTCGTCACGGCGCGCCAGGATGTTGACGGCGGACGCCACGATCACGCTCGCTCCGCCGCCGACCAGAACGACTGAAAGGGTGAGCTGGAAAAGGTGCGCGAGCGTGGGCGGCAGATGCACAGCAACGCCTGCCGCCACAGTCGCCGGCAAGCCGCCGAACGGCAAGACCGCGAGCCCGACGACCAACCCGGCGACAAGCGACCATTTCCATTTCGTCATGAAATAGGCGGGGGCCAGGATCAGGATGAGCGCTGACAGATAAGCAGAGGCAAGCGCACCATGGGCGAGATCGACGCCACCAACCCATGCGACACGGGGTGCGACAAGGCCGCCCCAGAGTAGGAAGACGGGAAGCGGAACTGCACAGGACAGTAAAGCCGCCAGCAAGGCCGGCCAGCGGAATCGTGGCTCGAATGCTGCGATCAGCAGGAAACTGCCGGCTGCGGGCAGATAAGGTTGCCGCCCCAGGATCGCTATGCCGAAACAGATTCCAGCGACCGCGAAGCCGAGCCATATACGGATCCGCGATTCCGCTTTGCCGGACATCGCCCAGGCCGAGGCCGCGAGCGAGAAGCTCGCAAAGGCGAATGCCGGCATTTCGGTGAACGCCATGCCTGCGCTCACCCAGATGATCGGCAGCGCCAGCACCATGGCGGCGCGCGCCAGGGGATCGGTCAGCCGCCATCGCCCCATCGCATAGGCGATCGCGCCGCTTGCCGTCGCCAGCAGGACGAGATTGGGAATGCGCACCGCCCGAGGCTGCAGTCCGGTAAGTGGGGACAATAGCCATTGCAGGGTCGGGTAAAGCGGGCCGGCGGGGGTGTTCAGCGGTGCGAGCAGGAATTCGCAGAAGCTGGCGCCTCTGGTGAGAAGCCACGCGCCCTCGATATAATAGCGCTCGTCATTGAGATATCGGCCAGGCGACCTTGCGACCAGGGCGATCAGCGCGAGGAAAGCGAGCGCGGCGACGACGAGAATGGGCTTGCGGCGAACGGCGCGGAACCAGGGCCCTTCGATAGTCTCGCTCACCTTGCCCCCTGGGTTCCGTCGATAGAGCCGGCACTAGCCAAGGGCGGAAGCGATGGCCAGCCAATAGGCGCCCGTTCGTGCATCTCGGCTTGAGCCGTCTTTTGTTTGCCATTGCGCGGTGTCGGTCGCTCGTCCATTCATCTAAGCGAGCATCGGCAGGATCGGGATGAAGAGTGCGTCAGTCGACCTCTGATGGCCAACAGACCCCGAAGCCGCTCCTGATCATTACGCCGGTCTATGATGACTGGGAATCTTTCGGTCATTTGCTGCGCAATATCGAAGCTGCCCTGCCGGCGGATCAATATGACGTCGAGATCATGGCGGTGGATGATTGCTCGAACGCGCCGCCTGTCGTTCCGGTGCTCTCCGGCAGCATAGCGAGTGTGACGATACTCAGGCTGACGATGAATGTCGGCCACCAGCGGGCGATCGCAATCGGTCTCGTGCATGCCGATCGCGAAGCGGGCGCCGAAACCGTGGCGATCATGGATTCGGACGGCGAGGACGTTCCTGCCGAGCTGAAGCGCATGGTCGATACGGCAGCAGCCCGGCCCGGCACGGCGGTCGTCGCGCAGCGCTTCAAACGGTCGGAGACTCTTGGTTTCCGCTTCTTCTACTGGCTCTATGTCCAGATCTTCCGTGCACTGACCGGCAACCGGATCGATTTCGGCAATTTCTCGGTTTTGACGCGCGAACATGTCGGCCGGCTCGTCCACAATGCCAATATCTGGAACAACTTCGCAGCCACGCTGATCCAGGCGAAGATCCCGATCCACCGCGTCCCGACCGCACGTGGAGCGCGTTACGCCGGGCGGTCGCATATGAAGCTGGTCAGTCTCATCACGCACGGCCTCGGCGCAATATCGGTATTCATCGACACCGTCTTCGTCCGCATCCTGCTCGCGAGCGCTGGCATCTTCGCGCTCGCGATCCTGGCGGTAATCGTCGTGATCTGCATCCGGCTCTTCACTGATCTGGCGATACCTGGATGGGCGACCAACGCGCTCGGCTTCGCTGTCCTGCTGAGCGCGCAGGCAGTGATGCTGCCGATCATGATCGTCTTCCTCCAGCTCAGTAACCGATCGTTGCTCCAGAATATTCCCGGCGATCACGCGGCGCGGCTCGTCGAGCGCCGCTACGAGCTTTATCGGCGCGCCTGACATCCCGGCGGCCGGGCTTTTTCGCCATTGACCGCGCGATCTTGATTCAACGCCGATGCGGATTGCCGCATATGAGTCCGGACGCAAGACCGCCAGGCTCCGGTTTTCGCTCTTTGAAATGACCGTCAAGATAAGGAGACCCGAAGCTTCTTCGCGTCAAAAAATCCCCACTGTGGCGCGGAAATTCCCTGTTATCGCCGAAAATTTCCCTGTTATTCGAGCGTCGAAAAAGGCAAGTCATTGATATTACTGAACAACGGCTATCGAGCGCCGAGAAAAAAAGAAAAATTTCCCTGTTAATGCGGCCGGAACAGGGAATTTGGCGAAGCAGCTATAGGCTCAATGATCCTGAGGCTGCATGGCAATCGAAGTTAGCTGCAGTGCGGGCAGCCTGGGTCCTTCGGCAAAATGATCGTGCGGAAGCGGAAGGCGAGCGCGTCGACCAGCAACAGCTTGCCCGCGCTGTCTTCGCCGAAGCCGGTGACGGCGCGCATTGCCTCGAGCGCCGCAAGGCTTCCCATCACGCCGGTCATCGCGCCGAGCACGCCGGCTTCGGCGCAGCTCGTCTCGGCGCGGTCGGGATCAGTGCCGACGAAGCAGCGATAACAGGGCTTGTCCGGCTCCCAGCCCCGGAACAGGCCGAGCTGGCCCTCGAACTGCCCCGCCGCGGCGGAAACCAGCGGGATGCGTGCGGCCAGCGCTGCGTCGGCGACAGCGAGGCGTGTCGCGAAATTGTCGGTCCCGTCGAGCACGACCTGAGCGCCTGCGATGAGCGCACCGGCATTGCCGGCGTCGATCCGTTCCCGACGCGCTTCGACGGCCACGCCCGGATTAAGTCGGGCAACAGCTCGGCTAGCACCATCGACCTTGGCAGTGCCGATGTCTTCATCGCCGAACAACGTCTGGCGCTGCAGGTTCGACAGCTCGATCAGATCATGGTCGATCACGATCAGTCTCCCGATCCCGGCCGCGGCGAGATACTGGATCGCGGGCGAACCGATCCCGCCCGCGCCGATCACCGCGACGGTGGCGCTGCGCAGTTTCGTCTGGCCCGCACCGCCGACCTCTCTCAGCACGATGTGGCGAGCGTAGCGCTCAAGCTCTGCGTCAGTCAGGCTCATCCGCCCCAATCATAGACGATGGTCGCGCGGTACCATTGATCGGCGGCACCGGCACGCGGCGGCAGGTTGGCGCGCGCGAATTTGAGGACCAGCCCAACGCTATATTGCTCGACGGTCGGGCAGGCGATCGCATGGGGCACTGCGCGGCGGACCGAACCGTCCGCCGCGACCAATGTCGCGACATCGACCTTAACCAGATAATGGCCATCGGCTGGCCTGGGTACCGAACAGCGGCCGGCGGCGATCTCGTCCGCGACGAAGCGCGCCAGCGGCGGCGTCATCTGCGGCGCGGTCAGATACGGCAGCGGCGCGAGCGCCGACCAATCAGTCGGGACTGGCGATGCCGCTGCCGCAGCCTGCAAAAGCAAAAATGCCAGCATCAGCGCCCCGTGGATCCGAACCCCCCGCTCCCGCGAGTGGTATCCTCCAGCGTTTCGACTTCGTCCAGCACCGCGCGTTGGACCGGGGCCGGAACGAGTTGGGCGATCCGGTCTCCCCTGGCGATCGCGAACGGCGCCTGGCCGTGATTGATCAGGATCACCTGCACTTCGCCGCGATAATCGCTGTCGATCGTGCCCGGCGTGTTGAGGCAGGTGACGCCGTGCTTGAGCGCGAGCCCCGAGCGCGGCCGGACCTGGACCTCATAGCCGGCAGGGATCGCGATCGCGAAGCCGGTCGGTATGGCAGCCCGGGCGCCCGGTGCGAGTGTCGCGTCAACGGCCGAGACCACGTCCATACCAGCAGCGCCCTCCGTCGCATAAGCGGGCGGTGGCAAGCCTTCGCCATGGGGAAGGCGCTTAAGCAGGATTGTGATCGGGTTGGTCATTGTCTCTCACTATCGGGCGTCTGGGAGTTGTCGAGCAGAAGGCATCAGAAGCCAAGCGCTCTTCTTCTTTTGCCGGGAAAAGGAAAGGGCGGTGGCCGGGGTCAGGCGGGCAGGGCGGCGGCGATCCGGTCGGCCAGCCGCCGGGCAACCTCGCTCTTGGGCAGCCGTTCCCAGCTCTCGACGCCGTCCGCCGTAACGATATGCACGGCATTGGCCTCGCCCCCCATCACGTCGCCCGAGACGTCATTGGCGATAATCCAGTCCACGCTCTTGCGCAGCCGCTTGGCGCTGGCATGCTCGATCACCTTCTCGGTCTCGGCGGCGAAGCCGATCAGCAGCTTCGGCCGGTCCGGGCTCTTCGCCAGCCCGGCGAGGATGTCGGGATTCTCCACCAGGTGGAGGACAGGCGGGACCACGCCCTTTTTGAGCTTCTGGCCGGCACCTTCGACCCGCCAGTCCGCCACCGCCGCGACCATGACCGCAGCGTCGGCGGGCAGTGCCCGTTCCACCGCGCTCGCCATCTCCCGCGCGGTTTCCACATCGATCCGCGTGACGCCCGGTGGCGTGGCCAGCGTCACCGGGCCCGCCACCAACGTCACCCGCGCCCCGAGCTGCGCCAGCGCGGCGGCAATCGCAAAGCCCTGCCGGCCCGAAGAGCGGTTGGCGAGATAGCGCACCGGGTCGATCGGCTCATGCGTCGGCCCCGCCGTCACGAGGACATGCTTGCCAGCCAAAGTCATGGGTCAGGCTGAAAGCTGGTGGCGGATCGCGGCGAGAATCGCCTCCGGCTCGGGTAGGCGGCCGGGGCCGAATTCGCCACAGGCCATCGGCCCCTCGTCGGGCTCGAGGATCGTCACACCGTCCCCACGCAAGGTCGCGACGTTGCGCCGGGTTGCGGCATGCTGCCACATCCGCACATTCATCGCGGGCGCTGCGAGCACTGGCTTGTCGGTCGCGAGCAGCAGCGTCGTCGCGAGGTCGTCGCAAATCCCCGCCGCCATCTTCGCGAGCAGATCGGCGGTGGCCGGCGCGATGACGATGAGGTCGGCTTCGCGGCTGAGCTGGATATGCCCCATCTCGGCTTCGTCCTTGAGATCCCAGAGCGTGGTGAACACCTGGTTCTCGGATAGCGCCGCGAGCGTCATCGGCGTGACGAAATGCGCGCCCCCTGCTGTGAGCACACAGCGCACCTCGATCCCGGCCTTGCGGCACAGGCGGATCAGTTCGCATGCCTTATATGCTGCGATACCGCCGCCGACGATGAGCAGGATCTTCATCGGCTCAACCCCTATCTCGACACTCTGGTCACTATGATCCGCCGCTTGTCGAGCGCCGCCGTGACAAGGTCACGCAGGCCGTCCGGCACAAAGGCGAGGCCGATCAGGATCGTTGGCGCGACCATCAACCCCCAATAGAAGGTGTCGGTCCGCCCGAACAGAGAGAGCAACATCCCATAGCCGGCAAAGACCGCAAGCGCGCGCAAGGCCAGCGCATCGTTCCACACCGACCAGCCGAACAGAGCGAGGCCGAGCAGCAGGGCGGCAAGCCATTGCGGCGCGAGGTTCAGCGCAGTCGAAAGAGTCATTGTCTTCACGAAGAAGCCAAAGCCGAGCATCCCGGCCCAGCCCGGCGAAGCGGGATCGATCGGGCGCACCACCTGCGCCACGGCATGCGCATGGAAGGCAATAACGATAGCGAAGACAGCGATGGTCGCGAACCAGCCGATCGCCTCGCGCCGGTGCCCCCCGGCAAGGGCGAGCACCGCCATGATGCCGACATAGAGCGCCGCGGTCTCGCGGATCAGCATTGCCATCATCCCGACCGCGACGGCTTCGATCCAGCGTTCGGGCCGGCGCAGCGCCAGCGACAAGGCGATCAGCAGCCCGGCCCAGACCTCATGGAAGCTCGCCAGCTCGGGTTGGACGAAGGCAACCATGCCTCCAGCGAGCAATGCCAAAGCGATCAGGATGGGCGGCGGGCGGGCCAGCGCCGGACGCAGCCGAACGAACCAGGCGAGCATGACGCCGACTGCGAGGGCATAGAGCAGCGCAACCGTCACCTCATGCGGCAGCGCAGCCTGCAACAGGGCGAGCGTCGGCAGGCGAAAGGTAACGAAGGGCTTGAGCGGATAATTGCCGGTGCGCAGCGCCTCAGCGGTGACCGCATAATATTCGCCGCCACCTCGCACGCCTGCGACGATCGATTCATAGAGGACCACATCGGCTTCGTCATCGGCGCGTTGGGCGGGGTCGTGGCTGACCGGAGGTGGGCCCGGGCTGGCAAGCGCGGTCAGGCTGACGGCGAGCAGGATGGCAAGCAGGGCAAGTGCCCAACAGGCGGCGGGCCGTTTCAGCGTGGCGAACCGGCTCGGCGTGGTTAGCCAGAAGGGGGCGAGGGGGCGCGCCAATTCTATCCCAATACTAGCCAGGTGGCAGCCAGCGTCACCAGCGCCGTCACCGCCGCGACCGCGACATAGCGCCAGCCACCGCCGATCCTGACGATCTCGATTTCCTTCAGCGGCGGCGCAGGCGGCGCGCCGCCCGGGGCAGGATAGCGCAGCTCGATATTGCGGATCAGCTCCGGCAACCGGGCGAGGGTGCGCAGATCAGTGATGATCCGGTCCGCCACGGCCGCTTCCGGGCCAAGCTCGGTCCTGATCCACTCGCGCACGAACGGTGCGGCTGAATCCCAGAGGTTGATATCGGGGTCGAGGCTGGTCGCCACGCCCTCGACCATCACCATCGTCTTCTGCAGCAGCAACAGATGCGGCTGGGTCTGCATGTCGAAATCGCGGGTGATGTTGAACAGGCCGTCGAGCATCATGCCGATCGACATATCCTTGACTGCAAGCCCGCGCATCGGCTCGCCGACCGCCCTGAGAGCCGTCGCGAACTCGGCGACATTGTGATGCGCCGGCACATAGCCCGCCTCGAAATGGATCTCGGCGACGCGCTTATAATTGCCGGTGATCAGCCCGTAGAGGATCTCGGCCAGCCACACCCGTGCGCGACGGTCGATCCGGCCCATGATGCCGAAATCGATTGCCGCGATGCGCCCGTCGGGCAGCGCGAACAGGTTGCCCTGATGCATATCGGCATGGAAGAACCCCTCAGCGATTGCCTGACGCAGAAAGGCATGGACCAGAGTGTCGGCCAGTTTCGGCAGATCATGCCCTGCGGCAACCAGCGCCGCACGATCCGAGATCTTGATGCCGTCGACCCAGGCAATCGTCAGCGCCCGGGTGGTGGTCCGCTGCCAGTCGATCGCCGGGACGACATAATCGGGCTGCGCCGTCATCGCCTCGGCCAGCTCGGAGGCTGAGGCTGCCTCACGCCGCAGGTCGAGCTCGCGTGCAGTCCAGCGCTTGAACGTCTCGATGACGAGGCGCGGGCGCAGGCGCGAAAGCTCGCCGCCCATCGCCTCGATCTGGGCCGCTGCCCATTGATAAGTGTCGATCGCCCGCGCGAACTCCTCCTCGACCCCGGGACGCAGCACCTTGACCGCCACGTCGCGGCCATCGGTGGTGACTGCCCGGTGGACCTGCGCGATCGACGCGGCACCGACCGGCACCGGATCAATTAACGCGAACAGGTCCTCGGGCGGACGTCCGAATGCGCGTGTCATGGCGGCGTGGATGGTTTCATACGGCAGAGGCGGCAGCGCGTCCTGGAGGCGCATCAAGTCCTTTGCCGCAACCTCGCCGACAATGTCCGGTCTGGTCGCAAGCGTCTGGCCGAGCTTGATCGCCGCCGGGCCGATCGCCTGCAGTGCATCGGCATAGGCCGGCGTCTCTGGTATGCGGGCGCCAAACCGGGCGATGCGCGCGAGGCGCTTGATCCGTGGCGGCGTGTTCACATCCCGCTCGATGCCGCGGAGCGCGCCGTGGCGCGCGAGGATGCGGCCCCATTTCAGGAGCCGCCAGAGATGCACGGCGGGCGCGGTCATCGGAGCAGGCTCAAATCTTCCAGCCGCTATGGATCGCGACAAGGCCGCCAAGCATCGGTTCGACTCGCGACTGCACGAAGCCGGCCTCGCCAATCATCGCTTCGAACCGGGCCATGTCCGKGAAGCGGCGGATCGATTCGATCAGATAACGATAGCTGTCCGCGTCCTGCGCGAGCAGCTGGCCGAGCTTGGGCACCATCTTGTGTGAATAGGCATCGTAGATTTCGGCAAAGCCCGGCCACAGCGTCGTCGAGAATTCCAGGCAGAAGAACCGCCCGCCGCGCCTGAGCACCCGGTGCGCCTCGCGCAGGGCCTTGGGAATGTCGGTAACGTTCCGGATGCCGAAGGCAATGGTATAGGCATCGAAGAAGCGGTCGGGAAAAGCGAGCGTCTCGGCATTCGCCTCCGTCCAGACCAGCCCGTCGATGCCGCGCTTCTGTGCGCGTTCCATGCCGACTTCGAGCATCTGCGGGTTGATATCGGCCACCGTCACGGCGGCGCCCGATTTGGCCAGCCGGAACGCGATGTCCCCGGTGCCGCCCGCCATGTCGAGGATCTGCTCGCCCGCGCGCGGCTTCACCCGCCGGACGAAGCGGTCCTTCCACAAGCGGTGCATGCCGCCCGACATCGCGTCGTTCATGATGTCGTAGCGTGAGGCCACGCTCGAAAAGACGCCACCGACCCGGCGGGTCTTCTCGTCCGGAGCAACCTCTTCATAGCCGAAGGAAACAGTATCGTTCATGAGGGCGCTCTAGCCGAGGGCGCGGCCATAGCAAACCGTCCACGTCGAAAGAGTATCAATGCCCGAACTTCCCGAAGTCGAAACCACGGTCAACGGCCTGCGTCCAGTGCTTGAGGGGCAGCGCATCGCGCGCGTCCAGGCGCGCCGCGCCGATCTGCGCAAAGCCATCCCGGTCGATCTCGGACAGCGCCTGACGGGCGCGATCGTGACCGGGCTTGGCCGCCGCGCCAAATATGGCCTGATCGACACCGATCGCGGCGACACCCTGATCTTCCATCTCGGCATGTCGGGACGCTGGCGAATCGATCCGTCCGAGCTGTTGCCGCACGATCATGTGATCATCGACACCGAGAAGCACCGGCTGGCGCTCAACGACCCGCGCCGATTCGGCTCGCTCGATCTCGTCGAGACCGAATCGCTCGCCGTATATCCGCCCTTTGTGGTGATGGGGCCGGAACCACTTGGGTCCGAGTTTACGCCCGGCTATCTGCTCGTTGCGCTCGCCGGACGCACCGCGTCGATCAAGGGAATGCTGCTCGACCAGCGAATCGTGGCGGGCCTCGGCAACATCTATGTCTGCGAGGCGCTCCATCTTGCCCGAATCGCCCCGGCAAAGGCTGCGGGACGGATATCGCTGCCACGTCTCGAACGGCTGGTGGAAGCGGTGCGGACAGTGCTGGCGGCGGCGATCGAGGCCGGCGGATCGACCCTGCGCGACTATGCCCGGCCCGACGGGGAACTCGGCTATTTCTCGAAGCAATGGCTCGTCTATGGCCGCGAGGGCGAGCCCTGTGACTGCGGCGGAACGGTCAAACGATATGTCGAAGGGGGGCGTTCAACCTTCTGGTGCCCGAAATGCCAGCGTTGAGCGGTTGACCGACTCACTCTTCGTGCGTAAGAGGCCCGCTTTCCGGGGCCGCGAGCTTTGCCGTTCGCGCCCTTTTCTATATCAGATCAGAGGGCTTCATGGCGAACACGCCACAGGCGAAAAAGCGAATCCGGCGTAATGCACGTCGCGCTGAAGTGAACGGCAACCGTGTTGGCCGTATCCGTACCTTCGTGAAGAAGGCCGAGGCCGCGCTGGCGTCGGGCGACAAGGACGCGGCAACCGCGGCCATGGCGCAGATGCAGCCTGAGCTGGCGCGCGGGGTCGCCAAGGGCGTGCTCCACAAGAACACCGCGTCGCGCAAGTTCGCGCGCCTCACCAAGCGCCTCACCGCACTCGCTTAACCTGCGTTAAGCGGGCAGGGACAAAAACCCGCCGGATCGTTCCGGCGGGTTTTTTGTCGTGTTCCGCATCGGCGAAAACATGGCGCACGATACGCGCGTCGTGTTTTGAGTTCTCAACCATACCCAATGCGGGAAAAGTCAGGATTCACCACGATTCGCGAGTGATTCGCGCTGAGTTTCCTGAGATAATCGTGCAATTCGAGCATATTATACGATTTTTGACGGGAATCCTTGGCTCCTTCCGAGTCAATCCCGTTTATTTCGGTTTTGTTACGGCTTGGGGTCTTGCCCGACTCGGTTTGATCTTCATAAATCGCCCCTCGCCGCGCAGACGATTCCGTCTCGCGACCTAATTGAGAGCTTCGAAGTCAGGCGGACGGGGATTCCGGCTGGGGGGAGCCTTTGTCTGTGAAGAACAAGGCGGCGCGAGGCACATGTGCCTCGGCGCTCCGGGGAAGGATTGGGTGTTGGCGGGAACGGTAACCAGAGACGCTGTAAKGCGCGATGAGGTTGCGAAGGCCTGGGGCACTGTGCGCGGTCATCTGCGCGAGTCGGCCGGCGTTCGCCTCTTCGACCAATGGCTGAAGCCGATCGAGCTGGTTGACGGTTCGGACAGTGATACCGTGCGGCTTGCGCTGCCGTCCGCCTTCATGACCAATTGGGTCCGCAACCATTATGCGGACCGCCTCTTCCAGGAATTCCGCTCGATCCTGCCCGATGTCCGCAGCGTCTCTATCGAGACTCGGGCCGCTTCGGCAAAGCCCGCGATCTTGTCGGTCGTGGCCAGTGATGCGGCGCCGGCACCGGTCGAGCCATCGGCGCGGCCGCAACTCGATCCGCGTTTCACCTTCGACCGGTTCGTGGTCGATCACAGCAACCGGGTCGCGTTCAACGCGGCGCGTGCGCTGGCCGAGCCGGGCACGCCCCGTTTCAGCCCGTTGTTCATCCACAGCGCCACCGGGCAGGGCAAGACGCATCTGATGCACGCGATCGGCGCAGCCTATCTCGAGGCATGCCCTGACGCGAACGTCATCGTGATGTCCGCCGAACGCTTCATGTTCGAGTTCGTCCAGGCGGTCCGTGCACGCGCGCAGCGCCAGAACGACCGCGACACCCATGCCTTCAAGGCCCGCCTGCGCGCGGCTGACCTGCTGATCGTCGACGATGTGCAGTTCATCGCGGGCAAGGACTCCACGCAGGAGGAATTCTTCCACACCGTCAGCGAAGTGATGGCGGCCGGCAAAAGGCTGGTGATCAGCGCTGATCGCTGCCCGCAGGGGCTTGACGGTATCGAGGCGCGGATCACGTCGCGCCTGTCGGTCGGGCTGGTCGCCGATATCAAGCTGCCCGATCTGGCGCTGCGCCGGGCGGTCCTCGATCGCAAGCTCGCCGATCAACCCGATGCCCGGGTCCCGGAGGATGTGCTCGATCTGCTCGCAACGCGGATCACCGCCAATATCCGTGATCTCGAGGGATCGCTGAACCGGCTGATCGCCTATGCGCAGCTGACCGGCGAGACGATCGACATGGACTTCGCAGTGGCGACGCTCGGCGATGTGCTGCGCGGTGCCGAGCGGCGGGTGACGATCGACGAGATCCAGCGTGCGGTGTCGGCGCATTTCGAGCTTAAGCCGATCGACCTCGTCTCGGCGCGTCGCGCTGTGGTGGTTGCGCGGCCACGTCAGATCGCGATGTATCTGGCGAAAAGGCTGACCACGCGTTCGCTGCCCGAGATCGGCCGCAAGTTCGGCGGGCGCGATCACTCGACAGTGATCCACGCGGTCCGCCGTATCGAGGAACTGCGCGACAAGGATCGCGAGATCGATGGCGCAGTAAGGACATTGCTCCGCGAGCTTGAGGGCTGACCCATTTCAACCTCCTCCCGTGAACGGGAGGAGGCTATCCGCCGTTACTTCTTCTCGGGCGCAATCGTGATCTTCACCGTCTCGCCCGAATTGCCCGGGAAGCCGGTGAACATCGCCTCGACCAGCTTCGGCACCAGATAGGGCAGGTCGTCGCTGCGCGACTGCGCCTTGGCGGTGCCTTCGAACACGCGCTGGCCGTTGTCGGTCCGGTCGATCCTCAGATCGAGTTCGCTGGTATAGACAGTGAAGCTCGTCACGCCGTCATCGTCGAACAGGAACGGATCGTAGAAGCCAAAGGCGAAGCGGCTGCGGCCATAATAGCCATAAGGGCCTCCAAAGCCGCGCGCATAGGGGCTGCCATAGCCAAAGCCGAACCCACCGCCATAGGGTGAGAGGCCAGTGCCGATTGTCTTCTCGCGGCCCTTGTCGACATCATAGCCCAGCTTCACCACAAGATCGGCATGCGCAGGGTCGGTCGCTGGGCGGTATCCAGCACTTGCCAGCTTGGCCGAGACGATCTGGGCATATTGGCCGAACTCGATCCCGCCATCGAGTTTCGGATCGCCTGCCTGGATGACGAAGCTCTGCCCGGTCGGCGGCGCGAGTTGCTGGAAGCGCGATACCTTGGCGTCGAACGGCGCCGCACAACCGCCAAGCGTCAGCAGGGCGATTGCGGCGATGGAGAGCATCTTCATGGCTTTTGCGACCTTGGTATCGAGGGGGTATCGAGGGAAAGCGCAGTGAGTTCAAGCGGTTGCAATTGTAGCGGACCCGTTATGAATAGCGCTTGAACGGGAAGGCCGCAAGCCGTCGCCCACAGCCCTCGTCAGACGTGCAATCCCACCGCGCGTTGCGCCGCAAGCAAGGTCGGCGCTGCGATCGCGCTGGCCCTTGCAGCGCCCTTCGCAAGCGCCTGGCCGATCGCCTCATGCTCGCTCTGCAACTGCGTGATCCGCTCGCGAATTGGGCCGAGGATCGCCACTGCAAGATCGGCGAGCGCCGGCTTGAACGCGCCGAAGCCCTTGCCGCCAAACTCAGCCATCACAGCGTCAGTCGAGCTTTCGGCAAGAGCCGCGTAGATCGTCACCAGATTCTTCGCCTCGGGCCGCGCGGCAAGATCCGCAAAGGTGAGGGGCAGGGGTTCGGGGTCTGTCTTTGCCCTTTTGATCTTCTGCACGATCAGATCGTCGCTATCGATCAGATTGATCCGCGACATGTCCGACGGATCGGACTTGGACATCTTCGCGCTCCCTTCGCGCAGCGACATGATGCGCGGGGCGGCCTTGGAGACGAAGGGTTCGGGCAGGGTGAAGAGCTCGACGCCGAAATCATTGTTGAACTTGGTCGCGATGTCGCGGGCAAGCTCGAGATGCTGCTTCTGGTCGTCGCCGACCGGCACGTGAGTCGCCTGATAGAGCAGCACATCGGCCGCCTGCAGCACCGGATAGGTGAACATGGCGACGCTCTGCGTCTCGCCGCTCTTGCCTGCCTTGTCCTTCCACTGAGTCATGCGGTTGAGCCAGCCCATCCGCGCGGTACCGCCGAGAATCCAGGCGAGCTCGCTATGCGCCGGCACGCGGGCCTGGTTGAACAGGATCGCACGGTCCGGATCGATGCCGCACGCCAGAAGGGCCGCCGCCATCTCGATCGAGTTGGCGGTCAGCTCGGCCGCCACCAGCGGCTGCGAGAGGGCGTGGAGATCGGCGAGGAAGAACAGGCACTCCTCGCCCGGCTTCATCGCATCCTGCATCGCGACCCATTGCCTGATCGCGCCGAGATAATTGCCGAGATGGAGATTGCCCGTGGGCTGAATGCCGGAGACGACGCGCATATTATTCTCGTTTCAGGCGGCGCGCTTGCGCCGGAGGAAGGCCAGATCGTCGCGGGTGAAAGCGCCGAGGACGAACGTCGCGATCGCATAGACCACCGTGCCGGCGGCGACCAGCACCAGCATCGCCATGGTTCGAACCTCCCAGCTTCCGTGAGTATAGGGAGTCAGCAGGCCCTGCAGCAGCCACAGGATGAAGCCCATTGCCAAGGCAGCCACAGCCAGCCGCCATGCGCGCCGGAGCAGTCGCTGGTCAGGCTCGAAATGGCCGCGCTTCCGCAAGGTGCGGTAGAGCAGGAAGGTGTTGACGGTTGAAGCAAGTGCCGTCGCCAGCGGCGGACCCATATGTCTGAGCGGCACGATGAAGGCGAGGTTGAGTATGAGGTTCACCGCCATGCTGATCATCGCATAGCGGACCGGCGTCTTGGTGTCGGAGCGAGCATAATAGCCCGGCGTCAGCACTTTCACGAGGATGTAGCTCGGCAGGCCGATCGAGAATGCGGAGAGCGCCTGGGCAGTGAAATAGGTATCCTGCGCATTGAACCTGCCATGCTCGTACAGCGCGGCGACGATCGGCGCGCCGCATAGCACCAACGCGACCGTGGCAGGCAGGGTCAGCAGCAGCGCGAGCTCCATGCCCCGATTCTGTGTCTCCATCGCGGCCTTCTCCTCGCCGGCGGCGAGTTGGCGCGAGATCAGCGGCAGCAGGACGGTGCCGAGGCCAATGCCGATCAAGCCGAGCGGCAGCTGGTTCACCCGGTCGGCCGTATAGATATAGGTCACCGATCCGTGGGCGAGGAGCGATGCGGCCAGGGCCGTCGAAATAACCAGATTGATCTGTACCGCGCCTGCGCCGGCCGCCGCGGGCCAGATCAACGCCATCAGCCGCTTCACGTCAGGGTTGAGCTGCGGCAGCCGGATGCGCAGCTTGACGCCGCTCGACCAGCAGGCCTGGGCGAGCCACAGCAGTTGCAGGACGCCCGATACGCTGACTGCGATCGCCTGGTTGCGCGCCGTCACATAGGGATCGTGGCTGTGAAAGAGCAGCAGGGCCATGATCAGCGTCAGGTTCAGCAGGATCGGCGCGGCCGCGTTCACCCAGAATTTGTGCAGCGAATTGAGGATGCCGCCGAGCAGCGACACCAGGCTGATGAACAGGAGATAGGGGAAGGTGTAGCGCGACAGTTCGACCGCGAAGGCGAACTGCTCGTTACTGACGCCGTTAAACTTGCCGGACATCAGGAATGTCACCGGCCAGGCGAAGATCTCGATGATCAGCGTCATGAAGATCAGCACCGGCAGCAGCACTGACAGCGCGTCTTCGGCAAACGCTATGCCGGCTGGCAGGCCGGGGCCGTCCTTGTCCCCGACCTTGCGGTTGAACATCGGGATGAACGCAGCTGAAAAGGCGCCTTCCGCGAACAGCGCGCGGAACATGTTGGGCAGGCGGAACGCGACCAGAAAGGCGTCCGACGCAAAGCCGGCGCCCACAAAACTGACGAACAGCGAATCGCGCACCAGCCCCAACACGCGGCTGGCAAGGGTGAGCCCGCCCACCGATCCCAGCGCGCGCGTGAGGTTCATTGATACAGTCCTTAGAAAACCGGCCGAATCAGGCCGTGCCGGTTTCCGCGGTGGTCACGCCCTGGGCTTCGGCCTGTTGCATGTAGATCGCGCCGAAATCGATCGGCTCGAGCAGCAGCGGCGAGAAGCCGCCGTCCCGCACCGCATCGGCGAGCACGCGGCGCGCGAACGGGAAGAGGAGGCGCGGCGCTTCGGCGAGCAGGAAGGGCTGGAGATGCTCGGCCGGAATGTTGCGCAGGCCGAACAGCCCGGCATAGGCGAGATCGACCAGGTACGCGACCTGGCCCTCGATCTCGGCGCGGACTTCGACGCGGAGGATCACCTCATGCACGTCCTCGCCAACCTGGCCGGTACCGATATTGAACTGGATGTCGATCTGCGGCGCCGCCTGGACCTGATAGATCGCCGGCGCATTGGGATTCTCGAACGACAGGTCCTTCACATATTGCGAAAGCAGGCCGACCGCAGGCGCCGTGTCGGCCCCATTGGGAAGGGGCTCGGTGCCCGTGATGATGCCGTCGTCCTGCTCGTCCATCGAAAGTTCATCCTCAAAGATCTAAATAATCGGCAATGCCCTGTGGCGTGCCAGCGATGGCGCGCGTAGCAGGGGGCGGCGAGCAGTTCAACGGCTCGGACATACGACCGGATTGGTGCCATTTGAATCACTGGCGCGTTACGCCTATGTAGATACCCAGCCGATATTGGAGGCAAGGTGGTTGTAGTACTTCTTCTCGCGATGCTGGCCGGATTTCTCGGCCTGCGTCTTTACATGGTCCTCGGCAAGCGGACGGGCCATGAACAACCCCTGCTGCCCAAGCCGGTCGAGGAGCGCGCGCCGCCGACGACGATGCCGCGCCCGATTGAGATCGTGCAGGAGCCGCGCGAGATCTCCAATCGCAACATCGATCCGCGGGCCGAACCCGGCCTTCGTGCGATCGTGTCCGCTGAGCCGAGCTTCGACGTTGGCCAGTTCCTCGAAGGCGCGCAGGGCGCGTATCGCATGATCCTCGAAGCCTATTGGAAGGGCGACGAGGAAGCGCTCGGCTGGCTGGTCGAGGAGGATGTGCGGGCCGCCTTTGCCGAGGCGATCGCCGCGCGGGCCACTGCCGGGCATGTGCTCGACAACCGGCTGGTGTCGATCGAGCGCGCGATCATCGCCGACGCTTCGGTCGACGGCAAGCTGGCGCGGATCACCGTGCGCTTCGACGCCGATATCGCAGCGGTCACGCGAGATGCCGAGGGCAACCTCATCGCCGGGTCGATGAGCGATGCCGAGGAGACGCACGACGTCTGGACCTTCGCGCGGACGCTGAAGAGCAGCGATCCGAACTGGAAGCTTGCCGACACCGACGAGGCGTGAAGGCGTGAAGCGGCGCGGGGGGATTGCGGCGCTCGCGCTGATGCTGAGCGCCTGTAGCGGCGGGATCGTACCGCACGCCGAGACTCCCTCGACTCGCCCGGTTGCGCCGGTTCGGAAGCCAGTTCCGGCGACGCCGATTACGCCTGTTCCCGCTACGGCGACGCCCGGGGCGGTGAATGCTGTCAAAGCCGGTGTGGCTGCTGGGCCATCTGTTCGCACGCTATCGATCTCCGCGGACCAGGCCGCTCGGGCAGTTGCGGCGTTTCGGCTTTCCTGCCCTTCGCTGATGCGCCGCGCTGACAGCTCCGGCCTGACGCGGGGCACTGACTGGCAGCCCGCCTGCGCCGCTGCCACTGATTTCAGGGGCGATGCACGAGGGTTCTTCGCGCAGTGGTTCGAGGCAGTGCAGGTCGGTGACGGCAAGGCTTTCGCGACCGGCTATTACGAGCCCGAGATCGCCGGCTCGCGCGATCGCCGCGCGGGCTATGATGTGCCCATATATGGACGGCCGGACAATCTGGTCGACGTCGATCTCGGCCTGTTCAACGCTGATCTCAAAGGCAAGAAGGTCCGCGGGCGGGTCGAGGGCACCAGCCTGGTGCCGTATCATGATCGCGCGGCGATCGATGATGGTGCGCTGAACAACCATGCCCACATCATCGCCTGGGCTGCCGATCCGGCCGAGTTCTTCTTCCTCCAGATCCAGGGATCGGGACGGCTGCGGCTTCCCGATGGTTCCGTGATGCGGGTCGGCTATGACAGCCAGAACGGGCGCGACTATACGGGTATCGGCGCGCTGATGAAGCAGCGCGGCCTGCTTGGGCCTGGGCAGACCTCCATGCAGGGCATTCTCCAGTGGCTGCATGAGCATCCTGAGGAAGGGCGCAACATCATGCACGAGGACAAGAGCTTCGTGTTCTTCCACGAGTTGGACGGGCCGCCACTTGGCGCGCTTGGCCTGGCGGTGACGCCGCGCGTGTCCGCCGCAGCCGATCCGCGGTTCGTGCCGCTTGGCGCGCCCGTCTTCCTGTCGATGGACCGCGCTGATGCGAGCGGGTTGTGGGTCGCGCAGGACACCGGTGGCGCGATCCGGGGCAGCAACCGCTTCGACACCTTCTGGGGCGCCGGGGACGAGGCGCGGGCGACTGCGGGCGGGATGGCGGCGCACGGCACTGCGTTCGTGCTGCTGCCGGTCGGCACGCTCGCCCGGCTCGCGGCTGAGAGGGCGGATGCGCCCACTAACCCCTGACGAAGCAGCGCTCTGGGCGCGGGTGATGGCGAGCGTGCGGCCGATCCGGCCTCGCGCTACGCCATCAGCGCCTCCGGTCGCGGTGGCGCCCGCGCCTGCCGCCAGAAGCCGTGTCCCGAACGTGGCGCCGGTCAAGAAGCTGCCGGCGCCACGCGCCCCAGCCTCCGCGGCGCGGCCCATTCCCGGCACCACGCTCGACGGCAGCTGGGACAAGCAATTGTCGCGCGGGCTGGTCTCGCCGGATCGCTCGATCGACCTGCACGGGCATAATCTCGCGACGGCCCATGCCTTGCTCGATTCAGCGCTCGAACGCGCGGTTCGCGACGGGGATCGGGTGATCCTGCTGGTCACCGGCAAGCCGCCGGTACCGACGAGCGAGCGACCCCATGCCCGGGGTGCGATCCGGGCCGCGGTGGGAGACTGGCTCGCGGGTTCGCGGCATGCCGGGTCGATCGCCGCGGTGCGTGGGGCGCACCCGCGGCACGGCGGGAATGGAGCGCTTTATATCGTGCTGCGCCGCACCAAGGATCATCGAAAGTCTTAACCTTTCGCTCCGTATAATGCCCGATCAGCCGGATGACATTGTCCGCGGCGGTAGGGGCTCCCGGGATCGCGATGGAAGGTGTATCGCTCAAGAGCCGCGCGATCGTGTTCGCGATGTGCGCCGGTGCGGTCGCGTTCATTCTTGCGCTTGTCGCCACCTCTAGCGGCCAGAACAGCATCACCAATGTGGCGCACGCGCTGATCCCCGCGGTGGTGTGCGCAGTGATGTGCTGGGCGGCGGCCGAGCGCTCCATCGCCGGGACGGCAGCGGCGATCGATGCCGCGATCGCGCGACTCGCGCGTGCAGCGCATGGCGATCTCGATGGGGAGATCCCGCCCGAGATTGCGGCCAATGTGCCGGAACTCGCCGCAGCGATGAACGGCCTGTTCCACCAGCTGGGCGCCAATCTGGACAGCGTCCACCGGCTGGCGATGTTCGACCCGGTCACCTCGCTTCCCAACCGCACCAACTTTCGCCGGACCTGCGAGCTGGCGCTGACCGACATGGCGCCGGGCGCGGGCGCGGCTTTGTTCTTCATCGACCTCGATCGCTTCAAGACAGTCAACGACACGATGGGGCATGCGATGGGGGACATGCTGCTCGGCATGGTCGCCAATCGCCTGCGCGCCGTGGCTGACCGGGTGAGCACCGAAGTCGGGGTGTCGCCACCGCTCATAGGACGGCTGGCCGGCGATGAGTTCACGATGTTCTTCTGGGGCGTGACCGATCCGGCCGAAGCGGCACGGATCGGACGCGGCGTATTGTTCGCGCTCAGCGAGCCGTTCGACCTGATGGGGACCAATGTCGAGATCGGCGCGTCGATCGGCATTGCGCGGCGCCCCGAGCATGGCGAGAACCTGACGGACCTCATGCGGGCAGCCGATGCCGCGATGTACCACGCCAAGGCCAATGGCCGCGGCCGTGCCGAGCATTTCACCGAGGAGCTGGCAGGCCAGATCGCCGGCCGGGTGCAGCTGGAGAGCGAGCTGCGCGAGGCGATCGAGCAGGGCGAGTTCAGGCTGGTCTTCCAGCCGCAGGTCGCGGTGTGGGGCGGCGAGATAGTGGCTGCCGAAGCGCTGATCCGCTGGTGCCATCCGCGCGACGGGATGCGGCTGCCGGGCAGCTTCATCCAGCGTGCCGAGGAGACCGGGCTGATCGTCGAGATCGGCGAGTGGGTGATCGGTACGGTCGCCGAGACGATCGCGCGCTGGGGGCGCATGGGGATCGAGCAGCGGCTCGCTATCAACATCTCGCCGCGGCAGCTCGACCATGCGAGCTTCTTCAGGCGACTGCGCGCTGCGATGCTGGCGGCCAATGCCCCGGCACGGCTGCTCGAGCTCGAGATCACCGAGACGCTCGCCATGCATTGCAGCGACGACGTGATCGAGGCGATCGCGCTGCTTCGGGCCGATGGCGCGACGATCGCGATCGACGATTT
Source organism: Sphingomonas sp. P3_C5 (assembly GCF_056402635.1). Lineage (NCBI taxonomy): Bacteria > Pseudomonadati > Pseudomonadota > Alphaproteobacteria > Sphingomonadales > Sphingomonadaceae > Sphingomonas > Sphingomonas sp. P3_C5. Next base: position 228,285 of record NZ_JBFUHA010000004.1, read on the forward strand.
CGGGACCGGCTTCTCCAACCTCGCCCGGCTGCGCGACCTGCCGGTCGACCGGGTCAAGCTCGACCGCAGCGTGATTGAGCATATCGTCGAGAACTTCGAGGCGCGGACGATCGCACATGCCGTCGTCGGGCTGATCCACGGCATTGGCTGCGAGGCCGTGGCCGAGGGCATCGAGACCCAGGCGCAGGCCGATGTGATGCGGGTGATCGGGTGCGATGTGATGCAGGGCTATGCGATCGCGGCGCCGATGGACGAGGACGCGTTCATCGCCTGGTCGCGGCGCGAGGACAGACAACTGGCAGCGGGGTGACGCCAGGTTGCCGCCGGGACGGGGGTCCCGACGGCAGAAAGAAAGGGGCGGTTTCCAACAGGAAGCCGCCCCTTTTTTGTTGGATCGGAAAGAGCCCGGGCCGGATCAGAAGTTGAACTTCACCGTGCCGTGATAGCTCTGGTTCGCCACGTCAGTGCGCCAGATGGTGGAGTCGGCGCCGATCGAGAGCTCGACCTTGCCGGTGCTGTAGGAAAGGCCGCCGCTGATCTCGGCCCAGTCCTTGTCCTGGCCGGCGACTGCGAACAGTGCGGTCGGCCCGATGGCACCGGTGAAGTTCGCCGCGACCAGGCCGGGCTCATCGCCAAGTTCGTGGACTTCATAGGCCGAGAGATACGGCTTCACGACCTTGCCGCCGCTCAGATGGAACCCGGCACGCGTCTGGATGCTGTCATAGCTGTCGCGGTAATAGGTCAGCGCCGGTGGGCCGCCCTGCTCGTTGATATCGTCGAACATGATCGACGAGGCGCGCACCCCGACCCGCGGCCCGAATTTGAGGGCACCCAGATTGAAGTCCTGGCCGAAAATGACCTCGCCAGCGACGATCAGCGAACGATCCCTGCTGGTCAGGCTATAGTTCGTGCCGACCAGCGAGACGTTGCGGACGGTCTGCGAGTTGAAGGAACCGGCGCTGAGCATGGCTTCAGCGACAAAGCCCCTGCCGTTCTGGATCTTGCCGTACAGCGTGCCCTCATAGAGCTGGCTCTTCGCCGCATGCGAGACATAGGCGGGTGTCGCGCCGATATCGCTATAGGAGAAGGAGATGCCGACCACGCCGTGCGAGCCGGCTTCCTTCTCGACACCAGCGGCGATGAAATAGCCGTCGAACTTGTCGCGACCCGTGACCGGGAGCGCCGTCGGCATCGTTGCGCTGGTGCCGTTCAGATAGCCGCCGGCGACGAACGCGCTCATCGTCTCGGGGAGCTTGGCCGCCATCACCGTCTCGCCCGCATCGCTGCGCACTTCGGGCGTGTCGGGCATGTTCATCGTGCGATTTGCCGCCATCTCGAACGGATGGCCGATCATCGCGATCGAACCGCCGAGATTGCCGGGCTGGAGCGACTCGATATGGTCGCGGTAGAAGCGCGACATATTGTCGACCGCCACGGTGCCGAGCGCATCGCGGTTCGTCTCGGTGCGCGGCGCCCAGCTTTCGAGCGTGCCCCGGATCGTGCCCACATTCTGAAGGTCGAGCGGGCCGTAGAGGTTCCACAAGGCATTGTAATTATTGGCGCGATCGCCGTCGAGCAGCGAGGCAAAGGCGTTCTGCACCGGGGTGTTGGCGACGATGTCGGCATATTTGCCGGCATCGATCGAGACCGTCACCGCATTGGTGCCGTAGGTGAGGCGCGGGGTCAGGATCGCGCTGATCGGGAGCACATTGTTGAACTTGATGACGTTCCCCGAGCCGTCCTTGGCGAAGCCGCCCTGTGCGGTGACGATCGTGTATGTATCGCCATAGCGGATCGTGTAGCCGGTTGCCGCGCTGAACATGACGGTGCCGCCGAGGCTGGCGATGCCGTTCAGCGGAACCTGGTTCGCACCAAAGGCTGTCGTTACCACCGAGACTTTGTCCGACACGCCGTTCGCGCCGAGATCGAGCATCAGGCCGCTGCCCGACGACAGGATCAAATTGCCGGCAAAGGTGAGGGTGCCGGTGCCGCCCACCGTGCCTGGTGCGATGACGCCGGTGATGTTGTTGAAAAAGGGCGCGTTGAAGCGGCCAATGCCCTGGACGGCGCCGCTGAGCAGCAGATAATCGCCGACCGAAGTCATCACGCCGTTGTTCACGACCACGCCGTCATACTGGTTCATGTTGATCAGGCTGGTCAGCGATCCGGTCGAGGTGACCGAGAGCTTCGAGCTTGCGCCCGAGATCGTGAAGCGATCGACCGTTACCGCTGAATCGAGCGTTGTGGTGCCGGCCGCAGACAGGGTGACGTCGAAATAGCGCGCATTGGTCTGCGACGCTGCGTTGGGGCTGATGTTGTTGGGCACGAAATTGGTCGCACCCGGCAGGCCGTTGGCGAGCGTGGGCGAGGGCAGTGCCGCGGCTGCGACGTGCGCGCTGCCGTTCTGCGCCTGGAGATTCGAACTCAGGCCGGTGGCGACGCCACCCGTGCCGTCTGTTGCGGCGGGCTCGCTCGCATTGACCGGAACACCATTCACCGTCACCTGGCCGGTGACGATGTTTTCGCACACGTCGAAATAGCAAACCGAGCCGAAGCCCGGTGAGGTGTCCGCGATGCCGGTGCCCGGGGTGGTCGGCACCCCGGTCATCAGCTGGCCGTTGACGAGGACATTATAGGCTGGATCGACATTGACCGTCCAATGCGTCGGGTCAGTCCAGTTGCCGTCGCCCGCACGTGCCGAGACATAGCGATAGGGGTTGTTCGCGGCGATATAGTCCCAGAACAGATAGAGCGGCTGATAGAAGCTCGTCGTGCCATAGCTGGAGCCGGGCTGGGCGCCGTAGAAACGGTCGCCGCCCGAGAGCACCGCGATCACCAGCTTCTTGGCATAGGCGCGGTCGAGAATCAGCGGACCGCCCGAATCGCCGGGTGCGGTGATGCCCTCGTGCTTGGCTGCGTTATCGGGGAAGATATTGAAATCAAACGGGTTTGCCCGCGTTGGATCGTCAAAATCCATCATGTACAGATTCTGCGGCAATCCATCGGGTCCGCCGAACAGGAAGGTGTCCTGATCGTCGAGCGAGCCGAGCAGGCCGATATAATTTTCGGCGATGCGGCGGCGGAAATCGATTGTGCCCTGGCCGGTGTTGCCGGTGCCGTTGTCGCCATAGCCGGTGATCTCGACATGATAACCGGTGCCGGTCACCGGATTGGTCGAGGTCGGCGCGGGAAGGGCCGAGAACAGAAGCGCCCAGGTCGGGACGTTCGCCGCCGGGGTATCGAGCACGCCGAGGGCGATATCGGCCTGGAGGAAATTATTGCCCACGCCGAGCAGGGTCGACTGCGAATTATACAGGATCTGATTGATATTATACGCGTATTCGTTGATCCGCGTCAGATCCTTCGGGCCGCCGGCAACGCCGTTGAGCCAATGGCCGATCGCCGAATTTCCGGCTGCGTTGTTGTTGGCGTTGAAGAAGACGCCGATCGGCAGCTGGCCAGTGCCGGTGCCATAGGCCCAGGGATCCTGGACCGCGGTACCGTCCGGAGTCTCGTTCACGCAGTGTGCGGCGAAGAGCACGGTGCGCGGGTTGATCAGCGTGCCGGTGCACAGGCCGATAAAGCCGTTCTTCTCGTCAGTGACGATCTGGCCGACACCGGTGATGTTGTTGGTATCGATATCCGAGGTCGAGGTGCCGGGAAGCGAGATCACGACATTGGGATCGAGGCTGCCGCTCTGGGGCGAGAGGATCGAGCCCTCGGGCGCGCTCGATTGCGCGTGCGCCGTGCCGCCGATCACGAGCGACAGGGTTGCCGCCGAAGCAAGCAGCCAGTTGCGGTTGCGAAGGGAAGGCGCGCGTGTGGTCATGATCATCTGATACCCCTGGAATTTTTGGAAATTATCCAAAATCTTACTTCACCCTGAACAAGGCTATCGCGGCTCGATAATGCGCTCAAGCGATCAACCGCCAATCTGGAGCAATCTGTCGGGCGAGTGACACAATCGTGCGACACTGTGGCGAGCGTGCAACAGCTGCCGTGTCTCGCCTTTTTTGAGGTGGTTGACCTGTCGCGCATCTGCGACGGGACTCCCTCGGAGCTTAGGCGCGGCATTCTATTTCTCCCTCTCCCAGCGGGAGAGGAGTGTTGGGTGAACAGCGCCCCGCGCTGTTCAGGTCATGCCGGGGCATGACCGACCCGACACTGGGCCCGTGCGAAGCGCGGGAAGGGTGCGGGTGATCAGCAAGGGCCGTTGCCCCCTCAACCTCACCCCGCGCTGCTGCGCAGCTTGCCCCTCTCCTGAAAAGGAGAGGGGAAGAAGGGTTCCCCGCATCAATCATAAATGTCGCGGGGTATGAACGGGTTCGGCTCTCTGAGCTGACCGTAGATTTCCTCGAACTCGTCCTCCTGTCGCTGGCGCTCGGAGCGTCTATCCTCCCGCTGCCGCTCCGGCCATTCCTCGCGTGAGGGATGGACATAGGGCTGGATCGTGAGCGGCATCACCGGCTCGGCGAAGGTGAGGGCAAGCGCATCGGCATCGTCGGGCGAGGCGAGGCCGCGGGCTTTCATATGCTCCTTCTTCTCGAGCTGGATCGAGACCTGGTCGGCGGCATAGCCATATTCGACCCCGGTCAGGTCAGTGGCGAGCGTCTCCTCGTCGGGGATCGCGCCGCCTTCGAGCCAGCCGCGCATATTGGTCCACATCTCGGAGCGCTTGTTGGCGGTTTTCACCCGCATCTCGCCCGACCAGTGCGCCTCGCGGCCCTGAGCGCCGAACCAGACTTCATGGACATTGGGGACGCCGAGCTGGCGCAGCCGGTCGATCACCGCTGCCCCGATATTGCCGGCATCGACGAAGATCGCGTCAGGGCAGTGGAGCTGCGCCTGCAGCGCGACATCGCCGGCCAGCGTCATGGAATCCTGCTTGTGCCAGCGCTTCCAGGGCCGGGTGCGGGCATCGCGGCCATGGCGGATGGCGAGCGTCGAATGATCGTCGCCGAAGCGGGCGCAATCGAGGCCGAAGATGATCGGGTCGCTGATCAACGGATAGGGTGCGCGAGCTCGGGCGGCGTCGACCAGCGCTGTGCCGATGAACTGCATCGAGGAGCTCGACGGGAACTGGCCGCGCACGCGGACGCGGACGATGTCGCTGTCTTCGCCGTAGGTTTCGACGAGCTCGTCGAGATAGGCCTTGTTGGTGCCTTCGACATCGCGGCTGTCGATCTGCTTTGCGTCCCACAGGTTGCGGAAGCGGCCGAAGCATTCGCGAAACGGGCCGGTATTATGGGTGGGGTTGCCGAAGGCGAGGAAGATGATCTCGGTCTCCTCGTCGGTGAGCGCGCCTAGGGCGACTTCCCACACCTTCGACGGGATGCCTGAGGCTTCATCGAACACCAGGATGATGCGCTTGCCCTGATTGTGCAGGCCGGCAAAGGCTTCGGTGTTGGTGACCGACCAGGTGACGAGGTCGGATCGCCATGAACGATCATGTCCCGGTGTTGTGGAGACAAGCGCCGTCGCGGTCGGGCGGAACCAGTCTTTCGTCATCGACAGGTTGTGCCATTTGATGATCTCGGGGTTGGTCTTGGTGAGAAGCTGGTTCTCGGTGTTGGCGGTGACGACCACACGCGTATCCATCCCCGTATCCAGCCCCCATTTGACCAGCATCGCGATCAGCGCTGACTTGCCGATGCCGTGGCCCGACGCGCGGGCGATCCGGCACGGCGTGAAGCGCGTGGCAGGATCGGTTAGGTGCGATCCGATTGCCGCCATGACGTCACTTTGCCAGGCGCGCGGGCCGGCGAKACCRCGCAGCACGCCTTCACCCCAGGAGTAGATCAGCTTGGCATGACCAGCAGGATCGTGGGYGAAGTCCATCATGCGATCGATCACCCGCTGGCGATCTTCGAGGCTAACCTGATCGGGCACGGATGCGGGCCTTGTCGGGGACGTAGAAAGGGGCTGGCACCTTCGCCTTTGGCCGGAATGGGATCACCGGCGGCTGGTGATCCGCGACCCGGGCAAGTGCCCTTTCGATCATCTCCTTGGCGGTCGGATCGCTTCGTTCCTCCTCACGAATCCGCCATTTGCGCGGCTGGCGGACGCGGAGCCACTGCAGCGCTGCGTTGGGATCGGGGGCTAGCTGGTGTTTGTAATGGGCGTAGACCGGGTCGGGGTCGCCTGCGTGCTTGAAGACCTTGGTGCGCTCTACGCTGCAGCCCACCGCGCGGGCGTAGAGCGAGCGCTCGACACGCGCATCCGCGTGCTCCTTGCCGCAGACGACCGCCTTGGCGAACTCCTCATGGGCGTTGCGCCAGCGGTAAATGGTGCGGACGCACACCTTGAAATGCTCGGCGAGCTCTTCGTCGGTGGCGCCGAGGCGGCAGAGTTCGGCTGCCTGCTCAGCATATTCGGATTGGTAGATCATGGCAGCGGAATAGCGCGGGTGCGGCAGGGTTTGAATCAACGTCGCCGGCCGGGCTCATTGCGGAGAGCGTGTTGGGAATGTCAGGAGGGTTCTGACGTTTTCAACGAGGCGCGTGTGTGACAAAGTTATGTATTATCAGATGGTTGGACGAACTGTTGTGCGCCTAAATAGTATAGTGTCCCCGAATTAGGGCCGTCTGGCAAAGGAATCCGGCGGGCGACGGTCCGATGACTATAACGCGATCTGTCCGATGCGTCCGATGCGACCGCCTATCGCGATTCAGCCGCCTCCGAGCCGATCGATATCGCGCTCTGCCACAGAGTGCAGGCGATGTCGGGTGCCGTGGCCGTCACAAGGTGATTCACCCATGCCTTCAATAATGAAAGGCTAGCTCCGGCGATCTGGTGTGCCAGCAGGGGACTACGGTGGTCGTCGGGCAGTCGCCGGGCGGCGAGGGATTCATTCAATCTATCCACCAATGCCGCCTCGATCTTGCGGCCGGTGGTCCCATCCAGCAGACGGCATGCGGCATGGCGTTGCTGCCAGATATGCGCGACCCAATGTTGAAGCTCATTGGATGGTTGGGGCGTGAAGGGCATATCGGCGAGCGCGGCGACAAAGGGCTGGAGGTTTTCCAGTAGCAGCTCGTCCTTGCCGGAAAAGTGATAATAGAAAGTCGAGCGAGCTACATTGGCCGAGCGGATAACCGCGTCTACGCCAAAATCGCGATAGCGACGGCTGAGAGCCAGTTTGGCGAACGCCTCAAGCAGCGCGTGCCGTGCAGCGGGGTTTGGTGGCGCGGCGTCGTCGCGCCGTGCCGGCGAGCGGGTATAGGCCATGGCGGTCGATCGGACATTGGGCGCGACTTGTCCATATCGCGCCCCGCAAACGATCGGTAGCGCAACGGCGAAAGCTGGAGGACGCCGCCGCTTATGCTCGAACCGATATCGCGCAACGCCCGTATGGGTGCCATTGCCCTCGCCTTTTTCGCGCCAATCCATTTTGTCGTCAGCCTCGCGGGCGCGGAACTTGCCCCCATGGCCTTTGCCTGTTGGCTGGGCATCAGCTTTGGCATTTTGTGCCTGTGCGAGGAATTGGGAGCGGCAAAGCCGCTAAACCGAGCCGGGTTGGTTCTGTTTGGCGCGGCCTTTTGCGCGCGCTTGCTGATGACGGTGGCTACGGAGCCGACGCTTCATGTGCGGGCGGAACTGCTCTTCGCCTTTGCCACGATGGGCGCCTTGCTGCTCTGGTCGGTGGCGCTGATGCATCGACCACAGGCACCGCGCACCGTCGGCATATTGGGCAGCGCGATCGCCGGCTCGACGCTGGGGTTGATCCTGCTGGCGCATCTGATGGTGGGCACCGCGACCATCTGGGGGTTTGGCGCGCTCTTTGCTGCCCTTTCCAGCCCGGCGCGCGACACGCGCGGGGCGACGCTGACAATCAACGCGACTCTGGCGTTGTGGGGCTTGGTCACATCAGGCTTGTTGTGGAGGCACAGCCTACGGACGGCATCGTAATCGTGCTCACCTCCCCGGCTTGTCAGAATCTGCGCGCTCTGCATCGAGTGATCTGACACTGGATTGCGCCCCATGGGTGAGACACGATGATCAAGGACAGCTGTTGCTGTCAGAGCCCCTGACGCCGATCGAGTCCAACTGCTGCGCGAAGATCGACCTGATGGATATCGATTATTCGCAGAGCCTGACGCTTCCCCGCCTGATTGCAACTCCATAAGCCGCGTCAGCGCGCACGGCACTGCCGGATTTTTCGATCGGCACAGCCAGGCACCATCTCAGTAGCCGGCGGTCCAATTCGGTTTGCCGTTCGAACAGGGAGAAGTCGTTCGGATCGACAGTAAAACTAACCTGCCTGTCCCCGTTATAGGGAATAGCGACCGTGAGATTATATTTGCCGTTTCTTTTCTTGCGGGTTGGCAGAATCTTGAACAATTCAACCTTCCGCTGCACCTCGCCACTACCGAAGGTCTTGTGCGTGACGTAGAGTTTGGCCGCTTCATAAGCCCAGGCGCCGGTGAACAGGCCTCCTGGCGTAGACAGCAGGGTGAGCAGGATAACGACGAAGGCGACATTCGAGGTGATGCGTGGAGCATTCCAAAGGGCTTTCGCAAAAATCAGCAAAACAGCCACAGGGGCGAAAAAGAAGCCCATCTGCGCAGCCAGCCAGATCCGCGGGTCCGCAGCCGTAAGCAGCGTGGTCGGATTGGCGATCTCGGACATCATCATGATGGCCCCGGACACGATCAGCATCATGAAGAAATAGGCCCAGACACGTCCCTTCGCGCGGGCCTTTTCAGCCGATCGTTCCTTGCGCTCTTCCGCCAGCGCAGCTTCGCCGTCCAGGGCCTCTCCCGTCAGTGCAACGCTTCCCATACGGGCCTGTTCGAGCATTCTTGCGAGCCGAGCCATGGTGAGGTCGGACAGCGAAAGCCGATCGGGGGTGAATCGCCAGATATTGGGCGTCCGCTCTCCCGATGCCTTCACTTCGAGGCAGGTGCCTTTTCTCGTCTGGAGATTGATCTCGGCGATCTGGGACCAGGAGCATGTTCTGCGGGTTCCGTCGCGCCATAGCGTAATGCCGCCGCGGTCCCATTGGAGAGCGCGCGGCTCACGCCTGATGCGGACATTGAATCGCATCGTTCGCCAGACCAGGAAGATATAGAAAGCCCCCATAAAGGGCGCGACGATCACATTTCCGCCGTGAAATCCTGAACCCACCTCCAACCCGTAATGGGCGATGACGTAGATCGGGAGTCCGACAAGACAGATGGTGACGAAGATGAGCCAGACCAGAAGCCCTGTCCATGGTACAGCGCGATAGTTCACTACCATGTATTGAAGGCCTTAGCATCGAGGTCGCTGCCTCTTGCGTACGCTGCCTTTCTTTCCGGAGGGTGAAGACTCGCAGCCGGATCCCTCCCCAGTCCGATAGCGGGCAGTCACACCAGTTCGCGTCGGCCCTTTAGCTAATTAGTATAGTGTCCCCGAAATAGAGTGGCCGGCGCGACGATGGCTTGCGAAGGACTGGCGTTTATGTGACATTCCTCCCGGTTCTCAAGGAGATTGGCGATGTTTCGTAATGTCCTGATTCTCAGTGGCGCGGTGTTGCTGACTGGCACGGCCGCGACGGCGCAGACCTTTGGATCACATTTCTCGAACAATGGACTCTTTCCGCACACCGGTCCGACCTATCTGGGACCGACGCGGGACCTTCCACAAGAGGCGGTGCCGACCAGGCAGGCTCGCCTGACGAAATCGCAGGTGAACCTGCTGGTTCGCTGGGGCGATGTCGGCAAGTGCGTCGCCGCAAAAGACCAGGCAACGAGCCTGTCCTATATCGGCGCCAAACGCGGATCGGCGGCTGCGACCGCTGCTGCCAGGCGACTGGAGCCGGTCTTCGACTCCTGCTTTGCAGGTTCGGGAATTGCGGGAAGAGGCAATAAAGCCTTTCGTCGAGCGGCGATCGCCGACGCACTCGGCATGAAGCCGGCCTGAATAACGGGGACACTATTGGACTGCACCCCTTGAGTGAGACACGGTAATCAGGGGTGCACTCCCCGGAATTGCGATGCGACGCCCAACGGTGCGATGCGCGCTTGGTATATTGCGAAAAGCCGTCGCAACACTGGCAGCTTGGCCGGAAGGGTTTTTCATGCACAGATGGTTGTCGGCGCTGGTCGCTATTTTGCTGCTGACCACGGCACCCGCGCTGGCCGCTCCCTGCAAGACCGAGGGCAAGATCGATACGCCGATCCCGTTCCCGAAGAACGAGGCGGGCGACGTCCCGTTCGCCCGGTCGATGGTCGCGGCCATGATACCGGATATATCCGGCGCCCCGCCTTCGGTCTTGACCTGTAGTCGCTCGACGGTGAGCACTGCGCTTGGCGACTATGCGATCGGCGGCGAAACCGGCGAGGCCTTTCCACGGATTGCGTTGCGGGCCGACGGCAAGGCGGGCCCCGTGGCGTATCTGGCGGCATCTCCCGACGCTCCCGGGATATTCGCCCTCGTGGTTCGTGAGGGTTCCCTGACCACGATCAAGCGGTTCTATTCGGGGGTCCCCACCGACCAGCGACTGGCCGACGACATAGGTCCCGCGCTGACCGACAAGGCGGGTATCATGACCTTTGACGCGAAACGGAAGGCGGTCAGCTATTTATTTGCTCCGCCCGGCGGCATCCCGCCACCGGTGGAGCCCGGATCGCACCCCGGCGGAACCAGCGCCGCGGCCGGGCCGCAGATCCTGATCGCTGGCTCCGGCGACCCCCGATTGCTCGACATGGCCAGTGGTATGAGACACAAACCGTCCGGCTTTGCCTGCCCCGAGCGTTTTGACGGCTTGACGGTTTTGCTGATGAGCATCGATCCGAGGGGCGATAGCCTCTCCTGCAGCTATCGCGCCGGGACGGAGCTGCGTTTTCGGGAGGACGACCCGATCCGGTATGAGATCACCCTGATCAAGGCCGCGGGCGAAACGCCCCGCAGTGTTTTCGACGAGCTGACCGCCAGCGCGCGGACTGGCCTCCGCATCAAGGGCGATCATGCGCCGCCGCTCGCAATCGGGCCGGCCCCGGCGCCGGCCTTCGTGGCCTATTGGGATACGGAGGACGATGGGGTGCAGGGAGTCTGGGTCGGCAAGGCCGGCGGCTGGATCGTGTGGTTGCGGGCGCAGTATCCGCCGAGCGCCGCCAACGATGCGGAAGCTGGAAAGGTGGCCCAAACCCTCTTCGCCGGCGTGGGCAGGCAGGTGAGGTGAGCCAATAACGGGGACACTATACTTAATTGCGCGATGATCGGCGTCCCATTAAGAAGCGTGCATGGCCCGTCTCGCTCGCATCGTCGTTCCTGGTGTCGCCCACCATGTCATGCAGCGCGGCAACCGGCGACAACCGGTGTTCTTCGGTGACGACGATTATGCCGCCTATCGCGCCCTCGTAACCGATGCCTGCGCGGCGAAGGGCGTGCGGTGCCTCGCCTGGTGTCTGATGCCCAACCATGTCCACCTGATCCTGGTGCCGTCCGATCCCGACGGGCTGCGCGGGGCTCTGGCCGAGGCGCATCGCCGCTATTCGCGCCGGATCAATGCGGCGCACGACTGGACCGGCTATCTCTGGCAGGGCCGCTTCGCCAGCTATCCGATGGACGATGCGCATCTGCTGGCGGGGATCCGCTATGTCGAGCTGAACCCGGTCAAGGCGAAGCTTGTCGCCCAGCCTGAGGACTGGCGCTGGTCGAGCGCTGCGGCGCATGTGACGGGCAAGGCTGACGGCCTGACCGACCTTGCCGGCACCGCGGGTCTGCACCGCAACTGGCGCGCGATGCTGCGCCATGGGCTCGAGGCGGGCGATGCTTCCGCGGGCGAAGAGGCAGCGATCGAGGCGAGGATTCGGACGGGGCGGCCGCTTGGCGATGAAGGCTTTGTCGAGCGGCTGGAGGTGGCCAGTGGCCGCGGGTTGAAGCCGCTGAAGCGCGGGCCGAAGGCGAAGGCAATAGTTTAGTATAGTGTCGCCGAATTGTCCGCGCCGGTTATGCAACGGCGGGGCCTAATTTCGCGAGCAAGGCGATCGCCAGATTTCGCAGATCGCTCAGCCAGAATGCGTCCGACGCCCATGCGCGCGACATGGTCGCGCGCATCGAGAGGGCGAGTCCATTCCGCTCTAAGAAGTTCGGGGAATGAACAGATGTCGGACTTTCAGATTTATCGTAGCAGCATAAAACTTGCCAGGTTCGCATTATGGTGCTACATAAATAATGATGATCATCAGCTTCGATCAGGACAAGCGAGAGTCGAATTTGGCCAAACATGGCCTCGATCTACCAGATGGTGGGTTTGTGCTGCGAGGCGTGGTTTTCGAGCTGCCAGATGATCGACACGACTATGGTGAGGGTCGCTGGATCGCGATCGGCATGCTTCGTGCGCTGACCGTGGTGTGCGTCTTTGCTGAATATGAAGACGAGTTCCGCATGATCTCCTTGAGAAGGGCCGAGCCCCATGAGCGAAAAACCTATGAACAGCATCTCGCCAGACGATAAGGATGAGGCCCCGTCGCTGGATGAGGCGTTCTTCGATCACGCCCGGGTTCGGGTCGGCGGCAAGGTGGTGCGCGAAGCGACGGGTAGCTTCAGCCGTCGTGGCCGTCCGCCCAAAGGTACTGCCCGCAAGGTGCAGCAATCGCTTCGGCTCTCTCCTGAGGTATTGTCGTTCTTTCGAGAGACCGGCGATGGCTGGCAAACCCGCATCGACGATGTGTTGATGGAGCATGTTCGTTCCCAGGCGGCGGCACATTTTCCCCAGGGGTCGTTGACGATTTCGGCGTTGTCGATTTCTGCGTTTGATAATGGTGCCGCCATATCTCGTAAGCCCGCATTTTATGGGGGAGGCACGGGCAAGCCGCGCGTGGCGGAAGAGGGTGTTGGGTATATCGGGCCACACGACAAAGCCGGCGCAAGCGCGGCGCTCGGGAAGGGGCGCAAGCGCTCTTCCGGCTCTGGCGGTGCGGAGGGCTGAGGCGTTAGACCCGGCCCGTGTTAGGCCACGCCTTGCTTGCCTCCTTGTGCTTAGGGGCGTTCACGCATTCGCCTGCGCGATATATCCGTCCACCACTCGCTCCAGCAGCGTCAGCGGGACATTGCCGGTGCCGACAACGACATCGTCATAGGCTTTGAGGTCGTAGCGGGGGCCGAGCGCCGCCTTTGCCTTGTCGCGCAGGCGGTTGATTTCGTTATGGCCCATTTTGTAGCCACAGGCCTGGCCCGGCATGGCGCAATAGCGCTGGAGCTCCGCGGTGAGCTGGCCGAGCGGCATGCCGGTTGCCTGCTGGAACCAGGCAAGCGCCTGATCGAAGGTCCAGCGCTTGGCGTGGATGCCGGTATCGACCACCAGCCGGCAGGCGCGGAAGTTCATCGACTGGAGATAGCCGATGCGGCCGAGCGGATCCTCGTCATAGGCGCCGAGCTCGCCGGCGAGCTGTTCGGCATAGAGCGCCCAGCCTTCCGAATAGGCGTTGAAGGCGAGCAATGAGCGGATCAGCGGCAGGCGGAAGCTGTATTCGCCCTGCCAGACATGGCCGGGAATGCCCTCATGATAGCAGAGCGTGGGCAGCGAATAGCGCGGCCAGGTCGCGGTCGATTTGAGGTTGATATAGTAGATGCCGGGTTGCGACCCGTCGATCGAGCCGGGGCCGGCATAGCCGTTGGGCGCGCCGTCCTGGATCGCCGGCGGGACGCGCTTGATGATGAGATTGCCCTTCACCAAAGTGCCGAAGGCGCGGGGCAGGCGGGTGCGGATATCGGCGATGCGGCCGCCCAGATAGGCGAGCAGCTTCTCGCGGCCGGCATCGTCGTTGCTGAAGAGCAGATCGGGGCGTTTGCTGAGCGCGGTCAGGCGATCGCCGACGCTGCCCTGGGTGAGGCCCTGGGCCTTGAGCAGGGTGTCGATCTCGGCGTTGATCGCCTTGTTCTGGGCGAGGCCGAGGGCGTGGATCTCGTCGGGCGTGGCGTTGGTGGTGGTGCCGGCCTTGACCAGCCAGCCATAATATTCGTCGCCGTGGGGGCGCTGCCACAGGCCCGGGATCTCGCTTGCGCCTTTGCGGACATCTGCGAAGGCGGCGATCTGGCGATCGAGCGCTGGCGAGACTGTGTCGGTGCAGAGTTTTGCTGCGCGCTCAGCGAAGGAGGCGGGGAGGCCGGCCTTCGCGCATTTCTCGGCGAAGGTCTTCACGATCGCCCAGTCGGCGACGGGCGTGGCGCGGATGCCCTTGAGCTGGCCGGCGGTGATGTCGATGACCAGGATCGGCGGGATTGCGCCTTTGGCGGCGTCGTTGTGGATGCGGCCGGTTTCGCCGTCCAGCGCGGCCGCATAGCTTTCCAGCCGGGAGAGATAGGCGTCGGCATCGGGCGCGCCCGTTACATCATGCTTGTTCTCGAGGAGATCGGGCAGATCGGAATAGGCGCCGCCGAGCTGGGTGACGATATAGGGCGTGTTGCGATAGCTGACATTGGCATCGAGCACTGCGTTCGCGCCGACCGGCATGGTGCGCCAGCCTTGCTCGGCGAGCGCATAGGCGGTTTCGGCTGTGTCGAGATCGAGCGCGGTGGCGGGGGACAGGCCGGTGCGATCGAGCGCGCGCATCTGGGCGAGGCGGGTGGTGCAACGGGCTGCGCGGGCCTGATCGCCGGCGGCGCTGCGATCCATGAAGCGGCTGTGCAGCGCGGCGCGGGCGCCTTTGTCGATGCCGAGTGAGAGGGCATATTCGGGGGAGTCGGCGAGCAGGTCTTCGGCGAGGGTCGAGAGGAGGGTTTGGGCTTTGGTGTCGGCGGGGCTGGCGGCGGGCGCCTGTTGGGCGAGGGTCGCCCAGGCGGGGAATGCCGCGCTCAGGCCCAGCGCGCCCGCGCCGGTGAGGAGTTCGCGGCGTGTCGTGTGCATGGTGAGTCCTCTGGCTGGCATGGGATCAGCCTATCTCGCGATGGGGGTGGGGGCTAGGGGTGGGGCAAGGGGCGGCTGGGCAGGGTGGCAGTGTGCGCTGATGCGCCATTCGCGGTCATGGGGCGGGCCTAATTAGTATAGTGTCCCCGAATTAGAAGGGCGCGAAATGTCGCTCGGAAACAGAGGGTTGTGAGAGAGGCGTCAGCGAGTCGCAATCCGAATCTCACACCCTTCCGACTGGCCGTCCGATGCCCGCACTCTCGCCTGATAGGTCGGCCCAAAATCCGTATCCGGGGCCCAGAACCATATGCGCCAATATCCGTTGCGATATCTGGCGTGCCATTTGCCCTTCAGGAACATCTCGTCCTCGGGGGAACAGGCGCTTTGCCCCATCCGAATGGCTGCATCGGCATCGCGCACCGCATCGCCCGGGTGCGGCAATTGGCGTGCGCACCCGGCCAGCGATGCCGATAGCGCGAGGATCGGGAGCAGGCGCCTCAAAACCACGGCCGGAATGCCCTGCGCATCACGGGTATACATCCGATGCCCTGATCCAGCCTGAGACCGGCTTTGCGCCGTCGACGAAATCGACCTGCAGCCACTCGCCCCGCGTCGCTCGCACGCCGACGCCGTCGCCTTGCACGATATAGGCTTTGCGATGGGTCGTGCTGCCCGGGGTATCGAAGAACCAGGCCTTGTTGCTTTTCACCACGGCGATCGAGATCCAGGGATGGGGTGTCTCAAGGTCGAATTCGGCCGGCTGGTCCTTGTCGGCGAAATGGCGGACATTCCAGCAGCCGCCATGGTCGTGGAGCAGTTCCACTTTGAACTTGCCGCGGCCCTCCCGCACCAATGTGCCTTTGATCACCTCAGCGGGAGTTCCGGGAAACCAGGTTCGAATGGGCGTGTCGGGGCCGTGCAGTTTTCCGGCGAGGTAGAAGATGCAGCTGAATTGGCCGGCGCCTGTCGAGTCCTGGAAATAGCCGGTGACGATGTGCGTGGCCGGATCGACGGCGATCAGCAGGGTATCATAGTCGCCGCTGACGATCCGGGCATCCGGCGCGCCGGCCGACTGGGAGGTAGCGAGGGCGGGCGTCGCAAGGACAAGGAAAGCAGCCATCAGTTTGAGCGTGTTTCGGTTCATGCTCGCGCTCCTAGGTCATTGGGTCAGATGGTACGTCAGGCCGGTGATTGTTTGCACTTTTAGCTTGATAAGGTGGGGGCCGGGGGGCTAGGCGCACCGCCTGCAATGTGTCGGGGCGTGGCGCAGTCTGGTAGCGCACTGGTCTCGGGGTCCAGGGGTCGTAGGTTCGAATCCTATCGCCCCGACCATTGCAGCGAGAGTGCCCGGCAAATCCAAATGCCTTTTCCGGTCAGCCGGACGCGCGCTTTCAGGTCCGAGCCCCGAGCATTTCCTCCACACTCACGAATTTCTCGCGCGGCGCCCCGTCGCGGGCGCGGGCGGTTTCGGCTGCCTCGATCTTCTGCCAGTCGCGGAAGGTGACCACGTCGACGCCGCGCTCCGCCAGCAGTGCGTCGAGGCCCGGACGGCCAGCCTTGCCGCTGTCATCGGCGAGATCGGCGGCGATATGCTCGGCGATCAGGAAGCCGTCGGGGCGGTTGGTGCCGATCGTGCCGGTCGGCCCGCGCCGCGCCCAGCCGACCGCGTAGATGCCGGGGGCGATGCGGCCATCCTCATTGGCGAAGCGGCCGAGCTTCTCGTCATAGGGCACGCCCTCGATCGGCGGGGTGCGATAGCCGATGCAGCTGATGACGAGGCTGGCGGGGACGACATAGGTTTCGCCGGTGCCGGACGCGCGGCCTTCGGCATCCATGACGGTGCGTTCGACGATGACGCGCTCGGCCTTGCCCTCGCCCTCGACGCGGACGGGCATTGCGTAGAAATCGAAGGCGATGGTGATCGGTTTGGTTTCGGTGCGGGCGGCGAAATCGCGGAGGTGGCTGACCGATTTGCGCTGGCCGGGCTCGAGTGCAGCATCGTCTTCGACCGGAGGGAGGTCGGCGGGATCGACCTGCGGCGCGGCGCGAGTGAGGTGGCCGAGTTCGCCGAGCTCCTTGGGGGTCATGGCGATCTGATGCGGGCCGCGGCGGGCGAGGATGGTGATCGTCTCATGGGCTGCGCCGCGCAGGTGATCGAGGGCGTGGCCGACAATGTCCGAGCCGCTGAACTCCGCCTCGGCCTTGGCGAGGATGCGGGCGACGTCGAGCGCGACGTTGCCGGCGCCGACCACCACCGCGCCGGGGCCGTGAAGTGGGGGCGCGAGGCCGGCGAAATCGGGATGGCCGTTATACCAGCCGACGAATGCAGCCGATCCGATGACGCCGGGGAGATCGTCTCCGGGGACGCCGAGCGGGCGGTCTACGGGGGCGCCGGTGGCGAGGACGATGGCGTCATAGAGCGTGCCGAGCTCGGCGATGCTGACATGCTGGCCGACCAGGACATTGCCGACGAAGCGGACATTGTCAGTGAGCGCGACTGCCTCGTAGCGGCGCGATACGCCCTTGATCGACTGATGGTCCGGCGCGACGCCGGTGCGGATCAGGCCGTAAGGGACTGGCAGGCGATCGATGATGTCGATGCGGACATCGGCGCCGAAACTCTTCTGGCAGGCTTCGGCGGTGTAATAGCCTGCGGGGCCGGAGCCGATGATCGCAATATGCCGCAAAGCCGCTCTCCTGCTGTTTGGTGCGATGCTAGCGAACGCGCGCGGCAGGGCAAGGCTTGAGAAGAGGGGGCTGGATGAGCTGGGCTCGACCCGCTCGCCTCCCGTCTGTATCGCCGGGCAATGTCCCTGCTCGAAGCGATCGCCGTTGCGCTCGGTCTCATCAACGTCGTGCTGGTCGTGCAACGCAGCCTGTGGAATTATCCGTTCGGGATCGCGATGGTGGTGCTCTATGCGCACATCTTCTTCGGCGCGCGGCTCTACAGTGATGCGCTGCTGCAGGTCTTCTTCTTCGTGGTGCAGATCTATGGCTGGGTGCACTGGGCGCGCGTCGCGGCGCAGACCGGCGATGTCCCGGTGGTGCGGCTGAGCGTCGAAGCGCGGCTTGGCTGGGCGGTCGGGTGCGCGGTGGCGACGGCGATGTGGGGGTGGGGCATGTACCGCTTCACTGACGCTGCCTATCCGTGGTGGGACGGTGGCGTCGCGATCCTGAGCGTGGCGGCGCAGCTGCTGATGTCGCGGCGGTTCATCGAGAATTGGGTGCTGTGGATCGCGGTCGATGTGCTGGCGATCGGGCTTTATGCGGCCAAGGATCTGTGGCTGACGGCGGGGCTGTACGGCGTGTTCCTGCTGCTCTCGATCTGGGGCCTGATCGGCTGGCGCGGGGCCGAGCGGCGGATGGCGGCGGCGTGACGCGCGGCTTTCTGCTCGGCAAGTTCATGCCGCCGCATGCCGGGCACCAGCTGCTGTGCGAGGCGGCGCTGGCGCTGGTCGATGAATTGACGATCCTGGTGTGCTGGCTGCCCGATGACCCGGTGCCGGGGCCGTTGCGGCTGGCCTGGATGCGCGAGTTGTTCCCCGCTGCAAGGGTGATCGGCCATGATGCGGTGGTGCCGCAGGAGCCGGGCGAGCATGCGGAGTTCTGGGCGATCTGGCGGGGGATCGTGCAGGCGGCGCATCCCGAGCCGATCGATTTGGTGTTCGCCTCGGAGAGCTATGGCGCGCGGCTGGCGGCTGAGGTGGGCGCGCGCTGGCGGCCGATCGATCCGGGGCGGGAGGCGGCGGCGATCTCGGCGACGGAGATACGGGCCGATCCATGGGCGCATTGGCGTGCGCTGCCGCCGCCGGTGCGCGGCCATTATGCGCGGACGATCTGCCTGCACGGGCCGGAGAGCGTCGGCAAGTCGACGCTGGCGCGGCAGCTTGCCGATCATTTCGGGACGGTGCTGATGCCCGAATATGGCCGGACCTGGTGCGAGGCGTTCGGCACCGATCTCGTCATGGACGATCTGCTCGCGATCGCGCGGACTCATGTGGCGATGACGGACAGCCTGAAGCGGCGCTGCAACAGGCGGCTGATCGCCGATACCGATCCGCTGATGACCGCGGTTTGGGCTGACATGCTGTTCGGTGAGCGCCATCCCTGGTTCGATGCCTGGGACGAGCCGGCGGATCTTTATCTGCTGCTCGACATGGACTTGCCCTGGATTGACGACGGCACCCGGCTGTTCGGCGGGGCCGAGGAGCGGCGGCGCTTCTTCGAGTTGTCGCGCGCGGAGCTGGAGCGGCGCGGCGTGCGCTGGACTCTGGTCGGGGGAAGCGGGGAGGCCCGCCTCGACAGCGCGCTGGCGGCTATCGAGGCGGCCGGCCTTTAACCCTTCTTCTTGGCTTTCCAGGCCTTCACCGCGGCCATCGTGCCTTTGACATGGCCCTCGGGGCTCGGCTCGGAGAGCATGTAGATGACCTTGCCGTTGGGGGCGATCACATAAGAGGTGCGGTTGGTCCAACCGGCTTTTTGCGGCAGCGTCACGTCATAGCCGGTGATCGTGGTCGGGGTGGCGAGACCGACGGGGAATTTGTTGCGGCACTCCTGGACCGAGAACTCCTTGATCCTGTCTGCATTTCCCGCGGTCAGGCCGATCAGTGTCGCGCCGTTCTTCTTGAACTCGTCGCTTGCCTCGGCGAACTCATGCGCCTCGATCGTGCAGCCGGAAGTGAAGGCGGCGGGGAAGAAATAGAGGACGACCGGGCCTTTTTTCAGCGCCGATTTCAGCGCGAAGGTGAAGGATTTGCCGCCGACCGCTGCCTCGGTGGAGAAGTCGGGCGCCTTGGCGCCGACCGGGAGGGCGGCGTAGGCGGTGGCGGGAACAGTGAAGGCGGCGACGGCGAGCAGGGCGGCGAGGTGCTTCATCGGGTGAGTCTCCACGTAAGGGGGCTCCCGTCTCCTAGCGTGGTTGCTTCGCCTGCGCCACCAAGCAAGAGGCCCGCCGCACGGATGCGCGGCGGGCCCTTTGTCAGCGCTTATTTGGCGAGCGGGGCTGCCTCAGCCGCATTCTCGGGCAGGCCGCCGAGCTGGCCGACCAGCTTGATATAGGCGTCGAGATAGGCGAGCACGATCACCTGGCCGATCGCCGTATCCTGATAGCCACCGGCGCCGGCAGCAGCGAAAGCGCCGCCGCCGAATGCGCCTGCACCGCCGCCCCAGCTCACGTCCGACTTGCGGGCATGGCCTTCGGTCAGCGCCTCTTCCTCAGTGGTGCGGGCATTGACCACCGACAGGGTGACGTTCGCTTCCTTCTTGTTGACGTTGATGCCGCCGGCAACCGCGCCGGCCGCGCCGAGGAAGCCCCCCGCGTGACCGAGCAGCCCGCCGAGCGCGGCGCCCGCGCCGCCGCCGCCGGAATGGGCGTTTGCGGTGACGATGTCAGGCTGGAGGAAGTAATCGGCGGCCTTCACCTGGCCCTTGCCGAGGTTCGAATTATCCTGAAGCTCGCCCGAATCCGCCATGGCGCGTTCCATGTTGCGGCTGGCCATCGAGCGGCCACGGTTGACGAGGCCGAAACAGCCCGACTTCTGGACGAAGATCTTGATGATCGCCTCGGGGCTGCCGAGATTATATTCACGCCACCACTGCGTGTCGGGCTCGACGATCGCGATGGTGCCGATGCGGTGACGGCAGACCGGAATGTTGAGCTCGCCATTCTTCTGCATCTGATAGGCCGAAGATCCGCGATTCTCCTTGGCGAGGGCGGGGGTGGCGGCGACGAGCGCGCATAAAGCGGCGGCGGATAAAAACATCTTCACGAGAAACATCTCCTCCCATTGGCTCCGCAAAAAGGCGAAGCGACAGCAATCGCGATCCCGGCCTCTGCCGGTGAGCGCGGTCAGCCATACGGTGCGTGGCTGCGACCCCCGTCGGCACCGTGACATACGCTTTTACTACAGCCACGGATGCGGGGGTAGGCGATTTCCGCCATTTTCGGATGTATTCTGGGTTAGCGACGAAAATGCGACGGATGGCCCCCTCCGCATCCTGCTTCGCATCCCCCTTCGCATCTGGCGTCGCGCCTGCTAACGCGCGCCGATCATGTCGACCGATCTTTCCAGAATCCGCAACTTCTCCATCATCGCGCATATCGACCATGGCAAGTCGACTCTCGCCGATCGCCTGATCCAGGCGACCGGGGGCTTGAGCGACCGCGAAATGTCCGAGCAGGTGCTCGACAATATGGATATCGAGCGCGAGCGCGGCATCACCATCAAGGCGCAGACCGTGCGGCTGCGCTACAAGGCGAATGACGGGCTCGAATACGAGCTCAACCTGATGGACACGCCGGGCCATGTCGACTTCGCCTATGAGGTGAGCCGGAGCCTGGCCGCGTGCGAGGGCGCGCTGCTGGTGGTGGATGCGGCGCAGGGCGTCGAGGCGCAGACGCTGGCGAACGTCTATCAGTCGATCGAGCATGATCATGAGATCGTGCCGGTCATCAACAAGATCGACCTGCCTGCTGCCGACCCCGACAAGGTGAAGGCCGAGATCGAGGAGATCATCGGCCTCGATGCCTCGAACGCGGTGCTGACCTCGGCGAAATCGGGCATCGGCATCCAGGAAGTGCTGGAAGCGGTCGTCACCCGCATCCCGCCGCCCAAGGGCGATATCGACGCACCGCTGAAGGCGATGCTGATCGACAGCTGGTACGACCCTTATCTCGGCGTCGTCATCCTCGTGCGGGTGATGGCGGGCGTGCTGAAAAAGGGCCAGCAGATCAAGTTCATGCAGACCGGCACGCTCCACCTTGTGGACCGCGTCGGCTGCTTCCGGCCGAAGATCGAGCAGCTGAGCGAGCTCGCCGTCGGCGAGATCGGCTTCATCACCGCGCAGATCAAGGAAGTCGCGCAGACCCGGGTCGGCGACACGATCACCGATGCCAAGCGCCCTGCCGCCGAGCCGCTGCCGGGCTTCAAGGAAGTCCAGCCGGTCGTGTTCTGCGGGCTGTTCCCGGTCGATGCCAACGACTTCGAGAAGCTGCGCGAGAGCATTTCCAAGCTGCGGCTCAACGATGCGAGTTTCAGCTTCGAGATGGAGACCAGCGCTGCGCTCGGCTTCGGCTTCCGTTGCGGGTTCCTCGGTCTGCTGCATTTGGAGATCATTCAGGAGCGGCTGACCCGCGAATATGATCTCGACCTGATCACCACCGCGCCTTCGGTCGTCTATCAGATCGAGCTGATGCACGGCGGCGGCCATATCGAGCTGCACAACCCGGCCGACATGCCCGACCCGAGCCGGATCGCCAGCATTGCCGAGCCATGGATCGAGGCGGTGATCTATTGCCCCGACGAGTATCTCGGCTCGATCCTGAAGCTGTGCCAGGACAGGCGCGGCATCCAGAAGAACCTGACCTATGTCGGCGGGCGGGCGCAGGTGACCTATGAGCTGCCGCTCAACGAAGTGGTGTTCGATTTCTACGACCGGCTGAAGAGCATCAGCCGGGGCTATGCCAGCTTCGACTATCACCAGATCGGGTACCGCGAGGGCGACCTCGTCAAGATGGGCATCCTCGTCAACAACGAGCCGGTCGATGCGCTGAGCATGATCGTCCACCGCGGCACCGCCGAGGCTCGCGGGCGCGGCATGTGCGAGCGGCTGAAGGACCTGATCCCGCGGCATCTGTTCAAGATCCCGATCCAGGCGGCGATCGGCGGCAAGGTGATCGCGCGCGAGACGATCGCGGCGATGCGCAAGGACGTGACCGCGAAATGCTATGGCGGCGATGCGAGCCGCAAGCGCAAGCTCCTCGACAAGCAGAAAGAGGGCAAGAAGCGGATGCGGGAATATGGCTCGGTGAGCATTCCGCAGGAGGCATTCATCGCCGCGCTCCGGATGGGCGACGACGCGTGAGCATGAGGCCCGAGACCACCGAGCGGATCGCGTAAGCGATCCGGGAGCTGGGCGAGGATCAGCCGAATGCCGGCCGGCGACCGGCCGAGCTTGTCCTCGGCCGTGTCGTCCGACGACGCGGCTTTGCCGCGGCGGGGTTGATCGGCACGTCGGATTTTCGCGGGTCATGGCGCCCGAATAGCGGCGGCGGGGTGCAGGTTGAATTGAGGTGCGGTGTTGGAGATGTCATGCGGGTGCTGACATTTTTCGATGTCGGGACAATGGAAAATTATCAATGTAATCAATGGGATGTTCTAAAGATCAACGCACTGTCACCGGAATCCCGTGTATGGGGGATGAGGCCTGGAGCCCGATCCTATTAGGGCGCTCGATTTGCCTTAGCGAGACGTCGTTCATAAATTATCTGAGCGCCGCTAATTCTCAAGCGGTAGTCGAGCATCTTCTTGCTGACACCATATAGGTTTTGCCTGGGGATCTCATGCGTGAGAGGGGATTGAGATGACGGCGACCTTTACCGGAGCTCCGGTCTTCACGGCGATTGGCCTGGCCTTGTCGCTCTTCCTCGGCTTGCTTTCGCCCTCCGAGGCGGCGGCGCAGACGGCATTGCCAGATGTCACGACCATCGATCTTCCCGCGTTCACGGCGCCGGCGCCGAGCGCCGAGACCGACAAGGTGAAATTCTTCTATCTTGCCAAGGAGGGAGTGTCGTTCGCGGAGGCCTATGGCGATCTTGCCGACTGTTACCGCTTTCTCGAGGATGGACCGGCGCTGCATCTTCCGGGGTATGTGCCGTGGATCGAGGTCCCGCATCGCAAGGAGGAAAGGACAACGATCTCTGGTTCGGGCCGCCTTTTGGACGACTTGGCCCAGACGACGCTGGCGGCGGTGTTTCTTCCCATGATCGATGCCGTCATTGCGCGGAACCTCGACAATACGAAACTCCGGCGCTGCATGGCGACGCGCGGCTATCGGCGGTTTGCCGTGACGAAAGACATCTGGCTGCAGATCCACAAGGGCACGGTGCGCGACGCTCTGCTGCGGCAGGCGAAGCTCGCTTCCAGGGCGCAATCCGGCAACCAAGGGATCGCGCCATGAAACATCTCGCGCTGCTCCTTCTATCCATGTTCGCACTGGCACTGCCGGCCTTTGCGGATGACGGTACGGGCGTCATTGCCATCCATGCGGGCGCGATCGCGGTCCGCCCCGACCGCGCTTACATCCTGCTGCGCGTCGACCAGACCCAATCTAAGCTCGCACCCACTCAGCCGGTCTTCCTGCGCACGCCGACCGAGGCGGAAGCGGCGAATTACCTGGCCGCGAAGCAGGCCACGTGCCCGGGCGCTCCGCCAGCGGGCGACAAGAGTCAGAAGGAAGCGGCAAACAACGCGTCGCCGCCGATCCAGCAATGTGAGTTCGAGTACAAAGGGCCGAAGAATGTCTTTGCCGTCACCAAAGGCATGAGCTTCGAAGGCAAGGGGGACTTTCATCTCTATCTTCTGGAAATCATCCCCGGCGACTACGTCTTTTACGGATCGAGCGCCGCCACGCTCTCCGGTTCGGTTCTCGACACGTGCAATTGCCTTGGCACGGTGGGGTTCCATGCGGCACCTGGCGTGATCACTGATCTGGGGACTTTCCTGTTCGATACGGTCGAACAGAAATCCACCATCCCTGAACTTGCGGCCGAAACGGGATGGGGGAAGAGCTTTGGCAACGAAGTGATAGGGGCGGCGATACGCCCCGCGGATAAGAATATAGCCGTGCCGGCACTGGTGGCGACATTCCCCAGAAACCCGGCTGTCTATCACGCTGTCGGTTCGTATGTGGAGCCCGGCACGGAAAACATCAACCGCCTGGCGCCGATCCCCGGGGTATTGCATTATGCCAATGGTCGCGTCGTCGACGAGGCGAGTGGAAGCATCCTTCCCTAGCCGACCATATGGTAGTTGATCAGTATACCCGGCAGAAACTCCTGCGCCAGACGGCAAGGACGCCCACGCCTCAATACAAAACCCGCCTTTCTGGATTCCACAACCTCAAGCCATTCAGACGAAAGTTTTCCGCGGCGAGCCACATCCAGCGCGGAGCGGCACTCGCCGTCGCGAACACCACGACCGCGAACACCGCCACGAAAAGCTGCAATCGTTTAAAGTGCCGAATGAAGGCCGCCTTGTCAGTCACCGCCATAAACCAACGTGCCGACGTCCCCATCCCGGCCATTCCCCAAATTCGATCCCGATCGGGAGGCTTAGGGATCGCGTACTACGAGCAGAGTCAGCTACCCCGATTATCACGTCAGCTCGACTTGCGCCCGAAGCTGCGAGGCATGGGCTCTAGAGATGAAGGTTGTGACGAGGACGTCTTTGTCTCAACCGCGTTCCGCTCCGCCAAGTACCGAGCCATAATGGCGTCCGGATCGAACAGCGTATCGTCCGCCTCTGCCTCCTTCCGCCCGCGCGACAACGGTGCGGGTGGCGGAGGCGGCACAGACCGATCATTGCGCCCCCAAAAATGGCGCGCGATCTTGACGCCGGCAAAGATGAAACAAGCGAACGCCCCCAATAGGCAGAGCAAACTCGCCAAATGATAGGTCAGCGCGCCCGATGCGTTTCCGGAGACCGAATGCAGGTCGCCAACCGATTCCAAGTTACGGCTGACGTACAGGAAGGCGAAACCCATCGCGATAGGCAGAGTGGTATGATAGAAGCGAAGTCGTGCCATGCCGCCTCAATAGCGAATTTTATTAAAAACTTCCTATATCGGCCCAACAGCCAGTCGCGTGGAGCTTGCCGAAGCACGCGTCTGTCAAGACACACACGATGGCGCACGCTAAATGTCCTTCGACAGTGTCAGGATAGATGGCGTTGGCTTTGCAGAAGCCCTATGGTCCAGACCGGATGACGGTGCGAGGCCGGTGTTCCCGAATAGGCGGGAAGGCTTGCGGTGCTCTCACGCGAACCTGATCGTCTGCCATTCACGGAGATTGGCGAGGGATCGCAACGGGCGCAAGGTCCGCTTCCCACCACGCTTGGTCATTAAGGCAAATTCCAACGGCGCCTGAAACCAGCCGTTCGACTCAGATGAACGGGCGACCGCTGTTGGGCATCGGCCCGTGAGCGCTGAGCGTCCGGCATTGGGTCTTCGTTGCCGCGCAGCTGCCGGGCGGGAGCCGCCCCAGATTTTGCCGGAAAATCGGTCAACGCCAGGAGGGGCAGATAGTGGCACTGAAGAAGATGGGTACCCACCAAGTCAAGCTGCCAGCGCTGTTGGCCTCCGGGGTGGCCAGTGCCGAAGGATCTCCGCGTCCGCCGGGCAGGCGATGAAGTCGGCCGTTGTAAAATTATAGAATTTGCGCACGCGGATTCGCGCCAATTCTCCAGCAATTTGAACCGGCAAACGGACGCAATAGTCAGTAATCGACTCCGAGTGCCCTAACCAGGCAGGATCTGGAACGTGACGAGAGTCAGCGCTTTCGCGAATCGCCCTGGCTGCGAAGTGGCCGATGTGAATCTTCGGGGCGGCATTGCCCTCCCAGAACAACTCAGCACACTCCGAGTTGCCGCAAAACTTCTCTCCCGCGATGCGAAAGACGTAAGTCACCTGTCTGGCATCGCGGAAGCGCAACTGCGTTGCGATGTAGGAACCTGAATAGAGCAGCATAACCAGGCTCCAGAAGATGATGCCGGCCATGACTAGCCCCGAAAAAAGCCCCTGTAACGATGGGCCTGGTCCGGTGAGCACAATTCCAATGCACGGAACCATGGCGATGATCACTAGCCATTGGGCAAGCACGGGGGTGAGAAAGCTGCTATCGGTCAGATATTCATAGCTTGGCAGGAAAAACATCGCGAAGAACATCACGACGGCCAAGCCCATGGCCAGCAACGACAACGCACCAATGCCGAGCACCAGCAAGACCCAAAAATGCCGGATGCGTTCCGTCCAGGTGACGCGCGGCCGAAGACCCCCGAATTCGTTCACCTTGGACACCAGAACTGGATAGATGGTGCAATCGCAACTTTCAGTTAACCTGCGGGCGAGGCAGTCTTGCTCGCTGGCCGGGGCAACGAGCGGATTTATCGGGTATTCTTCGTAGATTTAGTGGTTTGACGTCGAGCCTCCTTTCCTTGAAGACAGCGTTGAGCGTTGGTTGGCTGGAATCGGGCTAGGCGACCCAGGCCCGCATTGGTTACGACAACGGGCAAAGCGGGGATCGGTAATGTTGCAGAGAACACGGGGTTGGGTCGGGCGCCATCCCAGGTGGTCGATCGCGATCGGCGTTGTCTTTGCTCTGGGGCTTTGGTGGGCGTTGCACCCCACGCCGAGGACCTATGAATATGTCACGCAGGCCGTGGACAGGGGCGAAGTCGTGCGCCGCGTCACCGCTTCAGGCAAGCTTCGCGCACTGAACACGATAAAGGTGGGTGCAGAGGTTTCGGGCCAGATCACCCGCGTCCTTGTCGACTTCAATTCTCCGGTGACCAAGGGGCAAGTGCTCGCCGAAATCGATCCAACGCGCCTTCGTGCACGCGTCCAGCAATCGCGCGCCCAAGTCGCGCTGGCACAGGCGTCATTAGCCCAAGCCGAGGCATCGATTAGCCGGGCCCATTCGGACACCGGCACTCAAGAGCGCGATTATCGCCGCCGCGCTTCGCTGGCGAAGAGCGGCTACTTATCGACTGCCGGGTTGGACACGTCTGCCAACGCATTGGCGGCTTCGCGCGCTGGCGCGCGCACCGCCGCCGCACAGGCGGCGAGCGCGCGCGCACAGATCGCGCAGGCCCAGGCAGAGCTTTCGTCGGCGGAGCTCGATCTTTCGCGTAGCACCATCATCGCGCCCGCAAGCGGGGTGGTCATTAACAAGCTCGTCGAACCCGGTACCACGGTCGCGGCAAGCTTTCAGACGCCCAATCTCTTCGAAATCGCGGCTGACACGACGCGGATGCAAGTCGAGGCATCAGTCGACGAAGCCGATATCGGTCAGGTGCGCGACGGTCAGCCTGTGCGTTTCACGGTTGACGCCTACCCCGGCGAGACCTTTGCGGCGACGGTCCGCCAGATTCGTAAGTCGGCGACTGAATTGCAGAACGTCGTCAGCTATCTCGTGATCCTCGACGTGGACAATAAGGACGGGAAGCTGCTGCCGGGCATGACGGCGAATGTCGAGATCATTACGGGTGAGCGTCCGAATGTCGTTCGCGTACCGGCGACCGCGCTCCGCTTCCGGCCGCGTGCCGCCGATCGATCGGGCGAAAAAGATCTGCCTGCCAACACGCCTGTCGTCTACATCGCCACCACAGACGAGTTCCGCCCCCAACGGCGGACCGTCACGCTCGGCCTCCAGGGCGAGGATTATGTCGAGATCGTCAACGGTATCACGCCGGGGGACAAGCTGATTATCCGCAGCAGATCGACCATCAAGAAAAAGGCATTTCAAGACGTCGACGATGCGAGTGACAATGCCAGCGGAAGCTGAACCGCCGCTCCTCGAAACGCATGACCTTGTGAAGGACTACGTCCTTGGGGGCGAAACGGTTCATGCCGTGGCAGGTGTTTCGCTCAGAATCGCCCGCGGCGAATTCGTTGCCATCATGGGGGCGTCGGGGTCCGGAAAATCCACCTTCATGAACATGATCGGTGCTCTCGACGTGCCGAGCGCAGGCCGTTTGCTGCTCGACGGCATCGACACTGCCGGGCTGTCGAGCGACCAGCTGGCCGACATTCGCAACCGGAAGATCGGTTTCGTTTTCCAGCAGTTCAATCTGCTCGCGCGCACATCGGCGACCGATAACGTCGCCGTACCGCTCATCTACGCCGGCTTGGGGGGCGCCGAGCGGCGCGCCCGCGCCGAAGCGACTCTGCGCGACATGGGCTTGGGCGACCGGTTAAGTCATACGCCGGCGAAATTGTCGGGCGGGCAGCAGCAACGTGTTGCGATCGCCCGTGCGCTGGTGACTAAGCCATTGATGTTGCTCGCCGACGAGCCAACAGGTGCGCTCGACACCAAGACGACCGAGGACATCATGGGCATTTTTCAGCGGCTCAATGACGAGGGTATTACTGTCATCGTCGTTACGCACGAACCCGACGTCGCCCAATATGCCGGCCGCAGGATTTTGTTTCGTGATGGCAAGGTGATCGAGGACGCGCCCGTCATGGATCGCAGGCGCGCGACGTGAACGTAGCGCGCGTCTTTGCAGCCTGGGGCATCAATATCGCGATCGCGTTCGTCGCGCTGCGTACCAACCTCATGCGATCAATCCTGACGACCTTAGGCGTTCTGATCGGCGTGCTTGCGGTCATCCTCGCAGTTGCGATCGGCGACGGCGCCAAGGCAAGTGTGATGAACTCGATCAACCAGTTGGGATCGAACATGGCGATCGTCTTTCCCCAGCCGGACGTTAGGGGCGGACGGCCGCCGGGCGGTCGCGGCCGCCTGACCGAGCGCGACGCGGCTTCGATCCAACGGCTCGTTCCCGGCGTCAGCGGAATGGCGCCGCAACTCCGATCAACCGTCCAGCTGGTCATCCAGGGACGGAACTCGACCACGACGGCGGTCGGCGTTACGCCCGATTATGGACGGGTCGCCAATTTCGAAATCGATACCGGCCGTTTCATCGCCGAAGCCGATGTTCGCACCGCCGCACGCGTCGTCGTGCTCGGTCCCAGCGTCGCTGCAAAGTTATTCGGCAGCTTCGACCCGCTGGGACAGGCGGTACGCATTTCTCGCGTCCAGTTCGTGGTCATCGGTGTTTTGGAGACCAAGGGATCTTCGTTCGGGAACGATAACGACGACATTGCGCTCGTTCCGATCACGACAGCGCGCCAGCGGTTTGCGACCTCAGCGGGCCAGGGACCGGACGATCTTGCGCTCTTGTTCGTAGGCTTTGAGAACGGGGTCGATCTTGCAAACGCCAAGCAGAACATCATCCGTGTGCTGCGGGCGCGAAACAATGTGCCGAAGGGTGAGATCAGCCCCTTCACCGTGAACACTACCGAGGAGTTCATGAAACAATCGAGCGTGGTAACGGCGATTTTTCAGGGCGTGCTGGTTGCAATCGCATCAATCAGCCTGCTCGTCGGTGGCATCGGGATAATGAATATCATGCTGGTGAGCGTCACCGAACGCACCCGCGAAATCGGTCTGCGCATGGCGCTCGGCGCAAAACGGAGCGACATTCGAAACCAGTTTCTTGTCGAGGCGGCCGTCCTTTGCGTAATCGGGGGCTCAATCGGACTGGCAATAGCAGCGATACTTGCCCAGGTTTTTGAAAATCTCGCTGATTTCCCCGCGCCGATTGGCGCCGGAACGGCAATCGGCGCCATCTTGTTCTCGGCATTTATCGGGCTGGCTTTCGGCAGCTATCCTGCGATCCGGGCGTCACGTCTCTCCCCGATTGAGGCGCTAAGAAGCGAGTGAGTCCAAAGCCGCTATTCGCTTCGGGCCAACGCGACAGCTTCAGCGCTGTTCCCACGAACCCGCCCGCCATCGCCCCATCGTTCCCCAAAGCGTTATAGCGGGACTCAGTGTAGACCGTAGTTTGTTCCAGCAAGGGCCGGTCGACCTTGAGCTTTATCGTGGGAGCTTTATGGCAAAGCGCTCGCACGATCTGGGAGTGCCAACCTGACCGATAAGTGGCAGCTAAGCAGGCTATTCTCCCAAGACCGGCCGTTCCGCTTGCGGCCCACTTTTGCCAGCAGACGCGACCTGAATGAACTTCTGGTTTCGGGATGCGCCAAAACCGCCGCGAATGTGCGGATATGGGCCTTCTCGCGCGGCGGGCCAGACTGCAGCGCTAGCGGAGCTCAGCATCAATTCTTCTTGATCACAGCGTCAGCCTTTTTGTCGATCTTGCTCTCTTCGGCTTTGGAGATCCGCCCCGCTTTTGCGGCTTGGCTCGCCCTCGCTTTCGCGTTCCTGGCATGGGCGGCATCTTCGATCGGGTAGGCTCTCTTGTCGGGTTCAGCGAATTTGCTCGCTGGCAGTTTGTCCCGGTCGGATTCCGATAGCTTTGCCATGTTTTCCTCCTTCAGGTCCGAAAACGTCCCGAGGCTCGACCGGTTCAGACGAGCAGACCGAAATGAATAAACATCCAAGTCCGAGAAGCGACGAAGCGCGCACGAATGGCGGTTATGGGCTTTAGCTGTCGACCCACACCGAGAGCAGACATTTCCGTGCTGACGATGCGGGTCGTTGTCGCGCAAAAGTCGACGTCCGGCAGTGGGCGTACGCGACCTAGCCTGGCCTCTTTGGCAATCCTGTCGTGTTCGGGCCGCTTATGTGGAAATTGAGCCCCATCGTCAGTGTGCCTTTGTCCCGCTGGAACTGGGG
The DNA here is from genome assembly GCF_056402635.1 of Sphingomonas sp. P3_C5. Classification (NCBI taxonomy): domain Bacteria; kingdom Pseudomonadati; phylum Pseudomonadota; class Alphaproteobacteria; order Sphingomonadales; family Sphingomonadaceae; genus Sphingomonas; species Sphingomonas sp. P3_C5. The sequence continues at coordinate 259,313 of NZ_JBFUHA010000004.1, forward strand.
ACGGACATCGACAGTTGCGTGGCTGAGCCGGCCGGCGGTCTCGCTGAGCGAGCCGACCGCGTCCTCTACCAACTTGGCGTTGTACCAATCGCCTTTCTTGAGCCCCAGATTTTCGGCCAGCTTCTTGTCGTCGAAGTCGCGGATCGTGCTGTCGATGGTGACGTCTCCGAATTTGTAGCGTGGACCTTCCTCGACCGCATAAGTGACGATGAGGTCTTGCTTGCCCGGGGTACGCTCGACGGCAGAAGCGGTTACGTGGAACTCGACATAGCCCTGGGTCATGTAAAATCGCCGCAGCTTCTGCTGATAGTGGATCAGGCGATCCTGCTCGTAGCTGATTTTCGGATCCGGCGTGGGAGACGGATATGTTTCCTCGGCCGCCATTTCGTCGCGGAGCCTGTCTTCCGAAAATACGTGGCTGCCGGTGATATTGAACTGGCGAACCTCAGAATTCTGCCGCTCCCCGGCAGAGACTGGAAGCGCCGCCTCCGTCATGCCGGCAGTGGGCGTTGAAAACGGGCTATCCGGCTGCGCCACAGCTTCACTGGTCAACAGCCCCGCCGCCAGCGGCGTCAGCAACGTAGCGGACGCCAGCGTCGCCAACGTGGATATTTTGACGCGGCTCAGTCGGTCGGCGATCGGGTTCCGGACGATCCTCTCGACGCGATCCTTCAGATTGGCGCCGGACACGCCCGCCGCGCAAGCTATCGGCGACTTCATATAGAAGCGGCACACAGCGACAATGCTATCGGCATACGCCCAGGGGTCGCCGCCTGCCGCCAGAACATCTTCGTCGCAAGCCCGCTCGCGTTCGACAACAAGCTGCCTCCCGATCCACCAGACGAGAGGATGGAACCAGAATAATGCTTCCACCACCATGTGTAGTGCTGCGGTCAGGTTATCGCGGCGGCGCCAATGCGAGAGTTCATGCGCCAGGACAAGGTCGAGCTGTTTTGGGGTGAGGTGATCGACGATACCGTTCGGCAGCATGAGGATCGGGTTGAGAAAGCCCAACAGGCCGGGCTCGAATAGCGCAGGACTCGACCGAACCTGGATCGGCGCCTCGATCTGTATCGCCGACGAAGCTTTGAGCGCGGCGCGTAACTTGAGCCCCTGCAGCGTCCAGCGAAGAAGCACCACCGCCACGCCGCAGGCCCATGCCAACCAGAGGATGGTCTCGAAGTGCCAGCCCGGCCCGGGCGTCTTGACGGCATGTGTTGGCGCGAGGAAGTCGTCCAGCATAGCCGGCCACGGGGTCATCGCTGGGTGAGCCGGAGCATTCAGGATTTTACCTGCGCCAACGATCAGCGAGAACGGCACCAGGAATTTCAGGGACGCGGTGAACCAAAGGAGGAATCGGATATGGGCACCGTTGGTACGGAAGGCCAGTGTCAACAGGCCGATCAGCCCGGCGAACAATGTCGACTGCCAAAGATGGTCGATTACAAGCTGAGTCATGTGTTCTCATCCTTCTCCGCGAGTGCGCGCAAAGCCTCTTCGGCGTCGTCGATGTCTTTCTGGGTCAGCCGTCCGCTCTCGATCATGTGTGCCATGAGCAGATTGGGCCGGCCGCCGAATATACTGAGGACTTCATCGATAAATCGCCCCTGTATCGCCGCGCGGGAAACCGTGGCCTCGAAGATATGGGCGTTGCTGATCTTCTTGGCCCGGCGCAGGGTTTTCTTTGCCTCAAGTCGATAAACCGTTGTTTGCACGGTCGTGTAGGCGGGCCGCTTCGCTTCGGGAAAAGCCTCCTGAATCTCGCGCACCGAACAGGGCCCGAGCTTCCACACTGCTTCCATGATCCGGAGTTCGAGCGAAGTCAGTTTCGGCGCTGCCACGTCAACATATCCTACTATCACTGTAGTAGGATCTACTATCTTACGATCATATGCGCAAGGGCCTCATTTTCCCAGGAGGTCGATAGTCTATGAGCACGCAGACGTCGCGCGCGGCGCGGAGCGCAGCCCGACGCCGACCGCGCCACTGGCCTAGCTCGGCGGATGCGGGTACGAAGCCGTTGATACGTGTGCCGCTGTGCTCAAGGCTAGGACGCGTTCCGCGCGCATGATTGCGATGCAGCCCATTGGTACCAACAGCCCCCGATGCCCGGAGGCTTTCCGAACGCTTACTCCGCGTCCGCTATCGCAATATCATGAGCGAGAGCCGTCGGGCTGAAAACCACCACACTCGGGCGTTCAGCGAAATCACAATGGCGCCTGGAACCAGCCGCTCGATTCAGATGAACGCACGACCGCTTTTGAGCAGGAATATCGGGCGAATGGAGGCACGCACCGGTCTACACTAGCGCCGGCCGGCGACCCGCCGAGCCAGGCGTTGGCCGTGCGCGCTATTGGATATTTGTCTGCGCATATTGTGCGAGTTGGGTCCATTCGTTCGCCGCAATATCGAGGTGCAAATCCTGGATGACGCCAGCCGGATAGCTGCCCGCCGTGGTGACCTGTTGCGCCACATTCTGATACTGGTCGAGTATCGTCACAAGCGCGGCGACGAATTGCGATGTCGCGCTGTCGACTGCGCTGGTATCGTTGGCCAGTGTACCGAAGCTGGCCTGGATGATGGCGACCGACGTGTTGAACATCGCCTTTGCGACGTTGATCTGATTGTCAGCATCGCCCTGGCCACAGTCCATGCCGTTGACGAAATTATTCTGCGTGTTGGTCACCGAATCGTTCATTGACTGCTGCATGCTGGACAGGAACGGCGACAACTCACCCTCAATCGCCGACAGCTGATTGACGAATTGCGCCACGGCAGAGATCGCGCCGGCCATTTGGTTCTGGCCGTTGCTCAGTCCCGCGGTGATGTCGGCAAACGCCGCCTGCACGGTGGCGATCTGCGCCGCCGTTGCGACGCCGCCAGCCTGCATGATCGCCGCGTTGGTGGCGAGGATCGTCGACGCCTGGGCAGCGAAATCGGAGCTGAATTGCGGCAACGTGTTCTTCAGCCAGTCCCGCGCGGGCGCGAAGGCGCTGGTGAATGCACCGGCCGCGTCGCTGACCTGTTGGACGGACTGCTGCAACGGCGGGCGGATTCCCGAAAAATCAAGATTCCAGCTCCAGTGGTACGTCTTCACACAGATGCCGATAAAGCAATCATAGTCACATGACCCACCAAGGGAAAATGGACCAAGGTTAACCGTATTGATTGTTGTCGACGTTGTAGGGATATCACTCTGCAGCTGAGCTATAGATGCCAACGCATTCTGCGCGGGAGAGCGCAATATGGTGGCAACGACGGGCTCTACCTGCAATCGCGCGCGAAAAAGCTCGATCTCCGCCTGGTCAACCGTATTGGATACATCCACAGGCGAATCCTATATATGACAATGCCGCGACATTTAACTATCGCCTCACCGGAGTCGTAATTATTAGCTAGACGGACCGGTATTGTCACTTTAGCTTTCGGCAATCAACCCAGTTTTGCGATTCGAAAGAGAAGTAATTATGACCAATATGGATGTAATTAGTCCGTCGACACTCCAGCCGCCGCTTGCCGCCTTCTGCAACACGGCCACCACACCGACAACATTCTGCCTGATGACGCAGGATTGGCTCGATCTTCAGACTTATATCGTGCGTGGCCTGCAGTTGCCGATCACCACCGGCTCGTTCAGCGACAAATACGGCACCTTCGCTGACGCGGACGAGGTGGCGAAAGTGATCGCGGCGATGCAGACCGTGCAGGCGCTGTCGACTCAGTTCGGCGATCCAACCATCATAATGGCCGAGCTGGCGAGCAATCCGGCGCTCCTCGAAAGCACAACGCCGCCGGCCGATCTCTACACCCATATCGTGTGGACGGCGTACCAGATCTACAACGCGTCGCAGACCTTCACCCAGACGCTCGGCGCGTTCATGGAGCTGCTCAATCCCGCCAATTGCGGCACCAAGACTCAGTGCGGCCAGGTCCTGGCCGAGGTGCTGACCGGGCAGGGCGGCTTGCAGTCGACGGCAGTCAGCGCGCAGGCGACGGTCAACACGCTGATCGCGCACATGGCGACGTTCAACACCGCGATGACTCCGGCCAATACCGAGATTCAGCAATATACCGCCAGCTCAAGCCAGTTCTACCAGGACGCCGTCGCCGCCGCCGGGCAGGATGCCAAGGACGTCATCTCGTTCCAGCAGGACGCCGATGCCGCCTATACAGCATGGAAGAACTATACGATCGAGGCGGTGACCGTCTCGGTCGGGCTGGTGATCATCTCTGGCGGCCTATTGTGGCCGGCAGCGGCGGTGGCGGCCGGCGTGCTCGGCCATGACGCGGTCGAGGCACGCGACAATTACAACAAATATTGCGGCGAGCGCGACGCGGCATCGGCCGACGAGAAGCTGAAACAGCAGCTGATCACTGATCTTGGCGGTCTCAACACCGCGGTCGGCAATGTCGCCACCGCCGCGACGAATTTCATCGATATGCTGGCGAAAGTCACCGCCGCATGGGTCACGATCGGCTCCGACCTCGAATTTATCGTAGCCACTTACACGCCCGAGCAACTGGCGAATTATTCCTGGGTCAACCAGGCGCTGAAGTGCGAGCAGGCGACGCAGGATTGGGCGACGATCGGCACCGCCGCCCTGGGCTATACCTCGACCTCGCTGGTGCCGTTCACCAGCCTGGCCTTTGGCACGCCAATCCCGACGAACTGACCACAATAAGGATCCCCGGTCCGGCTGCGCGGCGCCGGACCGGGGAAAGATCGTGTCCGCGCGCAATGGGAGAGATGCGATGGTCGACTGGCCCAGTCTCAATGCGCAGGCGGCGCCTTTCACCAGCCTGACCGACGGAGTCGACCCGGTCACCGGGCAGGCGACGATCGTGTTTTCAGGCTTGCAGGTCGCGCTGTCGGCGGTGCTTGCCGCCGCCGGGGGCCGCGAGGATTTCAGCATCACCATCTATGCCGACACCCTGACCGTCGACGTGCCGCTGGTGACGACGCAAGGGCTGATCATCGTCGCGCGCAGTCTTGATCTGTCCCCGCTCGGCACGGCGCCGCTCGGCGTCGCGCCTCCGGCCGGGCAGCAGGGCGCGGTGGAGCTGCTGATCGGATCGTCGGTGACCCCCGCGCCGCGCATCGCGCAGGTGCCGGCATGGAAGGACCAGCAGCCACAGGCGATCCCGCTCGGCCTTTCGCCGCTACAGGCTCTGGCGTTCACGATCACGCCGACCAGCGGGGCTACGCCGCTGGTCACGAGCGCGCCGTTGTTTGCGCAGGATCTGGTTGCGCTGCCCTGGGCGCTGGCAAGCCTGCAATCGAGCTACGCCGCCGCAGTCGCGCTGATGGACTCGACCGCCCTTGCCGATCGCGCGCTGGCGCAGGCAATGTTCAGCTGGATCGTCGGGTGCGTCGGCGTGATGGGCCTGGACGGCGCGACCATTTCGAGCGATTTCCTGGAGCTCTACAATCAGGCTGGCGCGCTGCTCGTCACGCTCAACGTCGCGCCGGGCGGCTTCTTCGTGCCGGTGCTGTCAAGCGCGATGTATGAAGGGCAGATTCAGGGCCTGATCGCCGCGCTGGCCAATTACGAGGCCGGGCTCAACACACTGGCTGTCGAAAGCGATATCGCGGCCGCCATCGCCTCGGTAAGCGGCACGCTGGCGGCGACCTCAGGCGACGAGATCGCGCCGCTCCAACTGCAGCTGAGCAATTTGCAGGGTAATGTCGCGACACTGTACAAGAACATCATCGCGCTACGATCGGCGTTCGTGCTGCAGGCCGATCAGGCCAATACCGATTATCAGTCGCTCGCCGCCGCTGTCTCGCTGATGGAGCTGGCCGATTTTCTCCAGGATACGATCAGCACGGTGATGTCGGTGATTTCGCTCGGTGTCGCGGTGGCGAAGGGGAGCGAGGGCGATGTCGGATCGGTCAAGGACGGTATGGATGCGCTGGCCGGTGGGGTGACGTCCGCTCTCGCCGTGATCAATGATCTGGCGATGACCCCGCCGGGCGGCGCGTCACTGGTGCAGCAGGCCCAGCAGTTGATGCAGATGCAGCTCGCGCTGATGACCGCGTTCGAGGCGGCCACGATCCTGTGGGCACAATCGCAGGACGGTGCCGGCGGCGATCCGCTGCCGCCCTCGCTCGCTGTTGTGGCGATCGATCCCGGCCTGGCCTGGGACAATTATGTCATCTCGGCGAATGCCGTTCTGACCTCGGTCAAGGAATCGATCGGCAGCGGCAGCAATGCCGGCGCGGCGCAGGACGCAGCCAATGTCTACGCCGCCAGCCTGCAGATCCTGGCGGGTTACGGCAAGGCGATCGACGGGAAGTTCGCCGCCTATTCGAGCCAGATGGCGCAGACGACGGTGGTGAAGGCGCAAATCGCCGCGGCGCAGAACGTCGTCGCGCTGTGGCAGGCTGAGGAAGCGCAGGCGACCAGTGACGAGCAGAAGCTCGCGATTCTGCGGACGATCCTTCAGGCGCGCGCCGATGCGTTGAAGCGCTCTATCTATGTCGCCTGGACCTATTACCGGGCGTCGTATTTCTATGTGAACCTGATCGATCCGCCGGTGGCGATCACACTGAGCATGACATCGGCGCAGATGCAGGATGCCTTTGCGAGCGTTGCGATCTGGGTGGCGCAGTTGCTGGGCACGGCGGGTGATGGCCAGCACGTCATACTGCCCAATACCAATGTCGACATCTCCTTCGACTTCCTGATCCGCCGTCCAGGCGACACGACGACGCTGGTGCCGTCGGGCAGCGATGTGGCGCTGCTGACTCCGGCGACCGATAGCAGCGACGCGATGCTGACCTGGAGCATCCCCATCGGCGATGCACAGCTCGCCGGCGTGCTACCGAACAGTGGCGATGTCGCGATCTGGATTACCGATATTGGATTCACCATTGATGGCGTGGTGGCGAATGAGAAGGGCAATGTCATCGCCTCGGTGGCAACGTCTGGCACGTATCAGAACGGCTTTGGCCCAGGCGCAGCCTATAGCTTCTTCAGCACACCGCTGATCGGCGAATACGGCTATCATTTTGCCACCGGCAAAACCTATATTCCGTGGCAAATCCCGACTGCGGTTTATATGACGCCGACGCCCTATACCCAGTGGACGATGCTGTTTGACCAAGATGGCGGCGACCCTAGCGCGGCAACGGTACTGCACATGTCGCTGACAGTGGCCTACGTCGCCCAATCCGACTGAGCCGGTATCTGGATTTGGAATCCGGAATTCCGATGGGAAGTCCGGTGACACTCCACTTAATGCTGTTCCGTCAACGGCTTGCAGAGGTGGGAAAGCACCCCAGGCCTCAGCGGCTCGCCAAAAAAAAAAGGGCCGGCCAATGGCCGACCCCTTGAGACACCGCATGCGATTGCGGATGAGGATCAGAACCGGCCGCGCAAGCCCACCATGATCTGACGGCCGGGATTGAAGTTCGAGAAGGTCGCGTTCGGGAACTGGAAGTAGCTGATCTGGCGCGCCTTGAAGATGTTCTGAACGTCCAGCGTCAGTTGCGGCAGATGCTGCGAGTCGAAGATCTTCGCCAGATCGAGCGACCCGCCGAAATCCCATTGCTGGTAATTCGCGTTGTACAGCGCCGCGTTCGGGATGCCGTTCTGGTTGAGCCCGGACGCCACATTGCCCTTGGTGAAGGTCGTCGACAGGCGCGCGGACACGCCGCCGCGCTCATAATAAGCGGTCAGGTTATAGGTCACCGGCGCGACACCGGTGGCCACGGCGGGCGCCGCACCAGAACCGGTCTGGCTGATCAGCGTGATGTTCGCGGTGAAGCCGAAGCCGTTGAGCCCGAGATAACGGCCAAGCAGGAAATCGAGCGGCTGCACCCAATTGCCCTCGAGCCCGTTGACGATCAGCGTGCCGCTGGCATTGACCTGTTGAGTCAGCACCACGGTCGCCGTGTTCGGGCCGCCGCGCGAGTCGATTGCGGCCTGCTGGGTTGGCGAGAGGTTGCCGTAGGTCACGCCGTAAGCGGCGAGGGCAGAGAAGGGCTGGGTGACGCTGCCGTTCACGGTGAAGCCGGTGACCGCCTTGCGGAAGGCCGCAATGCCGACATAGCCTTCGTGCCCGGTATAATATTCAGCGCCGAAATCGAAATTGGTCGAGAGGAAGGGGGCAAGCGACGGGTTGCCGACGCTGCCCACATCAGCCGACGGGCTCGAGAAGTTGAGGCCCGGCAGCATTGAGGAGGGGTTCGGGCGGGTCATGGTGCGCGACACCGCCGCCCGCAGCACCGTATTGCTGCCGATATGGAAGGCGGCCGAGGCGGAAGGCAGCCAGTTGCTGTACTTCGACTGGGTATAAACGAAGTTCAGGATGTTGGGATAGCAGGAGCCGTCCCGCAGATTGGCGCCGCCGCCGGGGCAGGCGGCCGGCAGCGGCCCGGCCCCGTCCGGATCCTGCGCATTGCGCGGATCCGTGAGCGAGACATAGCCGCCGATCTGCTGGTCGGTATGGACCCAGCGCAGGCCGGCGTTGAAGGTGAGCCGGTTGTCGCCGACCGGCACATCGCCATTCACCTCGCCATAGAAGCCGAGCGTCTTCTCCTCGACAAAGCCGCCCGAAGCGCCTGTGTTCGACCCGGTCGATGGCGGCGATGCCGCGTGGAAGGCGTCATAGTGGGACGCCTGTTTGAACTTGTCCCAGTCTACCGTGATGAAGCCGAGCGGGCCGGGCTGCAGATAGGACCCCAGCGCGCTGGCCGGGATCAGCGAGCCGCCATAGGTCAGCGGTTGCGATCCGGCGGAGAAGCCGGTGCCGAGCGCCGGATAGGTCGGGTAGCCGGCGCCGGGCGTCGGTGTGTTCAGGCCCTGGCAGGGCGGCTGGGTGTTCGGGCCGGGCAGGAAGATGCTCGGATTGTCGCCGCATACCGCGTTCTGCCACGCCTGGCTGTTGTCGGTCGCGGTGATCGAGCGGGAGACATCGTCCCAGGCGGCGCCGACCCTGAGGTTCAGCTTCTCGCCACCCCATTGCAGGTCGCCTCGAACGCCCTTGGTCTTGGTGGTGCGATATTCGTCCTGGATGTTCACGCGCGCGCCCGGCCAGCCGAAGCTGGCGGGGTTGTTCAGATCGACATTGGTCGCGATCTTGGGAATGCCGCCGGCGCTATTGTCGAAATTGACGGTGACGCCGGAGCTGGCCGGCGTGATGACGAGGACGCTCGGTACCTCGCGGTGGAACTTGCTCTGGGTATAGTTCGCGTTGACGTTCAGCTTCAGCTCGTCGGCAACCTTCCATTCGAAGCCGGGATTCACGCCCCAATAGGTGGTGTGTTCGATGAACGGCCGATATTCGAGGAAGAACTGAGCGTTGTAATAGGTGCCCTTGGTGACCGTGCAGCCATTGCTGCAATCGCTTTTGTCATATTGCGTGTTGATCGGAATGATCGCGCCGTTGCGGCCGACCCAGTTCATGTCGATACGCCGGAGATCGTTCGACTTCTTCGAATACATGCCGTCGACATAGGCGTGGAAGTTGTCGCCCTTGTATTCGAGGCTGCCGATCAGGCTGATCCGGTCCTTGGTGCCATATTCAGTGACCGGACGGCCGAGGCGCGGGAGCAGGCCATTGTCGATCTGGCCGATATTGGCGCCCGGATTGTGGGCGAGCAAAAAGGCGTTGTCGATCACCGTACCGGTCGCGACGCCTGGAATGCCGGCATTGGCGGGCACGGTGGAGGGGATGGTGAAGTTGCCGCCGCCGGTCGCGTTCGCGCCGGTCGCCGCGCCGAACTGGGCGGCACTCAGATTGGCGTTCGTCAGCCCCACGGTTTCATAGCCGTTGACATTGACCTGGTTGCGCACCCCGGCAAAGCCGACCAGCGCGCCGAAATTGCCCGACGTCATGCTGGCGAGCACCGAGCCGCGATAGCCCCATTTGCCGGCATTGCTGATATTGGTCATCTGGCCCGACCAGGTGACGTGCGTGCCCGGCTTGTCGAACGGCCGCGCGCTGCGCAGATTCACCGTGCCGGCGACGCCGCCTTCGAGCGTGTCGGGCACCGCGCTCTTGTTCACCGTCAGGCTGGTGAAGAGCTCGGTCGGGAACACGTCGAGATCGACTTCGCGGTTGGTGCTTTGCGCACCGTCGCGGCCGGTCGAGGCAACGGCGATCGGCGCGTTGTTGAGCAGCACGCGGGTGAAGTTGGTGCCGAGGCCGCGGATCGCGATCTGCTGGCCCTCACCGGTGATGTCGCGGCTGATCGTCACGCCGGGAACGCGGTTCAGCGATTCAGCGATGTTGGTGTCGGGGAATTTGCCGATGTCCTCGGCATAGATCGAATCCGAAAAGCCGGTCGAATTCTTCTTCGCCTGAGTCGAGCTGTTGAGGCTGGCGCGGTAGCCGGTGACGATGATGTCATCCCCGGCATCGAGCCCCTGGTTCGTTGCGGCCTGGTCCTGCGCTGCTGCCGGCGCTCCGGACGCCGGCGTCGACTGCGCCATTGCCGGGGTAGCGAACGTCATGGCGGACAATGAGGCCGCCGCGAGCAACGCGGCGCGAACGGAATTGCTGCGGTCGTAAGACATCTTGTTTCCCCTCCCATCAGGGCCTCCGCTTATCGTTCGGATGGCCGGTCGAGCGCTCCTTATGGTAGCGCTACCAAAGGATGTTATTGTGGTGTCCGATTAATGTCAAGCGTTAGTGGGAGGTCCCAGGGCGAGGCTGTTCGGTGCCATCCGGGTGAAATGGTATTGAGATTCAGATGCGTTCTGCCCTGGCGCCGGGCCGGTTTTCCGTTCCGGCTTTCAGATCGGCGGCGCGCCACTGGGTCCCGGCCATAGCCGCGACGAGGTTGTGCTCAATATGGTTTGCGTCCACCTAGCCGCAGTGAGACTGAAAGGGTCGTACCTGGTGCAGTGTTCAAGGTCCCCGATATGGTGAGAGCGCCCCGCCAGCCGCGCGGTGGACCGACTCTCCAGGATGTGGCGGACCATGCACAGGTGTCCGTCATGACTGTGTCGCGTACGATCAAGGGCGACGGGAAGGTCTCGCGCGCGACCAGGCAAAAGGTCGAGCGTGCGATGGCGGCGCTCAAATATTCGCGGCGCACCGTGCGGCGCAGGTTTCCGCCGGGCGAGGAGATCCGCGTCGTCCTGCTCTACAGCCAGCCGAGATCGTCGCATTTGTCGGGCTTCCTCATCAACAGCCTGCTCGAGGCCCGTCGTCACCATGTCCATCTCGATTTCCAGGCTTTCGAGGATGCGGTCGCGGTCGAGGAATTCGTCGAAGACCTGGTCGACACGGACACCGACGGGGTGATTCTTCTCCCGCCACTATGCGACTCTCCGGAGATGCTCGGTGCTCTCGCCGCGGCGGAGATCCAGGTGGTTGCCGTCGCGACCGGCCGTACCGAGCGCGAGACGTCCAGCGTCACCATCGACGACCTGCAGGCCGCGCGTGAGATGACCCGGCATCTGATTGCGCTGGGGCATGGCCGCATCGCCTTCATCCTCGGCGATCCGCGCCACCGCGCCACCGGGCGGCGACTGGAGGGGTATCTGCTCGCACTGGCTGAAGCCGGGATCGAACGGGATGACGATCTGATCGCGCAGGGGCTGTTCACCTATCGATCGGGACTCGATGCAGCTGAGCGAATCCTGAGCCAGAGCCGGCCGCCCACGGCCATTTTCGCGAGCAATGACGATATGGCGGCGGCGGCGGTCGCGGTCGCGCATCAGCACCGCCTCGATGTACCCGGTGATCTCTCGGTATGCGGGTTCGACGATGCCCCGCTGGCGACCACCATCTGGCCGGAACTGACGACCGTGCGCCAGCCGATGGACGACATGTCGCGCGCCTCGCTCGAGCTTCTGGTCGGCGAGATCATGGCCGGCCGGCAGATGGCCGGGCCACCAAAGCAGCTCGTCCTGGACCATGTAATCGTTCGCCGGCAGTCCGATTCAGCGCCTCGCTGGAGCGCCCGGAATCGGTGATGGGGAGATGCGGCAAGACTGCCGGCTTCGCTGATCATCGGGCTCTGCCAGTGGGGGCTCGCACCCGGGATTAGCGAGCTGCAACAGTGTTGCTGCGCTGCAACACAAACGCACAAATCATTGCGCTGCAATCACATATCAGAAAAGTTCAGATTGTTACGCCAGCGTTTCCCTGTAGAGGGCACCTCCCGCCGCCGATGGAAGCGGCCTGTTTCGTGAGGAAATTACCGTGAATACCAAGCTTCTTTTCGCCTCGGTCGCAGCTCTTGTGATCGCAACCCCTGCGATGGCGCAGGACGATTCGTCGGGCTTCAAGGGCGGCGCCCGCATCGAAGCACGCGCCGGCGTTGATGACGTCGTGCTGAAGGCCGGTGGCGGCAGCGACTCGAAGGTCGGCTTCGTCTATGGCACCGAGCTCGGCTACGACTATGCAACGAAGTCCGGTTTCGTGATCGGCGCCTATGCCGGCATCGAAGGCGCGACGACCAAGGATTGCGTCACGGGCGGCACCCAGACTGCCTGCCTCAAGGCCGGCCGCAACATCACCGTTGGCGTCCGCGCTGGTGGTATCGTTGCCGGTGGTCTGCTCTACGCCAAGGGTGGCTACACCAATGGCCGCGTGACCGCGTCCCTCGTCGACACCGCGACGTCAGCGAACAACTTCTCCGTCAGCGACAATGCTGACGGCTATCATCTCGGCGCCGGCTACGAGTTCACCGTCTCGGAGCACACCTACGCCAAGGTCGAGTATGTCTACACGCATTACAGCATCGACGGTGGGGTCGGTTCGACCACCGGCCTGGAGCGTCACCAGGGCCTGGTTGGCTTCGGTTACCGCTTCTGATCGAGCGATCGACGACAAGAGAGAGGGGCGGCAGCGATGCCGCCCCTTTTTTTTGTGTGACAGGTGGGCTTCCTTGCCCAGTGGTTCAGCGCCTTACGCGCTGCCCGACAAGAGAGCTTGAAGCGGCGGGCTGGCCGCTCGAGGCCATTCGCGGGTGAAACTCCCGCTGCTTCGGCGCCGATGCCGAGGTGTCGGTCTTGCTCTTCTCGAGGCGATAGGACCACCAGCGGAGCGCCATGCCCGCCATCGAGGCGAGCATTCCGCCGGCGAGGCAGAGCATCAGCAGCGGATTGGTCGACGCGTTCTTCCATGCCGGGATGCCGAGCATGATGACGCTCAGGGTGGAAACCAGATAGCCGCTTGTCTTGATGGTATAGGGTTCTCCCATGGTGTGGTGCTCCTGATCGCGGCTGGCCGTCGCGACTTCCATAAGAACCGCCATGCCCGCATCTCGTTCCGGGGTCGGATTAAAACTAAAGTAAATCAGTATTTTGGGGCGTAAGGCCGGTTGAGAGGTGGCGCGGCGGGTTGTTCAGCGCTGGCCGGGCGAGAGCCTCTCCGAAACGATCACATCTCCCGCAGCAGATTGAGCCCGGCCTTTGGTGGCAGGGCCAGCGCAGCCTCCAGCAGGGCGATGCGGCCCCGGCAATGGGTCTGAGACGGGGCTCCCGCGCGCAAGCTCCCGAGAAATTGCGCGCGCGACATGCCGCTGCGCTTTTCAGCATCCTCAATCACTTCGCCCGGGATCATGTAGGTGGCAGGGGCGGGTTTGCGCAGCGGGTCGCCATTGGCCTCCAATAATGTCCGGGCGACCAGCGCGTTGCGCCTTTGCATGAACGGCACCGACCACGGAATGGGCAGTCCTTCGTGCAAATACCGGGCGCAGACGCCGCCGCCGGCCTTCAGCGCGACTCTGGCCTCGTCAAGGTCAAGCTTCCGCGCCTCCGCGATCAGCCCATAATTTGCGCGCTCCAAACCGCGATTATAGCGATCGAGCAACAGGGTGCTCGTCTCCCTGACGAACGCCCTGTGGGCCTCGCCGAATTCACCGGCCAGCCGCCAGTTGGTCGCGAGCATTCCGGCAAGCACCGGGTTCTTTTCCTTCAAGGTATCGACCGTGAGCGCGTCGCCGGCGACAATGCGCAGGGCTGCGGCGATGTCATCATCGGGATTGATCAGGCCGCCGAGCCGTGGGGGCGGCGGGACACTGATCGGTCCACTCATGGTCGGCCCGCTCATGGTCAGCCCGCTAAAGGCCGGGGGATCGAGAGGAGATGGCGTGGGCGTGCTGCTGCACCGGCTCAACTGACCGACGAGGATGAATAATATCCAGGCAACGCCGAACCAGGCGTTCATGCCACCGCGGCTCGATACGGGCGGCGGGCTTTCCCACAGCGACACGCGGTACCAGTCAAACTCCTGTTCGAGTGCGGGATGGTCGCGACGCACCGTCAGGAGCAACTCGTGGATCTTCTTTTTATCGACATGGCCGCGACGGCTGAGCTCATCTGCCGGCCTGATCAGCTCCCGCCAGGCCCGGTGAAGCGGATGATCGGGCCGCTGAACCGCGGCGTGGAAGGCAAGCATGTCGTAACGGGCGACGACCGCGGCCGCCTCCGCCGGCTGATCGAACCGGCCGCGATCCGCGAGCCAGCCGAACTGTTCGAGCACGAGGTGCATGATCGGATCGGATCGCGGCGCGGAAGCGGAGACGATGCGCGCGAACCATCGCTCCGCCTCGGCATAAAAGGCGATTTCGACCATTTGCGGATCGTGCAGCAATGCTTCGGCGTGCGTTACGAGTTCGCGCCTGACGGTCTCGTCCGTCAGGGGTTCGAACCGCCCCTCCTCGCCGAACAATAGCCCCAGCAGGCCCCGGTAATGGGCATCGCGTGCCTGGGATGCGACCAGCGGCCGGCTTTCGAGCGTCGACGATATCGGGGCAGTGCCCAGCACAGGTGGAACCAGCGCGCCGCGCGCGCTCTGCAGCGGGATAAGGTGTTCCTCGCCACCGATAGGGTCGGGCGGCGCGACGTTACGGAAATTGCCGTCGGTCTCGGGCGGCGCACTCGCACTCAGATCGCCCGCTGGGGTCCCCTCGGGGAGGGTCGGCACGGCGAGGGTGAAGACCTGCTCTCCCGACGAGATGAGGAGATCGGGCGATGGAGCCGGCGCGTCGTCAGCCAACGCATCGTCAACCAGCGCGTCGTCCTTGCGCCGGGCATAGGCCAGTGCCTGCTCTCGCGCCGTGCGCAATGCCTCGAAGGCGGCGGGGTCAGCATCGGGATCGATGCGTTTCAGGGCGGCGGCATAGGCCGAACGAATCGCCGTAACCTCTTTGGTCGGATCGATGCCGAGCCGCCGCCATGCGGAATAGGGTGCACTCACAGGTAGCGCTCGCCCTCGAGTTCGTTCAGCGCCGCGGTCAGCTCCTCGCGCGCCCGGTTGATCGCGTGCGGTTCCTGCCGATCCAGCGCTCCTTCGAAGGCGATGATCCAGTGGCCGATCTGGTCGCGTCGGTCGCCGATAAAGCTCTCATAGCAGCGTGCTGCGCGCGCCATCACCGCCATATTGGCGCTGTCCTCGCGGGGATGCCGCTTGAGGTCGGCCAGCACCGCACGGCGCTCCGCAATCTGCGGCTGGTCCGGAGCGTCGTCATCATCGAACAACACCAGGTTGCGTTCCAGGCCGGAGGCGGGGACACGCACATCGACCTCGAGCAGGCCGCTGGTGTCATAGCTGAACCGGCATTCGACATGCACCTGCCCGGCCGGCGCATTCGGCACCGGCACGCGCAGGGAGCCGAGCTTCACATTGCCCCGCACCTCATGCGCCTCACCCTGATAGACGCCGAACTCCACCACCTTCTGATAATCCGTGACGGTGGTGTAATAGTTGACCCGGCTCGCCGGGATCGGCGTGTTGCGTTCGATGATCGGCGAGAAGATCCCGGTGCGACGCACGCCCCGGGCATCCATCACGCTGTGATCGACGCCGAGCGTGAAGGGGCAGACATCGGTCAGGCGGATCTCGTCGAGCGCGGCATCGCGCGCCTTCAGGCCGGCCTGCACCGCCGCACCCAGCGCAACCGCGTGATCGGGATGGACGGCCGCATCGGGGAAGCGGCTGAACATGCGCGTAATCGTGCGGCGTACGATCGGCATGCGCGTGCCACCCCCGACCAGCACGACCGAGCTGAG
Organism: Sphingomonas sp. P3_C5; assembly: GCF_056402635.1. Taxonomy (NCBI): domain Bacteria; kingdom Pseudomonadati; phylum Pseudomonadota; class Alphaproteobacteria; order Sphingomonadales; family Sphingomonadaceae; genus Sphingomonas; species Sphingomonas sp. P3_C5. The sequence continues at coordinate 275,287 of NZ_JBFUHA010000004.1, forward strand.
CGATTCCACCCTGATGTCGCTGTCGCGGAGCGACCGCAGCACCGGATCGCGCAGCCGGGAGAGCAGGGGCGCGGCCTGGGCCTCGAACTCGCTGGCGCTGACGATGGTCTTGAATTGCTGGCCGTCCCAGGTGACGGTGAAGGGGGCGGAATCGGCCTCGCTCAGGGCACGGCGGCAGCGCTCCGCGGCGGCGCGCAACAACTCGCGCAAGCTGAGCGCATCGGCCTTGGCCAGCCGGTTCTCCGGATCGATACGCGGCCGGGCGATCTCGACGATGGCCTCGTTGAAGTCCTCGCCGCCCAGGCGGTTGTCGCCGGCCGAGGCGCGCACCTCGATTACGCCGTCGAACATCTCGACGATCGAGACGTCGAACGTGCCGCCGCCGAGATCGAAGACGAGGAACGGCTCGCGTTCCTCGCGGGTCTGGATGCCATAGGCGAGGGCTGCGGCGGTCGGTTCATTCACCAGTCGCTCGACCGTCAGGCCTGCCAATTCCCCGGCACGGCGGGTCGCCTTGCGCTGGCGGTCATTGAAATAGGCCGGCACCGTGATGATCGCGCCGGTAACGGGCTCGCCGAGGAACGCCTCGGCATCGGCCTTCAGGCTGGCCAGGATCAGCGCGGACAGATCCTCCGCGCCAAAGGTTCGTTTGCCGAGCGTGATCGTCTGTTTCGTGCCCATCCAGCGCTTGAAGGCGCTTGCGGTGAGCTTCGGGTGAGTCGATTGCCGATCGCGTGCGGCCAGGCCGACGATAAGGTCTCCATTGTCGCCGATGCTGACCGCCGAGGGCGTGAGCAGATCGCCGAGCGCATTGGGGATCAGCTCCGCTTTTCCGTCGCGCCAGATGCCGACGGCGCTGTTGGTCGTCCCCAGATCAATACCGACAATCATGCTTGGCCCCCCGCGCAATGACGTGGGAATAAGGGCTTTTGTGCCAAAGCGCTACCGCATGTTCCCGGCAAAATGACGGATTGGAGGCATGCCGCGGCAACGGCTGCATGACGTATTTGTCATGAGCCTGTCCTATCCGGCCGCAGCGGACCTATGGTAGCGTTCCCGCAGCATTTGAAGGATACCGCAGCCCGCATGAGCCTCGCCCCGATTTTCTATGACGCGTCCGGACGACGGCGGCGGCGGTTTGGTTTTGCGGTGGGGGCGTTTATCGTCCTGGCCCTGCTTTCCGTGGTCGCGCTTGCGGTTTCGATCGGCGCGGTGCCGAGCCCGCCGCTGCTGCCGGTCGATGCCGAGCATCCGGCGCTCGTCAAACTGCCGCCGCCGCATGAGCCGATCCTCAGGCGAACCCGGCGCGAGATCGTGCGCACTGCCCGGCTGCTCACCGGTGCGCCGCCGCGCGGCGTGCGCGAGAATGCGCAGCTTGCGATCGGCTTCCATGCGCCATGGGACCCGTCGAGCGGCAGCTCGCTCAAGCGCAATATCGGCGAGCTCGACTGGCTGGTCCCGGGCTGGATGTCGATTACCGGACCCAACCACACCATCACGATTTTCAAGGACTCCGAAGGCAAGGCGATCATCAACCGGTCGCCGCATCGGCCGCTGCTGCTGCCGATGATATCGAATGTCATCAACGCCAATTTCGATGCGCCCGGCATGGCGACATTGCTCCATTCCCCGGCGCTCCGGCGGCAATTGCTCGACCGGCTCGAGCCGTGGCTTACCGCCAACGCTGCCGGCGGCGTGTTTTTCGATTTCGAGGAGCTGCCGTCGTCCGCCCAGGCCGACTATCGAACCTTCCTGCGCGAAGCCAAGGCGCGGTTCGGCCGGCATGGCTGGATCGTCGTGATCGCCGTACCGATCGGTGCGGAGGCGGGCTATGACGTGAAGGCCTATGCCGCGATCGTCGATCGGGTTTTCCTGATGGCCTATGACGAGCATGAGCTGGGTGGTCCGCCCGGGCCAATCGCATCGCAGCTGTGGTTCGAGCAAGCAGTGGCGACGGCGATCCGCGGCGTGCCGCGTGACAAGATCGCCGTTGCTGTCGGCAGTTACGGTTACGACTGGTTCGGCAAGAAGGGCGGCCAGTCGGTCGCGATCGACGAGGCGTGGCAGGCGGCTCGCGATTCAGGGACGGTGCCGGTGTTCGACCGCGCGAGCGGCAACAGCAGCTTCGCCTATGAGGACGGTGGCGTCCGCCATGACGTGTGGCTGCTCGATGCGGCCTCAGTCTATAATCAGATGAAGTTCCTCACCCGCGCCGGAGTGAATGGCGTGGGGCTCTGGCGGCTCGGGTCGGAGGATCCGGGCGTGTGGACGATCTTCGGGCGCTCGCACCGCACGCTGCCGCCGGCATCGGTGATCAACACGATCCCCGAAGGCACTGATGTCGATATCGAGCATTTCGGCGAGATCCTGAAGATCACGGGGGTTCCCGTTGCCGGCTTGCGCAATGCGGTTACGGGACGGAACGGGCTGATCACCGGAGTCGATTTCACCCGGCTGCCTTCACCCTATGTCGTGTCGCGATCCGGCTACAAGCCGGGGCTGGTCGCGCTGACCTTCGATGACGGCCCCGATCCGACCTGGACGCCGCGCATCCTCGACATATTGAAGCGCGAGAAGGTGCCCGCGACCTTTTTCATCGTCGGCGAGAATGCGCTGACCCAGCGATCCCTGCTCCAGCGCATGGTGCGAGAGGGGCATGAGGTTGGCAGCCATACCTACACCCATCCCAACCTGGCGGGCGCCTCGGATGCGGAGACCGCGTTCCAGCTCAACACGACTCAGCGGCTGTTCCAGGCCTTTACCGGCCGCTCGCTCCGGCTGTTCCGGGCGCCCTATTTCGGGGACGCCGAGCCGACCACGGCTGATGAAATCGAGCCGGCGCTGCAGGCGCAGAACCGCGGCTATATCTCCGTCGGGCTGCATGTCGATCCGGGCGACTGGAAGCGGCCGGGGGTGAAGGCGATCGTCGATGCGACGATTGCCGACGTCACCAATTCCGCCCCCTGTACCGACGCTTCCGACGTGCAGTGCAGCCATAATATCGTGCTGCTCCACGACGCCGGCGGCAATCGCCAGCAGACTGTCGAGGCGCTGCCGCAGATCATCGATCAGCTGCGCGCCAAGGGCTATCAGTTCGTGCCGGTGTCCGTGCTGGCGGGCATTCCGCGCGACGTCGCGATGCCGGTGATCTCGGCGAGCGACCAGGCGGCGGCCGAGACCGATCTGTTCATCTTCGGCGCGATCGGCGCGATCATCACTGCGCTTGGCTGGATCTTCCTGTTCGCGATCACCATCGGCATTGCCCGCGCCCTTATTCTCTCGGCCCTGGCACTGGTCCAGGCGCGGCGCGAGGGGCGGACGATCTTCCCGCCCATCGACCCGACACGGTTCGTGACGGTGATGATTCCGGCGTTCAACGAGGAGACGGTGATCGTCCGCGCGGTGCACGGCGTGCTTGCCAGCACCGATGTGCGGATCGAGGTGATCGTGATCGACGACGGCTCGGCCGACCGGACCAGCGCGCTGGTGCGCGAGGCCTTTGCCGACGAGCCGCGCGTGCGGCTGCTGACGCTGGAGAATGGCGGCAAGGCGCGCGCGCTCAACGAGGGGCTGAAGCTTGCGACCGGCGAGATTGTCGTCGCGCTCGATGCCGATACGCAGTTCGAGCCGGTGACGATCGCGCGGCTGGCGCGCTGGTTCGTCGATCCGTCGCTGGGCGCGGTGGCGGGCAATGCCAAGGTCGGCAACCGGGTGAACCTCGTCACCAAATGGCAGGCGCTCGAATATATCACTGCGCAGAATCTCGAGCGGCGCGCGCTGGCGCGGCTGGATGCGATGACGGTGGTACCGGGTGCGGTCGGCGCGTGGCGGCTTTCGGCGATCCAGAGCGTTGGCGGCTATCCCGACGACACGCTGGCCGAGGACCAGGACCTGACGATCGCGATCCAGCGCGCCGGGTGGCGGGTCCATTATGACCAGTACGCCATTGCCTGGACTGAATCGCCGGAGAGCTTTGCCGGCCTTGCCAAGCAGCGGTTCCGCTGGGCGTACGGCACGCTGCAATGCCTGTGGAAGCACCGCATTGTGATGATCAAGGGTCGGCCGGCCGGGCTGGCGCGGATCGGGCTGCCACAGGCGATCGTCTTCCAGATCCTGCTGGCGGCGATTTCGCCGATCATCGACACCGCGCTGATCCTGAGCTTCGTGATGACCTGGATCGCGGTGCAGGCGCATGGCTGGGCGCAGACCCAGCATGATGTCGAGCTGATGCTGGTCTATTGGCTGGTCTTCACCGCGATCGACCTGCTCGCCGCAGTCGTCGCCTTTGCGCTGGAGCGGCGCGAGAACTGGCGGCTGTTGTGGCTGCTGATCCCACAGCGCATCGGTTACCGGCAGGTAATGTATTATGTGGTGCTGAAGGCGATCGCGCAGGCGCTCAGGGGGCCGAGGGTCGGCTGGGGGAAGCTGGCGCGGACTGGGCGGGTGAAGGTTTAGGCATATTAAGCCCCTGCCCTGAAGAGCTACCAGATTCACACATTGTACAGCGCCCCTCTTCCCCTCTCCTCTTAGGAGAGGGGCAAGCTGCGCAGCAGCGCGGGGTGAGGTTGAGGGCGAGACGCTCGTACTGGTCACCCTCACCCTTCCCGTCACTTCGTGACGGGCCCCTTCCCTCTCCCGCTGGGAGAGGGAGAAGAGAAGCGCGGCGCGATGTGTGAATGCCGTAGCCTGAAGGGGAGGGGCTTAATATTGGTTAGAAGTTCAGCGTCGCGTCGAGATAGCCGAAATGCGTGTTGCCGGTCGCCGGCGCATTGGGCGCGTTGCGGAGGAAGCCGCCCTTGAACAGGGTCGCAACGCCCGCGCCGAACTGCAATCGCCTGGGCACCAGCCAATAGCGGACCCGGCCGTCGATCTGCGTGCCGACAAACGACCCTGCCGCGCCAGTGACGTCGCGCACGCCTGAGTTGGACAGGCTGTCCGTCGCGCTCGCCAGCCAGATCGGACGCGCCGCGACATAGGCGTCGAGCCGGGACGTCGGCTTGATTTCGCCCCGGACCGCGAAAGACGCCAGGTTCGATCGGGCCAGCAGGCCGTAAAGCCCCGATGGACCGAACTCGAAACTGGTCGCCCCCACCAGCGCGTCGAAGCGGCCATAAGCCGAGCGCGGGCCGTCGCCGCTCGCATAATCGCCGATCAGCGCCAGCCGTGGCGACCAGCGATGTCTGAAGGTCCAGCCGATCGCGCCATGCGCCATCCATGCCGATACCCGGTGATCGGTCACATCAGCGGGGTTGGTGCCGAGCCGCGTCGTGCCGCTCTGCCACGCGGCTTCCCCATCATAGTCGACCATGCCCGCTTTCGGCGTACGTACGAGCCGCGCGCCAATGGTCCATAAGCGTCGGTTGCGGGTCGCGAAGCCCGGCGCATCGCGTTCGACGAAGCGATAGCCATAGAGTTCGGCGGAGCCGCCCAGGACCCCCGTTTTGCTGACGAACGCGCCAAACACCTGCCGCTCGACCCGCTCGCGATCGAGGGTGGCGCGATTGTCGCGAATGCCGTCGAGGTTCTCGGGCAACCGCGTCTGCGGCATCGTCCAGAAGGCGGTGAGCTTGTCGCCGCCGGGGGATTCCCAGTCCAGACGAACCCCGGTGAAAGAGTTGACGGTGTTCCGGCTGACCGGTCGGGCGATGAGCCGGCGTGAGCCAAGGTCCATCGTGAAGCGTCCCGCCTGCAGGCTCGCCCCCGACCCGAGATCGGCCGCGACATAGGCTTGCACCGGCTCGATCGAGTCCACTTCATTGCTGCCGATCGAGCTGTTCCGCGGTTCGAAATAGGCGCGCGAATCGAGCATTTCCGCGCCGATCTTCACCGGGCCGATCGTGTAAATGGCCGAGAGGTCGAGACGAAAGAGCAGGACGGCATCGTTGGCTGCTGCGTTTGCGCGATATTGCCCGTCAATTGCTTCGGCGCGCGTGCGGAAGCTGCCACTGACGTCGAGCCTGCCGTCCTGCGCGAGCGCTGAGGAGGTGCAGCCGAGCGACGCGGCGACCGCGAGGCAGCCGATCCATCTGTTCACCTGCCCCCTCCCGACCAATGGCGTGGCGGCCGGACTAGGGTATAGGCGGTGGCTTCACCAGAGGGCTTGAGTCGATGGCACGGATGATGCGCGCGCTGGCGCTGCTATTGCTGGCTTTCACGAGCCCGGCACTGGCCGCGCCCGCGCGGGCGCCGCTGGTGCTGGCCGCGGCGAGCCTGCAGGAATCGATGACGGCCGCTGCCGATGCCTGGACCGGCAAGGGGCATCCGAAGCCGGTGATCTCGTTCGCCGCTTCCTCGGCATTGGCGCGGCAGGTCGAGGCAGGGGCTGAAGCGGATCTGTTCGTTTCGGCCGATGAGGACTGGATGGATGCGCTTGCCGCCAAAGGGCTGATCGTGCCGGCGAGCCGGGTGACGTTTCTGGACAACCGGCTGGTGGTGGTTGCGCCCGCCGGGAGCAGGGTGAGAATCCCGCTCAGGCCATGGCCACTGGCGCGGGTGCTGGGTGCGGGGCCGCTGGCGATGGCGGACACCGAGAGCGTGCCCGCCGGCAAATATGGCAAGGCGGCCCTGGTGAAGCTCGGCGTGTGGGATGCGGTGGCGCCGCATGTCGTGCGGGCTGAGAATGTGCGCGCGGCGCTGGCGCTGGTCGAGCGCGGCGCGGCGCCACTCGGGATCGTCTATGCGACGGACGCGAAGGCCTCGGCGAAGGTGCGGATTGCCGGGGTGTTTCCGGCGGAGAGTTATCCGCCGATCGCCTATCCGGTGGCGCGGCTAAAGGCTTCGACCAATCCGGAGGGGGAGGCTTTCCGGCGCTTCCTGGTGTCGCGGGAGGGCAGGGCGATCTTTGTGCGGTTCGGGTTTTCGGGGCGGTGACCCTTTCAGCCCGCCCTAGTCATGCTGGACTTGTTCCGGCATCCACCCAATCGCGAGCGCGACGCCTTGTGGAGGGGTGGACCCCGGAACAAGTCCGGGATGACGGTTGCGTGTTGGGCGGGGCGATCAATGCTCAGCGCTGACGAATGGACCATCATCCTGCTGTCGTTGAAGGTCGGCGCTGTGGCGATGGTCGTTACCCTGCCGATCGCCTTCGCGCTTGCCTGGCTGCTTGCGCGGGCGCGGTTTCCGGGGAAGTTGCTGGTCGATGCGCTGGTGCACCTGCCTTTGGTCGTGCCGCCGGTGGTGACCGGCTGGATCCTGTTGATCGCCTTCGGGCCGCGCGGGCCGATCGGCGGCTGGCTGATGAGCTGGTTCGGCGTGTCAGTGCTGTTCCGCTGGACCGGGGCGGCGATCGCGGCTGGGGTGATGGCGCTGCCGCTGATGGTCCGCGCGATGCGGCTGTCGATCGAGGCAGTCGACCGGCGGCTCGAGGGCGCCGCGCGCACGCTCGGGGCAGGGCCCGGGCGCGTGTTCTGGACGATCACCTTGCCGCTGAGCGTGCCGGGAATATTGGCAGGCGCGGTGCTGGGCTTTGCGCGATCGATCGGTGAATTCGGGGCGACCATCACCTTTGTCTCCAATGTGCCGGGGCAGACCCAGACGCTGCCGCTCGCCATCTATTCGGCGCTGCAGCAGCCGGATGGCGATGCGATGGTGTTGCGGCTTTCGGCGATCTCTGTTGGCTTGTCGCTGGCTGCGCTGGTGGCGTCCGAGCTGCTCGCGCGGCGGGCGGGGCGGGGGCTCCATGTCCTTTGACGTGATGCTCTCGAAGCGGCTCGGCGATGTCGAGATCGTCGCCGCATTTGCCGGCGGTGAGGGCGCGACGGTGCTGTTCGGGCCATCGGGGATCGGCAAGACCAGCGTGCTCAACATGGTCGCCGGTTTGCTGGCGCCGGATAGCGGGCATGTCCGTGTCGATGGGGACACGCTGTTCGATGCAGCGACGGGCGTGGATGTTGCGCCCGAACGTCGCCGCGCCGGCTATGTCTTCCAGGAGCCGCGGTTGTTCCCGCATCTGCGGGTGCGGGCCAATTTGCTCTACGGCGCTGGCGAGGGCGCGGTGCTCGACGGTGCGGCGAATGGGGCGATCGATTTCCTCGGCATCAGCCATCTGCTCGATCGCTGGCCGCGCACCTTGTCGGGCGGCGAGGCGCGCCGGGTGGCGATCGGGCGGGCGCTGCTCAGCAATCCGCGCTTTCTTCTGCTCGACGAGCCGCTCTCATCGCTCGACCGGGCGCGACGCGAGGAAGTGATGCAGGCGATCGAGCATATCCGCGACGTCCGCAAACTGCCGATCCTGATGGTGACTCACGACGCAGCGGAGGCCGAGCGGATCGGCACCAGGATCGTGGCGATGTAGGTTATGATGGGACGTGCGATAGCGGACACGCGATGTTCGTAAGCGGACACATCGGTGCGATCGGCGCTGGTCATTTGCGCGGGATATTGGCGCTGTTGCCCATTTTTGCGGATCGGGCGGAGATGGCAAAGATCCAAGTCATTGATATGTTATGGCACGAGTGTTTGGCATGGGTAATGCAGCGCTATGGTTGCGGGCCGCAATTCCGCTTGTTCCAGTATTGGAGATTTTGAGATGTCTGACCGTCCGACGCTGATCCGCCCGGCTCTCACGATTGCCTTTGCGATGCTCGCGGCGAGTGCTGTTCCCGCTTTGGCCGAAGAAAAGGCGGTGAATGGGAATGACGCCGCACAGGCGGACAGCCCGCCCGCGCGCAAATATTGCTTGTCCACAACCGTTACCGGCGAACCGATCGTGACCGGCTCCCTGCTCCCGAAGCGCGAATGCCACACCCAGGACCAGTGGGTTGCCAAGGGTGTGACCTTCAAGGCGAGGTAAGCGACGTAGGTCGGCACCAAGGCCTGGTTGAGCGCCTGAAACAGCCTGAGTTGATGCCACCATTTCCGAGCAATGCGATTGTCAAGGCGGAGGACATGGGCGAAGCTCTTGGGGGGTGGGCGATATCGCGGTGGAACAGGACGAGACCGGGACATTCATAGCACGGGTATTCGCTTGCCCGACTGATGTCGCGATCCTGATGGTAGGCCGCGGGCGGCTTCGATCCTTTGCGCGTACGGCGATGATATTGCGTTGCGGCGACTGGGTGACTCTGACTCATCTTTTGCTCGCAGGCCGAGCGCAGGCGCTGCTTTACGCTGCCGATGGGCAGGTTGTGCTGCTCCACGAATTCGAACCCGGCGATTTGTTCGGAATATTGGGTGAAGTCGATCCGATGCGCCAGGATGCGGACGTCGTGGCGGTCGACGAGGTACGGACCTTGATGTTCGAGGCCGGCGACCTCGCCATTCTTGCCCAGCAATATGGCTGTATCGGGCTCGCCTTATCGCGCATGTTGCTCCAGCGGCTGCGGCGGACGACGGAGCGCATGTATGAACGCACCGCCCTTTCCGCAGTGGGACGGGTTTATGCGGAAGTGCTGCGCCAGGCGCGAGGTCACACTGATCATACGATCAACCCGGCACCGATCATTGCCGAGCTTGCGCTTCGGGTGGCGACGACACGCGAGACTGCATCGCGCGCGATCAATGGGCTTGAACGGCGCGGTATCATCCGCCGTGACGGCGAGGGCCTGACCGTCGTCGCACCGCACCGGCTTGAAGAGATGGTGCTATAAAACCGTGCCTGCCGTCTTGAGGGCGAGAAGGCTGATCGGTTCCCCTCCCGTCGACGCGGCGAGCTCACCCACCTGTTCCGAACGGAATCGGTGGGGCGCGGCGACTGCCAGCGCTGCCGCGAAGTCTCCGGTTATGCAGGCTGTTCCCGCTGGTGCCGATGTCGCTGCGGCGTGGGCGAGGTCCGCGGACCGACCGACCGGATGAAGTCCGTGCGCAAAAGGATCTTCAACACTATCGACAATGCCATAATCACCACCGACACTGACACCCTCCTCGGCCAGCATCGTCGCCATCGTGGCAGCTCGGGCAACATCGGGATAGCCGAGGATGACCACCTGGCCGGTAAAACTCGGTGGAAATTCAGGCATCGGAAACTGGTCGAGCATGGTCTTGATCCTGCGCAGCAGGTCCGCCGTTCCGCCCTCGTGCACACTGTCCACGCGGATTGCGAGCACCGCTGCACGATGGTGGACAGCAGATCGCACTGTCTTCGATAGGACGCCGATATCATCGCGTGGCGCCGAGACGATGTGTTGCCGTCCGGCTTGTGCCCAGGCCTCACGCGATCGGGCGGAGGCGCTCTCCGGTTCCGTGTCGCCATCGGCGAGAATGAGCAATTGCACGCCCTCGCTCGCCAGAAGGCGCGCGTTGATCAGTGCAGTGCCCATCGCGATCTCATCGGCAAGCGCGATCCTCGCTTCATCCGGCGGACTCTGTGTCGGTTCCACGGTGCGCACCGTTTCAGCAGCCGCCAGCACTGAATCGAAACGGCGGCGCCATTCAGTGCCGTGCGGGTCGACCGAGACCGACGCGAATTCCTCGACCCCGCCTGGCAGGACCACATGAAGTGCCGCCCCGCGATCAATGAGTGCCTCCGCGACGATGATATCGGCCCCGGCGGCAAGCGCTCCGTAACCGAAGCCGACCCGTTCCGCCTCGAGGATCGCCGCGACCTCTTGTGAGAGGGAGGTGGGCCCTGGCTGTGCACAAAATGCCATATGGCCGCCGAAATGGAGTGAGCGCGGCGGGCGGTGCGCGTCCAGCCACGCCGGATCCCGGCCCTGCGATGCCAGGATGATCGCAAATTGGCGCAGCGTGGAGGCGTGGTCTTCCCACGCGGACGGCGCGAGCGCTATGGCCTCGGCAAGCGCGCTACGGGCCTCGTCCTCGCTGCCAAGCAGCAAGAGCGCTTCGGCGCGGGTTGCCGCGCGATAATAAGGGGTCTCCGGCTCTTCGGGATTACGGTCGATGCGCTCGAGGACTTCCGTCGCGAGCGCGCGCGATGCGGCCTCATCGCTGCCGAGTAATGACAGCGTGGCCGCGTTGATGAGAGGATAGGTGGCGTCGCCCAGCTCCGCGGCGCGACGATAGGCCTGGGCCGCTTCGGCGTAGAGGCGCCTGCGACCCTCCCCCTCGGCATGAAGCGCTCGATCCTTGAGAAGCCGTCCTTTTACGGCGAGCGCGGCCGGGTCGCGATCGAGATCGGGCGACTCCATTGCGCTATACATCGCCCAGGCGCGATCCAGTGCGCCCGCGCGTGCATGAGCGATGACCGACAGTAATTGCGGACGGCTGAAGGATGGGGCTGAGCTCATGTTAAATTTTTGCGTCGGATTGCATTGGGGCCGTTTCCAATTCGGCGAATGCAGCGCGCTGCCTGACCGAAATTTCTTTTACGATGCGAGGCGGTGAAAAGAGAATCAAACTGTGCATTCCGTCGAAAGTTACTTTGGATCGTCGATAGTTAGCGCTGCTCTCGTTCGAAGTGCTTCTCCAAGCTGAGCTGGCGCTATCAACGCCGCCATGGCTATCATCGTGACGGCCGCGAGCAGCGTGACGGCCGTCACGCGACCGACACTTCGGGATGCGGTAGGCTTGGGCGGGCGGACGCAGCCGGCGCGCGCGGGTGGCATCGCTGTGACTGTAGCTCAGAAACGCGTGGTAGCGTGCCTGCGTGTCCTTCATGCCGCTTTACCCCCGATGGCGTATCGACCTTCGCCAACGCGCATGCTGACAGAAGACAGGGAGCGCCTCAAATCGAGATGGAACCAAAAGGACTGGGCCGCACCCTCAGTGCGAGCCGTTCGCTCGCAGCTCCTGTGCCCTTGCCGATGGGCTCAGCATTGTCGGCGGCGGCCGTCTGCCTCTGGACCGCCAGCCTCTATTGGAACCTGATCAAAAAAAGCCGCCGCCCGATTGCTCGGGCGGCGGCCTTTTCGTGTCGGTCCTGAACGACTGGGATCAGCTGTTCAGATACTCGCCGGCATCCTCATCGGTGCCGTGGCCCGAAGGGGTAACCGAGGCGAGCGCGTCGTCGCCCGTGTCGTTGCGGACATCCCGGGTGAGCTCGGCGGCCCGCTCTTCAGCGGCCGAGTTCGGAGCGACGAGCGCAACTTCCGCCAGACGGCGCTGCTGGACGCGAAGCGCGGCATCGCGGCTGGAAGCCGCAACCCGGAGCCGGTTCATGCCGGCGCCGGTGCCTGCCGGGATCAGCCGGCCGACGATGACGTTTTCCTTCAGCCCGATCAGCTGGTCCTGCTTGCCCTGGACCGCCGCCTCGGTGAGGACGCGGGTGGTCTCCTGGAACGACGCCGCCGAGATGAAGCTGCGGGTCTGCAGCGACGCCTTGGTGATGCCGAGCAGGACGGGCTTGCCCTGGGCCGGGGTCTGCTTCTTGTCGATCTTCGAGTTGATGTCGTCCATCTCGTCGCGATCGACCTGCTCGCCGGCCAGCAGCGTGGTGTCGCCGCCGTCCGTGATCTCGACCTTTTGCAGCATCTGGCGAACGATCACCTCGATGTGCTTGTCGTTGATCTTCACGCCCTGGAGGCGATAGACCTCCTGGATTTCCGACACGAGATATTCAGCGAGCGGCTCGATGCCGAGCACCTCGAGAATGTCGTGCGGATCGGGCGAGCCGCCGATCAGATTGTCGCCGCGCTTGACGTAATCGCCTTCCTGGACGTCGATGACCTTCGACTTCGGCACCAGATACTCGACGACCTCGCCGCCATCCTCGGGCTGAATGCCGATCTTGCGCTTGGCCTTGTAATCCTTGCCGAACACGACACGGCCCGAGACCTTTGCGATGATCGCATTCTCCTTCGGCTTGCGCGCCTCGAACAGCTCCGCCACCCGCGGCAGACCGCCGGTGATGTCGCGGGTCTTGGCAGCCTCGCGGGAGACACGCGCCAGCACGTCGCCGCCCGAAACCTGCGCACCGTCCTCGACCGAGAGCGTTGCGCCCGGTGCGAGCATGTAGCGGCCCGCTTCGCCCGAACCGGAGTCGAGCAGGGTCAGGCGCGGACGCAGATCCTCCTTAGACTTGGTGCCGGCGCGATATTCGATGACCACGCGCTGCGAGATGCCTGTCGCTTCATCGGCCTGCTCGGTGAGCGTCTTGCCCTCGATCAGATCGACATATTTCACGATGCCGGGGTTCTCGGTGATCACCGGCATGGTGAACGGATCCCACTCCGCCATGCGGTCGCCCTTGGTGACGATATGGCCATCATCGAACAGGACATAAGCACCGTAGGGAATGCGATGCACCGCCCGCTCGCGCCCGTCCATGTCGACGATCGCGAGTTCGCCCGAACGGCTCAGCACGACGCGACGGCCGCGCTGATCCATGATGATGCGAAGATCGCGATACTCCATCGTCCCGTCGGCAACCGCCTCGAGGTTCGACTGCTCGTTGAGCTGCGCCGCGCCGCCGATGTGGAAGGTCCGCATCGTCAGCTGGGTGCCAGGCTCGCCGATCGACTGAGCGGCGATGACGCCGACAGCCTCGCCGATGTTCACCGGCGTGCCGCGGGCGAGATCGCGCCCGTAGCACTTGCCGCAGACACCGATCTTCGTCTCGCAAACCAGCGGGCTGCGGATCTTGCACGACTGGGTACCGATCGCCTCGATCCGCGTGATCATCGGCTCGTCGAGCAGGGTGCCCGACGGGATGACGACCTCGTTGGTCTTCGGATCGATGATGTCCTCGGCCGTGGTGCGGCCCAGGATACGCTCGCCGAGCGATGCGATGGTCGAGCCGCCCTGAACGATCGCGCGCATTTCAAGCGCACGCTCGGTGCCGCAATCCAGCTCGATGATGACGCAATCCTGCGACACATCGACCAGACGGCGGGTGAGGTAACCCGAGTTCGCGGTCTTCAACGCCGTATCCGCGAGACCCTTCCGGGCGCCGTGGGTGGAGTTGAAATACTCAAGGACGGTCAGGCCTTCCTTGAAGTTCGAGATGATCGGCGTTTCGATGATCTCGCCCGACGGCTTGGCCATCAGGCCGCGCATACCGGCAAGCTGCTTGATCTGCGCCTGCGAACCACGGGCACCGGAGTGGGCCATCATGTAGATCGAGTTGATCGGGGCTTCGCGGCCGTTCGGCAGCTTCTTCACCGACTTGATCTCGTCCATCATGGCGTTCGCCACCTGATCGCCGCAACGGCTCCAGGCGTCGATCACCTTGTTGTACTTCTCCTGCTGCGTGATCAGGCCGTCCTGATATTGCTGCTCGAAGTCCTTCACCAGGGCGCGGGTCTCGTCGACCAGCGGAACCTTGGCGTCCGGAATGATCATGTCGTCCTTGCCGAACGAGATGCCCGCCTTGAAGGCGTGCTTGAAGCCCAGTGCCATGATCGCGTCAGCGAACAGCACGGTCTCCTTCTGGCCGGTGTGGCGATAGACTTCGTCGATCACGTCGCCCACATCCTTCTTGGTGAGGAGGCGGTTGACGGTGTCGAACGGCACCTTCGAGCTCTTCGGGAGACACTCGCCGAGCAGCATGCGGCCCGGGGTGGTCTCGTAGCGCTTGAGGTACTGCTCGCCCTTCTCGTCGGTCTGCGGAACGCGGCTGATGATCTTGGTGTGGAGCGTCACAGCACCTGCCTCGATCGCCTGATGCACTTCCGACATGTCGGAGATCATCATGCCCTGGCCGGGCTCATCCTCCTTCATCATCGAGAGATAATAGAGACCAAGCACCATGTCCTGCGACGGCACGATGATCGGCTTGCCGTTCGCTGGCGACAGGATGTTGTTGGTCGACATCATCAGCACGCGCGCTTCCAGCTGGGCCTCGAGGCTCAGCGGGACGTGGACGGCCATCTGGTCACCATCGAAGTCGGCGTTGAAGGCCGAGCAGACCAGCGGGTGAAGCTGGATCGCCTTGCCCTCGATCAGCACGGGCTCGAACGCCTGGATGCCGAGACGGTGAAGCGTCGGCGCGCGGTTGAGCATGACCGGGTGCTCGCGAATGACTTCGTCGAGAATGTCCCAGACTTCCTTGCGCTCCTTCTCGACCCACTTCTTGGCCTGCTTCAGGGTCATGGAGAGACCCTTGGCGTCGAGGCGGGCGTAGATGAACGGCTTGAACAGCTCGAGCGCCATCTTCTTCGGCAGGCCGCACTGGTGCAGCTTGAGCTCAGGACCGGTCACGATGACCGAGCGGCCCGAATAGTCGACGCGCTTGCCGAGCAGATTCTGGCGGAAGCGGCCCTGCTTGCCCTTGAGCATGTCGGACAGCGACTTCAGCGGACGCTTGTTGGCACCGGTGATCGTGCGGCCACGGCGGCCGTTGTCGAACAGGGCGTCAACGGCTTCCTGCAGCATGCGCTTTTCGTTGCGGACGATGATGTCCGGCGCACGCAGCTCCATGAGGCGCTTGAGGCGATTGTTGCGGTTGATCACGCGGCGATACAGATCGTTCAGATCCGACGTCGCGAAGCGGCCACCGTCGAGCGGCACCAGCGGGCGCAGCTCGGGCGGGATGACCGGCACGACCTCGAGGATCATCCATTCCGGGCGGTTGCCCGAATCGATGAAGCTCTCGACGACCTTCAGCCGCTTGATGATCTTCTTGGGCTTCAGCTCGGACTTGGTGACCGCGAGCTCCTCCAGGAGCTCCTTGCGCTCGCCCTCGAGATCGAGGTCCTGAAGCATGATGCGGACCGCCTCGGCGCCGATGCCGGCCGAGAACGCGTCCTCGCCATATTCATCCTGCGCGTCGAGGAGCTCGTCCTCGGTCATCAGCTGATACTTTTCGAGCGGCGTGATGCCGGGCTCGATCACGATATAAGCTTCGAAGTACAGCACGCGCTCGAGCTGCTTGAGCTGCATGTCGAGCAACAGACCGATGCGCGACGGCAGCGACTTCAGGAACCAGATATGCGCGACCGGGGCTGCGAGCTCGATATGGCCCATCCGCTCGCGGCGGACCTTCGAGACGGTAACCTCGACGCCGCACTTCTCGCAGACGATGCCCTTGTACTTCATGCGCTTGTACTTGCCGCACAGGCACTCGTAATCCTTGATCGGACCGAAGATGCGCGCGCAGAACAGGCCGTCTCGCTCCGGCTTGAACGTGCGGTAGTTGATGGTCTCCGGTTTCTTGATCTCGCCGAAGCTCCACGAGCGGATACGGTCAGGCGACGCGATGCCGATCTGGATCTGGTCAAAGGTCTCGGCCTTGGCGACCGGATTTGCGAAGTTGGTCAGTTCGTTCATGTCTCAATTCCCTCCAGGGAAAAATTCTGTGCGGGCGGGGGAAGAGGCGCTGCCCGAAAGCAGCGCCCGATCCATCATTCCGCCGCGATCGCGACGCCGTCCGAGTCGAACTGCTCGACGCTCTTCAGCTCGACGTTCAGACCCAGCGACCGCATTTCCTTGACCAGCACGTTGAAGCTCTCGGGGATGCCGGCCTCGAACGTGTCGTCACCCTTGACGATCGCCTCATAGACCTTGGTGCGGCCGACAACGTCGTCGGACTTCACCGTCAGCATTTCCTGCAGCGTGTACGCGGCGCCATAGGCCTGGAGTGCCCAGACCTCCATCTCGCCGAAGCGCTGCCCACCGAACTGGGCCTTGCCGCCCAGCGGCTGCTGGGTGACGAGGCTGTACGGCCCGATCGAACGCGCGTGGATCTTGTCGTCCACGAGATGGTGAAGCTTGAGCATATAGATATACCCAACCGTCACCTTGCGATCGAACTGGTCGCCGGTGCGTCCGTCGAACAGGTCAGACTGACCCGAGGTGTCGAGCCCGGCGAGCGTGAGCATCGCCGAAACGTCAGCCTCACGGGCACCGTCGAACACCGGCGTCGCCATCGGCACGCCGCCCTTGAGGTTCTCGGCGAGATCGATGATCTCCTCCGCCGAGCGGGCGTCGATTTCGCCGTGATACTGCTCGCCATACACCGTCTTCAGACGATCGCGGACCACCTCTGGCATCTGACCGGCCTTGGCTTCCGGATTGGCTTCGCGCCAATCCTCGAGCGCCTGGGCGATCTGTCCGCCGAGGCCGCGAGCGGCCCAGCCGAGATGGGTCTCGAAGATCTGTCCGACGTTCATGCGCGACGGCACGCCCAGCGGGTTCAGCACGATATCGACCGGGGTGCCGTCGGCGAGGAAGGGCATGTCCTCCGCCGGCAGGATGCGGCTGATGACGCCCTTGTTGCCGTGACGGCCGGCCATCTTGTCGCCTGGCTGCAGCTTGCGCTTCACCGCGACGAAGACCTTGACCATCTTGAGCACGCCCGGCGGGAGCTCGTCGCCCCGCTCCAGCTTCTCGCGACGATCGTGGAACTTGTCGGTGATGAGCTTCACCGCATCGTCATACTGGGTCTTCACCGCTTCGAGGTCACCCTGGACCTTGTCGTCGGCGACGGCGAACTTCCACCACTCGTGGCGGTCAACGCTGTCGAGAAGGTCGGCATCGATGACGACGCCCTTCTTGAGGCCCTTCGGCGCGGCG
Source organism: Sphingomonas sp. P3_C5 (assembly GCF_056402635.1). Classification (NCBI taxonomy): domain Bacteria; kingdom Pseudomonadati; phylum Pseudomonadota; class Alphaproteobacteria; order Sphingomonadales; family Sphingomonadaceae; genus Sphingomonas; species Sphingomonas sp. P3_C5. Next base: position 292,633 of record NZ_JBFUHA010000004.1, read on the forward strand.
GTTGCGGTCTGGCCGAGCAGCATCTCGCGAAGCCGCGACCAGGTCGCGCGGTTCACGATCGAGCGTTCGTCGTCCGAGTCCTTCTTCAGGCGCTCGATTTCCTCGCGCTCGATGGCCATCGCGCGCTCGTCCTTGTCGATGCCGTGGCGGTTGAACACCCGGACCTCGACGACGGTGCCGGCAACGCCTGGCGGCAGGCGGAGCGAGGTATCGCGCACGTCCGACGCCTTTTCACCGAAGATGGCGCGGAGGAGCTTTTCCTCCGGCGTCATCGGCGATTCACCCTTGGGGGTGATCTTGCCGGCCAGGATGTCGCCGGGCTCAACCTCAGCGCCGATATAGACGATGCCCGCCTCGTCGAGGTTGCGAAGTGCTTCCTCGCCGACGTTCGGAATGTCGCGGGTGATGTCTTCCGGCCCGAGCTTGGTGTCGCGCGCCATGACTTCGAATTCCTCGATATGGATCGAGGTGAAGACGTCGTCCTTCACGATACGCTCGGAGATGAGGATCGAATCCTCATAATTGTAGCCGTTCCAGGGCATGAACGCGACGAGCGAGTTGCGGCCCAGGGCCAGCTCGCCGAACTCAGTCGATGGGCCGTCAGCGATGATGTCGCCGGCACGGACCGCTTCGCCCACCTTCACCAGCGGACGCTGGTTGATGCAGGTGTTCTGGTTCGAGCGCTGGAACTTCATCAGCGTGTAGATATCGACGCCCGACTGGCCGGCCTCGACCTCGCCCGTGGCGCGAACCACGATACGGGCCGCATCGACCTGATCGACGATACCCGAGCGCTTGGCCGAGATCGCGGCGCCCGAATCGCGCGCAACGGTCTCTTCCATGCCGGTGCCGACGAACGGCGCCTCGGCGCGCACCAGCGGCACGGCCTGACGCTGCATGTTCGAGCCCATCAGCGCGCGGTTGGCGTCATCGTTTTCCAGGAACGGAATGAGCGATGCCGCGACCGAGACGAGCTGCTTGGGGCTGACGTCCATCAGCGTGATGTTGTCCGGGATCGCCATCAGGAATTCGCCTGCCTGACGCGAAGAGACGAGCTCCTCCGTGAAACCGCCCGACTTGTCGAGATCCGCGTTGGCCTGCGCAATCGTGTGCTTGGCCTCTTCCATCGCCGACAGATAGACGACGTCGTCGGTCACCTTGTGATCGATGACCTTGCGGTACGGCGTCTCGATAAAGCCGTATTTGTTGACGCGGCTGAAGCTGGCGAGCGAGTTGATCAGGCCGATGTTCGGGCCTTCCGGCGTCTCGATCGGGCAGATGCGGCCATAGTGCGTCGGGTGAACGTCGCGGACTTCGAAGCCGGCGCGCTCACGGGTGAGACCGCCCGGCCCGAGCGCCGAAACGCGACGCTTGTGCGTCACTTCGGAGAGCGGGTTGGTCTGATCCATGAACTGCGAGAGCTGCGAGGAACCGAAGAACTCGCGGACCGCGGCGACTGCTGGCTTGGCGTTGATCAGGTCGTTCGGCATCACGGTCGACACATCGACCGAGGACATGCGCTCCTTCACGGCGCGCTCCATGCGGAGCAGGCCGACGCGGTACTGGTTCTCGAGCAGCTCGCCGACCGAGCGCACGCGGCGGTTGCCGAGATTGTCGATATCGTCGATGTCGCCCTTGCCGTCCTTCAGATCGACAAGCGTCTTCACGACCGCGAGGATATCCTCGGTGCGGAGCGTGGTGACGGTGTCCTCGGCGTCGAGGTCGAGGCGCATGTTGAGCTTGACGCGACCAACGGCCGAGAGGTCGTAGCGGTCGGGATCGAAGAACAGGCCGCTGAACAGCGACTCAGCGGTCTCGAGCGTGGGCGGCTCGCCGGGGCGCATGACGCGGTAGATGTCGGACAGAGCCTGTTCGCGCTCTTCGGCCTTGTCGGCCTTGAGCGTGTTGCGGATCCACGGGCCGGTTGCGACATGATCGATGTCGAGCAGCTCGATCCGGTCGATGCCGGCCTTGTCGAGCAGTTCGAGATTCTCGCCCGACACTTCGTCGCCGGCTTCGATATAGATTTCGCCGGTGGCTTCGTTGATCAGGTCATAGGCCGAATAGCGGCCGAAGATTTCCTCGGTCGGGATCAGCAGGTCGGTGAGGCCGTCCTTGGCTGCCTTGTTGGCGGCGCGCGGGCTGATCTTCTGGCCCGACGGGAACACGACTTCGCCGGTCTTCGAATCGATGATGTCGAACATCGGCTTCTGGCCGCGCCAGTTCTCGGCCTGGAACGGGATGATCCAGCCGCCCTGGCCGCGAACGAAGGTCACGCGGTTGTAGAAGTAATTGAGGATCTCTTCCGAGGTAAGGCCGAGCGCATAGAGCAGCGCCGTGACCGGCAGCTTGCGCTTGCGATCGATACGGACGTTGACGATGTCCTTCGCGTCGAACTCGAAATCGAGCCACGAACCGCGATACGGAATGACGCGCGCCGCAAACAGGTACTTGCCCGAAGCGTGGGTCTTGCCGCGGTCATGATCGAACAGGACGCCCGGCGAACGGTGCATCTGGCTGACGATCACGCGCTCTGTGCCGTTGATGATGAAGGTGCCGTTCTGGGTCATGAGCGGCATGTCGCCCATGTAAACGTCCTGCTCCTTGATATCGAGGACCGACCGGGCCTCTGTATCGGCGTCCACCTCGAACACGATCAGGCGCAGCGTAACGCGCATCGGCGCCGCATAGGTGATGCCGCGCTGGCGGCACTCGTCGGTGTCGAACTTGGGGGGCTCGAGCTCATAGTTGACGAAGTCGAGCTCGGCGGTGCCGGCGAAATCGCGGATCGGGAAGACCGAGCGGAGAGTCTTCTCGAGACCGGACACATAGCCGATCGAGGGATCAGACCGCAGGAACTGTTCGTAGGATTCGCGCTGAACCTCGATCAGGTTCGGCATCTGCACCACTTCGTGGATGTTGCCGAACACCTTGCGGATGCGGCGCTTAAGCGTGCCGCCCTCGATTGCCTTGGTCGCCATGGAGTTTTTTGCCCTATCAGCCAGAAATCATGCCCGGAATCCACCGGGCGGGCACGCGTAAAGACGCAAAAAGCCGCGCATTCTCCTCAGCGGAAAACGGCAGCTTTGGGCGTCTTTTGAAACCACATCCTCCAATACGATCGACATGCTGCGCGACGGCACGTCATTTCCCGAAAGCTGTGGTGAGGAGCGCGATATAGGGAGCGTGTTGGAGTCTGTCAAATGGGTTGACATATTTCGATTCATCGACCGCCCGAAACGGCTGGGCGCGATTCCGTTCCGGACGCGGGCCCGATTGCGGGTTCCCTTCATTGACTCCCCGTTATGAAAAACCCCCGCACCCCAAATCGCCGCGCGTTCGCCGCGCTTGTTCCAGCCACCCTGCTGCTCGCCGCACCTGGTTTCGCGCAGGACGTTCCGGCGACCGCGCCGCCGGCGGTGCAGACAGCGCCGCCCGTGGTGGTGACCCCGCCGCCGGTCGTCCCGACCGTCACTGATGCTGCGCCCGCGACGCCCGCTCAGTCCGAACCGACGCCTACAACTGCGACGACGACCGCAACGCGGACGACGACCACGACTGCTCGCACCCGCACCACCCAGGCGGCGCGCCCGGCGCCGCGTCCGGTCCGTGCCGCTCGCGCCCCCGCACCGGCCGAGGCCGTGCCGGCTCCAACGGCAGCCGCACCTGTCGAGGCTCCGGCGGTCACGCCCGCGCCGGCAGCGCCCGCGCCCGAGGCAGCGGCACCAGCGGCGCCCGCGCCCGAAGCGGCCGCACCCGCGCCTGCGCCCGCTGCCACGACTGAGACGGCGACTGAGGCCACTCCGATCTGGCCATGGGTGCTGGGCCTGCTGATCGTGCTCGGCGCAATCGGCCTGTTCGTCGTGCGCCGCCGCCGCGCCGATGCCGATACCGAGGCCTATTATGAAGAACCCTATGTCGCGTCGCCCGAGGTTCAGCCGGAGCCGGCCCCCGCTCCCATCCGCGCCGAACCTGCGTTCGCGCCGGCCGAGGCTCCACAATTCCTGCGTGCCGCTCCGCTTGCCGAAGCCAATGAAGAGCCGGTGTATGATGTGCCCCTGCCGGTTGCAGCTGAGGAAAGCACGGTGGCTCACGCGGAAGCGGACGAGGTTGCCGAGCTGACCGCGGCTGATGCCCCGGTTGCTGACCGGCCCTGGCTCGAATTCGCGCTCCGCCCGGTGCGTGCCGGGATCAGCGCTGACGAGGCGGTGGTCGAGATCGAGCTGACCGTCGGCAATTCCGGATCGGTCAAGGCCGAGGGCGTCCGGATCTCGACCTTCCTGTTCGCGACCGAGCCGGGAAGCGAATCAGAGATGGAGCGGATGCTGATCGAGCGTGGCGACCATCACGACGATAGCGCGAACCCCATCACGATCGAGCCGGGCGAAGGTGCGCGGGTGGATGCGACGCTTGCGCTGCCCAAGGCTCAGTTGATGGAGACAACCAGCGGGGCGATCCTCCCTGTGGTCATCGCCGACGCGCGTTACATGCTGGCGGATGGCCGCGAAGGCCGCACCTCGGCGTCCTTCACCATTGGCTTGAGCGAAGAGGGAACGCCCGCAATGTCGCCATTCATGCTGGCCGAACGCGGGATGCATGACGAGGTCGAAGCGCGCCTGTACGGTCATCCCGAGCACGCGTGATCCAGGCCTGACATTGGCCATGCACATGCCGGGCCCGTTCTTTCCGCGAGGGAAGGGCGGGCCCCGTCGTATTCAGGGGGCGATTTGTCGTGCGGCCGTTCCTTGTCGTATCGCATTCAGGAATGGCACGCTAAGGCAGTCTTGTGGGGACGATAACCAAGAAAGCCGCTCGCCGGGTGCGAGCCTGTTCGATGCTGGTGCTGGGCGCGGCGATAGTGACCGCGACGGAACCAGCCTGGGGCCAGACCAGCCAGCCGACGCCGGCTCCAACGCCGGCGCCGAGCCCTGCGCTCGTCCCCGGACTCGAGCATTTCAGCTTGCAGCCGGGCGGTGCATCGCAGGTGCCGCGCCCCGCCCAGACGCCGCCAGCTGCATCCATCCCGCCGCCGGTCGTCCGCACGCTGCCGACGCCTGCCCCGACTCAGGCGCGTAATCCTCGCGCAGCTGCACCGACCCCAACACCCACACCGACGCGGGCGCCGGCTCAGACACCAACGCCGGCACCGGCGGCGCAACCACAGCCCGTGGCCCCGCCGGTGGCGCTTCCCACTGCGGTGCCGACCCCTGAGCCGAGTCCGATTCCAACGGACATGCCTACGGCCGAGTCGTTGCCGCCGGTCGTGCTGCCCCCGATCCCTGAGCCCACCAGCGAACCATCGCCGGCGGCGCCCGATCTCGATCGCGGCTATCGACTCAATGGCTGGCAGGCCTATGCGGCGATCGGCGGCGGCGCCGCGACATTGTTCCTGCTGGGCTGGCTGACCTATCTCTGGATCCGTCGACGCGAAGAAATTGCCGACGAGCCKGCGCCCGAACGGCACGCGCGCACAACATTCGATCTCGGCGCGGCGGACGCGCCCCCTGTCTTGCCTCCGCGACCGGCAGCACCAGCAGTGCCGCCTCCGGCGCCGGCATCGCCGCCTGCACCACCGCCGCAAGCGGAGCCTGTCTCCGCGGCTTATCCGGCTGAAGCGGCCCCGGCGGCGCTGGGTGTGGCTCCGGTGGCAACCCAGCAGGTCCTGGCGCGGGCGAGCCTGGATATCGAGCTGAAGGCGAAGCGCGCCGGCACCAATTTGCTCAGCGCCGCTGTCGAGTATCAGATCCTGGTCACCAATTCCGGCGAGGCCCCGGCGCGCCTGGTGACGACCGATGTCCGCATCCTGACCGCAGGTGTCCAGCAGGATGCGCTGCTTCAGGCGCTGTTTGCCGCGCCGATCGAAAAGCCCGTCACCGATCCGTTCGACATTGCGCCGGGCGCGACGGCGGCGCTCGACGGCATGGCGATGGTGCCCAGGGACGCGCTGAACGTGATGACCGTGGAGGGCAGGGCGCTATTTATCCCGGTTCTCGCGATCAACCTGCGCTATGAATGGGATGGTGGCGCCGGGCAGACCGCGAATTCGTTCGTGATCGGGATCAATCGCGGCGAGGGCGCGAAGATGGCCCCTTTCCGAGCTGACGGCCCGCCGCGCATGCACAGCGAGGTGGTTCAGCTGGCCTATACGGTTTCCGTGCGCAGCTGACCGGTTGAAGTCGGCTACCCACAAAAAAGCGGCCGATCGCAACCGGCCGCCATCGAGTAAGATTGGAATGACCGCAACCTGCCGGGGCGATCATCGCCCCGGCAGATCGGCTAAAGGTTATTTTTGAACTACCGACGTCGTCGGGAGGCCGATATTGCCAGCGTCCGGGCCGAGCCGGTTATTGGTGAACGACTGGATCGTGCCGCCGCTGTTCGTCTTCAGGCCCTGGCTATTGCCATAGATGCCCGAATTGGAAATCCGGATGGTCGCGCCGGCCAGAGCGGCGACGCCGACATTGAGATTGCCGGCGATGGTAACGCCATCGAGATTGACCGTCTCGCCAATCACTCCGCCGATCGAGTTGGCTTCGACGCCGCGCCCGACATTGTACGAGAAGTTGCTGTTGACCACGGTCACCGTGGCGCCGTCGTTGACTTCGAGCGCCATATTCGCGTCGGAGATCGTCACATTGTCCAGCATGCCGCCGATGGCGACGCCGCCGACTGAGGTGAACTGGACGCCGTTGCCGATCGTGTTGCTGATAAAGACATCCTTCATTACCAACTTCGCGCCGACGCTTGCCGCGCTGGGCTCGAAGCTGACCGCCGGGACGTTGCCGGTGCCCTGGTTGTTGATGAGGACATTCTGCATCGTCAGCGATTTGCCGCTGAGGAAGCGCACGGCATAGGTGCCGACAGTGGTGCCCGCGCCATCGATGTTGAGGTTGCGGAGGTACACCTTGATGGTGGGTGCCGTTCCACCGTTCGGATCGTTGATGATGACGCCCGAGACGCCGGAATTCAGGATCCCGCCGGCTGCCCCGCCTTCGCCCTCGGCGCAATCGAGTGTAATCGACTTGGTGATGGTGACCGAACCGAAGCCGCCTGGATCGAGGCAGTCGATCTCACCGGTGGCCGCGGTCTTCGAGATCGCGCCCTGCCAGGTCTTGCAGGGTGCGGTGCGGCTGCAGGGATTGGCATCGTCACCGACACCCGAAATCCAGGTCCGGGTCGCCTGCGCACTTGCCGGTGCGGCGAAGCACAGGCCGAAGAGCATCGCCGTCGCGGCAACGCTCAGCATCTTGATCAATCTGTTCATGGACTTAAGTCCTCCCCGTTTGAAGCATTCGAGAAATCGGGACGAAAACACCGAGAATCCGAATGCGTCTGCCAATACTGCCATCCCCGGCAGAAATCGCTCGTAACGAATCGTTCAGGACAATTCTACGTTACCAGCCACTGAAACGCGGTAGCACAAGTCTCGTATTGAGGCAGCAGATTTAGCCGGGCCCAGTGGCCAGCCCCATTCTGCAATTCTTGCCTAGTGGCGCCAGTGGTTCGTCTCATGGCTAGCATGAATCAAAAAGGGGCGACCTCTTGCGAGGCCGCCCCATTTTCTTTTTCGGATAATCCGAAGATCGAGATTACTTGATCTCGACGGTCGCGCCAGCTTCTTCAAGCTGCTTCTTGATCTTCTCGGCCTCGTCCTTCGACACGCCTTCCTTGACGGCCTTGGGAGCCGACTCGACGAGCGTCTTGGCTTCGGTCAGGCCGAGCGCGGTGATCGCACGGACTTCCTTGATGACGTTGATCTTCTTGCCACCGTCGCCGGTGAGGATCACGTCGAACTCGGTCTGTGCTTCCGCTTCCGGCGTTGCCGGGCCGGCGTTGTTGGTACCCATCTGTGCGACGGGAGCGGCGGCGGAAACGCCCCACTTGTCTTCGAGCAGCTTGGAAAGGTCGGCCGCCTCGAGGACGGTCAGGGCGCTCAGCTGGTCAACCAGCGCGTTAAGGTCTGCCATGTTCATTCTCCATATGGGGCGCATCGGCCCCGATCAGTTCAGTTCAAAAAGTCGTCGGATGCCTGAAATCAGGCAGCTTCCTTGTCCTTGTCGGCATAGGCCATGAGCACGCGTGCGAGCTGAGCCGCGGGAGCCTGGGTGACGGTCGCGAGCTTGGTTGCGGGTGCAACCAGGAGGCCCAGGATCTTGGCACGCAGTTCATCCAGCGAGGGCAGCGATGCGAGCGCCTTCACTCCTTCGACGTCGAGGACAGTCGCGCCCATCGATCCACCGACGATTTCGAACTTGTCGTTCGTCTTCGCGAAATCGACCACAACCTTGGCTGCGGCGACCGGATCGATCGAGGTGGCAAGGCCTACCGGCCCGGTGAGCAGATCGCCCAGCGAGAGATAGTCGGTGCCGTCGAGCGCGATCTTGGCAAGCTTGTTCTTCGAGACCTTATAGGTCGCGCCGGCGTCGCGCATCTTGTTCCGCAGCACAGTGGACTGTGCGACGGTGAGACCGAGATTGCGGGTGACGACCACCACGCCGACCTCGGAAAAGGTGCGGTTCAGTTCGGCGACGAGCTCGGTCTTTTGAGCACGATCCATGCCATTCTCCACGTGTCTGACCCGCTGGCCGAAGCCAGTGGGCCGGTTGAACCGGAGGCGCGACTAACCCGCGCATCCGGGTTGTCCGTCGATTGGGGCATGGGAACTGAGCGCATGAGCGAACAGCAGACCGTCGCGCCTGGGCGCGAGCGGCTAAAATTCCATTCCCCGTCTCGGTGGGAGATTAAGGCCGGAGGATTCCGGCCACCCACTGTCTCGGACGGTGACTCGTCAGACGCGAACGTCTGGCGAGCGAGGGGGCGCTGTTAGCGAGGTTGGCGGGAAAGTCAATCTCGGGCGTCAGATCGCCGGCATTATCGCGAGCAGCGCCGCGCGCAGTGCGTCGCTGTCATCGGGTGCCACCAGTGCCAGTCCGGGCTGGGGCGGCAGCCCGCATGCCGCTGTCGCGATGACTGGCAATCCCGCCGCGAGCGCTCGCAATAGGGTGTGCGGCCGATGTTCGACAAGGGCAGGGAGGACTACCCCGGCGAGTTCAGGCGGCTCCTCGTGCGGGCGGAGGAGGCGGACGTTCAGGCCGGACCAGAAACCGGGTTCTTCGTCAGCGCCGCGTTGGATCAGGAGCTCGATGTCGAGGCCCTGCATTGCCTCGCGCATGGCGTGGGCGCCTTTGCGGGCGAGGGCAGGGCCGGCGAAGAGGAATGTCCGGCCGCCTCGCTGCGCCGTGAGGGGTGTGGCAGGTTCCCAGTCCAGAAGCTCGACACGATCGGTCGGGAACAGCGCGGCCACGGCGCGGTGTGCGGTGATCAGGCCGGCTGCCGCTCCCAATGCCTCGCGCTCCGCTGTCACGATCAGATCGGGAGCGCGAAAATCGCCGAGGGTGGTGCTTTCGGGATGGCGCCCAAGGGCTTCGTCCAGCGCGCTGTGAAGTACGCTCATCGGCAGCCGGTCCATCAGAACCTCGAAGCTGCGGCCTTGCAGCGCGCCGGAGAGCCACAGATGGGGAAGAAGCGCCTGCGCGACGATCAGGTGCGTATAGTCCGGCGAGAGGCGCCGGGCATGCGCGGCGGCGAGGCGCGCATCGGCGGCGAGCAGCAGGCCCGCGCGGGGTGTTCTCGCCGGCGCTGCGCGGAGGGCAAGCGAGCGGCGGATGGCGGCGAGATCGGCGGTTTGCTCCGCGCCGAGGCGGGGCCATGCGCGGGCGCTTGCGCCGAAGCGGCGGGTGGCGAGATGGAGCCTGTCATCGGGGCCGGCACGCTTTCGGCACAAAGCTGTGAATTCCGGTGTCGCTCCATCGACCAGCCAGGCGGTTGGCGGCGCGGCGGTCTCGCTGTCCGGATTGTGGCGATGACAGGTGGCCTGTCCGCAACTCAGGCAATCATGCGCTGCCACCCCTGCGAAGAAATTCGGCTCGGGCGCGTCTGTTTGCGGGCCGTAGCCGCGGATCGTCAGCTCGAGATCGTCTGCAGTCAGGCGTGCCTCGATCCGGAACGGCCTTGGCCCGCGCATCCGGAGATCGAGATAATTCCAGAACACGGTGGCGTCGCGCCCTGCCGCGGCGCGTGAGCCGGGGACGATGCGGGTATGGCCATGGCGCTCGACGATCTCGAGCCCGGCCTGAAGCCCGGCATCGTACAGCGCATTGGAGAGCTGGCACAGCCCGCCGCCGATCGTCGCGATCATGCAGCCCTCGCGCAGCTCGCGGCCCGGGACGAAACCGCGCCGGCGGACGGGACGGCCGACCTGGCGCCAGAAGCTGAGTGTGCGACCAGCCTCGACCTCGATCCCGTCCAGGCCGCGCAAGGCAGAGCGCAGATTCTGGATCTTGCCGGCGTTGAGCAGCCGGTCCTTCTCGCCGCCCGCGCTCGTCCAGAGCGGCGTGCGAACCGTCGCCAGGATCGGCGCGTCCACCAGGTCGGCGGCGCGGGTGTGGCGCAGGGGTGCGAGGCCCGGCGTCACGTCCCGCAGGGCGCGCCGCGCGCGGAGCAGGTTCGCTTTGGCGGCGAAGACCAGCGCACTCACACGCGTCGGCACACCCGCATTGGGCAGCACCGCAGCAGTCGCGAGGCGATTGGTCACTAAAATCCTCTCATCCGAGCGCGCGAGGATTCCTGCTCAGACTGGGCGAGTCAATCACTGCACTGAATAAGCAAAAGGGCCGGAGTTTCCTCCGGCCCTCCGCATTTCTATCGATCGTGCCGAAGATCAGGCCGAAGCCACCTCGGCGGTGTCGACCTTGATGCCTGGGCCCATGGTCGAGCTGACCGCAATCTTGCGGACATATTTGCCCTTGGCACCCGCGGGCTTGGCCTTGACCAGCGCATCGACCAGCGCGTCGAAGTTCGCGCGCAGGTCTTCGGCCGGGAAGCTTGCCTTGCCGATGCCGCTATGGATGATACCGGCCTTTTCGACGCGATATTCGATCTGGCCGCCCTTGGCAGCCTTCACGGCTTCAGCAACGTTCATCGTCACGGTGCCGAGCTTCGGGTTGGGCATCATGCCCTTCGGCCCAAGGATCTTGCCGAGACGACCGACGACACCCATCATGTCCGGGGTCGCGATGCAGCGGTCGAAATTGATCGTGCCGCCCTGGACGATCTCCATCAGATCCTCAGCGCCGACAACGTCAGCACCAGCTTCACGAGCTTCGTCAGCCTTGGCGCCCTTGGCGAACACGCCGACGCGGACCGTCTTGCCGGTGCCCTTGGGCAGGGTGACGACGCCGCGGACCATCTGGTCGGCGTGGCGGGGATCGACGCCGAGGTTGACGGCGACTTCGATCGTCTCGTCGAACTTCGAGGTCGCATTGGCACGGGCCAGTGCGATCGCTTCATCGACGCCGTGCAGCTTCTCGCGGTCGATCGTCGTGGCGAGAGTCTTCGCCTTCTTGGTCAGCTTTGCCATGATCTCAGCCCTCCACCACTTCGAGGCCCATCGCGCGGGCAGAGCCTTCGATGATGCGGGTTGCCGCGTCGATATCGTTGGCGTTCAGATCCTTCATCTTGGTCTCGGCGATCTGGCTCAGGATCGAGCGCTTGATCTTGCCGGCCGAGAGCTTGCCCGGCTCCTTCGAGCCCGACTTCAGGCCAGCCGCCTTCTTGATGAGATAGGACGCCGGCGGCGTCTTGGTCTCGAACGAGAAGCTGCGATCCGCATAGACGGTGATGACGGTGGGAAGGGGCGTGCCCTTTTCCTGGTCGCCGGTCTGGGCGTTGAACGCCTTGCAGAATTCCATGATGTTCACGCCGCGTTGGCCAAGCGCCGGGCCGATCGGCGGCGACGGATTGGCGGCGCCGGCTGGCACCTGCAGCTTGATATAGCCGGTAATCTTTTTTGCCATGTTTCACTCACTCTGTAGATGGCCAGACCGCTGACGCGCCCTGGCCGGTTCAAGTTTAGCGGTGTTGACGGTGGTCCGAAGACCGCCTCCCGCGTCGTCCCGACCAAGGCCGGGACCGCTGAGTTTCAGCCACTGCGCTTTACAACGCAGCGGCCCCGGCCTCCGCCGGGGCGACGGACGAATTACTTCGCCCGTTCGACCTGTTCGAATTCCAGCTCGACCGGCGTCGCACGGCCGAAGATCGAGACCGACACCTTGACGCGGCTGCGATCGAAATCGAGCTCCTCGACGATGCCGTTGAAGCTCGCGAACGGGCCGTCGAGCACCTTCACCGAATCGCCGATCTCGTAATCGACCTTCATCTTCTGCTTCGGCGCGGCGGCTGCCTCGTCCTTCGAATTCAGCATCCGCGCAGCTTCAGTCTCGCTGATCGGCTGGGGCTTGCCCATCGATCCGAGGAAGCCGGTCACCTTTGGGGTGTTCTTCACCAGGTGATAGACGTCGTCGTTCATGTTGAGCTTTGCGAGGACGTAGCCGGGCATGAACTTGCGCTCGACCGAGACCTTCTTGCCGCGGCGGGCCTCGGTGATCGTCTCGGTCGGCACTTCGATCTGCTCGACGAGCGCGTCGAGACCCATGCGGGTAGCCTCGGCCATGATCGAGTCGCGCACCTTGCCCTCGAACCCGGAATAAGCGTGAATAATGTACCAGCGCGCCATGTGTCGTCCCAAATTCAGTTCGCGAGGCTGAGCAGCATCTTCACGATCGCCTCGAAGATCGTGTCGATCCCGAAGAAGAAGACGGCCAGCAGCGTGGTCATGATCATCACCATCACCCCGGTCATGACTGTCTCGCGCCGGGTCGGCCAGACGACCTTCTTGGTCTCCGCCTTTACCTGGTTGAAGAACTCGAGGGGTGTGGTTTTCACGCTGTTCAGCTCGCTTTTTAAACGCCGAGAGATCGAGGCATGGGACCGCTGCCCGGTCCAAAGGAACCGGCGCCGTCCAATCCTCGATTTCGGATTGACCGCGCAGATAGCGCTGGTGCGCCCGGAAAGCAAGAGAAGAGGGGGGAAAGATCGGCCCATATGCCTGCGGGCACGAAACCTCACCTGGCGTCGGGGGTGAACTGCGCGTGCTGGTGCCATTGCTGCATAACGGCCTCTATCTCGCCCGGCAGCACGTCCCCATCGGGGCAATTGATCCAGGCGGCGCTGCGCGTCTCCGGCGGCAGGGACAAATATCCGTAGGCCATGAAGATAAACGGGCCCTTGGCTATGACAATCCCGGGCTCGCGGGGCGCCGAAACTTCTTCATTTCGTGCCATTCTATAAAGAATAGACGGCGCATTCATTGCGGTTCTCGGCATTGGACATCTTCTGCGGTCAACATGCTCGCCCTGTCGCGGCATCCTGTCCTGTGGTAATGCCTTAGCGTATTTCGCATCATCGCATGATTACGTAATACCCGCCAACGCCACGCCGCTCGACTTATGGGGCGTTCTTATATGGATGGTGGCAGGGGAGCTCGGACTCGAACCGAGGGCCTTCGGTTTTGGAGACCGACGCTCTAACCAACTGAGCTACACCCCTGTGCGGTGGCGGGCTTTAGCGCGGCGCGGTCGCCCGGGCAAGACGTTAGCGGGATTGGCGAACTGAAACTGGGACGGTCGATGCAGTCGGCGGGCAGTTTACGCCGCTACCGCCTTGTTCCAGTTGCGGTTCGCGATCACGCGGGCTTCTTCGACCGGCAGGGGGCGGCCGAAATAATAGCCCTGCACCTTGGTGCAACCGAGACCCTTGACCATCAAATGCTCCTCCTCGGTCTCGACGCCTTCAGCCGTTGTCGCCATGCCGAGGCTCTGCGCGAGTGCTACGACCGCACGGATGATCGCGATCGCCTCGGGCACGCCCTTGGAGGCGCCCTGGACGAAGCTGCGATCGATCTTGATCGACGAGAAACGCGTCCGGCTGAGATAGCCGAGCGAGGAATAGCCAGTCCCGAAATCATCGAGGCTGAGGCGAACGCCGAGATCGAGGATGCGCTCCAGCACTTTCGTGGCGCCGGTGCCCTCGCGCATGAAGACGCTCTCGGTTACCTCGAGCTCGAGCCGTTCCGCGGGCAGGCCGCTATTGGCGAGCGCCGACGCGACGACCGAGACGAAGGTCGGGTTGTGGAGCTGCTCGGGGGAAACATTGACTGCGACCCGCGCGGGCGAGGTCCAGCGTGCCGCCTCGTCGCACGCCGTCCGCAGCACCCATTCGCCGATCGGTCCGATCAGCCGGGCCTCCTCGGCCAGCGGGATGAACTTCATCGGGGAGATCGGGCCGAGCTCCGGATGAGTCCAGCGCAGCAATGCCTCGAAGCCAGTGAGATCGCCCGTGTCGGCGGAGACGACAGGCTGATAATGCAGAAGCAACTCGTTGTTCTGCACGGCCTTGCGCAGTGCCATTTCTAGAACGCGGCGCTCCTCGGCATCGACATGGAGCTGCGGCTCATAGTTGCGGACGATACCGCCGCCGGTATCCTTCGCGCGACACAGCGCGAGGTCGGCCGAGCGGATCAGCATCTCAGCGGTCCGCCCGTCGCGCGGACCCGTTGCGAGACCGATGCTCGCGCCGACATAAAGCGTATGCTTGTCAATGTCATAGGGCCGCGACAGCGTTTCGATAATGGTCTGCGCAAGCTTCTCGACTCGCGCGCTATCGGATGCTTCGCGCACCACGACCGCGAACTCGTCGGCGCCCAACCGGCCGATCACTTCATTTTCGGACATCATCTGGCCGAGCCGTTCGGTAACCCGGCTGAGCAGCCGATCACCGATCTGGTGGCCGAGCGTGTCGTTGACCGCCTTGAAGCGGTCGAGGTCGACCATCATGAAGGCGCAGCGGCTGCCCCATTTCTCCGCATCGGCCATTGCCTGGGCGAGCGTCTCGTTGATCAGCAGCCGGTTGGGCAGGCCGGTCAGCGTGTCGTAGCGCGCCATCCGGCTGATCTTGTCTTCCGAGGCGCGTTGTTCAGTGACATCCGAGCCGACGCCACGGAAACCGACAAACGCACCCGTATCGTCGAACCGAGGCGTGGCGGCCATTTCCCACCAATGTTGCTCGCCATTGACCTCGACCGGGAGAAGCAGGTCGCGGAATGCAGTCCGGTCCTTCAATTTCGCCGCCAGGGTCCGCAGGCCGGGGGAGAAATTGCCGGCTTCCCAGGTCGGGCCCGCCAGCATCTGCAGGAACGGCATCCCGTTCACCTCGAGCGGATTGAGCCCCAGCGAATGCGCAAAGCGCGGCGCGGCACGAACGATGCGGCGGTTGATGTCGGTTTCCCACAGCCAGTCTGCGCTGTTGCCTTCATGGGCTTCGAACTCGCGCAGCAAGAGGCTGACCGTCTCATCGCGCTCGGCAAGCGCGATCTCGCCCGCGCGGATCACGACCAACGCCTTGCCGCGCCCGAAGCAGCTGATCATCAGCAGGGCGGTGAAAAACAGCGCGATCGCAGCCAGAAGCGGACCGCCGACGAAAAACATCATGGTCGAGAGCGCGGTTCCGAGGATGCCCAGAAAGACCAGAGTCGCAAGCGGCAATGCGGCCATCGCAACCGCCGAGGCAGTCATCAGCAGCGATACGACGATCCACAGGTTGAGCGCGGTAGTGGGGCCGGCATAGGCGCCGAAAATAAGCTCGGGCAGCGACCAGATCGCGGCGAGGGCGATGCCTTCGGCCACCGTGTCGCGGACATCGCCAACCGTCGCGGTCTGCGAGGTGCGCTGGCGCGCGGCGAGTCGGCGGAAGGTAATGGTGGCGGCGATAGCCGCGACAATCGCACCCCAACTCGCCAACAGCCAGAGCGGCGCGACCCGCTGAAGCACCAACGTTACAAGCATCGCGGCGATGACATTGGCGCCGAGCAGGAACAAGGCGAGCTGCCCGCCCGCATTGAGCTGAGCCGCTCGAATCGGGCCCCAGTCGGTCGAGTCGGCCGGATCATACAGGCCGAGCAGCGCACGCACATCAAGCCTTGGCTTGGCGAATTGGGAGGATGGTTCGGTGCTCACACAATCCGAAATAACCGCGAGGTGGTTAGCGGATGGTTAGGTTCGCGCCGATTCGAAGCATTTTTTTGAAATTTGCGCCGAAATACAGCCATGCCGGCTGGAAAAAGCCTTCACGCCGCATGAAAAATGAGGTGCCTGAACGGCGAATCGAGCTCCCGCAGCCGCCAGAATTCGACTCAGGCGGCGATATCGTAGGGCTTGATCTCGCCATTGAGATAGAGGTTTCGCGCCTTGGCGCGGCTGAGCTTGCCCGAGCTGGTGCGCGGCAGCGTGCGCGGCGGGATCAGTTCGATCACGCAGTTCATGCCGGTGACGGAGCGCACGCGCTCGCGAATTTCCTCGCGCAGCCGCACCCGTTCGGCATCGTCAGAGCTGCGGCACTGGACGAGCACGGCGGGGGTTTCCTCGCCGCCTGGCGTGGTAATCGCGAAGGCGGCGATGTCGCCCGCCTTGAAACCGGGCAGCTGCTCGACTGCCCATTCGATGTCCTGCGGCCAGTGATTGCGGCCGTTGATGATGATCATATCCTTGGCCCGGCCGACGATATAGACATAACCGTCAGACAGATATCCCATGTCGCCGGTGTCGAGCCAGCCGTCGGTCATGCAGGCAGCGGTCGCATCCGGATCGCGGAAATAACCCACCATCACTGAAGGACCCGAGCACCAGAGCTTGCCGATCGCGCGCTCGGGAAGCGGGGTGCCGTCTTCCTCGCGAATCTCGACCTTCATGTCGCGCACCGGTTTGCCGCAATTGACGAGCGCGCGGTAACGCTGCGGCCGATCGCGGCCGGCTGCGACACCGGACAGCTGAGTCTCCTCGACCAGCTCGACGCGGATGCCCTCGCCCGGCGGCATGATCGAGACCGCAAGCGTCGCCTCGGCCAGACCGTAGCTCGGCAGGAAGGCGCTCGCCTTGAAGCCCGCATCGGCAAAGGCGTCGACGAAATTCTGCATCACGTCTGGGCGGATCATATCGGCACCGTTACCGGCGACGCGCCAGCGCGACAGGTCGAACCGGTCGCTCGCCTTGGTCTGGCTCGACATGCGGCGTGCGCAGATATCGTAGCCGAAGGTTGGCGAGTAGGAGAGGGTGGTGCCCTGGTTGCGGCTGATCATGTCGAGCCAGGCGAGCGGGCGCCGCGCGAAATCTTCGGTTTTCAGGTAATCGGTCGAAACCTGGTTGGCGACTGGCGACAGGAAGCAGCCGACCAGCCCCATGTCGTGATACCAGGGCAGCCAGGAGACGCAGCGATCGCTTCCCTGCAGTTCCATGCCATGGCCATGCGCGGCGAGATTGTTGAGCAGGGCGTGATGCGTGATCGCGACGCCGTGCGGGAAGCGGGTCGATCCGCTGGAATATTGCAGATAGGCAATGTCGCTGCCCTTCGCGGCCGGCAGCGCCGTCTCGATCGCAGGGCGGGCAATCAGTTCGTCCCAGGCCACACCCTCGGTGCCGACGAGGCGCGCCGCCTCGCCTGCCATCTGGCCGAGCTCGGGCGGGTAGATCAGCATCGTCGGGTCGCAGCTGCCGAGCTGGACGCGAAGCTGCTCGATATAGGAATCGCGCCCGCCGAACGATGTCGGCAGAGGCAGCGGCACCGGCCACGCGCCCGCATAGATCACGCCGAAGAACAAAGTGGCGAACTCAGCGCTCGTCTCGGCGACCAGTGCGATGCGGTCCGCGGGCTTAACGCCGGCGGCGATCAGCCGATACGCCATCGCAAGCGCATCCGTGCGCAGTTCGGCAAAGGGATAGGGGCGAACGAGCGCACCGCGCGCATCGTGGAAATTCAGGCCCCGCGCGCCGCTTGCCGCATAATCCAGCGCGTCACCCAGGGTTTCGAAATCGGCGAAACGGCGCACGAGGCTATCCTCGGTCGCGGTCGGTGTCACCGCGGCCCCCGGGGCCAACAGCCTGTCCGATTCCAGAACATCACTCACCATCTTCTTTTTGCGCCCTTGATAACGGCCTTTCCCCAAAGACCGCTCCTTTTTCAAGCCTGCATCTCTGCCGCTTGCAAGCGTTCAAAATCCGTTCCGAGTGTGGCACAATGATGGCCATGCCTTTCGCGCCTTCTTCTGCGGGGACCAAGCGAGACCGTCGCCCTCCTCCGCCGCTCGACGCAGCGGCGCTCGATCGGCTGGCACTTCGCTATGTCGAACGCTTTGCAACGACCAGGGCGCGACTCGTTTCTTATCTCGTCCGCAAGATTCGCGAACGCGGCTGGGAAGGGGATGCAGCCGATCCGGCTGCACTTGCCGAGAAGCTCGCCGGCCTTGGTTATATTGATGATCGGGCCTTTGGCGAGGCGCGCGCGAGCGCGATGGCGCGCCGGGGTCTTGGGAAGAGGAGGGTAGCGGGGGTTTTTCACCAGGTCGGGATCGGCAGTGAAGACGCGGAGGCGCTTGCTCCCGCGATCGAGGCGCGGACGCTCGATGCAGCGCTCACCTTCGCGCGGAAGCGCCGGATCGGGCCATTTGCGAGCGTGGCACCGGATCGGCCGCAGCGCGAAAAGCAGATCGCCGCGATGATCCGGGGTGGCCATGATTTCACGCTTGCACGCCGGATTGCGTCGATGGCGCCGGGTGAGGATATCGACCAGCTCAAGTGAAAATTGGTTCAAAACGTCGCTTTTGTCCTATTCACCATGTCGTGCTAGCAATGCCCCGGGGAACTGGGGCTCGGGGGACTGGTTGTTGTGCGTAACGATCTGCAACCGGCATATGGGGGCCGGACATGGGACGAGGCTGTGCCGGAGATTGAGTCGGAGCCCGGCGCTCTGTCGCTTTCGGGCACACTGAAGTGGTTCGATGTGACGCGCGGCTTCGGCTTTCTCGTCGCTGACGATGCTGACATCGGGGATATTCTCATCCATTTCTCGGTCCTGCAGGCGCATGGGCGTCGCAGCCTGCCGGAGGGGGCGCGCGTCACTTGCCTCGCGGTCAGGCGCGAGCGCGGCATGCAGGCGAGCGAGATCCTGTCGATCGATCTGAGCAATGCCATTGAGACCGAGCCACGCGGCCGGGCGGGCAATGACCGCGGCGACCCCGGGGCGTTGATCGAGGATGCCGGACCGTTCGAGCCGGTGCGGGTCAAATGGTTCAACCGGCTGAAGGGCTATGGATTCCTGGTGCGCGACGCCGATTCCGCGGATATATTCGTCCATATGGAAACGCTGCGGCGTGCCGGTATCGTCGAGGTCGAGCCCGACCAGCCGTTGCTGGCGCGCGTCGTCGAGGGCCGCAAGGGGCCACTCGCGGTGGTGGTCGAAGAGGAAGGCTGAGTCCGGCATGATGTTCAGGAATTTCGCGGCCGCGCTCGCGCTGGCCACGGTATCGCTCAGCGCGTGCTCCGGCGGCGGCGACGCAGCTGCCTCGGCCCCGAAACAAGCGGCGCAGACGGTCCCGCTGACCATCACCAGCAGCAACGGCGCGCATGCTTTCATCGTTGAGGTGGCCAAAACTGCGGCCGAACAGGAGCGCGGGCTGATGTTCCGCACCAATATCCCGAAGGATGGCGGTATGATCTTCGCGCCCTATCCACCCGACGGCGGCGCGCCGCGCGAGGCGACCTTCTGGATGAAGAACACGCCGAGTTCGCTCGACATCATCTTTATCCGCACCGACGGGACGATTGCTCATATCGCCGAGAACGCCGTGCCTTTCTCCGAGGACAAGATTCCGTCGGGTGAACCCGTCTCGGCCGTTCTCGAGCTCAATGGCGGCCGTGCGGCTGAACTCGGCATCGCCGAGGGGGACAAGGTGACCTGGCCCGGCCAAGGCAAGAATTGATCGCATCGGAGCCTTGCCGCGATGGTGATCATGATATAATTATGATATCATGATATCGCAATCGTTGAGGTAGCAGGATGAGTCGCAAGAGCCTGGTCCGGTCGGCGTGCCGCAGTGCGGGTGGGGCTTTTGCGGCACTCACCATGCTGTCCTCCGGCGCAGCATCGGCGCAGCAAAGCGCACCGGAGGTGGCGATCGAGGCGCCTGGGCCGCAGGGGCCGCTGGCCGGTACCATGATCGAAGGCGCGGCGGGTGCGCCGGTCGTTCTTGTCATTCCGGGCTCGGGCCCGACTGACCGCAACGGGGACAATCCGCTGGGAGTCAGGGGTGGCGTCTATCGCCAGCTCGCGGTCGGGCTTGCCGCACGCGGCATCGCCAGCGTCCGGATCGACAAGCGCGGCATGTTCGGCAGCCATGGCGCTGTCGCTGACCCGAATGACGTGACGATCGCTGATTATGCCGGCGATGTCCGCAGCTGGATTGCTGCAATCCGCAAGCGCACCGGTGCCCAATGTGTTTGGGTGCTGGGGCACAGCGAGGGCGGACTGGTTGCGCTCGTCGCCGCGCAATCGGCGCCCGATATCTGCGGCCTGCTGCTCGTTGCGGCGATGGGGCGTCCGCTTGCCGATGTGATGCGTCAGCAATTCAAGGCCAATCCAGCCAACGCGCCKGTGCTGGGTCAGGCGCTCGCCGCCATCGATTCGCTCGAAGCGGGCAAGACGTTCGACCCCGCGGGCCTGCACCCAGCGCTCGCACCGATATTCGCCACCAAGGTGCAGGCCTATCTGATCGACTTCTTCCGCTACGACCCTGCAAAACTGGCGGCGGCGTATAAGGGGCCGATGCTGGTGCTGCAGGGCAATCGCGATCTGCAGGTGACGCTCGAAGACGCCTCGATCCTCAAAAATGCACATCTGTCGGCGAAGCTGGTGATCGTCCCTGGCGTCAACCATGTGCTGAAGCCGGTGGCGGGCGACACGATGGCGGCCAATTTCGCGACCTATGGCGATGCGAGCCTCGCGATCGATCCGGCTGTGGTAGACGGGGTTGCGACTGCGGTGCTGGCGGCTGGGCGCAAGTGAGCGGCCGAATTTCGCGTCACTCGATTCACGATAGTTGCCCGTCCGCCAGCCAGCTTGTAAGCGGCTCAGCATGAGCGTCCTCGGAAAAGTCTTCACCTGGTGGAACGGCGCCACCTTCGGCACCATGCTTGGCCTGCGCGGGAAGACGCGGGTGGGGTCGGATGGCCTTGGCAATGTCTATTATGAGGGCGGTACTGACCCCAATGGCATTACGCGCCGCTGGGTGATCTATTCCGGCGCCAATGATGCAAGCCGGGTCGAGCCCGAGTGGTTTGGCTGGCTTCACCACCAGGTCGACGACGTGCCCGAGCGGTCGTTGCCCGCGCCGCGCGTCTGGGAGAAACCGGCGATGCCCAACCTCACCGGCACAGCGCTCGCCTATCGCCCGCCCGGCGCGCTCGAGAAGGGCGGTCGTCGGGCCGCTGCGACGGGCGATTACGAAGCCTGGACGCCTGAAGCGTGATCCGGCGGCTGGTGGGTGGCGCGGCGATCGCGGCGCTGCTCGCGACTGCTGGCTGCGGCAAGAAGGACGAGGCGCCCGGCCCCAAGCCTACCCCGCATACCGCGCTCGATGAGGAGCCTGCTTCGTCCGATGTCGTCACGGTCGATCTGCCCGCCAGCGTCGATCCGTCGCAGGGTGCGACGCCGATGGCGCAGCGCGTCGCGGTGCTTGGCCTCCTCAACAAGCGCAACGGCATTGCCCGCGAGGTCACGCTGAAACCCGGCGAGGCGACCCGGATCGGTGACGTGATCATCCGTCTGCGCGCCTGTGAGCAGACCGCGCCCTGGGAGCAGGAACATTATACCGGCGCCTTTGTGCAGGTCGATATCGAGCAGCTCGACAAGAGCTGGAAGCGGGTGTTTTCGGGCTGGCTTTACAAGGAGCGGCCATCGCTGAACGTCGTTCAGCACCCGGTCTATGACGTATGGACCAAGAGCTGCGCGATGACCTTCCCGTCTGCCGGCCCGGATTCGGTTCCAGCCGGGGATAGCGCGGGCCATGATTCAGCGCCCCGGTCGAGCGCGAAGAAATCGCCTGACGCCGCCGCGCCGGCCGCCGTAGCGCCTGCGCCGACGACGCCGTCGACCGCGGCAGACAACAGGCCGACATAGGTCCGACGCGGGATTTCGATCGCGCCGAGCGAGGCGAGATGGGGCGTCATGAACTGGCAGTCGAGCAAAGTGAATCGACCGACCTTCAACCGCGCGACCAGCCAGGCCATTGCGATCTTCGACGCATCGCGTGCGCGGCTGACCATCGACTCGCCGAAAAAGGCGCGGCCAAGCGCAATGCCATAGAGGCCGCCTGCGAGCCGGTCGCCGTCCCAAACCTCGATCGAATGAGCGAATCCGAGGCGGTGGAGCTCGATCGAGGCGCGCTCGATCTGCGGGTTGATCCAGGTGTCGCTGCGGTCCTCTGCGGTTTCGGCGCAGAGCGCGATCACCTGTTCGAAGGCGGCGTCCGCTGTGACATGGAAGCGATCAGAGACCAGGGTCTTGCGCAGCGAGTGGGAGAGGTGGAAGCCGTCAATCGGCAGGATCGCGCGCTCATTGGGTTCGACCCAATAGACGCTGTCTGCATCGCGCGAGTCGGCCATGGGGAAGACGCCGACCGAATAGGCGCCCAGCACCAGCTGCGGGTCGAGCGGCGCGAAGCCGGCCACCTCGTCGAGCGGCCCCGTCTTCATGTGGCTCGCACCCTCACCTCGCCAGCCTGCGCTCGATCGCCTGCCAGAGCTGGGCGAAGGCCTGGCCGCCCGCCGATTTGCCGGCGAAGGCACCGACCGGCGCGCGGCGCGCGGCCATCGACTCAACGACGCTCGCCATGGGGATGACCGGCCAGTCGGGGTGGCGGGCCAGCGCCTCGGCGTGCAGCTTGCGGCGGCGATCGACCATCGAATGGACCGGGAGCACTTGCGCCCCCTTCGAGCCAAGATGGCCATCAAGATGCTTCACCACCTCGGCATAGGCGCGCTCGGACAAGGGCGAGGGAATGACGGGGACGACGATCAGATCGGCCGCGCGCATTACCTGGTCGCTGGTTTCAGTCAGGCCCGGCGGGCAATCGAGGAGGATACGGTCATAGGGGTCGCGCAGACCGGTCAGCAGCTTCTGCAGACGCTTCTTCTTGTCGAGCTCGTGGAAGAGCAGATCGAGGCCGCGCAGCGATGCGTCGGCGGCAATCAGGTCTAGGCGATCGATGGCGGTGTGGTGGACGAGCTTGGAGGGCTCGACGTCCTTGGAGAAGACTGACTGGGCCTGTTCCTTGGGCTTATGGCTGGACAGCAGGTAGCTGCTCGCCGCCTGTGGGTCGAGGTCCCAGAGCAGCGTGCGGCGGGCGGAGAGGGTGGCCGAGCACCAGGCGAGGTTGACCGCCAGCGTCGTCTTTCCGACGCCGCCCTTCAGGCTATAGATCGCGATCGTCGCCACGCTGGTTCCTTCCTGGCAAGGACGGTGCATCGTGCCGGAGTGGGCCGGGCTAGGCAACTGTTCCGGACATGAAAACGGCCGGCGGATCGCTCCGCCGGCCGTGTTGGATTTTTGGAAGAAGGGCCTCAGGCCTTGCAGGTGAGCGTGCCCTTGCCCGGTGCGGTGAGGGTGATGTTCTTCGGCGTGCCGGTGAGCGAATAGCCCTCGGCCTTCAGCGGATCGCCGGCCTTCTCGGCCGTCAGCCTGGTTGAGCTGCCGTCCTTGGCCGTCTTGACCATGGCCACCTTGTCACCTTCGAAGAAGATGACATAGACGAGGCTGTTGTCCTTGCAGCGGAAGGTGACGTCCGCCTTGATGGGAGGCGGCAGCTCCGCCATCGGGCGATTGTGCACCGCGGCCGCCTGGGGATCGTCGGCGACCGACGTAACCTCAACGGGCTTCTCTGGAGCGTTGTTGCAGGCCGAGAGCGCGAAGAGCGCGACGGCGGCGATGGGGAGGGTGCGAAGGATCATAGCAGGCCGTGCTTTGCCTACAGGGACCCCGCCGTCAAGGGGGCGAGGCCCGATCCTGTCGTCAGCCGCAACATTTTTATTGCGCCGCAACAAAATTGTCATTTTTTGCGACAGATTCAGACCCGGTCATTCATGGAATTCACTCAGCTCCGGGATGCGTCCAAAGGCGATCTTGGTGCCGACCCGATCGATTCGGCCACCATGCAGCGGGCCGACGCTGACCGCGTTGCGGCCGAAGCGTTCGTTGATGCGGTCCATCGCGCGGCTGAGCGAGAGGGTGCGGGTTTCGCGCGCGAGCGGATCGTTTGGGTCGAGCAGCGCGAAGAGCGAATCCTGCTCGCCCGCCACCGGCTCGATCTCGGCGAGGGTGACGCCGACCATGCGGATTTGAAAATCGCCTGGTCGTTTTCGCCCGGCTTCGACCAGGCGCGGATAAAGCGCTTCGAGTCCGGCCAGCACGGCGAAGCTATCCTGGGTGGCGGGCAATTTGATGCTGGCGCGCCAGGTCGATTTATCGTCCTCGAAGCGGGCGTGGAGCACCAGCAGCCGGCTGCGATAGCTTTTGCGACGCAACCGGCTGGTGGCTTTCAGCGCGAGGCGGCGGGCGGTGAGGCGGACCGGCTCGACCCCGCGCTTGCCGGGCGAGAGGACATGGCTGTGGCCGATCGAGCGGCTCTGCGTGGCTTTCTCGGGCAGGTCGACGCCGTGGAGGAGATACCAGAGCCGATCGCCATTGGTGCCGCCCCAGGCAGTGCCGGCGTCGCGCGGGCGGCGTTCGCAGAGCTGGCGGATATCGTTGATGCCGTCGCGGGCGAGGCGGCGCTCCATCTTCGCCCCGATGCCGGCGATGTCGCGCAGCGGCAGGTCGAAGAGGCGCGCCGGGAGCTGCTCGGCGGGGAGGACGACGAGGCCGTCTGGCTTCTGCATGTCCGACGCAAGCTTGGCGAGGAGGCGGTTGGGAGCGATGCCGACCGAGCTCGTCATGCACTCGCCGATATGGGCGCGGATGCCGGCCTTGATCCGGTGGGCGAGCGCGGTTGCGGCTTCCACGCTGTTCTCATTGTCGAGCAGGCGACAGGCGACTTCGTCGATCGAACAGACACGCGTGACGGGGATGTGCTTCCATATCTCGGCGATAATGGCGTCGTGGAATTCGACATATTTTTCGTGGCGGGCCGGCGTGATGATCAGATCTCGGCAGAGGCGCTTGGCTTCCCATACGGGGGTGCCGGTTGAGATGCCGTAGCGCTTGGCCTCAACCGAGGCGGCGATGGCGACGGTGGTGTCGCTGTTCACCGGCGCGACGAGGACTGGCTTGCCGCGGAGCTCAGGCTGGAGCTGTTGTTCGACGCTTGCGAAATAGCTGTTCAGATCGAGGAACAGCCAGCGCAGCGGGCGTGGGGGCAGGAGGGGTTCTGATTCCGGCACGTTGAGAACATAGCATGAACTTTAGTGTGAGGCGAGGTGGCTACTCCCCCCCCCCGCAAGCGGGAGGGGAATCACTCCAGATATTCCCGCAGAGCGTTCCAGGCAGGCTGCTTGGCCGCAGCGCCGACCGTGTGGAGCGGGCTGCTCGAGGGGAGCGGGATGAGGGCGAGGCCGGGCACGCCTGCCAGTTGCTTCGCGCCGTGGCGGAAGGCGGTGGCGCCGTTGAAGGCGACCGCGCGGAGATGGGGGAGGGTGGCGGCGAGGGCGGGGAGATCGTTGCCGATGTGATCGCGGATCGCTGCGTCGCTGCTGCCCTCGCGGCGGGCGCTGGCGACGACGTCCCACAGGCCGACATGCGCCTCCTTCAGCGCCTCGAGGCGGGCTTCATAATCGAGCGCGACGAGGTCGCGCCCGATGACGTCGGACATCAGGCGCCAGAACTGGTTCTGCGGGTGGGCGTAGTAACGCTGCGCCGCCAGCGAGCGGTCGCCGGGGAGGCTGCCGAGGACCAGCAGGCGGGTGTCGGGGGTGACGATCGGGGGGAAGGAGCGCTTCTCGGTCATGGCGGTGACAGTCTTAGTGGTGGTGGGTCGGGCGGCTAAAGGGGATTTCAGCATATAGGGGCTTCGGATTGGATCGAGGTGTTTCGCTGGCCATTCCAAACCGCAAGATCGGACGAGAAGCTTGCAGGCCTGAGCGACTAGGTGGAGCCGCCACGAAGGAAGGGACGATGACGACGGCGCTTCAGAACTATCAGGTCCGGATGCAGCGCGCGCTGGATTATATCGACGCGCATCTCGACGGTGACCTGGACCTCGAAACGGTGAGCCGAATCGCCGCCTTTTCGAAATTCCATTTCCACCGGCAGTTCATGGCGACGTTCGAGGTGTCCGTGCACCGCTATGTCCAGCTTGCCCGCATGAAGCGCGCTTCACACCGGCTGGTGCAGGGGAGTGCGCAAAGCGTCACCGATATCGCGATGGATGCCGGTTACCACACGCCGGACGCCTTCGCCCGCGCCTTTCGGCAACGGCTCGGGCAATCGCCTTCGTCGTTCCGGAAATCCCCCGATTGGGGATCGTGGCTTGCGGCCTTTGGGCCATTCGACAAAGCAAGGAGCAAGCTCATGCAGATACTCTTCGAACCTGATGACGTGACGATCCGCGATGTGCCGCCGACGCCGGTGGCGATGATCGAGCATCGCGGCGACCGCGCGACGATCCCCGCCACCAGGGAGCKGTTCCTCGCCTGGTCCAGGGCGCACGGCTTGTCGCCCGAGACAGGTCGCTCAAGCTTCATGGTGTTCCGGTCCGAACGGGAGCCAGCGAACCCGGCCGATTACAGCATGGACCTGTGCGTGGCGACCGACCAGCCGATCGAGCCGAACGACGAGCAGATGAAGGCCGGTATGATCCCCGGCGGACGCTGCGCAGTGCTGCGCTATCCCGGCAATACCAACAATCTCGAGCCCGCCGCGCTCTATCTCTATCGCGACTGGCTTCCGGCCAGCGGCGAGGAAGCCCGCGACTTCCCGATCTACTGTCAGCGCCGGCTTTCGCTCATTCCGGAGGTGTCGGCACATGAAGTGATCGTGGAGCTGTTTCTGCCGCTGAAATAGCGCCCGGGAGATCGCGCGGAAACGCCCGCGCGATCACGCCCTCGGCTACCACGGAACAAAACTTAGCCATTGACCTAAGTATCGGACTCGCGATACTTAGCTGCATGGCTAACCAAACCATGGTCCTCGACTCCGTTTTTCACGCCCTCGCTGACCCGACGCGCCGGGCCGTGATCCAGCGGCTCGGCCGGGGCGAGGCGACGGTGAGCGAACTGGCGCGGCCTTTCGACATGGCGCTGCCGTCCTTCGTCAAGCACATCTCGGTGCTGGAAAGATCGCGACTGATCAGGTCCTACAAACGAGGCCGGGTCCGGACATGCAGCCTGGAACGCGACAATTTCGCCGCGGCGGAGCGCTGGCTCGACGAGCTGCGCGCCCAATGGGCAAGCCGATACAGCAATCTCGATATCCTGCTCGCCAAACTGAATGGAGACGACAATGGCGCCTGATCTGCGATTTGAATTTGTGGCCGACAAAAGCCGGAGCACCATCACCGTGACGCGCGAATTCAATGCGCGGCGGCAGCTCGTGTGGGATTGCTACACAAAGAGCGAGCTGCTCGACCAATGGTTCGCGCCCAAGCCGTTGACGACGAAGACCAGGCACATGGATTTTCGCGAGGGCGGATATTGGCACTTCGCCATGATCACGCCCGACAACCAGGTTTTCTGGAACCGCCTGGATTACAAGACGATCACCCCAATTGATGGTTACACGGCGCGGGATGGCTTTTGCGACGAGGCCGGCGTCGTCAATCCTGACCTGCCCGGCTCGGATCAGGAGGTCAGCTTCATCGACCAGGACACGCGCACGGTGGTGACGACCGTCGTTCAATATGCTTCGGCGGAATCGCTTCAGGCTGCCGTCGACATGGGGCTCGAGGGCGGTATCGCGTCGACGCTGTCGCGCCTCGATGAGCTACTGCCGACGTTGCAGGCGGGTTAGTGGAGTGAACCGGCGTCCCTAATCCGTCATGCCGGACGTGTTCCGGCATTCGTGGATTTCAGACTGTCCGCTGTGCGCTGGTGAGTCTACAATGAGGGTCGCTGGCGCATGCAAGCGCCGGCGGCTACAACCACACAGCGATATTCTGCGGGTGGAGCAAGAATCTGGACGACGTCGCCAAAGTGCGCATGCGACCTGGCATGTATGCGGGTGAGATCCGGGATGGAACGGCCCTCCACAACCTTGTTCTCGGCACGGTTACCTTCGCCATTGCCCGAACCCGGTCGCATCCGTCGTTCAACACGAAAGTCGTCCTGCGTGCCGACGCCGCTGTAACGGTTTGCTTTGCCGGATCCGAAGAGTGGGATGAAGCTGATCTTGTCCAATTTGCCGACGCGCGCCGGAGGGCGGCGACGTCGATTATGGACTGTCTCCAGCTCGAGCCAGATGCTTTTGACGTAGCAGGGGGCGTTTATTGCGATCTGTGCGTCGTAAACGCACTCTCCGACTGGATGTGTGATCAGGCGTGGAGCGGTGCCTTGATCCAAAGCCAGATGTTCCGCGATGGCGCCTTTGAAAGCACCATAGGGGCGCCGCTATTCCCTGACGTGATCATCGATGGTCAAAGCGGGTTATCCACGACGTTTCTGCCGAACGACGCGATATTCCCATTGATCGATTTCGATGCGGCACGGCTTCGAGCATCTCTGTCCGATCTTTGCGCGCGGAATGCCGAAGCACGCGTTAGTCTCGTGGACGGCCGCCAGAGTGCCCGGTGAAAGTCCGCTTACCGGGCAACGCCCGACGACAGTTGGCGAAATTGGAAGCTGCTGCAGATCCACTTGTGGGCGCGTGTCCCTGGTCTAATCTGCGTGAGCCATGGACCGAAGGACGAGCAAATGGAGCGAGTTGGACGTGATGTGCCGCTTCCAGGCGAGATGCAGGGTCGCTGGACCGATGTGGACGACCCGGCTTCGGAGCTGATCGTCGAGGGTGGGGAGGTCACCTGTTTCGGGCAGCCGGTCGCCTATGATTACAAGATCATCGACACGGATGACGGCGCCCTGACCGTCAGCCTCAAAATCAACGATGAAGCGAACGAGGACAGCTTTCAGCGCGCCAATATTACCGAGATGGTGATCACGCCGGAGGGCGAGCTCCACGCCTATAATGTGAAATTCGCGAGCCAGTTTGAGCGGGCGGAAGACTAGGCAGACGTGAGAGCGCGCCCACGCATCACGCCTTGGGCAGACACGGCGCCCGGGCTTTGAGGAAGCGGAGGCAGTCCCACATCATGTCGTCTGTGCCGACTGCGTGGGCGACGTAGCGGACGGCGAGGGACTGGTAGTGGGGGTCGTCCAGCGGCGTGGTGGGGGAGACGTCGGCTGGGTTGGTCCAGCCGTAGATGACGCAGCTTGGCCGGTCGTAGCAATATTTGCGGAAGGCGGCCTCCGCCTTGGAGACGTCGATCTTGGGATCGATCACCACCGTGAAGACGTCCGGCGCGATGGGCTTGTAGACGAGATCGTCAGAACCGCCGGCCTTGTTGCCGCCGCTGCAGCCCGCGAGCAACAGAGCGGCGGCCAGCATTGGGGCCTGTATCCGCACCGGCATCAGACGCCGCCGAGATAATCCATCTTGCCGATCGGCACGCCCTTGTGGCGGAGCAGGGCATAGGCGGTCGTTACGTGGAAATAGAAGTTCGGCAGCACGAAGCCGATCGCATAGGAGCGGCCGGTGAATTCGAGCGTGCGGTTGGGCAGCTTGAGTTCGACCTTCGCATCCTCCTTGCCATCGATCGCCTCGCGCGGGACTGCATTGAGGAAGGCGAGCGTCTTCGCAATGCGATCCTGCAGATCGGCGAAGCTGGTTTCCTCATCGGGCATCGCGACATTCTCGATGCCGCCGATGCGCACCGCCGTGAACTTCGCCGCATCGCTGGCGCGCTGCACCTGGCTGGTGAGCGGGCCCATATCCTCGATCAGCCGCGCGTTCAGCAGCTCGGCGGGATCGATGCCCTTCTCCTCGGCATAGGCTTCGCCCTTGGCGAGGAAGGCGGACATTGCGGTGAAGCCCCGCAGGAAGACGGGGATTGTGAGATCATAGAGTTCTGTAGCCATGAGCGGGGTTTAGCGGGCGGGGGTGGGGGTGTCGATGGGGGATGGCGCGAAGGCGGTGGCAACGCACTGCTCCTTCTCCCCCTGTGGGAGAAGGAAGGAGGAGCGAAGCGACGGGAGGATGAGGGGGAGTGAGGTTCGGTGGCGTTGGCCCAAAAGAGAGTCCCCCTCACCCTTCCCGTGCTTCGCACGGGCCCCTTCCCTCTCCCACAAGGGGAGAGGGACAAGAAGAGCGGCACGGCGGACCGGAACAAGCGCGGGGTGACGGTTTAGCTTGGTCGCGAACGACTGCCCGCCTCACCCCTCAGCCCAGGCATCATAAGTGCCGAAATCCCAATCATGCCCTTCGGGATCGCGGACATTGTAGCTGCGGCCGGGATAGCCTTCATTGTCGTGCGGCTCCGTGACGATGTCGGCGCCGGCCGCCTTTGCGCGGGCAAAATGCGCGTCGGGATCGTCGATCACGCAGGCGATGCACGCGGTGACGCCGCCGGCTTCGGCTGGGGTCTTCCAGCGATACAGCTCGGTCGTTTCGCCGGGGCGGGCCGAGCTCAGCATCACCATGCTGTTGCCGAGGCGCAGCTGGGCGTGGTGGATGATCGTCGGATCCTTGTCGTCAGCGAAGACGGCATGGCGCTCGAACCCGAAGGCGGTGCAGAGGAATTCGATGGCCCCGGGCGCATCCGCGTAGCGCAGGGCGGGGATGATCGATTGCTTGGTCATGGTCTGTCTCCTTCCCGACTGCCCTTAGCGGGGGGCGTGAGGGCCGGTATTGGATCAAACGAACCTCAGGCTTCGACCAGGCCTCCGCCATCGGCGAGCGCGCGGGCGAGATAGTCGCCGGGGGTGAGGCCGGCGAATTCGCGGAACTCGCGGATCATGTGCGACTGGTCGCAATAGCCGGCATCGAAGGCGAGTCCGGCAAGGCCGGCCGCTGGGCCCTCGGCGAGCCCGGCGACGAGGCGTTCGAAGCGCAGCAGCCGCCGCCAGCAGCGCGGGCCGACACCGACCGCATCCTGGACCCGGTTCGCGAGATGCTTGCGGCTCCAGCCGATCGTGCGCGCCACCTCGGCCACATCGAGATCGGGCCGATCGCGCAGCAGCGCCAGGGCATGGCGCTGCGCACCCGCCAGCGCGGGGGCGGCGGCGAAGCGGCTGAGCAGGGCGGCATCGAGCAGCGCGATGCGGCCGGCCATATCGGGCGCGTCGAGCAGGGCGGCGCAGAGTCCGCTCGCCTCCCGCCCGAGCAGGGCATCGAGCGGCACGACCTGATCGATCAGCCGGTCCATCGGCACGCCGACCAGCCGCCGCAAACTGGCGAGCGACAGGAAGATGTGCAGACCGGCCTGCGACCCGGACGAGCGCGACAAAGCAGGCCGGAGATGCGGCCCGGCAATGAACGCCTCACCGGCCAGCAGCGCGATCTCGCGGCCATCGCCGCCGGTGATAGTGATCGGCGCGCCGAGATTGACGATCATCACGCCCTGGGCATGCGGCAGCTCGCGCCGGGTGGTGAAGCTGCCGGTGCGCTCGGCATAGTCGCTATAGCCGTCAATCAGCCCGGCCAGCAGCGGCGGCGGCGCGACATCGGCCATGCGCCAGCTGTCGATGCCATCATCATGGGCGCGAATCGAGCGGAGGCGGGATTCGAGGGCGGGCATCTGGGGATGGTAACGCTGGTGGGTGGGGGTGGGGAAGTGCCTGGGGGAGGTGCGAGTTACGTGCAGTGCCGCCGGAACCGCGGGCGCTACGGCGGCGATCTTCACCGCTAATCGCGAAACCGCAAGTTCACTGCACCAAAATACACCCGCCCCGAATGCGCTTTGCATCCAAATCCCGGCAGCGACCGTATGGTTCATGCGGTCGACTGACCGAAGGTACGATGCATGAGGGGGGCGACGATCCGGTCGCTGAGAGGCGGCGGGCGCAGAGCCAGGGTCGAACGGAAATATGGTGCGAGGCACCATGCTTCATCCTTTCTCTCCGTGTTGGTTACAGGCGCTTGAAGGGGATTACACATGAGCGATCGCGAAGAGACCGAGAGACTTGCCGAACTCAAGGGTTACGGCCTGCTCGATACGCCCAACGAACCCGAATTCGACGCGATCGTGCGCGAGGCGGCGCGGGAACTGAAGTCGCCGATCGCGCTCATCTCGCTGATCGACGAGACGCGCTCCTGGTTCAAGGCCAAGGTGGGTCTCGATGCGACGGAAACGCCGCGGTCGATCTCCTTTTGTACGCACCTGCTGCGCGGCCCGGCGGTCCTGATGGTCGAAGACCTGAGTGCTGACGCGCGCTTTGTCGAAAACCCGCTGGTCTCGAACGCGCCGAGTGCGCGGTTTTACGCGGGCGTTCCCTTGTTGACGGGGACAGGCCGGCGCATCGGCACGCTGTGCGTCGTCGATTTCAAGGCGCATCATGACGTGGGCGAGCGGGAAACGTCCGTGCTTACCGCCCTCGCTGCCAAGACCATGAAGGCAATGGATGCGCGCCGCGCACGACGGGCCCGCGCCGCGGTCTGACCATAGTATCAGATCGATGCGCAGCCGCCTGAGGCTGGCGAGTGGCAGGAAGATGTGCAGGCCGGATTGCGACCCGGACGAGCGCGACAGAGCAGATGCGGCCCGGCGATGAACCCCTCGCCGGCGCGCAGCGCGATCTCGCGGCCATCGCCGCCGGTGATAGCGATCGGCGCGCCGAGATTGACGATCATCACGCCCCGGGCATGCGGCAGCTCGCGCCGGGTGGTGAAGCTGCCGGTGCGCTCGGCATAATCGCTATAGCCGTCAATCAGCCCGGCCAGCAGCGGCGGCGGCGCGACATCGGCTATGCGCCAGCTGTCGATGCCATCATCATGGGCGCGAATCGAGCGGAGGCGGGATTCGAGGGCGGGCATCTGGGGATGGTAACGCTGGTGGGTGGGGGGGTGAGTGCAGTGTCCTGGGAATGCTCGCGGGCGACATAAGCTGCTTGACCAGTTGTCGATGTGATCGAACATCATTGTAAATGAAAATGCGAGTGCAGTAATATTCTTGTCGTGTCCGGGACTGTATTGAAAGATCCAGCGCGTTCCGGTGCAATCATATCTGTCACGTCGTTCAGATGCATGTTAGCCTGTTGTAGTCGGCGCCTTGGAGGTGCTTCAATATCGGAAACGTCGGGACGCCATTGTGAAAGGCGCCTGCGGGGCTGGGGTCGATGAGAAGTTCAAGCAGGTCTTTGTGCATTTTCGACGACAGCTGCGAGTGTGTGTGCCGCCCATCTGCGAGCAATTCCCTAATCGGCTCTTATATGCCGGCTATTCGGCAATGCGCCTCCGGAGAGCGCAGTCTCGCCTACGTGCCTCGGCAGTGTGGAGAAAATGTATACGATTAACTGGAGTAGTCTACAGAAAGATCATCTAAATGGAAGAGATAAAAAATACCGCCTTGAGTCTGTTAATTTACAGAACATTGACAATAGTCTTCCTTCTATTGGGCATTACATTCATAAGTTCCTATTATCTTCACTCTCGCGTTTCCTACGATCGTGGAATAACCAAAGGGTCCCTGTCGCCGCAGGAAGAGCCGAGATATCTTACCGATGACCGCACGACCATCGCGGTTCTACGAGAACTGGCGGAAACATCCATACGGATGCCTGCGGACGAAGAGGATTCGGCTCATACAATTCTAGGCGAAAAGCTTCCAAAACCCGCTGAAGATGATCCGGATTCTCGATCCCAAACGGTCCGATACGCGCTCGAAGGTGACGCAAGGCTTACCAAATTACTCGCAGGTGAATCCATTGACGCCGTCTGGAAGCTGGCGCCACTTATTTCATTTGAGGATCGGGAAGACTTGATCGTCTCCGCTTTCGCAAAGACTGCGGAGGGTCAGCCTGGCGTATTCAAAGTGAGTGTCGACAGTGATGATGTCGGCAGCGATGTCAGTGAGGCGGGCGATGATCCGGCCGAGGGTCGGTCGGCACTGAGAGGCTTCCTATGGTATTGCCAAAGCATGGTATTTCCAAAATTGGAGCGACTCAGCGAAGCACGCCGATATTTCGCGGCTCGCGAACTATCTAAGAACACAGCCGCTGTATTGAGTTACTTTGAAGTCGAGAACGATGCTGTCGACACGACCACGCGTCGCCGGGTCAGTGCGGTGTATCTTTCCGAGATTCTGTTCGATCGTCCGATGGACAATCTCACTAGGGCAAATGACGTCACGGCAGCAATGGCGAGCCTGGAAACTCTGATCAATCCTAACGGTCAAGATGTAAAGCATGTCGATGCGACGGTCGGACCGCCAATTTACCGCCGCCTCACGGAGTTGGCAGCAAGCATTCATACGAAAGATTTTGAAACTGCAGAAGGAAAGCCATGGCCCCCGGGGCTGATGGAACCCGAGCGCAATTTGATGTCACTATTGTTGGTTAGAGGCGCATTCTGGCGCGCCTATGATGCTTGTTACGGAGGCGACGATGACTGCCAGCGCAGGCGCGACTTGTTCCGTTCCATCTCAACGGCTCGCAATTCTGCCGAGACTAACAGGAATTTCGCTCGTGACATAGCGCACTATCTTCATGAAGAGAGCCGTTCATCATGGCCAAATTGACTGAGACGCTTCAAGCGATCATCACCAACGCGAAGGTTCAAATCGTCGCCCTCGCGGGAGCGGCAGGGACTGCCGCGACATACGTTGTGACACTTGTTTCTACTGAAAAGGGAGCTGATTCGGGAGAAACTTATGCGATCGTTTGGCGCATGTTTGGAGGCTATGTAATCGCGTTTGTGGTTTTCGTCGCAATCATTGCCAACTTTAGGTTAATCACCACGTTTGCAAGACGGTTCGTGGTAACGCTTGCCAGCGACTGGCGCGCTGCGATTTTAGCGTCCGACGGTCCAAGCAAGATCGCACTTGGGGCGGGGCTGGGCCTTTCGCTTCTCGTTGCCGCGCTCTCGCTTGTCGGGATCTGTATTGTGGCCTCTCATATTGTAGTCGAAGAGGCTCGATACTTTTCTCATCTGGCACATGAGGATTTTGTCGAACGAAGGCTTCTTCGCGCCAGGCAATTCTTTGAAACCTATCAACTCCATGATGCGGCCCGAGCCTATTCTCAAGTGCACGGTAGCAAGAAGGACGTGGCTGACGAGAGGCTCGGCCAGGTTGAACGCCGCTATCGCCTCTACCGGCTGCTGGTTGAGGTCGGCCGTGAGGATGAAGCCCGAAGACACGCGACGCCCGAAACGGCCTACCGAAAGGCTGCGGCTTATTTGCTCTACCCCTATGCGACCGAGACTGGCCTTAGCCTTTCGAACTATCTCCGTGCATACGAGGACTCACTGGCAGCACACGGGCGCTTGATCGCGCAGTGCGAGCATCCTCAAAGCGGCTACACGCGTATAGACACAGTACGGGATATCCGGGCCGTTCTCGAGCCTCCGATGGTGGTGCATATCTTGGGAAAGCCCAACCTGATGAGCTGGTACTGCGGACTGGCAAGGTCGGGAGTTATCACCCAAGCGACCATTGCGCGGCGCTGGGACGAGCCGGACATCCGTAGAATAAGCAGCCTGCGCAGACGGGCAGTGACGCATACCGTGGTTTGTCCGGAAACAGTTGGCCCTGTTCCTTCCGGTGCTGATGACGAGCCCAAGGCGCTAGGTCACAAACCGGCTAAAACCGACGTCGGATTGTCGAGCTACGCTGCCGCGCAATACCAATGCACGCTTCCGGGGAAGCGTGGCGCAGGCCATCGGAGCTTTTTGCGCCGCATGTGGCAGATGCTGGTCCCCAGTCCAGATGGCTGATCCTAGAGTTTGCCGTGCTCTGCTAGATTCACGGATCGGCCCGGAGGCGAGAATATGTTGAACAGGCGCGATGTGTTCACTGGCTGATTGGATGGCATGGGCGCCCGGTGAAGTTACGGTACCACGTGCGATAACCCCTAATTATAGCCGCAAGCCAATTACGGATCTTGCCGTGGCACGATTGCGTGCTTCGCCCGTTTGCCCTTCTGCGCATCACCCGACGTCAGCCCAATTCTCGCCTGGATGACCTAACGGAAGCTCACATAGACCCGGCCGGTTCCCCGCTCGAGTGTCGTACGACGAAATGGAAATAGGTCGTACCGGCAGTGCCCTTGGGGGGCTTAGCTGCCCGCTTGAGGCAGCTTCCGGAGTAACGCCACCAGATCGGCGAGCTCCGTCTTCGAGAGCGTCGCCAGGCTTGCCGGAGGCCGGAGGTGTTCGGCCATCACCTCTGCCTTGGTGCGAGCGCCGGCCTCAGTCAGAAAAACGAGCTTCACTCTGCGATCATCCGGGTCCGGTCGCCGCTCCGCCAGCCCCGCCCGCTCGAGGCGATCGACGATGAAGGTGGCATTGGAAGGGTCGCAGTTCCAATCACGCGCGAGCGAGCCGATCGGCCGCCCCTGGCCATCGTCCAGGTGCCACAATGCGCGCGCGTCATTGGGGGTTAGCCCCCGCGCGCCAAGCGTTCGCGCCCGGTCAGGGCCCGATTGCATCAGATAGCCGAACATCAACCGCCACGCCTCGCCGGCCAGATTATCCTCGGATGCGCTCATCGCCGGCACCCTAGTGGAGAGGGGGCGGCATCGGAACCACAATCATGGCCAGCTTCCAAAGGGGCTTGACTATGATTTAGTAACTTACAATATTGAAGCAACTAAAGTACATGGAACGGCGGTGGGGCGCGACGGCTGAGTAGAGGAGAAAGGACGATGCGTGACGATGTCGAAGCCCTTTTGCGCGATATCGCGGAGGCAGAAATCCGTGGCGACGCTTCATTGTACGAGCAGCTTTGCAATGCCGCGTTCCGGGCGGTCGGTCCGGTTGGTTTCGTGCTCGATCGGCAGCAGTGGATCGGACGGTTCCACAGCGGCAAATATGTGTGCACGCGCTATCAGCTGAGCGAAGTCTCCCTCGTGGAATCCGGCGATGTGGTGCTGGCGCTTGCTCGCGCGGACATCGAGGCGAGCTTTGAGGGCAAAGCCAACCCTGTCGCCGCGACCCGCGTGCTGCACATATTCCAACGCACCCCGCCGCATTGGCAGCTGCTTGGCGTGCAACATAGCGGCCCCCTCCAGCCATCGAAGGGTGGGGCATGATTGTGGATACGGTGTCGCGTACGATACCCCTCAATTCTGGCCGCCCAGAGAGGCTACACCGTCCGCGGTGAAAGCGGACGGTGCGCTTGCAACAGCGCCTTCAGATTGGCGCGGTTGTGCAAGAAGCTGAGCAGACGGGTGACCGCCCTCCCGACCGCACATGTACAATGTTCTGTACAGATAGGAAATGTCAGTGACCCCTCATGACATTCCCAACAGCTGCGGAGACGATGATCGCTTTCCTCCACCTGCCTCGCCTCGAGCCCTGGCTGCTACCCCCCCATGGGCATGACATAATTATCCAACGGGCACGCGCGGTTTTCCGCACGTTCCCCTCGTACCAGCCCTTCCAGCGCCCGAAATCCGCGCCGAATTATGTCACACGTCCAACATATCCGCCGCGAACGCGCACCCGCGATTCAACCCGTGCCAGAAATCGCCCATAGCGACACAAGCAAACCGTCCAAAGCGGTGCGCGCCGCTCTTTCACATGACAGGAATTCTCATCCCGATCTCGGTCGGCAGCATAGTCGGCAAGGTGCGCGTGCCCCGACGCGCCGGCTCAGCCGGCCTTTGGTGCGTCGCAATCGCCGATGCGCTTGCCGGTGACCTGGGTTTTGGTGGTCACTTCGCCGCCGGCGCGCCCGGGCATCGCCGGCATGCTCATTGTCGCCTCGCTGGTGACATCATAGCTGGTGCTGGCGAAA
Organism: Sphingomonas sp. P3_C5; assembly: GCF_056402635.1. Classification (NCBI taxonomy): domain Bacteria; kingdom Pseudomonadati; phylum Pseudomonadota; class Alphaproteobacteria; order Sphingomonadales; family Sphingomonadaceae; genus Sphingomonas; species Sphingomonas sp. P3_C5. The sequence goes on from NZ_JBFUHA010000004.1 coordinate 330,287, forward strand.
TTGCCTGACATCGTCGCGCGCATCTCACCCCCCGGCATGCCGGGCGCGTTCTTGCAGACGAGACTGCCGCTCATCTTGCCGCCGGTCATTTCGAACTTCTCATAGGTACAGTTCTTGGAGGCGCCGAGCATGTCCTGCGGCGGTTTGGCGGCTTGTTCGGGCGTGAGACAGGTCTCGACTTTCTGGCCGGCCATCCGGTCCTTCATCGCGGTCCCCATGCCGGGCGGGAGGCCGGGGCCCTCGAGCGAGAGAATCGTGACGCTGGTCTCCCACTTGCCGGGTTGCAGCGCGACCGCCTTCTGCGTGGCCGCCGCAACATCTGCGACAGAGGCATTGTCGGCGTGGACGGTTGGCTGGGAGTTGCAGGCCGCCAGCATTGCGATGGCGGGCAGGACGATCGTCAGACGTTTCATATTCTTCTCCCTGGAACTCGATGGCGATATATCTCGATGTGCCTGTGCAATTGATAGTGCCGCCAGGGCGCCCGCTCAAATCGAATGGTGACCTGACTCTATTTCGGTTTGCCCTGCAAGACGGAGGTGGCACCAACCACGCAGCTGATAAGGACGGGATCTGGGCTGACGCCGGGTGATGCCCGGAAGGGCAAGGGGCGATGCGCGCAATCGAGCCGATAACCGGCTACCGGAAGGTCACATAAACCCGCCCGGTTCCCTGCTCCCCGCTCGGGTGCCGGACGACGTAATCGAAATAGGTCGTGCCGGTGAAGCCGTTCAGCGGAAGGACTGTGACCAGGCCGGCGAGGTACACCGTCGCCACTTTCGCGCTGTTGGCCGAGGGCACCGAAACCGACATGACCTGCGACGTCGAAGGAAAGAAGCCGATGCTGCCGGTCGGGCCATTGGCATAGACGTCATTCGAGACCAGCGACCCCGACGTTGTGTCGGCGATGATCGTCAACGGGGCGCTGGCCGACGCTGCGAAGAAGTCCGGGCCCGGAAAGAAGTTACCGGTCGTCGGGAAAGGCAGGACCTCGCGATATACCGCGGTGGCATTCAGAATATCCTGGTTGGTCACAGCCATTGCCCGGCTTGCGGCTTCGGCGCTGTTGGCGTTGAGCAGCACGACAAGCTCGAGGCGCAGATAGCCGGGCAGGCCAAGGGTGAATTGCGCGGCCGTGGCAGTGTCGCTTACCTGGACGCCGATCGCCGATGCATAGGCGTCAATCAGATGGGCGGCAGCGCTCAGGACATCGGGGCGGTAGCGGCCCGGCGCGACGTTCCTGGTCAGCAAATCCGTCATGGTCGCGTTGTCGAACAGGAACGCATTATGCGATGCCAGATAGTCGCCGACCGCGCGATAATTGGGCCCGTCCCGGAAATAGGGATCGTAATAGCCTGCCATCACAGAACTGAGACCATCGGCCGCCGTGAGGGCCCGAAGGTTCGCCGCCGCCACCCGGGCGCCTTCGCGGTGAGTCGCGTCATCGGTCGAAGCAAGCGCAACGACGGGATCGAAACTGGTCAGATCGCGATCGGTCGCCAGGGCAAAAAGGCCGGAATCGAGCCCAAGGCCGTGTTTGACCGCAGCCTGACTGCCCGCATAGTCGATCAGCGAGGTGGTCGGGGAATAGACGAGCGCGCCGCGCGGGCCGACATAGCCGAAAAGGGTCGAGCCGGCGCTCTCCACGCCAGTCACATACACATAACTCTTGTCGAAGCTCGAAATCGATCCAAACGTCCCGAAGCTGTAAACCTGGAACCCCGCAACGCTGCCACCGAAGCGACCGTCGCGCCCACAATATGCGCCGGATATCTGCGTGTCGCTCGGGAGGCGATCATGGGTGCTGTACATATAGACGAAGCACGGGCTTGCGCCTGTGCTGACGGCACGGCCGGTCGGGAGGGGCGCTGGCGTGGGGGTCGGTGTCGGCGTCGGGGTTGGAGTCGGTGTGGACGTGCCTCCGCCGGATGGCGAGCCGCCGCACGAGGCCAACAGGGCCGGAAGGCTGCAGATGGCCGCCGTGCGCATCAATGAACCAAATCGCATCAGCTTCCCCGTCCCCCGCCGCCCGTTCAGCCGGCGATGGGTGAGGTGATCGATCAAGTCAAATTAAGTCCATGAATAATCGATGTTGATTCAAGCTGGATGCGATGTGCTGCAATCATCAAAGCCGCTATGATCATCCGTCCGTCCAGCCGAGCCGGTTTCGGTGGCGCCATCGGACTCGGCGTGAGATAGAGAACGCACGAGCGCCGCGGGGATGCGGTGGCGAGTAAGGAGCCGCGCTATACCGACCGCGAGACGCTATTCCCTGAGGGCCCGCGTCGCGATCGTCGCAGCGCTGATCGGCGTGCCGCTGATCCTGGTGCTGCTGACCATCATGATCAACCGCGGGTTCGACGAGACGGCGTCGCTGCGGCGCGAGGTCGTGCGGTCCTATGAGACACGGGCCGAGCTGCAGCGGCTATTGTCCCTGCACCAGGATATCGAGACCGGGCAGCGCGGGTTCGTGATTACCGGCGATGAGCGGTTCCTCGAGCCCTATCAGGCGGCGATCGAGCGTGTGGGTCCGACGTTGACGGCGCTCGAGAGGGACCTGCCGGAGGATTCGGTGCGCCGCGGCGACCTTGTGGCGGTGCGCGTCGCGTCAGCGCAAATGCGCGGCTTTGCCGACCGCACGATCGCGCAGACCCGAAGCGGCGCGCGCGCGGATGCGCAGCGCCTGGTCGCGGGCGGCGAGGGCAGGAAGCGGATGGAGGTGCTGCGCGCGCTGATCGGCCAATTGTCCAATGAGGAGCGCGCCGAGCTCGGCCGGCGGACGGAAGCGGCCGAGGCGACGCAGATCAGGCTGCAGCGCAGCAGCGTGTTGCTTGAGACATTCCTGCTGCTGACGCTCGCGCTGGCGGCTGTGTTCATCGCGCGGATCAATGCGGCGCGCGAACTCGTGCTGCGGCGCTTTGCCGATCTTGCCACGCGGCAGGAGGCGATCTTCGAAAGTGCCAAGGACGGGATGATCGTGATGAACCCGAGCGGCGGCATCGAGAGCCTGAACCCGGCCGCGGCGAAGATGTTCGCCTATCCGGCCGAGGAGCTGTTGCGCCGGGATGTGAACATGCTGTTCGAGGTGGCGCCGGAGCGGGCTCAGGTCGAGACGTTCTTGCGGCGGCTGAAGGCAAGGCGGCTCGAAGTCGCGGGCGAGGTGCAGGAGTTTATCGGGCGACGGCGCGACGGGACTTCCTTTCCGCTGGAGGTGTCGATCAGTCCGTTCCAGCTGAATGCGGTGACCCAGTTTCTCGCCGTGACCCGCGACATCAGCGAGCGGCGCGAGATCGAGCAGATGAAGGACGAATTCGTCGCGACGGTGAGCCATGAATTGCGCACGCCGCTGACCTCGATCGCCGGCTCGCTCGGGCTGATCATGGGCGGCGCGGCGGGCGAGGTGCCGCGCAAGGCGCTGCGCCTGGTGGAGATCGCTCAGGCCAATTCATCGCGGCTGGTGCGGCTGATCAACGACATCCTCGACATCGAGAAGATCGAGGCGGGGGGGATGGAGCTGGATATCAGGCCGATCCATCTCGCAACGATCCTGACTGCGGCGCTCCATGCCAATGCGGGGTTCGCGGCGGAATATGGCGTGCATATCGAGCTCGAGCCCCCGCCCGAGGGAGCGGCGGTGCTCGCCGATGACGACCGGCTGATGCAGGTGCTGACCAATTTGCTGTCGAACGCGATCAAATTCTCGCCTCGCGGCGCGGCCGTATCGGTGTCGGTCACGCAGCTCGAGCGGCGTTTCCGGATCAGCGTGGCGGACAAGGGGCCGGGGATCGCCGACGAGTTCCGCAGCCGGATCTTCACCAGGTTCGCGCAGGCGGACAGTTCCGATACGCGGCAGAAGGGCGGCACCGGGCTTGGCCTCAGCATCGTGCGCGAGATCGTCGAGCAGCTGGGCGGATTGGTGGGGTTCGAGAGCAGCCCGGGGGAGGGCACCGTATTCCATGTCGATCTGCCCGCCGCCACGGTGCCGGCCGCGCGGGGGGCGGAGATCGCGGCGCCGGACAGGTCCGCGGAGGAGCTGCCGCGCATCCTGCACGTCGATGACGATCCGGACATGCTCCGCGTGCTGGCGAGCGTGTTCGATACCTGGGCGGTGGTCTATTCGACGCCGAGCGTTCAGGAGGCGCGATCAGCGCTGCGCTTCCACCAGTTCGACGCCGCGATCCTGGACATCGGGATGGAAGACGGATCGGGGCTCGATCTGGTGCCCGAGCTGCGGCTGCGGCGGATCGATGTGCCGATCTTCGTCTTCACCGCGCAGGAGGTCGAGCCGCACCAGCTGAAGGGAGTCGACCGCGCGCTGGTCAAGTCCCGCGCCACTCTCGACGAGCTTGCCGCCGAGGTGATGGAGGTGATCGCCAGGCGCCAGCGCGAGAGGGCCCAGCAGGAGAAGATGGCGTGACGCGCATCCTCTATGTCGATGACGAGGCGGATATCCGCGAGGTCGCCGAGCTGTCGCTCGGGCTCGATCCGGCGTTCGAGGTGCGGACCTCCTCTTCAGGGCCCGAGGCGATTGCCGAGGCGGCGGTGTGGCGGCCGGACCTGATCCTGCTCGATGTGATGATGCCGGGGATGGACGGGCCGACGGCTTTCGCCCGGTTGCGGGAGCGGGGCGACATGGCGGGGATTCCCGTGGTGTTCATCACCGCGCGCACCCATGCGCATGAGGTGGCGGCCCTTCGCGACCTTGGCGCGCGGGGCGTGATCGCCAAGCCGTTCGACCCGATGAGGCTGGCGGCGCAGGTTCGCGAGTTCCTCGCGTGACTGATTTCGAGGCGCAGATGGCGGCGGTACGCGAGCGCTTCCTTACACGCATGGCGACGGAGCAGGTGGTGATCGCGGCCGAGCTTGCCCGTGGCGGGTGGGGTGCGGTGCGCGACATCTGCCATGGGCTGTCGGGCCTTGCGGCGATGTTCGGGCTTGCCCCGATCGGCGATGCGGCGCGGGCGGTGGAGGACGCGGTGGACGATGGTGCGCCTCCGGAGACGATCCGTGCGCTGGCCGCGGTGCTGCTCGCGCTGATGAAGGACGCGGATCAGGGCCGCTGAAAGCCCTTGCGGGTCATGGCGCCCCAACCGGTTTTCTTGCGGAGGAAATGCCACCAGCCGCGCACCCGCCAGAGATTGTTAAGCTGCCGAAAGCCGAAATTCTCGGCCACCGCGACCAGGGTGAGGATCGCGAGGTCGCGGGCGCGGGGGAGGCGCTTGAGCTGGATTTCATCGAGCACCAGCGAGGCAACGCTGACGAACACGCCGAAGGTGAAGATCACCGCGATAAAGGCGAGCAGATAGTCCAGCGAGATGAGGCCGAGCAGCCAGAGCGGCGGGACGAGCGCATAGCCCGCTACCTCGACGATCGGGCCGATGACGTCGACGATCCACACCTGGCCGAAGCCGAGAAAGCCGATGCGGCCGTAGCGCGGGTTGAGGAACATGTCGCGGTGCTTGCGGTACGTCTCGAGCGAGCCGCGCTGCCAGCGGGAACGCTGGTTGCCGAGGATCTTCAGGTCCTCGGGCGCCTCGGTCCAGCTGACCGGTTCCGGGATATAGACGATGCGGTAGGGGCGCTTCTGGTCGCGAATATGGCGGTGGAGCTTGACGACAAGCTCCATATCTTCGCCCACCGTATTCTGGCTGAACCCGCCGACCTCGATCGCCGAGCGGCGGTGGAACAGGCCGAACGCGCCGGAGATGATCATCAGCGTCTGCATCTGGCTGAGCGCGAGCCGCGCCATCAGGAAGGCGCGGAGATATTCGACCGTCTGCACGAGCGCGAGGAAGTTGCGCGGAAGGCGGGCCTCGATGACGCGGCCGCCCTCGACACGGCAGCCATTGGCGATGCGGATCGTGCCGCCGACGGCGACGGTGCGGAGCGGATCCTCGATGAAAGGGCGCACCACACGCATGAGCGCGTCCGGCTCGAGCAGGGTATCGGCATCGATCACGCAGACCAAAGGCGTCCGGGCGAGGTTGATGCCGGCGTTCATCGCATCCGCCTTGCCGCCATTGACCTTGTCGATGACGAGCAGGCGGGGAAGATCGGGCGCCGCGTAGAGTCCGCGGATCGGCTGGTTCTCGACCGCGAGATCATGATAGCGCTCGACTGGGCTGAGGCGGTAATGGTCGATCAGCCGCTGCAGGGTCCCGTCCTTCGAACCGTCATTAACCACCAGCACTTCGAAATCGGGATAGTGCAGTGCGAGCAATGCCTCGACGCTTTCGATGATGCTGAGCTCTTCATTATAGGCCGGCGCGATCACCGCGATCGGCGGGGCAAGATCGCCATAGCGTTCCCACAACAGGCTGGTCGAGGTTTGGGACGGACGGCGGTGGAGCGCGTAGCCGGCAAAGAAGAGCTGGACGATATACAGCGCGATCTGGATCAGCCCGGCCACGATCACGATCCAGGTGACGATCTCAGCCGCTTGCCCGGCCCAGGGAGGGAACGGGATCATAGCGGGAGCTCGCGTTCAGCGAGCATGGCAGTCGCGGCATCGCGGGCGAGGCCCTGGCCACCAGCGGCGGCGGCGCGCAGCAGGACGAGGCCGGGCTCGCCGAGCAGGATCAGCGATTCGGCGGCGCGGAAGCGCACCCACCATTCGGGATCGCCGAGCAGCTCAGCCAGCCGGCCCGCGCTCTCGACGAGCATGATCCGCCCGGCAGCGCCCGCCGCGGCGGCACGTGCCGACATCGCTGTGCTCGACAAGCCCGCCAGAACCGCGGGGCGGGCAGCCGGATGCCCGAGCCGGCCGAGCGCGTGGAGATAGCGGGGGAGTTCCTCGGTATCCTCGGCGGCGGCCATGGCGAGCTGCGCGATCACCGGCACCAGCGAATAGTCGCCGGTTCCGGCGAGCGCTTCGATCGCGGCGAGGCGGACCTCCGCATTTTGTCCGGGGCGAGTAACGAGCGCCTTGATCTGCTCGGGCTGGCTTTCGGCGATGCGCCGAAACAGGCTGACCGTCACGAGCGATGACTGGCCCGCGCCGAGTTCGAGCTTTTCGACCAGGCTGTCGATATCCAGCACCTCGTCAGTCGCAGCCAGCGCAAGCGCTGAGGCGAGGCGGATGTTCTTGTCCGGATCGTCGAGCGATCGGTAGAGGGCGTCGCGTGTCGTCGGGTCGTCGAACTGGGCGAGGCCATGGACCGCATCGGCCCGGTCGCGGTGCGAGCCGGATCGCAGGCGCCGTTCGAGCCGTGCCGGTATACCGAGCTCGGTCGCGTTGGCGATGAAGGCAGCGCGCTCGTCGCCGCGGACAAGCTGGATCAGTTCGAGTGAGAGGTCGGTGGCCACGTCGGACGCAATCCTGGGCATCGCATCGGCTTCATGATCGCCGGCGCGGAGCAGGATCGGGGTAAGCGCGCGACGTTCGGCACTGCGTCGGATCGCGCGCCGGGCCGTGATCACCCGGGCGACGATCAGCATCATCATCACCAGGATCGCGGCTGATGCGAGCACCAGCGAGGTCTCCCAGATCAGCCGCAGGGCATTCAAAAGCGAAAGCCGAGCCCGAGCCCGACCTGAGTGCGATCCGCGCCGGTCGCGCGATCGTCATGGGCGATAGTGACACGGAGCGTTGTCCGTGGGGTCACGTCGTAGCTCACCCCGCCAAAGATGCTGCGGACGTCAACGACGATCCCTTCGTCCGTGTCGGGCGCGTCGCTATAGCCGAGGAAGAGGCGCGCGGGCGGGGCCAACTGGAGATCACCGCGGACCAGATATCCGGTGCGCCGCGTGCCCCTTTCATCGAACAGGTTGATCCAGCGCGCGGTGAGCCAGGCCCGGGCGGTGAGATATTGCTCGATCCCCGGTGTCAGCGATTGCACGTTTCCAATCGCATATTGCGCCTGGCGCCCGTCCAGGGTGAGGACGGTGGCATAGGCGCCGTCGTGCACCCGCAAGGAGCCGCCCGCGCCGATCTGCCATTTCGGGCGGAAATCGGGATCCGCTGCCGCGCCGAACGTCACATAAGCACGCGCCTTGGGCGAAAAGACATGCTCCAGCAGCGCCTCGCCATAGATGTCGGTCTTGCCGAAGCGTCGGGCATATTCGAGCCGGCCGCCAATCGTCGTCGTCTCATCGAGCCGGCGGCGGAGCTGGATCGACGCTTCCTGCCAGTCGGGCTGCGGACCGGTGAGCGCGCTGTAGCTCCCGTCGATGTCCAGCTGCCACGGCGGCGACTCCTCGGTGCGGGCGAGCTGGACGCGGAGCGCGGCGACATCAGCATTCGCTGCATCCGCCTGGTCGAGCTCGCGCAACGCAGCCGCCTGGTCGCCGCGCCTTTGCGCCACGCGAGCCAGTCCGACACGCGCATCGGTATAGCCCGGGGCAACCTCGAGCGCGGCCCGGAAGGCATGCTCGGCTTCGTCGAGTCGGCCGAGCGCCAACTGCGCCAGTCCCATCTGGACCTGAGCGTCCGAGTTGCGTGGATCCGCGGCGACCACGGGCCCAAGCAGCATCACCGCGCGCTCGGGATTTCCGTTCAACCTGGCCTCGACTCCGGCCCGATACGCATCCGCCGTGTGGTCCTGGGCTTCTGCATGGGCCGGCGCCGTGAGCAACACTATCGGAATCAGCACGACATACAGACTCAACGGGGCGCGGCCATGAGGCGGGTGAGGCGGCTCATCAGTTCCTCCGGGATGAATGGCTTCACCAGATAATCGTCCGCACCGAGCTCAAGCGCGCCAACGATGTCCCGCTCCAGCTTGCGCGCGGTGAGCATGATGACTGGAATGGTGGAGGTGGCCGCGTCCGCGCGCAGGCGTCGCAGCACCTGGTGGCCGTCAAGCACGGGCATCATCGCGTCCAGCACGATTGCGTCGGGCGTTCGCTCGGCAGCCATCGCGAGCGCCTGGCCGCCGTCTCTGGCGATCAGAACCTCGAAACCGCGTCCAGTCAGACGATAGTCGAGCAGATCGACCAGCAACTCGTCATCATCGCAAACCAATATCGTTTTGGCCGTCGTCATGCTCCTCACACGAAACAACAAGCCCCCCGCACCGGACGTACAACGATCTGCCGCGCGATCCAATGGCGTGTGTAGAGGCATCACCGTAAACGCGGGGTGAAGTACGCCAAGCCGTCAGATGGATCGGGCAAGAGGGGATCAGCCCCATTCCGCACAGCTTCACCACCCAAGGCAGAGGGTGCGCGGCGAGAGGTTATTGACTAAGTCAATAACAGCCTGAATAATCGTGGTTCGTTACGGGTGCCGGGCTGCAACGCTTCTCGCGCCCGGCGTTTCGAAAAAGGGGGCGCTGCGCGGATGTACGGGGGGATTTTTGACTTGTTCAAGAATTATCCACGGTTGCCGGCTATGAGCGGCGCATCGATTTCGAAAAACGGGGCGACGAGGAGGTTACGCGGCGGCGCGGGTGGGCAATTGCGGCGAACAGGGGACGATCAGGCATCGTCCCGTCGCCGCCAGCATTGCCTGTATTCGCGCCGATTTGCTGGAGGGGATGGATATGCGGAGCGAAGTTGAAGAGGCGATCGTGCAGTTCGAAAGGGTTTCCCACCAGATTACCCAGGTGGTGGCGACGATGTCGCTGGAGACGCGGGGCAGGTTGATCGAGTTGCGGCGTGACCATGCGGCGGCGATGGTGCGGCTGAACGATGCGGTCGCGAAGGCGTTGCGCGCTGTGTCGCATCCGGATATCAATGAGATCAGCGAGCAATTCCATCAGCATTTCAGCGAGATGCGCCGTGCGATCGCGCTGCATCAGGGCAAGTGGCCGGCCGTGCTGATAGGCGAGAATAGCCGCGCTTATGCCGAGAGCGCGCAGATTGCGGATGTGGCGAAGACGAAGGCGATGGGGTGGGTCAGGCGGGTGCTGGTGCCGATCCTTTAGGTTCGGGACGGTCGGCATTCAGCCTATGCCGGCCTGCAAATGGCGATTCCCTGCGCTTCGGTGCTCACGTGCCTGAAGCACGCTGCGCTCCGGTGCTCGGAAATCACCATTTTCGGGTCGACCTCGACTAAACGTCGAGCGGCCTCGGCGCTGGTTCATTCGCGCCCAGCATATTCCTTGACCAGATCGAACAGGAAATCTCTCCCGACATAGACTGAGCGGACTTCGTTTCTCTCGTTCAGACCGTGGGTGCCATTGCCGTCCGGGTCGCCCCAGGGGCCGGGGACGCCGTAGGTGGGGATGCCCGCCGGCGCGAGGAAGGTGGCGTCGGTGGCGCMGGTCATCATGGTGGGGATGAGCGATATGCCGGGGAAATAGCGGGCGACGAGCTTTTCGGCGGGCGCGAGGATCTTCGGGTCGAGCGGCGGGGGCACGGCGACCGGGCGGATGCGGCCGACCAGGGTTACCTTGACCTTCGGGTCGCCGATCGCTGCGATCAGGGCAGCGCGGGTGGTGTCGGCATCTTCGCCGGGGACGATGCGACAGCTGACCGTCGCCTTGGCCCGCTGCGGGAGGGCGTTCACGGCGTGGCCTGCCTCGAGCATGGTCGCGACGCAGGTGGTGCGGAGCATGGAATTATGGGTGCGATCGGCTGAGACGATCGCCTCCGCCGCGTGATCGGCGGGGTTGGCAGCGAGAGCGACCATCGCGCGACCGGCGGCGTCTTTCTGCTCGGCGCCGGCTCTTGCGAAATAGGCGCGGGTGGTGTCGTTGAAATGGACCGGGAATTTGTACGCCCGCAACTTTTCGATGGCGTCGGCGAGCTCGTAGATAGCGTTGTCGTCGATCGGGATCGAGCTGTGGCCGCCGATATTGGTGGTTTCCAACTCGAAGGCGCGGTTGGATTTCTCGCCGATCTGAATTGCCTGGCCGATGAGCTTGCCATGCCCGTCCGTGGTGCCGCCGCCGCCTTCGTTGAGGGCGAATTCGGCGGCGATGAGGTCGGGCCGGTTTTCCGCAAGCCACTGCGCGCCGTTCATGCGGGCGCCGGATTCTTCGCCGCAGGTGAGGGCGAGCTTGATCGTGCGTCTGGGTTTATAGCCTTGCTGCTTGAGGCGGATGAGGGTGTCGACCCAGATGGCGTCGAGAGCCTTCATGTCAGCAGTGCCGCGGCCGTAGAAATAGCCGCCTTCCTCGATAAACGCGTAAGGGTCGCGCTGCCAGTCCTCGCGGCGGGCGTTGACCACGTCGAGATGGCCGAGGAGGAGCATCGGCTTTGCGGTGGGCGAGGTACCGGGGAGTTGCGCGACGAGGCCGCCGTCGAGCGGGAGGTTGTCGGCCTTGAACAGAGTGAGTTGCTGGTCGGTATAGCCGGCGGCCTTGAGGCGGGTGGCCATTTTCTCGGCGGCGGCGGTGCAGCTTCCGGTGGAGACGGATGTGTCGGTCTCCACCAGCTCCTTGTAGAGGGCGCGGAAGGTGAGCTGGTCGGGGCGGGGCGGGGTTGCCGTCTGAGCCGAGGCGGGCGCAGCGGTGAGGGCGAGCGCGGTTGCGAAGGCGATGGCGAATGGTTGCATGGGCGATCCCCCGAGGCCTGGACGGTATTCTGCCGAAGGCTTGGGGGGTGGGCTGTCGGGTGTCAAACGGTCGCGGTGGAAAAGGAGCGACCGGGGCTGGACGAAATCCCCGGCCGCTCCCTGCCACGACCCCAGGAAGGGGTCGCGGATTCGATTATTCCGTGCCGATCTCGCCGCCTTGCGGCGCCGCATGCGTGCGTCCGGCTTCGGCGAGTTCAGTCAGCTTGACGAATTCCTGGCGCCAATAGCCTGACTGGTCGCCTGCCAGCCGGCGGATATCCGCATAGCCGATGTCGCCGAGGCGGGTGTCGCCGCGCAGCTTCTGGCCAAAGGCGGCGACGGCGGTGGCGAAGGCCATGTCGCCCCGGGGCAGTGCCTGGGTGGTGAGCAGGGTCGCGGCGATCGGACGTTCGATCAGGCGCGAGGTGGTGCCTTCGGGCAATTTGTAGCGAAGCCGGACTTGGGCCATTTCGCCGCTCTGGCTGCTGCCGGCGGGGACGGGGCGGGTGTTCGCGGTGAAGTGGCGATCAGGGAGCCAGCCTTTTGCGCCTGTCGGCACGACCTCGTAGATCGCGGTGACCTGATGGCCGGCGCCGATATCGCCGGCATCGACCTTGTCGTTGGCGAAATCCTGCTCGGCGAGGGCGCGGTTCTCGTATCCGATCAGGCGGTATTGGCTGACATAGGCTGGGTTGAACTCGACCTGGACCTTCACGTCCTTAGCGATGGTGAAAAGGGTCGAGGAGAGCTCTTCGCTAAGGACCTTTTTCGCCTCCATCGCGCTGTCGATATAGGCGTAATTGCCGTTGCCGAGATCGGCCATGGATTCCATCACAGCGTCGTTGAAATTGCCCTGGCCGAAGCCGAGCGTGGTGAGGGTGATGCCGTCGTCGCGTTCCTTTTCGATGAGCTGCTCGAGCTGGCGCTGATCAGTGATGCCGACGTTGAAGTCGCCGTCGGTGGCGAGCAGAATCCGGTTGATACCGCCCTTGATGAAGCTGGCGCGGGCTGTGTCGTAAGCGAGCTTGATGCCTGCGCCGCCTGCGGTCGAGCCGCCGGCGTTGAGCCGGTCCAGCGCTGCCTTGATGTCGGACGCGTCGCTGGTGGGCTCGAGCACGACGCCGGCGGCGCCAGCATAGACGACGATGCCGACCTTGTCCTGCGGCTGAAGATTGTCCGCGAGCAGCGAGAGGGCGGCTTTGACGAGCGGAAGCTTGTCGGGCTCGTTCATCGATCCGGAGACGTCGACCAGGAAGACGAGGTTGGCGGGCGGGCGCTTGGCGTAGCTCAGATCATAACCGCGCAGGCCGATGCGCAGCAATTTGGTGTCGTGGTTCCAAGGGGACTGGGCGACATCGGTGGTGACGCTGAAAGGCGCCTCGCGATCCGAGGGGAGAGGGTAATCATAGCGGAAATAATTGATCATCTCCTCGGTGCGGACCGCGTCCTTGGGCGGGAGCTGGCCCTGGTTCAGGAAGCGGCGGACATTGGCATAGGCGCCGGTGTCGACGTCCACGGCGAAGGTGGAGACGGGCGCGTCGGCGACGGCGTGGACCGGGGATATGTCGTTGGCTTTGTATTTCTCGCCCGATGGGTCGGAGGCCATGTCGCTGGCGTTGGCCGAGACTTCGAAGGAGGCGGATTCGGTGGGCTGGTTATTTGAGCTTCGTTGGCCCTTGTCGCAGCCGGAGAGGATGAGGGCGCTGATGGCGACGCACGCCAGGGCTTTCGATTGGATCGAGATTGCCTTCATTTTGACACTCCTTGCCACATTATTGCCGTATTTCTGCCGCGTTTGTGACACGCGTTTTTCAAGGTGGCAAGGGTTTTCCTATCTCATCAGGGGAGATTGGATTTTTGCGGGTTGGCGAGGGCCTACCCTGGTCTTGCATCGTGGCGCCAAGCGGCTAGCATCGGGACATGGCAACCAAGCCGATCACCACCTATGCCGCCTTCTGGCCCTTCTATCTGCGCGAGCATTCCAAGCCCGTAACGCGACGGCTGCATTATGCGGGGACGGCGCTGACCTTCCTGCTCCTCGCGATCGCGCTGACCCGGGGCGGGTGGTGGTGGGCGCTGATGCCGCTGGCCGGATATGGCTTTGCGTGGGGCGCGCATTTCGGGGTGGAGAAGAACCGGCCGGCGACCTTCACCTATCCGCTCTGGTCCCTCGCGAGCGATTACCGGATGTTCTTCCTGTGGCTGAGCGGGCGGCTGGAGCCGCATCTGCGCGCGGCCGGGGTAGCAACCTCGGCTTGACCGTGATGCAGCAGCGGTTGCTTGCCGGATCGGCGCGGACGGCTATCTAGGGGCCATGACCATCGCCCAGAACACGCTCGCGCTCATCGGCAACACCCCACTCGTCCGGCTCAAGGGGCCGAGCGAGGCAAGTGGGTGCGATATTTTCGGTAAGTGCGAATTCGCCAATCCCGGTGCCTCGGTGAAGGACCGGGCGGCGTTGTTCATCGTCGAGGATGCCGAGGCGCGAGGCGCCATCCAGCCTGGCGGGACGATCGTCGAGGGGACTGCGGGGAATACGGGCATCGGGCTGGCGCTGGTCGCCAATGCCAAGGGCTACAAGACGATCATCGTGATGCCCGAGACGCAGAGCCGGGAGAAGATGGATACGCTGCGTGCGCTCGGCGCTGAGCTGGTGCTGGTGCCGGCGGCGCCTTATTCGAACCCTGGGCATTTCGTGCACACCTCGCGGCGGATCGCCGAGGAGACGCCGAATGCGATCTGGGCAAACCAGTTCGACAATATCGCCAATCGCCGCGCGCATATCGTCGGGACAGCCGAGGAGATCTGGACCCAGATGGAGGGACGGATCGATGGATTCACCTGCTCGGTCGGCACCGGCGGCACGCTGGCCGGAGTCGGGCTGGGGCTGAAGGCGAAGGACGAGAATGTCTGCATCGCGCTGAGCGATCCTTACGGCGCGGCGCTCTACCAATATTATGCGTGCGGCGAATTGCGGGCCGAGGGCAGCTCAGTCGCTGAAGGGATCGGGCAGGGGCGGATCACCGCAAATCTGGAGGGCGCGCCGGTCGATACGCAGTTCCGCATTTCTGACAATGAGGGGATGCTATGGGTCACGCGGCTGCTGGATGAGGAGGGCTTGTGCCTTGGGCTTTCCTCGGGGATCAACGTCGCGGGCGCAGTTGCGCTCGGCAAGCAGCTCGGGCCGGGGCACCGGATCGTGACGATGCTGTGCGACACCGGATTTCGCTATCTCTCGACCCTCTACAATCGCGCCTGGCTGGAGGCGAAAGGCCTGGTCGTTCCGCCATGGCTTGATCGCGACTAGGTCTCGGCGTTCAGCAAAATTTTACCGGCAAGTTTGATGCCGTTTCCAGAGCGACGAAGCGTGCCATCGACAAGACGCTATTCATGCGTTACATTTATATCACAGACATGAAAATCATTGCACAGGATCCAGCGCAGACGTCGCAGCGGGTGAGGGTCGGGATGATCGGCCTCGCAGCGGTTCTGCTTCTCATCGGCCTCGCTGCCGCGATCTTCAGCACTGCCAGCAAGGAGCGGCCTTTCGTGGTCGCCGGCGGGGCGCGCCCGGATGTCGTCGCGAACATGGCCGCGGGCAATAACGCGCTGCCGGCCGTCGCGCCGAGCAATGAGCCGCTCGCCGAACTCGGCATCACGCCGAGCGCTGCCACGGGTGACAATGCGGCCCAGCCATCCGCTTCAAAATCCGCCAAGCCCAACTGATGCGACGTTTCCACGTTTTCGACTCGGATTCGGCCGGGAGAAGTGGGGAAATCGTGGTTCGCGAGGGGTTTCCGCGGGGATTCTGCCCCTTGTTCGCCGAGTCGTCGAGAACACAGCAAGAACGAATTGAAATGGCTGCGGAAAAATCCCCGTAGAATCGAGCTGGATACGGCTTTCGGGGATCAAATCCCCGGTTTTCCCCTTGAATCCCCGGCAATCCCGGATTAACCCTGCGGATAACAGGGTAGGACTCATTTCGCCTGAGCGAAACGACACCGGAGGGCGGCGCATAGCCGTTCTCCGGGTCGGAGAAGTCATGTCCAGCAGGGTGAACGGGTGTGACGCAAAGGGTCGACTATCAGGGAGACGGCCTTGGCCTTGTCGATGACAAGGGCAGAGTTGCCATCCCCGCGTCGCTCCGGGCGATCCTGGCCGCGAACAGCCCGCGCGCCGACGGCAAGGACGGCGGCACCGTCATCATCGGCGTGCATGAGAGCAGCAAGTGCCTGATCGCCTATGATCCCGGCTTCCTGCCGATCCTGAAGGCGCAGCTCGATGAGCGCGAGGCGAATTTCCGCCTCGAAGAAGGCGCGCGCAATCCGAGCTTCAAGCGCCAGGCCGCGCAGGGCGAGGCGGTGCCGTTCGACGGCAGCGGGCGTTTTATCATGCCCGGCTTCCCGCGCCACCACGCCAATATCGGGGCGAACGCCTTCTTCTACGGCACGTTCGACTATATCGAGATATGGGACCCCGCGACGCTGCTTGCCGACGATCGCATCCCTGAGGTCCAGAAGTCCTGCGCGCGCTATCATTGCGCGCAGAAGGGGATCGCGCTGTGAGCGATCTCGCACCCCGCACCCTCGAACCGCACACCCCCGTGCTTCTCGACGAAGTCGTCGCTGCGCTCGCAATCAGCCCTGGCGAGCGCCATGTCGATGCCACGTTCGGCGCCGGGGGATATACGCGGGCGCTGCTCTCCCTCGGCGCCCGCGTATTCGCCTTTGATCGCGACCCCGATGCGATCTCGGCGGGGCGGGCGATGGAAGAGGCTTCGGGCGGCGCGCTGACGCTCGTGCCCGCGACCTTCTCGGCGCTCGATGCCGAGCTCACGGCGCGCGATGCGGTGCCGGTCGACGGCGTGACCATGGATATCGGCGTGTCGTCGATGCAGCTCGACCAGCCGGAGCGCGGCTTCTCGTTCCAGTCGGACGGGCCGCTCGACATGCGGATGAGCCAGGAAGGCGAAAGCGCGGCCGACTTCGTCAACAATGCCGACGAAGCGCATATTGCGGATGTGCTGCACGAATATGGCGAGGAGCCCCGCGCCCGCCGTGTCGCCCGGGCGATCGTCGCGGCGCGGCCGATCACGCGGACCGGCGAGCTCGCGCATGTCGTGCGCAAGGCGCTTGGCTACAAGCCGCATGACAAGAAGGATCCGGCGACCCGGACCTTCCAGGCGATCCGCATCCATCTCAACCGCGAGCTCGGCGAACTTGCCGATGGGCTGGCGGCGGCTGAGCGGGTGCTGAAGCCCGGCGGGCGGCTCGCGGTGGTGACTTTTCACTCGCTGGAAGACCGGATGGTGAAGCGATTCCTGCGCGAGCGCAGCGGATCGATGCCGGGCGGATCACGGCATCTTCCTGAGTTGAAGGTTAACCATAAACCGAGTTTTGAAGATGTCGGACGCGCGGTGCGCGCCGACGAGGCCGAGATAGCGCGCAACCCGCGCGCCCGATCGGCCACGTTGCGAACGGCGCGGCGAACAAATGCCGCGGCGTGGACCGCGTAAAGGAGCGATGTAATGCTTGGGTATGCGTGGAAGAGTTTCGGTTGGTTCCTCGCCTTTGTGGCGGTGGCGCTTGGTTTCCTGCTGGTGCCGCTGCAGGTGGCGGCCGAGCGCAAGAAGCTCGACAAGACGGTGAGCGAGATCGCGGCCGCGCACCGCGACATTCGCGCGCTGGAAACCGAGTTCGACACGCGCGCCAATCTCGCCCAGCTCGAGAAGTGGAATGGCGACACGCTGCGCCTGACCGCACCCGCCGCGACCCAGTTCGTGGCGGATGCCGGTGCGCTCGCGTCGATGGACGTGCAGGGCGGCTCGACCGAGATGGCGTCGCTGGTCGTGCCGTCCTTGCCGGATAGCGCGGTGAAGCCTGCCGTCCCGGCGATCTCGACGGCTGCTGCAGCTACTATCCGGACGGCTGATGCCGCGCCGAGCGTGTCGGGCGCAGTGGCGCAGGTGCGCGACCGCGCGATCGCAAGCGGCAAGGAGCAGGCCGTGGCCCTGCTCGATCGCAAGCTGATGAGCGATTCCACGATCGGCGATCTGCTCGGCGGCGCGCGCGCGGAAGCGGGCGTCCACCGTTGACCGCCCTCGTCGCCCGGCCCTTGCCGCAGCGGCGGATGACCGGCCAGCGCCATGCGCTGGTCGCGACGGCGCATGTGCGCCTGATGATGCTGATGCTGATGATCGCCGCCGGCTTCTGTCTGGTGATCGGCCGGATCGCGATGCTCGGACTGCTCGCCAGCCCGGCAAGCGCTCAGGGGCCGAACTTCGGCTCGATGATACGCGGCGATATCCTCGATCGGAACGGCGAGCCGCTCGCCCGCACCATCGAGGCCTGGACGATCGGCGTCCATCCCAACCGGCTGCTCGGCGACCGGCATGAGATTGCGGAGAAGCTCGCCGCTGCGATGCCCGGGCACGACGCGGCCTATTTCTACCAGCGGCTGACATTGCCGGTGAACTTCACCTATCTCGAGCGGCACGCGTCGCCCGACCTCGTCAACCGGATCCACGCGATCGGCGAGCCGGCCCTGGTGTTCGCCCAGGAGCCCGAGCGGCTCTATCCGCAGACCACCATGGCTGCGCATGTGCTCGGCTATATCGGGCCGACCGCGAAGGATACGCGGATCATGGGTCGCGCCGGCATCGAGCGCGAATTCGACCAGCGGCTGACTGATCCCAACCAGCGCGGCATGCCGATCATGCTGTCGATCGATTCGCGCGTCCAGGCGGCGATGGAGAGCGAGCTCAGCCGCGCGATGGTCTCGTTCAAGGCCAAGGACGCGACCGGGGTGGTGCTCGACGTGAACACCGGCGAGGTGATCGCGATGGTCTCGCTGCCGGTTTATAATCCAAACAAGCTGGCCGGCACCGGCGCGGATGCGCTGCGCAACAATGTGACGCAGAGCGTGTATGAGCTTGGCTCGACCTTCAAGCCGATCACGATGGCGACGGCGATCAACAGCGGCGTCGTCACCTCGATGTCGCGGCGCTTCGATGCGACCGAGCCGCTGCACATCGGCGGTTTCACCATCCATGACGACCATGCGCAGAAGCGCTTCCTCGATATTCCCGAGACGCTGGTCCATTCGTCGAACATCGCGACTGCGCGGATTGCCGACGAGGTCGGCAAGGATCGGCTGGCGGCGATGTTCACCGCAATGGGTTTCGGCGAGCGGCCGAGCATCGAGCTGCACGAGCGTGCCGGGCCGATCTGGCCGACCTACTGGGCGCGCACGACAGTGATGACGACCGCCTATGGGCATGGCATCGCGGTGACGCCCCTCCATCTCGCCAACGCCTATGCGACGTTGGTGAATGGCGGCATCTGGCGGCCGACGACCTTGCTGAAGATCGCGCCCGGCAAGGCGCCCGCCGGACGTCGGGTCCTCTCGGAAGCGACCAGCGCGCGGATGCGGCAGCTGCTGCGGCTCGTTGTGACCCAGGGCACCGGCCGCAAGGGCGAGGCGCCGGGCTACCGTGTCGGCGGCAAGACGGGCACCGCCGAAATCGCGGGTGCAGGCGGCTATTCGAAGCGCGCCAACGTCTCGACATTCGCCGCGGCTTTCCCGATGGATGCGCCACGCTATGTGGTGGTTGCGATGCTCGATTCTCCCGTGGGCAATGCCGAATCCTTCGGCCTCACCACCGCTGCCTGGACGGCGGCGCCAGTGGTGAGCCGGGTGATTTCCCGCACCGGCGCGATGCTCGGCGTGCTGCCGAGCAACAGCCGGGACGTCGATGTCTCCGAATTGCTGCCGCTGCTGTGGCATGCGCCGGGCGAAGACTCGGCCGATCCGGAATGAAACTCGGCGCCCTGACGGGTGGTCCCGAGGAGGCGACCGTCACCGGGTTCGCGATCGACCATCGCAAGGTTGCGCCCGGTACGATCTTCGGCGCATTCGAAGGCATGCGGGTGAATGGCGAGGCCTTCATCCCCGCAGCCGTCGCCGGCGGAGCGATCGCGGTGGTGGCGCGGCCCGAGGCGCGGGTCACGGGCGCTGCGCATATCGCCGATGCCAATCCCCGCAAGCGTTTCGCCAGCCTCGCCGCGCGCTATTTCGCGCCGTTCCCGGAGACTGCGGTCGCGGTGACGGGCACCAACGGCAAGACCTCGACCGTCGAGATGACGCGTCAGCTCTGGCGCATGGCCGGGCATCACGCTGCTTCGATCGGAACGCTTGGCGTGACGACCGCTGACGACCAGGTATCGACCGGCCTGACCACGCCCGATATCGTCACCTTCCTGTCCAATGTCGCCGGGCTTGCGCGCGAAGGTGTCAGCCATGTCGCCTTCGAGGCATCGAGCCACGGGCTTTCGCAATATCGCACTGAGGGTCTGCCGGTGCGGGCGGCGGCTTTCACCAATCTCAGTCGCGACCATCTCGATTATCACGGCACGATGGAGGCCTATTTCGAGGCCAAGCAGCGGCTCTTCACCGAGGTGCTTGAAAGTGATGGCGCCGCGGTGGTCTGGGCTGACGATCCCGCCTCGGCGCGGGTGATCGAGGTGGCGCGGGCTCGGGGAATTCGGGCGATCAGCGTCGGTATGCAGGGCGAGACATTGCGGCTGATGTCGCGCGACCCGACGCTGCTCGGCCAGGGGCTGGTAATCGAGGCGGACGGCAGGACGCACAAGGTGATGCTGCCGCTGATCGGCGCCTATCAGGCAGCGAATGCGCTGACTGCCGCCGGGCTGGTGATCGCGACTGGCGGCGAAGTGGGCGCGACGCTGGCGGCGCTGGCGCGGTTGCAGCCGGTGCGCGGACGGCTCGAACGGGCGGTGATCGCGCGGACCGGAGCGCCGGTCTATGTCGATTATGCGCACACGCCGGATGCGCTCGAGGCGGCGATCGCGGCGCTGAAGCCGCATGCGGCGGGACAGCTGATCGTGGTTGTCGGCGCGGGTGGTGACCGCGATCAGGGCAAGCGCGCGGCGATGGGCTCAATTGCGGCGGCTATGGCTGACCGGGTGATCGTGACTGATGACAATCCGCGGTCTGAAGATCCGGGGGCGATCCGCGCGATGGTGATGGTAGGGGCGCCGGGGGCGGCTGAGATCGCATCGCGGCGCGATGCGATCGGGGCGGCAATTGCCGAGGCCGGGCCGCAGGATATCGTGCTGATTGCTGGCAAGGGACATGAGCAGGGGCAGATTGTCGGAGATATGGTGCTGCCGTTCGATGATGTGAGCGTTGCCCGGGAGATGGCGGCGTGAGGGGGCATTTTTTCTTGTCCCCCTCCCGCTTGCGGGAGGGGCTAGGGGAGGGCGTGTCAAAACACGCGCCCTCAGTTTGCGGACAGGCCCTCCCGCAAGCGGGAGGGGAGCTAGAAGAAATGGGAGGGGAGTCATGACGCTCTGGACCTCCGCTGAGATCGCAGCCGCCACCGGCGGCACCGCGTCCACCGATTTCACCGCCACCGGCGTCACCTTCGATTCCCGCGAAGTCGGCCCCGGCGACCTGTTCGTCGCGCTGAAGGGCGAGACAAGCGACGGGCATAAATTCCTGGATCAGAGCTCCGAGCGGGGAGCGTCGGGTGCGGTTGTCAGTGTAACGACACCGCACCCGCATGTTTTGGTCGCCGATACGATGGCGGCACTGGAAGATCTGGCGCGCGCGGCGCGGGCGCGCACACTTGCGAAGATCATCGGCGTGACCGGATCGGTGGGCAAGACGAGCACCAAGGAGGCGTTGTTCGCAGCCCTCGACCGGAGCGCGCCGGGCGCCACGCATCGATCCGTGAAGAGCTACAACAACCACACCGGCGTGCCGCTGAGCCTCGCGCGGATGCCGACCGCAACCCGCTTCGGCGTGTTCGAAATGGGGATGAACCATGCCGGCGAACTCGCCCATCTGACCACGCTGGTCCGCCCGCATGTCGCGATGGTCACCGCGATCGCGCCGGCACACACGGCCTTCTTCCCTGACGAAAGCGCGATCGCGGATGCCAAGGGCGAGATCTTTTCCGGGCTCGAGCCGGGCGGCACGGCGATCATTCCGTTCGACAGCCCCCACCGCGACCGCCTGATCGCCGCGGCCCGGCCCTATGCTGCGTACATCGTCACCTTCGGGCTCGAAGAGGGTGCTGACGTCCAGGCGATCGAGACGATGCGCAGCGCGGACGGGGGAACCTTCGTCACGGCGCGGTTCGGCGGCAAGATGGGGGACAGGGAGCTGAGCTTCACCGTCTCGCAGCCCGGCATGCACTGGGTTTCGAATGCACTCGCTTTGCTGGCGGCGGTCGACGCCGTGGGCGGCGATCTTGCGATGGCGGGGCTTGCGCTTGGCGAGTTGGGCGGGCTTGCAGGACGGGGCGCTAGGCTGGTCGTGCCGGTAGCTGGCGGCACCGCGCTGGTGATCGATGAGAGCTACAACGCCAATCCGTCATCGATGCGCGCGACGCTCGCGGTGCTGGCGGCGGAGAAGGCAATGCGCAAGCTCGCGGTGCTCGGCGAGATGCGCGAGCTGGGCGATGGCAGCGATGCCTATCACGCAGCACTTGCGGGCCCGGTGATCGAAGCCGGGGTTGAACAGGTTATCCTTGTCGGTGAAGCGATGGCCGCTCTCGCGAACGCGCTTGAGGGGAGAGTCGAATTCGTCCATGTGGCCGATGCGGCCGCGGCGCGCGATCGCCTCCTGGCGATCCTGGCACCCGGCGACGCGGTTCTCATCAAGGGATCGAACGGAGTTGGGTTGGCGAAACTGGTCGCCGGCCTGACGGACGGGATAACATAATGCTCTTTCTGATTGCCAAATATCTTGGCTTCCCGGGGTTGTTGAACCTCTTCCGATACCAGAGTTTTCGCACCGGCGCGGCGGTGGCGACGGCTTTGTTCATCGGCTTGCTGATCGGCCCGCGCTTCATCGGCTGGCTCCGGGTGCGGCAGGGCAAGGGCCAGCCGATCCGCAGCGATGGACCCCAGAGCCACCTCGCCAAGCGCGGCACGCCGACGATGGGCGGGCTGATGATCCTGACCTCGCTGATGGTTTCGATGTTGTTATGGATGGATCTCACAAACCCGTTCGTCTGGGCCTGTGCCTTTGTGACGCTCGGCTTTGGCGTGATCGGTTTTCTCGACGATTACGACAAGGTGACCAAGGCCAGCCACAAAGGCGTATCCGGCCGCGTTCGTCTGCTCGGCGAGTTTGTGATCGCTGGAATCGCGAGTGCGATCATCGTCCATCAGAACGGCACGCATCTCTATCTGCCGTTCACGACCGGAATCTCGATCGATCTCGGCTATTTCTACATTGCCTTTGCCGCCTTCACGATCGTTGCGTTCGGCAATGCGGTGAATCTGACCGACGGGCTGGATGGTCTTGCGACGATGCCGGTCATCATCGCGGCGGTCGCCTTCATGATCATCGTCTATCTTGCCGGCAACGCGAAGTTCGCTGCCTATCTCGGCATTCCGCACGTGCCGCGCGCTGGCGAGCTGGCGATCTTCTGTGGCGGGATGGTCGGGGCAGGCCTGGCGTTCCTGTGGTTCAATGCGCCGCCCGCGGCGGTGTTCATGGGCGATACCGGCAGCCTCGCGCTCGGTGGCGCGCTCGGCGCGATCGCAGTCGTCGCGCATCACGAGATCGTGCTCGGGATCATCGGCGGCCTGTTCGTGATCGAGGCGCTCTCGGTGATCATCCAGGTGTTCTTCTACAAACGCACCGGCAAGCGCGTGTTCAAGATGGCGCCGATCCACCATCATTTCGAACAGCTCGGCTGGAGCGAGCCGACAGTCGTGATCCGTTTCTGGATCATCGCGCTGGTGCTCGCACTGGCGGGCCTGTCGACCCTCAAGCTCAGGTGATCACCAGCCCGCTCTGGCGCGGCAAACGCTTCGCTGTGCTGGGGCTGGCGCGCTCCGGCGCCGCGACGGTGCGCGCGCTCGCGGCGAGCGGGGCCGAGGTGGTGGCGTGGGATTCGGATGCGGCGAAGCGGGAGGCGCTTTCTCCCTCTCCCCTTGGGGGAGAGGGTCGGGGTGAGGGGCAGCCCCAAGTGGTGTCGCCTGTGGCGGCCCCTCACCCAACCCTCTCTCCCGAGGGGAAAGGGCTATCTTTCGCCGATCCCGAAACGATCGATCTAACCGGCTTCGATGGCCTGATCGTTTCGCCCGGCGTGCCGATCAATCGCCATCCGGTTGCGGCTAAGGCCCGAGCCGCGAACGCCCCGATCATCGGCGACATCGAACTGTTCGCCCAGGCGCGCGCCTCGCTGCCGCCGCACAAGGTCGTCGGCATCACCGGCACCAATGGCAAGTCGACCACGACCGCGCTGATCTATCACATCCTCGAGACCGCCGGCCTGCCGGCGCGGCTCGGCGGCAATATCGGCAAGCCGATCCTTGGCGAGGAGCCACTCCCGGCGGGCGGCGTCTATGTGCTCGAGCTGTCGAGCTACCAGATCGACCTGACCGTCTCGCTCGATTGCGAAGTGGCGATCCTGCTCAACATCACCCCCGACCATCTCGATCGCTATGACGGATTCGAGGCCTATGCCGCCTCCAAGGCGCGGCTGTTCGCGATGCAGTCGCCTGACCATGCGGCGATCATTGGCATTGGCGACGAGGCTTCCGGGCAGATCGCGCGCAACCTGTCGGCACGGAGCGAGCATCTCACCAAGATTGCGCCCGGCGTATGCATGGATCAGTCGCGCTGGCCGAGCCTGCAGGGCCCGCACAATGCGCAGAATGCGCTCGCGGCCATCGCTGCCTGTCGGGCGCTCGGCGTCGACGAGGCGGCGATCGATCGCGGGCTCGAGAGCTTCAAGGGTCTGGCGCACCGGATGGAGCTGGTCCGCACGCGCGGCGGCGTGGCCTTCGTCAATGACAGCAAGGCGACCAATCCCGAATCCGTCGCGCCGGCGTTGGCGGCATTCCCGCGCATTCATTGGATCCTTGGCGGCGAGGCCAAGACCGATAATCTCGACGCCTGCGCTCCGCATTTCAGCCATGTCGCGCGTGCCTATACGATCGGCAAGGCCGGGCCGCGCTTTGCCGCATTCCTCAAGCCCCATATGCCGGTCGAGGAGAGCGGCGAACTTGGCGCCGCCGTGACGAGTGCCGCGGCCCAGGCTCAGCCCGGCGACACGGTTCTGCTCTCGCCGGCCTGCGCCTCGTTCGACCAGTTCCGCGATTTCGAAGATCGCGGCGATCGGTTTCGCGCCGCCGTGGAGGCGCTGGCATGAACGCGGCGCGCCCCGGCACCTTGACGCTCTGGAACCGCATGAAGGGGAAGGGCGGTCGCGGCGACCGTTCGGCGCTCGGCATGTGGTTCTGGGATATCGACCGGCTGCTGCTGCTGCTTGCCCTGCTGCTGATGGCGGTCGGGCTGATCGCGGTTGGCGCCGCTTCGCCGGCGGCAGCGGCGCGCTATTCGGGCGACAAGCATCATGTCCCGCCGCTCTTCTATCTCTGGTGGCAGCTCGCCTGGGTCGGGGTGTCGCTGCCGGTGCTGTTCATCGTCTCGATGCTCCCGATCGCGATGGCGCGACGCTTTGCGCTGATCGGTACAGCCGCCTGTGTCGTCCTGCTGATCGCCGTGCCCTTCTTCGGCGTCGAGCGGAACGGCGCGACGCGCTGGCTCAATTTCGGCGTGTCGCTGATCCAGCCTTCCGAGTTCCTGAAGCCCTTTTTCATCGTCACAACCGCCTGGCTGCTGTCGATGAAGGCGAAGGACGATGCGCTGCCGGTGGTCGTCATCACTGGCGCGATGACCGTGCTGGTCGGCGTGCTGCTGATGCTGCAGCCCGATTTCGGCCAGACCATGGTGTTCGCCGCGGTGTGGCTTGCGCTGCTGATGATCGCGGGCACCTCGCCAAAGGTGATGGCCGGGCTAATCGGCTGCGTGCCGGCGGGCGTGCTGGCGGCCTATCTCTTTTACGGCACAGCGCGGACCCGGATCGACGCCTATCTCTTCCCCAACAGCGCGGGTGCTGAGGGCGGTTCCGACCATTTCCAGACCGATGCTGCCCATGCGACGATCACGGCGGGCGGCTGGCGGGGCACCGGCCCCGGCGGCGGCTCAATGAAGTTCCGCCTGCCCGAGGGCCATACCGATTATATCTTCTCGGTGATCGGCGAGGAATTCGGGCTGGTCGCGTGCATGATCATCGCGATGCTGTTTCTCGTGGTGGTGGTGCGGGTGTTCGTGAAGCTGCTCGACGAGCAGGACGAGTTCAGGCTTTACGCGGCGGCAGGCCTCGCCACCCAGTTCGGCGTGCAGGCGATGATCAGCATGGCGGTCAATACGGGACTCGCACCGTCAAAAGGCATGACATTGCCCTTCATCAGCTATGGCGGATCGTCCATGATCGCCCTGTCGATCGGTATGGGCTTGTTGCTGGCGTTCACCCGCCGCAACCCGTTCGTGACGCGATCCCCCTATATCGCGCGATGGAGCGGCGAATGAGCAAGGCACGGCATTTCGTTCTCGCGGCGGGCGGCACCGGTGGGCATATGGTGCCGGCGGCTGCGCTCGCGGCTGAGCTGACGCGGCGCGGGCACCGTGTTGCGCTGATCAGCGACGAGCGCGGCGTGCGTTTCCCCGGCCTCTTCGAAGACGTGCAGACTCATGTGTTGCCGGCCGGCCGTTTCGCCGGCGGCCCGATCGGCTGGGCGCGCGCCGCATCGAGCATGATCAAGGCACGCTCCATGGCGGTCGAACTGTACCGCGCATTCCGGCCTTCCGCTGTGATCGGCTTTGGTGGCTATCCCGCGCTGCCCGCCTTGCTCGCTGCGTTCAACCGCAAGATCCCGACCGCAGTGCATGAGCAGAATGCAGTGCTCGGCCGGGTCAACCGGCTGGTAGCGAGCCGCGTGACCGCGATTGCGACCTCCTATGCCGAGGTCGCTCGGCTGAAGGAGAGCTATCGCGGCAAGACCCATCTGGTCGGCAACCCCGTGCGCGATGCGGTGCTGGCGCTCCGCGCCAAGCCTTATCCGCTGCTCGAGGAGGACGGCATCTTCCGCGTGCTGGTGACCGGCGGCAGCCAGGGCGCGAGTGTGCTGAGCAAGGTCGTGCCCGATGGCCTTTCGCTGCTACCGATCAGTTTCCGCCGCCGGCTCCAGGTGACTCATCAGGCGCGGATCGAGGATATCGATGCGGCGCGTGCCAAATATGCCGAGCTCTCGATCGCGGCCGATCTTGCGACCTATCTGCCCGATCTGCCCGAACAGCTTGCCTGGGCGCATCTCGTGATCGCCCGCGCGGGCGCTTCGACGCTGGCCGAGCTGACGGCTGCCGGGCGGCCGGCGATCCTGGTGCCCTTGCCATCGGCGACTGATGACCACCAGACCGCCAATGCCCGCGAGATGACCAGCGCGGGCGGGGCGCGGACGATCGAACAGCGCAACTTCACGCCGGTCGAGCTCGCCAAGCAGATGCAGAAGCTCGGCCTCGATCCGACCGCGCTGCAGAATGCCGCTGCCCGCGCGCGCAGCTGCGGTCGGCCTGAGGCGGCGCGCGACCTGGCCGATCTGGTCGAGAGCCTTGAGGATACCCACGGCGACATGCCGATCGGCGAGGCTCGACCGCTCAAGTTCGGCAATGAGGCAGCGTTCGCATGAGGGGCGTTGCAACTGATATCGGTACGATCCACTTCGTCGGCATTGGCGGCATCGGCATGTCGGGCATTGCCGAGGTGATGCACAATCTCGGCTACAAGGTTCAGGGCTCGGACGTCGGCGAAGGCTATGTCGTCGAAGGCCTGCGCAAGCTCGGCATCCAGATCCGGATCGGCCATGCCGCCGAGAATCTCGGCGACGCGGCGGTGGTGGTCACCTCGACTGCGATCAAGCGCGACAATGTCGAAGTCGATGCAGCGCATGAGCGGCGCATCCCCGTGGTGCGGCGTGCGGAGATGCTGGCCGAGCTCATGCGGCTGAAGTCGACCGTCGCGGTCGCGGGCACGCATGGCAAGACCACCACGACCTCGATGATCGCGGCGTTGCTCGATGCCGGCGGCGTCGATCCGACAGTGATCAATGGCGGCATCATCAACTCCTATGGCTCGAACGCACGCCTCGGCGCCAGCGACTGGATGGTGGTCGAGGCCGACGAGAGCGACGGCAGCTTCCTGCGGCTCGACGGGACGATCGCGGTCGTCACCAATATCGATCCCGAGCACCTCGACCATTATGGCTCGTTCGATGCGGTGAAGGACGCGTTCGTCGAGTTCGTCGAGAATGTGCCTTTCTACGGCGCGGCATTGCTGTGCCTGGATCATCCCGAAGTGCAGGGCATCATCCCGCGCGTTCGCGACCGGCGGGTAGTGACCTATGGCTTTTCGGCGCAGGCCGACGTGCGCGGCGTGAACGTCACGCCGATCCCTGGCGGCAACCGCTTCGAGGCCGTGGTGCGCAGCCGCGATGGCAGGACCCGCTCGATCGAGGGGATCGAGCTGCCGATGCCTGGACGCCACAATGTCCAGAACGCGCTCGCGGCGATCGGCGTGGCGCTCGAGCTTGGCATTGACGATGCGACGATTCAGCAGGGTTTCGCGAAGTTCGGTGGCGTGAAGCGGCGCTTCACCAAGGTGGGCGAAACTGGCGGCATCACCATCATCGACGATTACGGCCATCACCCGGTCGAGATCCGCGCGGTGCTGTCGGCTGCGCGCGAAGGCGTCGAGAACCGCGTGATCGCGGTCGTCCAGCCGCATCGCTATTCGCGGCTCGGCAATCTGATGGAGGAGTTCCAGCAGGCCTTCAACGACGCCGACATGGTGCTGGTGGCACCGGTCTATCCCGCCGGCGAAGCACCGATCGAGGGCGTCGATGCGGAAGCGCTGGTCGAGGGGCTGAAGCGGCGCGGGCATCGTTCCGCGGCGACCGTTGCCGATGCGGCGGCGCTCGCGGAGACGCTTGCAGCTGTCGCCCAGCCCGGCGACATGGTCGTGTGCCTCGGGGCAGGGGATATTACGAAATGGGCGGCGGGCCTCGCCAGTGCGATCGAGGCAGCACGATGAGCAATGTCTGTTTCGCCCTCCCGCCTTTGCACGGCACCGCCGAGCATCAGGGCAGCCTTGCCGACTTCATCTGGTTCCGCACCGGCGGGCCGGCAGAGTGGCTGGTGCGGCCGAAGGACGTGCATGACCTCTCGGTGTTCCTCGCCGGGCTCGATCCAGAGACGCCGGTGCTGCCCGTTGGCGTAGGATCGAATTTGATCGTGCGCGATGGCGGCGTGCCGGGCGTCGTGGTGCGGCTGCCCAAGGCGATGGCGAAGAGCGTGATCGAACCGGGCAACCGGGTTCGCGCCGGTGGCGCCGCGATGGGGATCAGCGTTGCCAGCGCCGCGCGCGATGCCGGGATTGCCGGGCTCGAATTCCTGCGCGGGATTCCGGGCACGGTCGGCGGCGCGGTGAAGATGAATGCGGGTGCTTATGGGCGCGATACGTCGGATATCCTGATCGAGGCGACTGTCGTGACCCGCGCGGGCGATGTCGAAATCTGGCCGGCGGCGAAGTTCGGCTACACCTATCGCCATTCGGACCTGCCGGCTGGCGCCGTGGTGGTCGAGGCGGTGTTCGAAGGCACGCCCGGTGACCCCAAGGTGATTGGCGCCGAGATGGACCGGATCGCGGCCGAACGTGAGGCGTCGCAGCCTTTGCGCTCGCGGACTGGCGGTTCAACCTTCAAGAACCCGGAAGGCGCGAAGGCCTGGGCGCTAATCGATGCCGCCGGGTGCCGCGGCCTCACCCGGGGTGACGCGCAGGTTTCGGAGAAGCACTGTAATTTTCTCCTCAATCTCGGCAGCGCGACCAGCGCCGAGATCGAGGCGCTTGGCGAGGAGGTTCGCGAGAAGGTGAAGGCGAATTCGGGGATCGAGCTTGAATGGGAAATACAGCGCGTGGGGGTGATGAAGTGAGCTTGCACGTCGCAGTCCTGATGGGCGGATGGTCCGCCGAGCGCGAAGTGTCGCTGATGTCGGGTTCCGGCGTCGCGGACGCGCTTGAGTCTCTCGGCCACCGCGTTACCCGTATCGATATGGGCCGTGACGTCGCGGCGAAGCTTGCCCAGACCGCACCCGATCTCGTGTTCAACGCGCTGCACGGCACCCCCGGCGAGGACGGCACGGTGCAGGGCATGCTCGATCTGATGGGCCTGAAATACACCCATTCGGGCATGGTCACCTCAGTGATCGCGATCGACAAGCTGCTGACCAAGCAGGCGCTGGTGCCGCACGGCATTCCCATGCCCGGCGGCCGGATCGTGAAGAGCGAGAGCCTCTATGACGGCGATCCGCTGCCGCGGCCCTATGTGCTGAAACCGGTCAATGAAGGCTCGTCGGTCGGCGTCGCGATCGTCACGGACGAAGGCAATTATGGGAACCCGATCGCGCGCGGCGTGGCGGGCCCATGGGGCGAGTTCGAGGAATTGCTCGCCGAGCCCTATATCCGCGGGCGCGAACTGACGACGGCGGTGCTCGGCGGCGAGGCGCTCGGCGTGACTGAGCTCAAGCCGAAGAGCGGCTGGTATGATTATGACGCGAAATATACCGACGGGATGACGGTGCATATCTGCCCGGCCGAAATCCCCGACGAGATCGCCGCCACATGCAGGAGCATCGCGCTCGAAGCGCACAAGCTGCTCGGCTGTAAGGGCGCGTCGCGTTCCGATTTCCGCTGGGACGACAGCCAGGGTATCGAGGGATTGTTCCTGCTCGAGGTCAACACCCAGCCGGGCATGACCCCGCTCAGCCTCGTACCCGAACAGGCCAAACATATCGGCATGAGCTATGCGCAGCTCGTGCAGAAGATCGTCGACGAAGCTCTTGAAGGGGGAAGCTCATGAGCCGCACGATAAAACGTGGGTCGCCCCCGCGTCGTCCGGTCCAGCCGAAGCGGCGCCAGCCGCCCAAGGCCTCGATCATCGACCGTGCCATTGCGGCGCTGCCGATCAGCGAGAGGACGCTGCACCGGATCGCGACCTGGTCGATCTTTACCGCGGTCTGCGCGACCGCGCTGGCGGTGGCGACCTGGTTCGGCATTCCCGGCGCGATCGGCGTGGCGCTGGCCGAGGGCATAGGCCGGGCTGGTTTCCGGGTCGAACAGGTCGAGGTGACCGGGCTCAGCCGGATGGACCGAATGACGGTCTATGCGGTCGCGCTCGATCAGCGTTCGCGCGCGATGCCGCTCGTGAACCTCGAGGACGTCCGGCACAAATTACTGGCTTATGGCTGGATCGCCGACGCGCATGTCTCGCGCCGCCTGCCCGATACGTTGCTCGTCCATATCGTCGAGCGGCAGCCGACGGCGGTGTGGCAGGACCAGGGCAAGCTTTCGCTGATCGCGGCTGACGGCGTCTGGCTCGAGCCGGTCAAGGCTGATGCGATGCCCGATCTGCCGCTGGTAATCGGGCCGGGCGCCAACGCGCAGGAAGCGGCCTATCAGAAACTGATCGAGGCGGTGCCGGCGCTGCGGCCGCAGGTGAAGGCAGCAACCTGGGTCGGCAAGCGCCGCTGGAACCTGTTGTTCGAATCCGGCGAAACGCTTGCGCTGCCGGAAGGCGACAGCGATGCGTCAAAGGCGCTCGTCAAGTTCGCGCAGATGGACGGGGTTCGGCCGCTGCTCGGCAAGGGCTGGATCCGCTTCGACATGCGCGATCCGACCAAGCTTGTCGCGCGCAAGCCCGGCCAGGTGAGCAATCGCGCGCTCACTGATCCGAACACTGTCAATGTGCCGGCGAAACCTGCATTGATCGAAGCGAAGCATAGCGCACCAAGTACGAGTGAGGGGTAGGGGTATGGCAAAGGCAGCACCTGAGGGACTGATCACGGCGCTCGATATCGGGTCGTCCAAGGTCTCCGCGATGATCGCGCAGAAGGGCGATGGCGGCGAGCTGATCGTGCTCGGCACTGGCCAGCGCGAGAGCCGGGGCGTCAAGCGCGGCTATATCGCCGATGCCGCCGCCACCGAAGTCGCCGTGCGCGAGGCAGTCGAGCAGGCTGAGCGGATCGCCGGCACCAATATCGAGAATGTCTGGGTCAGCTTCTCGGCGGGCGGCCTCGTCTCTGATGTCGCCTCGATCGAGTTCGAGCTGGGCGGCCACCGGGTCGAGCAGTCGGATATCGACGCGCTGCTTCAGGCGGGGCGGGATTCGATCGATCCGGCCGGGCGGATGGTGCTCCATGCCCAACCTGCGCTTTACACGTTAGACGGCCTGACCGGCGTGAAGCGCCCGCTTGGCCTTCATGCGGATCGGCTCGGCGTTCACATCCATGTCGTGGCGGCGGACGGATCGCCGGTGCGTAACCTCGGCCTGTGCGTCGCCAATGCCCATCTCGAGGTGAAGGCGATCATCGCGTCGCCGGTCGCGACCGGCATGGCCTGCCTCTCCGATGAGGAGCGCGAGCTTGGCGTCGCGCTGGTCGAACTTGGCGCCGGCATCACCAATGTTTCGCTGTTCGCGGGCGGCATGCTGGTCGGCCTGACCTCAATTCCGTTCGGTGCGGCTGACATTACGGACGATATCGCGTCCGCTTTTGGGACACGTCGCGCGCAGGCGGAGCGGATGAAGTGCTTCTACGGCTCGGCCAACGCGTCGCCGCGCGACAATCATGACATGATCGATGTCGCGCCGATCTCGGCCGAGGACGATGCCAGCGAAAGCAGCCGCATCACCCGTGCTCAGCTGATCGCGGTGATCCGCCAGCGGCTCGAGCATCTGATGGGCGAGGTGCAGAAGGCGCTGGTCGATCTCAAATTCGAAGGGCCGGTCGGGCGCCAGGTCGTGCTAACTGGCGGTGGCGCCGAGCTAAAAGGCATCGCCGACTATGCGCAACAGGCGCTTGGGCGCTCGGTGCGCATCGGGCGACCGCGCGGGTTGACCGCTTTGCCGGAAGCGCATGGCGGACCGGCCTTTGCGACCTTGGCG
Source organism: Sphingomonas sp. P3_C5 (assembly GCF_056402635.1). Lineage (NCBI taxonomy): Bacteria > Pseudomonadati > Pseudomonadota > Alphaproteobacteria > Sphingomonadales > Sphingomonadaceae > Sphingomonas > Sphingomonas sp. P3_C5. The sequence goes on from NZ_JBFUHA010000004.1 coordinate 362,609, forward strand.
GGGCTCGCTTTCTATGCTGCAGCCGACCCGGTCGACCTGCGATCCTTGTCCGGCGCACACCAGATCGTGCACCGGCCTAAGGGGTTCGCGATCTTCAAAAGGCTGATGGCGGCCGCTCGGGCGAATTATTAAAGAAATACGACAAGATTTAGATGTTCGTGCTGGAGTCACCGCAAGGGATGGTGCAGAACGGACCACATCATAGTAAAAGCACCCCGATGTTTGGGGTGCGGCGGAGACAGGGCGATGAGCATCGAATTTCTTCCTCCGGACGTTGACGAGCTGACCCCGCGCATCGCGGTGATCGGTGTGGGTGGCGCCGGCGGCAACGCAATTGCGAACATGATGCGCGCGGAAGTCCAGGGGGTGGACTTCCTAGTCGCGAACACGGATTCGCAGGCGCTCAAGCAATCAAGTGCTCCGCACCGCATCCAGCTCGGCGCGAAGATCACGCAAGGTCTCGGCGCCGGATCGCGTCCCGAGATCGGACGCGCCGCGGCTGAGGAGACCATCGAGCAGGTCACCAAGATGCTCGAAGGCGCGCATATGTGCTTCATCGCCGCCGGCATGGGCGGTGGCACCGGCACTGGTGCTGCCCCCGTTATCGCCAAGGCCGCCCGCGACATGGGCATCCTGACGGTCGGCGTCGTCACCAAGCCGTTCGCCTTCGAAGGCAATCGCCGCGCCAAATCGGCCGAAGCGGGCATCGAAGAGCTCCAGAAGTACGTCGATACGCTGATCGTCATTCCCAACCAGAACCTCTTCCTCGTTGCCAATGCGAACACGACCTTCAAGGAAGCGTTCCAGATGGCCGACGAAGTGCTGCAGCAGGGCGTGCGCGGCATTACCGATCTGATGGTCATGCCCGGCCTCATCAACCTCGACTTCGCCGACGTCCGTTCAGTGATGCAGGAGATGGGCAAGGCGATGATGGGCACGGGCGAAGCCTCGGGCGACAATCGCGCGATCGAGGCGGCGTCCAAGGCGATCGCCAACCCGCTGCTCGACGGCGTCAGTATGAAGGGCGCCAAGGGTGTGATCGTCTCGATCACCGGTGGCGACGACATGCGGCTGCTCGAAGTCGACGAAGCCGCGAACCATATCCGCGAGCTGGTCGACGAAGACGCAAACATCATCTGGGGTTCGGCGTTCAATCCCGAGCTCGAGGGCAAGATCCGCGTGTCGGTCGTCGCGACCGGCATCGAAGCCGATGCCCGCCCGGCCAGCGCCCCGGCGCCCGTGTCTCGGGCCTTCACCTTCTCCGCGCCAAAGAAGGCCGAGGAGCCGCCAGCCATGGTGCTGACTCCGCCTGAAGCGCCTACCCAGCCGGTAGCCGCTGAGGCACCGGCTCCGGAGCCGATTGTCGAGCTGGAGACGCCCGTCGCCGAGGAAGAAGACAGCGACGAACTGGTGCTCGGCAGTGAGACGCAGGTGCCAGAAGTCCAAGTGTTCGGTGACGAGCCTGAGGCCGAGCCCGAGCCTCTGGCGCCCGAGCCGAGCCAGCGCCGGCGCTGGCTTTCGCCCGGTGCCGCAGCTGGCGTTGCCGCCGCACCCGAGGAAGCACCGGCCGAGCAGCACGATCCGCTTGTGCAGCCCGCGCCGCGCGTGAAGCTGGGCGGGACCTTGTTCGAACGCATGTCGAGTGTCTCGCGCGGTGCAGCCCGTGAGGAAGAGGCCGAGAAGGACCCGGTCGATATCCCGCGCTTCCTGCATCGCCAGAACAATCAATGACGTGAGTGCTGAGCGCGCGCCCGGTTCATCGCCGGCGCGCGTCGCTCTGGCGCGCGTGATCGGCGGCGGACATTGCCGGTTAAGCTCGACTCGGCTCTAGCTGACCTCCCATGCGCGTTCCCCGTTCTTTCCGGCTTTCCCTGGTCGTCCCTGCTCTTGCCGTCAGCCCGCTCGTCGCTTCGGGCGGTGCCGCGCAGTTTCAGGCGCCGATGGTCCAGCCGCTCAATCCCGATGCTGACCAGCTCGCCGCCGAGATGCGCCTGCTGGCGGTAAACCCGCTTGACGAGGATGCACTGGTCCGCGCCGGCGAGCTGGCCCTGAAATTGGGCGATGAGACCGCCGCCGCCGCCTTTTTTGCGCGCGCCGATCGGCTCGACCAACGCAACCCCAGGATCAAGGCAGGATTGGGCAGCCTCCTAGTCCAGTCCGAAAAGCCGGGCGAAGCGCTCAGGCGGTTCGCCGAGGCGGAAGCACTCGGCCTCGATCCGAAGCGCTTCGTCGCGGATCGTGGCCTCGCTTATGACCTGATCGGCGATCAGGAGCGTGCCCAGCGCGATTATCGGCTGGCGCTCAAGGATTCGCCGAACGACGAGACGGTGCGGCGCTATGCGCTGTCGCTCGGCATCTCGGGCAAGGGCGATCTCGCTTATGCCCAGCTCGAGCCGCTGCTGCGCCGGAGCGACCGCGGCGCCTGGCGCGCGCGCGCCTTCATCCTCGCAATGACCGGCGACGCAGCCGGTGCCGAGCGTATCGCAACCAACATGATGCCGCCCGGCCTCTCCCAGGGACTTCAGCCCTTTTTTGATCGGCTGCCGTCGCTCGGCCCGGTCGATCGCGCCTTTGCCGTGCATTTCGGCGAATTGCGCGCGACGCCCGAACGGATCGCCGATGCCAGGCTGATCCCACCGCTCACCCCGCTCAGGCCTGAACCTGGCCTTCCGCAACCGGTCGCCGTCGCGCAGGTCGCGCCGAAGCCGGAGCGTCAGGATGATCGTCGCGGCCGCAACAAGAACAGGAAAAAGACGGTTCAGCCTGAGCCGGTTCGGGTGGCCACTGCCCCACCACCAGTGCCGCTACCCCAGCCTCCGGTCTATGTGGCGAGCGCGGAGCCGATGGAACAACCGGCCTATATGCCGCCCGCGCCAGTTCGGACACCGTCATCGGGCCGCGAGACAATGGTGATGAATCCGGCAAGCGTAACCGGAGCCACGCCAAATCGAACGCCTGTTTCGAGACCACCGGTTTCGACACCGGCGTTCGGGGCTGCCGCATCGTCACCGGGTACCGCGTCAGCGCCCCTGGTCATGAACCCGGCCAGCGTAACCGGCACCACGCCCAATCCCGCACCTGTTTCAGGGCCGCCTGCTTCAACGCCGGCATTTGTGGCTGCAGCACCGCTACCGAATATAACGGCGCCCTCCCAGGGCAGGAGCCCCGCAGCTGACATAGGCCCCGGCTTTTCGGACAGTTCCGCGTCGCAGCCAACGAGCTTCGCGTCTGCGGCTCGGCAAGAGCCGGGTGGGGCACCCGTCGGCGTGACGCCGTCGACCGCTGATTCACCGCGCCCGGACAATTCGAGCGCATCAACGCCGGCAATCACGACTTCGCCCGTGGAGCCCGCAACTACTGCGCCCACCCCGCCACCGCTGGCACCCGCACCAGTGCGGAACGAGGACGCGATCCTGGCGAACATCATCGCCAGCGTCTCAGCACCGGAGAGTTCCGCCGCGTCACCCTCAGCTGAGCCCGAACCTGCGCCAGCGATCGTCACGCCGCCACCGGCCAAGGCTGAGCCGAAAGTGGACGACGCGGCGGCCCAGGCAAAGGCGGCTGCCGAGGCCAAAGCCGCGGCCGAGAGGAAAGCGCTCGCCGACAAGAAAGCGGCCGACGCGAAGAAGCTGGCGGATGCCAAAAAGCTCGCCGATGCCAAAAAGGCGGCTGAGCTGAAAAAGAAGAACGACCCCAAGATCCTGGAGCCGGCGCGTATCTGGGTTCAGGTGGCGGGCGGCGCCAACGAAGCGACTCTCCCGAAGGAATGGGCCAAGGTCCGCGATAAGGCGCCAGCTGCGTTCAGGGGCAAATCCGGTTGGACGACGCCGCTTCGCGCCACCAACCGCGTGCTGGCAGGCCCCTTCAAAACCGGTGAGGAGGCGCGCGCCTTCGTCAACGCGCTCTCCAAGGAGGGGATCTCGGCCTTCCTCTTCACCAGCGAAGCGGGCCAGAAAATCACCAAGCTGCCGGCAAAATGAGCAGGCCGGCGCCCTGGGCCTCGGACCCGGGACTCAGCCGCGGACGCCTGCATGACGAGCAAAGCGGAACTGCGCGCGGACCCCGCGATGCGTTCCAGCGCGATCGCGACCGGATCGTCCACTCGATCAGCTTCCGCCGGCTGCGGCACAAGACCCAGGTGTTCATGGCGCCGGACGGCGATCATTTCCGCGTCCGCCTGACCCATAGCCTTGAAGTCTCACAGATCGGCCGCACCGTCGCGCGGGTGCTTGGCCTCAACGAGGACCTCACCGAGGCGCTTTGCCTCGCACATGATATCGGCCATCCGCCCTTCGGCCATGCCGGCGAGGATGCGCTGCAGGCGGCGCTGGCCGGGCAGGGCGGCTTCGATCACAACGGCAACACGCTGCGCGCGCTGATGGAGATCGACAGCCCCTATCCGCGCTGGAACGGCCTCAATCTGACATGGGAAACGCTTGAAGGGCTGGCCAAGCATAATGGGCCGATCTTCCAGCCGGGCTGGGCGCTGGCCGAGGCGGACGCGGCCTTTCCACTCGATCTGACCCGCTGGCCCTCGCTCGAAGCGCAGGTGGCGGCGATCGCCGACGACATCGCCTATGACAATCACGATATCGACGATGGCCTGCGCGCAGGGCTGCTGACGCTCGACCAGATTCTGGAAGTGCCGGTGATTGCCTCGGGTTGGGATGCGACGCGGGCACGCTTCCCCGATGTTCCGCCCGAGCGGCTGACCAGCGAACTGGTGCGCGCCCAGATCGGGCTGATGGTCAATGATCTGATCGCCGAAACGCGGCGTCGCGTCGAAGATGCCGGCGTCGGGAGCGCCGAGGATATCCGCGCCGCCGGTCAGTGTCTCGCAGGCTTCTCGCCAGAGATGCGCGAGGCCGAGCGGGTGCTAAAGCGCTTCATGTACGCCAATCTCTACCATCATCCGCGCCAGCTCGAGGCTGCACGCATGGCGGGCGATCTCGTCACCGGCCTGTTCGGGGCCTATCGCGCCGATCCGGGCCTGATGCCCGCTGATTGGCATGTGCGGCTGCCCACGGAAGATCCCGCGCGCAGCCGTCACATCGCCGACTTCATCGCCGGCATGACCGATCGTTATGCCGTTGCCCGCTATCGCGAGGCAGTTGGGCCTATCGACTTGCCGGAGGGCTTCTAAAGTTTAGCGCGATGCCAGCTGCTGCGAGGTCAGCTTCGCCTGGGCGTTCTTGTAGAAGAACGAGACGGGTTCGCCGCCCGAAACACCGGTGACCTGATCGCCGCGAACGACGAGCTGGAATGCGGTGCCCTCAGGATAGCGGCGCCCGGCGATCACGACGCGGTCGGTCTTGGCGGTGGTCGTGTAGACATAGGTGTTGCCGTCGCGCGAGAAGCTCTTCTCGACGGGCTTGTCGCTGGCGAAAGCGGGCGTGGCGAGTGTTGCGAGGAGCGCGGTGGCGAGGAATATCTTGGTCATGATCTTACCCTTCGGTGGTCGAAAGCCAGATCAGCATCCCCCCGGATGTTTTGTTATGCCCCCATCATATTGCAGTGCAGCATATTCCCAATCGCAAAGTTTGCGGCTTCAGTTGCAAGAAACTGACGCTAAAAAAACGTTAACCTCAGATCCTGACAAACTCCTGCGACACTTGAGGCGTATGCCGGGCGTGACATTATCAGGCGAGCTGACATGGCGAACGCAAGCATCGCGCTAAATCGCTTCGGGCTTGGAGCGCGGCCCGACGAGCCGGTACCGGCCGATCCTCAAAAATGGTTGTACGGGCAGCTCTCCGGGTTCGAGCCGAACCCGCCGCCGATCGCTGGGTTGCCGGCCAGGCGGCAGATCGCAGGCGAGTTGGCGGAATATCTCGAGCAGGTAAGGGCGCTACGGAAACAGGAGGGGCGTGGTCGACCTGCTCAGTCGCGCGAGATGCAGGGCGCGATGATGCGGGAGACGCCGGAGATGGCGCAGACCCAACAGATGCCCGAAACGCCCATGAAGCCAGGCAGCAAACCAGCCACGCCCGCGGATCATGCCGCTGATCGCGACGACCCCGTGGCCCAAGCCCGTCGATTCGCGCAGCGCCAGGCGCGCGATTATTATGTGGGCGCGGTCGGCGGCCGCACCATCGCCGCGCTCACGTCTCCAGCCCCGTTCGCCGAGCGGCTGGTGCATTTCTGGGCGAATCATTTCGCGATCTCGATCGACAAGGTGCAGGTCGTCGGGCTTGGCGGCCTGCTTGAGTTCGAGGCGATCCGCCCACACGTGCTCGGCAAGTTCGGCGATATGCTGAACGCAGTCGAACGGCATCCGGCGATGCTGCTCTACCTCGATCAGGCACAATCAGTCGGGCCCAATAGCGTGATCGGCGCGCGCGTCGGCAATCGCCCCAATCGCAAGATCGGCCTCAACGAAAATCTCGCGCGCGAGATCATGGAGCTCCACACGCTCGGCGTTCGCACCGTCTACACTCAATCCGATGTGACGGAGTTCGCACGCGCCATGACCGGCTGGACCGTCGCCGGGCTCAGCGGCGGCCCGCGCGGCCGCATGATCGGGACTGAGGGGCAGGCGGGTGACTTCGTCTTTGCCGCGCCGCTGCACGAGCCCGGCGCGCGGATGATCATGGGCAAGCGCTACGATCAGCAGGGCGAACATCAGGCCCAGGCGGTGCTCGACGATCTCGCTGTCCACCTAGCGACCGCAACTCATCTCGCCACCAAGCTCGCTCGGCATTTCGCGGGCGACACACCGCCGCCCGCCTTGGTCGAGCGGATGAGAGCGACCTATCTGAAGACCGGAGGGGATCTGCCGAGCGTCTACCGCGTGCTGATCGATTCGCCCGAAACCTGGGCGTCGCAGGCGGTCAAGTTCAAGACGCCCTGGGAATGGTCGATCTCATCGATGCGCGCGCTAGGTATGAAGACCGCGCAGCCGCAGATGGTCAACGGGCTGCTCAACCAGCTCGGCCAGCCGATTTGGAAGCCCGGTTCGCCCGCCGGCTTTGACGATATCGCCGCGAGCTGGGCTGGCCCCGACGCGATCCTGCGCCGCGTCGAGGCGGCCGAGCGTTTCGCCAACCGGGCCGGCGCGACCGTGGACGCACGCGCGCTTGCGCCGAAGATCATCCCGGCGGCGGTCACCCCGGCCACGACCCAGGCGCTGGCCCGCGCCGAGAGCCCCGGACAGGCGCTTGCGCTGCTGCTCGTCGCGCCAGAATTCATGCGGAGATAGGTCATGTTCGATCGTCGTTCCTTCATCGGTGCCGGCGCCATCGGGGCAGTCGCCATGGCCTTCGCCCCGAAAATGGCGTTCGCCAAAGCCGAGACCGACAAGCGCTTCGTCTTTATCATCCAGCGCGGTGCGGCGGACGGGCTGGGCACGGTGGCGCCGGTCGGGGATCCCGCCTTTGCCGGCGCGCGTGGCGCGCTGGCGGTGGATTTCGAGGGCGCAGCGAAGCTCGATTCGATGTTCGCGCTGCATCCGTCGCTCGCCAATATCGGCGGACTTTACGGGAAGGGTCAGGCGCTGTTCGCCCATGCCGTCGCGTCGCCCTATCGCGACCGGTCGCATTTCGACGGGCAGAATGTGCTCGAGACCGGCGGGGCAGGTGCCTATCAGGTGAAAGACGGCTGGCTGAACCGAATGCTCGGCCTGTTGCCGCTGACCCAGGCGAAGGCGATTGCGGTCGCCGCGACCGTGCCGCTTGCTCTGCGCGGCGGCCACGACGTCGCATCCTACGCACCCTCGGCGCTGCCCCGGGCATCGGACGATCTGCTCCAGCGCGTTTCGATGCTGTATGAGGGGGACAGCCAGCTCCACGCGCTGTGGAGCGAAGCGATGGGCACCCGCGCGCTCACCAGCGACATCGCTGACGATGGCCGCAACGCTGCTGCGACCGGCGCGCTTGCCGCGAAACTGCTGGCCCCCGCAAACGGCGCGCGGATCGCGATGATCGAAACCGGCGGCTGGGATACTCACGCCCAGCAGCGCACCCGCCTCGGCCAGCAGCTGCGCGGCCTGGACGGGATGATCGGTGCGCTCCAGACCGGCCTCGGTCCGCTCTGGAACGACACGATGGTGGTGGTCGCTACCGAATTCGGGCGGACAGTTGCAGTCAACGGCACTGGAGGCACCGATCATGGCACCGCGAGCTCGGCAATGCTACTCGGCGGCGCGGTCAAGGGCGGGCGGGTGCTGACGGACTGGCCGGGCCTCGCGCCTGCGGCGTTATTCGAAGCGCGGGATCTGAAGCCGACGCTGCAGCTTGATGCCCTTATCGCTGGCGCTGTCGTCGAGCATTTCGCGATCGAACCCGCGCGGGCGATGACGGTGTTGTTTCCCGATAGCGCAGGCGTGCGTCCGGTGCAGGGTCTGGCTCGCGTGTAGTGCTCTGATAGCGATGGTGCAGTGCCAGGGTTGTTGCCGGAAGTGGCGGACCGCCAAACCGCAGGGTTTAGGCGCTACTCGACATGGAGCTCGCGCGATGAACACGTAATGGGTTCTTAGGAGGGTTGAGGCATTCTCTCCCGGAAATATTCCGAAGGGTGCCATATATGTTCGGCCGACGCACAACTCCGCCCGCTTCCACGTCAGACGCTCTCACACCGCCGATCGATTCGGACGGCAAGCGCCGCGTCTTCGGGGAGGCGGTCTTTAGCGGACCGCATGGTGAAATGCTCCGGCAGCTGGGTTTAAGCCCCGACGACAAGTCGAATATTATCCCCAACGCAGCTGATCTGGATCAGATGATCAAGGAGTCTCTGGCTTTGCAGGAGACGCGCCGCCGGAAGATCGAAGCCGATCTCCTCGCCCGGCACGGCCACAACGCGATCCGGCCCTTTTTCATACTGGCGGAGCCGGTCTTCAACGGCGCGATGGGCAAATGGCTTATGCTGGCAATGAAGCTGATGCCCTATGATGAGTGGAACCTCGTCTATCTGCCAACCGATCGCGCCACACAGGCTGTAATGGGCGGCGATTTGCCGCTCCACCCGCTCCAGTCGATCAAAGCTATCGATGATCTGATGGTCGAGAGGATTGGCGACTTTCACACGCAGATTGCGGAGGCCAGGAAAAAGGTGGACGCCCATGTTGCGAAGGTCGGCATGTCGGCCGCGGCCGATATGGTCGATACCTTCCTTGCCTACTCCAATGCTACATCTCAGCGCATCACCGACTATGTTGGCACCGTTCGTCCTATGATCATCGAGCTCATCGCCGATGTCCAACGCAAGGCGGCATGAAAGCAGCTTGACGCCTTTATCGCCGGTGCGCTCGCGACTGAACGGTACGCCGGCGATCCGCCACGACCAGCGCTCGATGCACGTGCAGTCGCGGGCGATCTGCGCGCTGAACGGCGGACATCAGCTTTGCTTGTTGAGGGCCCTGAACAGCGCGACGTTGATCGTACGGTCGTGGATCGAATGTGACAGGCTCAAGACGGCCGCATCGACATCCGCACCGCCAAGGTCGATCAACGTCGCGATCGCCGCGTTGGCAACTACCTTGGACCGATGCCCCTGGTCGCCAAGGTGAAAACGGCTCGCACCTGCCAGTGCGATGGCCTTCAGCAGCTTTACCGCCTCGTCGCGCGGAGAGAGCTCAACGGCAAGCCACATCGCGCCGCGTAGCAGTGCCTCGTTTTCGATCGACACCTTTAGCCAGGTCGCCGGCGATTCGTAGCGGTCGTGGCCGTTGCTCTGCTTGGGCGAAACCGCTCTGATGCGGAGCTGGCCCTCAGACACTCGCTGGTTGTCCCAGACGTGATCGGTGCATTCCATCATTTGGGCAGAGAAGGGCTTCGGCAGCCCGTGATCGAACTGGCTGGCAACAAGCATCGCCACCGCGTGGCCAGCCGCCGCAATATCTTGAGGCGGGATCAGCGACGGCCAGTCCGGAAGTCGCTCGTTAAGGTGGACGACCGTCCGGTCCATCTCCTCAACATTGGTCCTGTCGGCCAGCGTCTCGGCGGTAAGCTCGGGGGTGTGGAACAGCGCAAGCCACGACTGCAGGCGCGCCGCGACGGTTTCCGTCCCGATCACCTGCGCCAGCTTGAGCCCGTGTTTGCGCCATGCAGTGGTTGGGCGCGGCGCGACTTTGCCCGAAATGAGATGTTCGAGCATCTCGGTCCATTCGGGCGATTCGAGGTTCGCCAGTACGTCGAGTGCAGGGATCTGGGGCGTGTCCCACCGCCACGCCAAGGTCGGCGCGAGGTGTTCGCGAAATTGGGACAAAGCCCGGACGCGCTCAGGATTGGCGAACAACTGGTCGCCTTTGGTGCGACGCTTGCCATAGGCGCGCAAAGTCGGAAAATTCCGGAACTTCTCCTCTGCTGCCTCATTCCACGCCCCGAACCGCGGCGCGAGGGGCCCGACCGCAGGCCACGCCTCAGCAAACGCGGCGCGATCTTTCAACCATGCCGGCCTGCCCTTGTCGCGCAGGTCGTCAGTAATTGCGTGAAGGCCGGCGATCGTCGCGGCAAACATTTCCGCCCAGAAGGCGTAGTGCGGCGGCCGCTCGCCCAACGCGTAGACATTCTCGGCGCCTTCACACCGCTCGAGTAACAGCGAGGTGGCCGAGACCTCGACCCCGGCCAGCTTCTCGACGGCTTCGGCGCGCAACAGCATCGTCTTCTTGTTTGCCTTGCTGCTCTCCTTCTCGGAGACCAGGCGCAACGTGCCGCCGAAGGCGCCCAGCTGCTCAACGTCCGCGCTGGTCAGGAAACCACCGTCCTTGATCGCCTGGTTGATCAGCCGCAGCAGCGTGGCGAACTGCTTATGATAATAGTTTCTCCGATAGCTGTCGTCTTCGACGAGGAAGGTAAGGAGCGCCGGCAGATGCTCCTTCGAAACCTCGGTTTCCAGTTGGAAGCATTGCCGGTAGCAGCGCGAAACCCAGCCATCGCGGGTCCGCGATTGGCCGTGATATTTGCTAAGCGTTTCCGCATCGCTCGCCAATGATGCCAGCAGCTCGCCTCTTTCTGCAGGCGAGAGCGCGGATATCGCGTCATCGATGGCAAAAGCAGGGTCTCGGTCGCGTCCGCGAACCATCTGGGCGCAGCGCGTGTACATTCCCTCGACGGTGAGGTCATCGAAATTGGCGTACGCGGCGGGTCGCCACGGCTCCGGCGCACCTGGGTTTGCGGACGCGCCGAAGGATGGGCTCGGAGTCCCCGCCGGTTGCGTGAGCCCCTTGCGACCAAAGATAGCCTTGCCAAAACTGAACGCCATGCGACCATTCCCCCGTCGGGGACGGCCTACAGCGATTTCCGATCTAATTCCTTAACCCGGCCGCGAGGGATCCCAAGGCCGCCCGGCTCAAGCACTTCCGCATAAAAACCGGCATGCCCATACGAGGTTGAGACGAGAATCTGGTTGCGAGCGTCTTCACCTCACGCGCCAGATTTGAGTGTAGGCCCGCCATCCGCTAAGGGCCGCCCTCGCTTAACCGACCGGACCAGCAATGACCCTCTATACCCGTTTCGCCGCGCATCTCGATGCGGTGCTCGATGCACTCGTAGCCGCGGGCGATCTGCCCGCCGGGCTCGACCGCGCGAACGTCACCGTCGAGCCGCCGCGCGACCCGAGCCATGGCGATCTCGCCACCAACGCAGCCATGGTGCTGGCCAAGCCGGCCGCGACCAATCCGCGCGCGCTCGCCGAGAAGATCGCCGCCGAGCTCGGCAAGCTCGAAGAGGTCGAGTCCGTCTCGGTCGCAGGGCCGGGCTTCATCAACCTCGCGCTAACTGACGACACCTGGCGCGCCGAGCTCTCCGCGATCCGTGACGAAGGCGGCGATTATGGCCGCTCGACCCGGGGTAAGGGCACAACCGTCAATGTCGAATATGTCTCGGCCAATCCGACAGGCCCGATGCATATGGGGCATTGCCGGGGCGCGGTGGTCGGCGATGCGCTGGCGAACCTGCTCGAATTCGCGGGCGCGAAGGTGATCCGCGAATATTATGTCAATGACGCCGGCGGCCAGGTCGATGTGCTCGCGCGCTCGGTGCACCTGCGGTACCGCGAGGCGCTTGGCGCCGACATCGGCGATATTCCCGAAGGCCTGTACCCGGGCGATTATCTCGTGCCGGTCGGGCAGGCGCTCGCCGCCGAGTTCGGCGACACCTATGCCGATGCGCCCGAAGAGGCGTGGCTGGTCCTGTTCCGCACCCGCGCGGTCGCGGCGATGATGGAGCTGATCAAGGCCGATCTCGCCCTGCTCGGCATCCACCACAATCTCTTCTCGTCCGAGGCGGAGCTTCAGGCTGAAGGCAAGCCCGAGGCGGCCGAGGCGGACCTGCGCGCACGGGGCCTGATCTATGACGGCGTACTCGAAGCCCCCAAGGGCGAGACGCCCGAGGATTGGGAGCCGGTCGTGCTTCCCTTGTTCCGCTCGACTCAGTTCGGCGACGATCAGGATCGGCCGATCAGGAAGTCGAACGGGCAATGGACCTATTTCGGCGCCGATCTCGCTTATCATTACCAGAAGGCGCAGACCGCTGACGCGCTGATCGACATCTGGGGTGCCGATCATGCCGGCACTGTGAAGCGGATCGTTGCAGCGGTGCAGGCGCTGACCGGCGGCAAGACCCGGTTCGATGTGAAGCTGGTCCAGATGGTGCGGCTGCTCCGCGCCGGCGAGCCGTTTAAGATGTCCAAGCGGGCGGGCAATTTCGTCACCCTCGCCGATGTCGTGAATGAGGTCGGCAAGGACGTTGTCCGCTTCACGATGCTGACGCGGAAGTCGGATGCCCAGATGGACTTCGATTTCGCCAAGGTGGTCGAGGCGTCGAAGGAGAATCCGGTCTTCTATGTGCAATATGCGCATGCCCGGGTCGCGTCGCTTCACCGCCGCGCCGCCGAGGCGGGCATTGAGTGCGGCGCGGTCGATCTGTCCCAACTTGAGACAGAAGATCTCGCGCTGGTGAAGCGGGCAGCTCAGTTCCCGCGCGTGGTCGAGACCGCCGCGGCGGCGCGCGAGCCGCACCGGGTTGCCTTTTATCTGTACGACTTGGCCGCTGAATTCCACGCACTCTGGAATGTCGGTAATGATCGCCCGGAACGCCGCTTCCTGATCGTCGACAATCCAGCCATAACATGTGCGCGTCTTTTCTTGGCCGAGGCGATCGGGCAAATCATTCGCAACGGACTCGGCATCATGGGGGTGCAGGCGGTCCAGGAGATGAATTGATGGCGACGTCGAGCGACTATGAGGTCCGCGACGAGGATCGGCTGCCCTGGCTCGAAACCGTCGACGAAGACTATGATCAGGGCCCCTCGGTCTTTCGGGTCGTCCTGATGGTGTTGCTCGGCCTTGCGATCATCGCGGCGGCTATTTTCGGCTTCTATTGGTACAAGCAGCATCAGCGCACAGACGGCAACGGCGCGCTGATCGCCGCGCAGGAAGGCGATTACAAGGTCAAGCCGGACGATCCCGGCGGGCTCAAGGTCGAGGGCGAGGGCGACACCGCCATCGCGACGAGCGACGGGGCGGGGGGCGGCAACGCGTCGATTGACCTGAATGCGACGCCAGAGGCGCCGGTCGCCGGCACCAGGGCCGCGCCCGTGACGGGCACGCCTGTGGGCGGCGACAGCAGGGCCTTGATCGCGATCCCGGCATCGGGCGGCAGGCTGACCACCGCGAACCCTGCAACCGCGCCTGCCGCTGGCCCTTCGGCCGGCGGTGCTTTGGTGCAGCTTGGCTCCTTCCCGGATGAAGCCGCGGCCAACGCGGCCTGGGCCAAGGCATCCAAGCGCTTCACCTATCTCGCCCCGCTCGGCAAATCGGTGCAGCAGGCCGAGGTGAATGGCAGAACAATGTTCCGCCTGCGCGTCAACGCCGGCAGCGCGAACCAGGCGACCGAGTTGTGCGGCAAGCTGAAGGTTGCCGGCGAAGCGTGTTTCGTGGCGAATAACTGAGCTTCTTTTTCAGCCCCTCCCCTTCAGGGGAGGGGAATGGGGTGGGGGCGTGCGTCTGCACGCTCAAAAAGACTCGTTGCGCCAAGCGCCAAGCGCCAAGCGCGAAGCGCGAAGCGACGATCGGGGCATCGAGCCCCGTTCTTCGCTGTCCCACCCCTTGCCCAGTGTCAGGTGAACAGCGCGGGGCGCTGTTCACCTGACACTCCTGAAGGGGAGGGGTTTTTGACCCGGAGGGTTCCTGTTAGGCACGCCCCATGAAGCCAGTTATCTACGGCCTGTCCGGCCTGACCATCACGCCCGAAGAGCGCGCCTTTTTCACGAGCGCCGACCCCGCCGGCTATATCCTGTTCAAGCGCAACATCGCGGATCGCCGCCAGGTGCGCGCGCTCACCGACGATCTACGCGCAATGACCGGCCGCGACGATCTGCCGATCCTGATCGACCAGGAGGGTGGGCGGGTTGCCCGGATGGGGCCGCCGGAATGGCCGGCCTTTCCCGCCGGTCCCGCCTTCGATGCGCTGTACGAGATCGCGCCAATCTCGGCGATCGAGGCGGCGCGGGCCAACGCCCAGGCGATCGCGCTGATGCTCGCCGAAGTGGGGATCACCGTCGATTGCCTGCCGTTGCTCGACGTGTCCCAGCCCGATACGACCGAGGCGATCTCGACCCGTGCTCTTGGATCGGAGCCGCTACGCGTCGCCTCGATGGGCCGCGCGATCATCGACGGGTTGCGCGCGGGCGGCGTGGTCGGCGTGGTCAAGCATATGCCGGGGCATGGCCGGGCGAAGCTCGACACCCACTATCATCTGCCGACTGTTACCGCTTCCGAAACCGAACTCGAAGTCGATCTCGCGCCGTTCCGGGCGCTCGCCGGCGCGCCGATGGGGATGACCTCGCATATCGTCTTCGAGGCTTGGGATCCGGAGCGGCCCGCGACCCTCTCGCCGATCGTGATCGAGGAGGTGATCCGCAAGCGGATCGGCTTCGACGGGCTGCTGATGACTGACGATATCGACATGAAGGCGCTGTCGGGCACCGCTGGGGACAAGGCGGCGGGATCCATAGCGGCTGGGTGCGATCTGGTACTCGATTGCTGGGGTCGCATGAACGAGATGGAGGATATCGCAGGGCGGCTCGACGATATCTCGGCGCGGTCGCGCGAGCGGCTCGATCGCGCCATGGCGACGATTGCTGGCGCGAAGCCGCAGGGTGAGATGGCCGAGCTTGTCGCCAGGCGGGATGCGCTATTGGCGCTCGTCTAGTTCCGGATTGTGTTGGGGCGATTTTCCCGCCTAAACCATTCCATGGAGTCCGATCCCGAAACGCTGAACCTGGATATCGACGGCTGGGAAGGCCCGCTCGATCTGTTGCTGGCGCTTGCCCGCAACCAGAAGGTGGATCTGCGCGAGATATCGATCCTCGCGCTGGTCGATCAATATCTGCGCTTCGTCGAGGAGGCGCGGTCGATCAAGCTCGAGCTGGCGGCCGATTATCTCGTGATGGCGGCCTGGCTCGCCTATCTGAAGTCAGCGCTGCTCCTGCCGCGCGACCCCGAGGAACAGCCCAGCCCAGAGGAGCTGGCGCTCCGCCTCCAGCTTCGGCTCGAACGGCTGAACGCAATGCGCGAGGCCGGCGCAAGGCTGATCGCGCATGACCGGATCGGCCGCGACGTGTTCCTGCGGGGCGCGCCCGAAGGGCTGCGTACGGTCCGCAAGGCTTTGTGGCAGGCTGAGATCTATGATCTGATTGCTGCCTATGGCCGTATCAACGCGCGCACCCGGCCAGTGATGCATATCGTCGCGAACCGCCCGGTGATGACGCTGGAGGCCGCGCTTGAGCGCGTATCGCGGCTGGTGGGCGAGCGGATCGACTGGAGCGTGATCGAGACTTTCCTGCCGGAAACCGCGCATGGCATCTTCCGCAAATCCGCGCTTGCCTCGAGTTTCGTCGCTGCGCTCGAGCTGGCGCGGCAGGGCAAGGTGGAACTGCGCCAGAAATCACCCTTCGCGCCGCTCTATCTAAGGGCGCCCGACCTCAAGGTTCCCGCATGAAGCGCCCGGACGAGCTCACCCGCGCGGTCGAGGCAGTGTTGTTCGCGGCGACCGAGCCGATGACTGCTGACGCGATCCGCGCTCATCTGAACGATGCCGCCGGCATTCGTGCCGTGCTGGAGGAGATCCAGGCCGATTATGCGGGGCGCGGCATCGAATTGGTGCGGCGCGGCGATCACTGGCATTTCCAGACAGCAGGCGACATGGCCCATCTGCTCCGGCGCGACCGCGAGGAGCCGCGCAAGCTCAGCCGGGCGGGCATCGAGACCCTGGCGATCATCGCCTATCACGAGCCCGCGACTCGCGCCGAGATTGAGGCGATTCGCGGCGTCCAGATTTCCAAGGGCACGCTCGACGTGCTGATGGAGGCAGGCTGGATCCGTCCCGCCGGAAGACGCGAAGTGCCGGGCCGACCCCTGCTTTACGCTACGACGCCCGAGTTCCTCGCGCATTTCGGCTTGGCCAGCAGGCGCGACCTGCCGGGAATCGACGATCTGCGCGCCGCAGGGTTGCTTGATCCGATCGATATCGCGATGGAGCATGCGGGACTTTTGGATGGCAATGACGTCGAGGTGGAAAACGCCGACGAAGGGGCCTAGATAGGGCTATTCCTCGAGGAGATTTATGATGGTTGGCAGTTTCAGCCTGGTGCATTGGCTGATCTTGGGAGTGGTACTGGTGCTCGTGTTGGGTGGCGGCCGTTTCTCGAACATGATGGGCGATGTCGCCAAGGGCATCAAGCAATTCAAGAAGGGTATGGCCGAAGAAGATGAGGTCGTGCGCGAGCCGAGCCGTATCGATACGAAAAAGGCGCCCGATCCCGTTGTCGAGGTTCAGGCCGAGAAGCTGCGCGAAGATCGCTGACGCACCTAACACGCCGGGATTTTCTTGAATGTTCGATGTCGCGCCTACCGAACTCCTGGTCTTGGGAGCGGTTGCCTTGATGGTGATTCCACCCAAGGACCTGCCCAAGGCGATGCGGGTCGCCGGCTATTGGGTCGGTCGCGCGCGCGGTGTCGCGCGCCAGTTCCGTTCAGGCGTCGATTCGATGCTGCGCGATGCCGAGCTTCAGGAAATGGAGAAGCGCTGGGCAGAGGAGAACGCGCGTATCATGCGCGAGCATCCGCCGACGCCGGCCATGCTGATGTCGCCGGCACCGGGCGACCTCGTCGAGGAAACCGCCCCCCCCGTCATGACCGAGAAACCGTCCGTTGGACCTGCGCCGGAGGAACGCGCTGAGGAGCCTGCGCCGCCGGTGAAAGCCAAAAAGCCGGCGACCCGGCGTAAAGCGCCATCGACGCCAAAGCCGGATAAGGTCGACCCGTGAACGCTCCGTTCGACGAACTCGAGGCGAGCCGCGCGCCCCTCATGGATCATTTGATCGAGCTGCGCCGGCGGTTGCTGATGAGTATGGGCGCACTCGCGCTGGCTTTTGGCATCGCCTTTTATTTCGCCGAGCCGATTTTCGGATTTCTCGTCCACCCGCTGGTCAAGGCGGGGCAGAGCAAGCTGGTCTATACCCAGCTGTTCGAGGCTTTTTTTGTTCAGATCAAGGTGGCGTTCTTCGCCGCGATCATGCTCGCTTTCCCGGTCATTGCGAACCAGCTGTGGCAGTTCGTCGCACCGGGTCTGTACCGCAAGGAAAAGAAGGCTCTGCTGCCGTTCATCCTGGCGACGCCGGTGCTTTTCATCACGGGTGCCTCGCTGGCTTATTATGTCGCTATCCCGGCGGCGCTGGAATTCCTGCTCAGCTATAGGGGCAATGTCGGTGGCATTGAGCAGGAGCCGCTGCCGTCGCTCGCCAATTATTTGTCCTTCGTGATGCAGTTCCTGTTCGCCTTTGGCATCGCGTTCCTGTTGCCAGTTTTGATCATGTTGCTGGAGCGAGCGGGGATCGTGACGCGCAAGCAGCTCATCGGAGCGCGCCGTTACGCGATTATCGGCTGCTTCGCGATTGCGCTGGTATTGGCACCGCCCGATGCCGGATCGATGATCATGCTCGCGCTGCCCTTGGTGCTGCTCTACGAACTTACCCTGATCGCCATCTGGTTCACTGAGCGCAAGCGCTCGAAGGACATCGTCGAGACGGCCGAGAGCGCCGAGAACGCATAGAAAAGGCCCCGCCTCTTGCGAGGCAGGGCCCGTTCCAAACCTCAAATGCCTTATTTGGCGTCGTCAGCCGTCTTCGCGACTGTGTCGCCGGCAGAGGACACGTCCTTGCCCACGCCCTCGACGGTGTTGCACGCACTGATCAACAGCGCTCCGGCGACAAGCGCCAGTCCAACGAGCTTACGCATGGAATCTCTCCTGTGATTGGCTTCCGCCACTGGTTTCAATGATCGGCGGGCGCGTACGTTCCGTCTCGGAAACGTGCCAAATCCATGAAGAAGAAAGAATTTGAGCCCGGAAGCGTCACCGGGGGGGAGGGGTTGACGCTTCCGGGCCCATGTCTTGGATAGCGAGAGCGGGGGGGCATATATTCACTATCCGAGGCTAATAACTCGGCTCTCGCCACCCGGTTCCCGCATTTTCAATTTTTTTTTCGAATCTTTTGAATCCGTTGAATCAGTCGCGTCCCGTAACTGCGATCATAATCTCATAGGCGCCGACAAGCGGATCATGGTGGAGCCGTGAGCGGAGTTGGCGCGAAAGCCCTTCCATGACCCGGCCGTAACGTTCGTCGACCACAGCACGTAGCGCATCGCTGTCGACCAGCGCGGGCGAATTGACGCGCAGGATCGCGCGACCGTCGGTCTCGCCCGGCTTCACCGAAATGCGGATCTGCGCGGCCGGGTTGAAGGTCATCGCCAGCTCGACGATCTCGGTGATCAGGAAGGCCACGGCAACGGCGACATCCTGATTCACGAGAAAGGGATCGATGTCGATCGCGATGCTCAGATGCGAAGCGCCCTCAGGCGATGTCGCGCGGATGTTCGAGGCCAGCTCGCCGATTACCGATCGCAGCGCGAGCCCGCGATTCTCCTCGAGCTCAGCGAAATGGTGGCGGTGGACGACCGCGAGCGCGTCGACCCGGCGCTGAATCGAGGCATAGGCCGCCGTCGCCTCGGTGCTGCGCGCACCGCGAGCATGGAAGTTGATCAGGCTCGAAATGACCTGGAGGTTGTTCTTGACCCGGTGATGCACCTCGCGGGTCAGGCGGGTCTGGCGCACCAGCCCGTCGGCGAGCCCGGCCTCGTGTTCGGCAACGGTACGGCTGATCGTCCGGAACGTATCGCCCAGCTCGCGAATCTCCTGCGCAGGCAGCGCTCGCACCTGGGCCGGGTCGATTTCCTCGCCCGGCACATAGGCGGCGACGCTGGTATGCAGCCGGCGAAGCGGCCGGATCAGCAGCCGGTCCACCACGAACCAGCCGATTCCGGCCGCCGCCGCCCACATCAGGATTGGCAACAGCATGGCGATGATCAGCGGGGAGGAGATGGGTGCGCTGCGGACGCTCGTTTCGAGCGAAAGCCCGCCAATGCCAAGCGGCATCCGCATCGTCTCGCGGCGCTCGAGGGAGCCGCGCGGCGGCAATTGCGAGAGGAACAGAATATCGCCGTCCTGTGCCAACCTTGCCTCATACCCTTGGGCAAAGTCGCTCGGCTTGCTCGTCTCGGCGAGGAAGGGCACCGGGAAAAACGCGGCTGCGGTGGTCACGCCGCTCGTGCCTGCAATGGAAAGGATCACGCCGCGGCCAGGAATGACATGTGCCGATATCGGATTGGCTCCGGTTGGAACTTTCGATGCCAGATCGGCCGGGAAATCCGCACCGCACAAGGCGCGATGCTGTTCGTCCATGATGACGAAACGCGTCCCGCTCACGGATTGCTGCGCGAACACGCCCTGGGCGCGCGCGCAACTCGGTGCATCGCCCTTGTCCACATCGAGCGCATTGAGCGCGACGCGGAGCGCTGTCATGTCTCCGACAAGCTCGATCGCCAGCTTGCGCGCGCTCTCGGCGGTGGCGATGCGCAGCTGTGCGCGCGCGCTTTCGTCGGCGGTCTGGGTCGTCTTCAGCGATGCGAAAAAGGCGATGATGGCGAGCGGCAGGAGCGCGGCACTCAGGATCAGGAAAATCTTTGCGCCAGTCGGCATCTGGGCAAGAAAGGAAAGGCGCGGCGCTGTTGCCGGCTCCGCGGCGGGCTCCGCCATGGTTGCCGTCAGTTAAGCTTGCCGAGAAGGTCCAGCATTTCGGGCGGAACTGTCTCGTCAACCGTCTTCTGATACACGGAACGCAGCGCGGCCCCCATATCGCGGTCCTTGCTCTGGACCTTGGCTGCGCGAGCGGCCTGCGGCTTTTTCAAAGAATCGTCGCCCGAACGCAAAAATCGTCCCCCTGAGCTTCCGGAACTGGCCGGGCAAATCGAAAGAACCCTCCCGAGACACCGGTCAGGTAAGCCGTACATATATTCCACGACGACTGCATGAAACAAAACATCGCTTCGTTTGTTCCATGCACGACGCGAAAAAGCCCGACAAGTGTAATGGGCCTTAAAACGCGTTGCAAAGGCAGGGGGGCGCTTCCACAAGGTCCCCCATTGAACCTATCTGCGTCGAACCTTTCGGCGCGCCCACGGAGGAGACCCCGACAGCCATGTCGCTTGGACAGCAGCTTGCCCCACATCTTCCCTTTCTCCGCCGCTACGGCCGTGCTCTGACCGGCACCCAGGCACATGGTGATCGCTATGTTCGCGCCACGCTCGAGGCGATCGTCGCGGCCCCTGCGGAATTCCCACGCGACGTTGACCCGCGACTTGGCCTCTACCGAATGTTCCAGGCGATCTGGGCTTCGACCAATTATGATGAGACTCCTGAAAACGCGGCTGCACATGAGGGGTTCACCCAGGAATCGATCGCGCGCGCGCGTCTCGCCCGCATGACTCCGCTTTCGCGCCAGGCCTTGCTGCTGACGGCGATGGAGGGCTTCACCCCTGAGGACACCGCCTATCTGATCGAGGTTGAGCCGAGTGAGGTCGAGGCGCTCGTCGCCGAGGCGCTTGCCGAGATCGAGAAGCAGACCCGTGCCCGCGTCCTGATTATCGAGGACGAGCCGATCATCGCCATGGATATCGAGACGATCGTGCGCGATCTCGGCCATGACGTGACCGGCGTGGCAGTCACCCGCGACGAAGCGGTCGCGCTCGCCATGGACGATCGCCCCGGCCTCGTCCTTGCCGATATCCAGCTGGCTGACGACAGTTCGGGCATCGATGCCGTGAAGGACATCCTTGCCGAATTCCAGGTGCCGGTGATTTTCATCACTGCCTTCCCGGAACGCCTGTTGACCGGCGAACGGCCTGAGCCGACGTTCCTGATCACCAAGCCTTTCCAACGCTCGACCGTGAAGGCGGCGATCAGCCAGGCACTGTTCTTCGATCAGGCGACGGTTCCAGTCGCCTGATCGGGAACTTTGCCGCGCCCCCGGCATTGGAG
This sequence comes from Sphingomonas sp. P3_C5, assembly GCF_056402635.1. NCBI lineage: Bacteria > Pseudomonadati > Pseudomonadota > Alphaproteobacteria > Sphingomonadales > Sphingomonadaceae > Sphingomonas > Sphingomonas sp. P3_C5. The sequence goes on from NZ_JBFUHA010000004.1 coordinate 383,977, forward strand.
TTCCATCTGGTACGGACCCAAAACGATAGTCGGGGGTTATTGTCTGATGGTTGACTCAAACGAACGCACTCATGTCACCGGCGAGGATGCCCGGAGCGGCGCGACACCCCATATGACGCGTTATATCCTGGGAATCTCGCTGGTGCTGGTGATCCTGGTCTTTGCGTTCCTGCTCTATCGCTGATCCGCCACCTGCTTGAAATCGGGCGATGTAATTGCCCGATCCTGTCCCTATGTCTGTGAATTCGGACGACGAAACGGATGTTCATGACTGACGCCATCGAGACTGACGACGACGAATTGCCTATCGAGCCGGTAGAGCATGTCGCCCTGTCCGATTCCGAGTTCAAGGCTCAGCTCGCCGCGGTGATCCCGCATCTGCGCGCTTTCGGCCGGTCGATCTCGGGCAGCCGCGATCTCGCCGACGATCTCGTCCAGGAGACGCTGATGAAGGCATGGGCGGCGCGGTTGCGCTTCCAGGCCGGCACCAACATGCGCGCCTGGACCTTCATCATCCTGCGCAATCTCTATCTGTCGCAGATGCGCCGGGCGCGCTTCAAGGGCGAGTGGGACGATCTTGTCGCTGACCGCCTGCTGGCGGCACCTGCGAGCCAGGATCGTCACGTCGAACTCGGCGATATGCAGCGCGCACTTCTGCATCTGCCACAGCCGCAGCGCGAGGCGCTGATCCTCGTCGGCGCGGGCGGCTTCGCCTATGAAGAGGCAGCTGAGATCTGCGGCGTCGCGGTCGGGACGATCAAGAGCCGGGTCGCACGCGGGCGAGTCGCGCTCGAGACGATCATGAACGACAATTCGCTCCCATCGCGGCGCACCCACACCAACGAACCCGGCATGACCGCACTCGACACGATCATGGGCGAGGTCGAAGATCTCAGCCGCGATCGCGGCGATTGATCGGCAACTGCCGGCCGAACGGCCAGTAACGAGTCAGCAATTCCCGATCGCGCGATCGGCCGTGTCGATCCGCGCCAACAGGGCAGAGAAGTCATCCGTTGCGTTGTCCTGATGCGCGAACGCAGCGCGGAGCGCGCCACCGATCGGGTCGCTCTTGCGCGGGCCGGTGACGACATAACCGTTGCTCGGCGTTTGATCTCTGGAGGTGGCGCTGGACATCGACATGAAGGAAGAACACTTGAGCAACATATTTGTTGCTTGCCACCTCGAACGAATTGGCAAGATAATCCACGAGTTGCATGACAGACACTTATTCCAGGCAGATGATTACGGACGCGGTTCGACGCGCACGCGCTGATTCGCCCTTTCTTGGCGTGGTTCTCGATCGCGAACCGATGCTGGCCGCAAGGCTCGAAGCGGGACTGTTGCCGTCGCTGGACGAGGTGCCGATCGACGATGGCGCCATGCCGGTCATGCGCCGGCTTCGGCTTGAAAGGCGCCGCCTGGCGCTGCTCGTCGCAATCGGCGATCTCGCCGGCGCCTATGATCTCACCGCGGTTACCGGTGCTCTCTCAGCGTTCGCCGACCGTGCGCTTCACACAGCGATCGTCACCGCGATCGCCGAACGCACGCCCGATGCCGAACCTCTGGGGTTCGCCGCAATAGCGCTCGGCAAGCAGGGCAGCCATGAACTCAATTACTCGTCGGACATCGATCCGATCCTGATCTTCGATCCGGCGCTCTTGCCCTGCCGCCCGCGCGAGGCGCCCGACGAGGCAGCGGTGCGCATCGGCCGGCGGGTCGTCGAGATCCTCCAGGCGCGCGACGGTGACGGCTATGTGCTGCGCGTCGATCTTCGCCTGCGCCCCTCACCCGAAGCCACCGCGATCGTGCTGCCGGTCGATGCGGCGATCTCTTATTATGAATCGCTTGCCCTGCCCTGGGAGCGGGCGGCCTTTATCCGTGCCCGGGCCGCGGCTGGCGATATCGCGCTCGGGGAGCGTTTCCTCGAGACGATCCGCCCCTTTATCTGGCGCCGCGCGCTCGATTTCGGCGCGATCGGTGAGATCAGGGGCATTTCGCGTCGCATCCGCGATCATCATGCGCAGGGCCAGGCCTTCGGGCCGGGCTTCGATCTCAAGCGCGGGCGCGGTGGCATTCGCGAGATCGAATTCTTCGCCCAGATCCACCAGCTGATCCACGGCGGGCGCGATGCATCGGTGCGCGCGCCGGCCACCCGCGACGCGCTGGCGCGGCTCGCCGAGGCGGGCTGGATCCGGCACGACGAAGCCGAGGCTATGACCGCGGCCTATGTGCAGTTCCGCACGATCGAGCACCGTGTGCAGATGGTCGAGGATCGCCAGACCCATCATCTGCCGTCAGGCGCGGCGCTCGACGGCGTCGCGCGGCTTCATGGCCTGGAGAACGGCCAGCTTCTGCTCGATCTGTTGCGCCCGCATGTCGAGGCGACCGCGCGCAGCTATGACGCGCTCGATCCCGAAGACGAGGGAAGCCTGTCACACGACCCGGCGCATCTCGAGCAGCAGCTCGCCGAGGCGGGTTTTGCCGAGCATGAAACGGCGGCGCGGCGGATCGAGCAATGGCGCGGCGGCAGCTATCCGGCGCTCCGCAGCCCCGCGGCGCGCGAAGCGCTCGAGGCGGTTCTGCCCGGCCTGATCGAAGCGCTCGGCGCGGCGCCCGATCCGCAGGGCGCATTGGTCCGGCTCGACGTGATGCTCGCCAGGCTGCCGAGCGCGATCAACTTCTTCCGCCTGCTCGAGGCACGGCCGGCGCTCGCGCGACTGCTCGGCGCGATCCTCAGCCATACGCCGACGCTCGCCGAGGCCCTGGGCCGCCGGCCCGAACTGTTCGACGGCCTGATCGACGCGACTGCGCTCGATCCGGTCGGGCCAGTCGACCGCTTGATGGCGGAAATGACCGAGCCCGGCGGCGATTATCAGGCTCAGCTCGATCACGTGCGGCGCGTGGTTGGTGAAAAACGGTTCGCGCTCGGTACCCAGATCGTCGCCGGCGTTGGCGATCCCCTCGAGGTATCGGCCGGCTATGCGCGCGTCGCCGAGGCAGCGATCGGCGTGCTCGCCGCGGCGACCGTGGCGGAATTCACCGCGAAATATGGCGTCGTGCCCGACAGCGAGCTGGTCATCCTCGCGCTTGGCCGGATGGGCGGCGGCGCGCTGACCCATGCCTCCGATCTCGATCTCGTCTATCTGTTCACCGGCGATTACAGCGCTGAATCGAATGGTGAGAAGCCATTGGGAGCAGTGCTTTACTACAATCGCCTTGCGCAGCGTGTGAGTGGTGCGCTGTCAGTCGCTACGGCTTCCGGCCCGCTCTACGAGATCGACACAAGGCTCAGGCCGTCAGGCACCCAGGGTCCGCTCGTCGTGTCGCTCGATGGCTTCGCCCGTTACCAGCATGAAGACGCCTGGACCTGGGAGCATATGGCGCTCACCCGCGCGAGGCCGGTGTTCGGCTCGGCTCCGGCGCGCGAGGCGACCCAGGCGGTAATCGATAGCGTGCTTCGCGGTGACAGGCCCGAGCGTGACGTGGTCGCCGATGCCATCACCATGCGCGCCGAAATGGCCGCGCACAAACCGCCCAAAGGGCCGCTCGATGCCAAGCTTTCCCCCGGCGCCCTCGTCGATCTCGAATTCGCGGTCCACGTCGTTCAGCTGACTCACCGCGCTGGTTTCACGCCCCATCTCGGCGCGGCGATCACGGAACTGGAGGCGCTTGGCCTCGCGCCGGCCGGCCTTTCCGCTGCGCATGATTTCCTCACGCGCCTGCTCGTCACGCTCCGCCTTGTCGCGCCGGACGCGCAGCCGCCCGCGGCGGCGACACGCGCGCTGATCGCCCGCGCCCTCGGGGTCAGCGACTGGGATGCGGTGGTTGCGTCCTTTGCAGCGACCCGGCAGGAGGTTTCGGACTTTTGGGCAATGGTGGCGGAAAGCCGGGGAGACGGATGATGGCGGTGGCGGCGATCGACGAAGGTGGGAAGCTTCCGGACATTGAGCTGAGCACGCCGAATGGCGGCAAGCTCAACCTGCGGGACTATCTCGGCAAGCCTTTCATCCTCTATTTTTACCCCAAGGATGATACCTCGGGCTGCACCCGCGAGGCGCAGGATTTCAGCCGGCTGCTCGGCGAATTTCGTGCCCAGGGTGCCGAGGTCCTCGGCGTGTCGCGCGATACGCCAATCAAGCACCAGAAATTCATCGACAAATATGATCTGACCGTGCCGCTCGCGACCGACGATAAGAACGAGGCAATGGATGCGTTCGGCGTCTGGGTGCAGAAATCGCTCTACGGCAAGACCTATATGGGCATCGATCGCTCGACCTATCTGTTCGATGCCCAAGGCACGCTTGTCCGCGTCTGGCGCAAGGTCCGCGTGCCGGGCCATGTGATCGATGTGCTCGAGGCGCTCAAGGAGCTCGGCTGATCGCCTGCATCGCCGCCGCCATATGCCGGGTGCTGGAAACGGCTGATCCGTCGGCCAAGGTCCGCGCCGCACGCGAAACCGCGCGGGGCTGGCGTCGGGGCGCGTTCGACCACCGCTTCGACACAGCGATGCCCGATCGCCCGGCCCGGCCCGCCACGCCAGAATTGCTCGCGCCCAGCCGGATGCCCCGGCGCGGCAAGGGCGGGTCGGAGCGCGGCAGGATCGCCCTCCTGCATGCGCTCGCCCATATCGAGTTCGTCGCGATCGACCTCGCCTTCGACATGGCCGGGCGGTTCGGCGGCGAGTTCCCGCGCGACTTTGTCGATGACTGGATTTCGGTCGGTGCCGACGAAGCGATGCATTTCGCGCTGCTCGATCGGCGGCTGAAAACGCTCGGCAGCCACTACGGCGCAATGCCGGCGCATGACGGGCTGTGGGAATCGGCGATGGCCACCGCGCATGATCCGCTCGCGCGGCTCGCGGTCGTGCCGATGGTGCTCGAGGCGCGCGGCCTCGACGTGACGCCCGAGACAATCGCGCGCTTCACATCGGCGCAGGATGAAACGAGCGCGCGCATCCTGTCGCGCATCTTCACGGATGAGATCCGGCATGTCCGCGCCGGCACCAAATGGTTCGAATTTGCCTGTTCCGCCAAGGGATTCGCCGCCGAATCACACTGGCGGTCTCTGGTCTCCACCTATCATCGCGGGCTGATTAAGCCGCCATTCAACGACTCAGCGCGTGACTCAGCCGGTTTGACGCGAGAATATTACGCGGCTCTTGCTGCGGTGTGAAAAACTAGGTCAATTGCGACATGTCCGGAGCGGGGAGGGGCTTCGACCCGGACGATTTTGGGGCGAGAGCCGGTTTTTCCGGCAATCGCGAGATTAATCGTCGGGGTTCAATGAACAAGATTTCGATCGCGTCGAGCGCGCAGATGTTGTCGCGGCTGAAGACGCAATTCACCACCCGGGACTTCATTTTTCACGACGGGCGTGATCTTCGCCGCTTCAGCATTGCAGGACGCACCCAGGCCCTGATGGCCGGCGTCGCCGCGGTTACCCTGTGTTTCTCGGCTTATGGCGTCGCCCAGGCAGCGGTCGGCGCGGTTGCGCTCAGCGGTGTTGTCGGGGCGCCCCTTTCGCCCGAAGCCAAGGTCGCGCAGATGCAGGCGAAGGTCGCCGCGATGCAGGCCGATGTCGAAACCATCAAGCAGGCAGCAAAAGCTCATGCCGCCCGCGTCGAACATAACCAGGCGCTGATCGCCGCCGTCATCTCCGGCAAGGCCGATCCGCGCAAGCTATCCATGGCAGTGCCGACCGTCAGCCCCGCCGCCGACAAGCTCGCCGCCGATGTCGTTGCCCCGCTCAAGCAGATCGAGCGGCGTCAGCTCAGCATGGCAGTGAAGGCCCGCCAGGCTGCCGAGCAGCGTTACGCGACCGCCGCGGCCCATGTCCGGAGCCTTGGCCTCACGCCCGAGCGCTTCGCGCCGCAGGTCGTTGCGATGGGCGGGCCGTTCGAAGCCGCCGACAGCGTCGAGGCCGAGGCTGATCTGCGCGCCGACATGCAGTTCCGCTCGCTGTTCATGACCTGGAAGAAACTGGATTCGCTCGAGCAGGGCGTGATCGCCATTCCTTCGGCCTTCCCGGTCGAGCATCTTGCCTTCACCAGCAATTACGGCGTCCGCTCCGATCCGTTCCGCGGCACCGCCGCGATGCACGCCGGCGTCGATATCCCCGGCCCCGTCGGCACGCCGATTTACGCGACCGCAGACGGCATCATCGATCGCGCCGAGCGTGCTGGCGGCTATGGCAACATGGTCGAAATCAATCACGGCAAGGGCATCCAGACCCGTTACGGCCATCTCTCCAAGATCCTGGTCGCCCCCTTCACCCGCGTCCATCGCGGCCAGCTGATCGCACTGATGGGCTCGACTGGCCGCTCGACCGGCCCGCACCTTCATTATGAAGTCCGCATCGACGGCCATGCCGTGAACCCGGTGCCCTTCCTCCAGACCGCCGATTATCTCCTCGCCGTGCAGGATCGCGCGCTGAAGGCGACACCGGCTGCGGTGGGTGGCCCGGCAGCGGATTGAGCCGATCGACGTTTAGACAGCGCAACCTCATCCTCTCCTTTGGGAGAGGATAGTGAAGCTTGGCAGCTTGCTGCCTAGCGAAACTTGGTGAGGGGTTCCGCGCTCTCGATAGCTCCCCGAGCCCCTCACCAACTTCGACTAGATCGCTTCGCTCTCAAGTCTTCGTATCCTCTCCCAAAGGAGAGGAGCTAAGGCGCAGCCTGATTGTCCATCAGCCTTGGGGGAGGGTCGTCACCCACCCGGTTGCCGTTCCACCCGCGACCGCCTATCTCAGCCCTATGGCAACCGTAACCGCTCCAGAAATCCAGCTCACCGATTCCGCCGCAGCGCGCGTTGCGGCGATTGCGAGCAAACAGGGCAAGCCGGCGATCCTTCGCCTCTCGGTCGATGGCGGCGGCTGCTCAGGCTTCCAATATAAATTCGGATTTGCCGATGCGATCGAGGCCGACGATACCGTCGCCGAGAATGCCGGCGTCACCCTCGTAGTCGATTCAATCAGCCTCGATCTCGTTCGCGGCTCGGCGGTCGATTATGTCGAGGACCTAGGCGGCGCCGCCTTCAAGGTGACAAATCCCAATGCCGCGTCGGGCTGCGGCTGCGGCTCCAGCTTCTCGGTCTGATCCCTCCCTTGAAAATCGTCAGCTACAACGTCAACGGTATCAAGGCGCGCCTGCCGCGCCTGCTGGAGTATCTCGCCGAACAGGCGCCCGATGTGGTGTGCCTTCAGGAGCTGAAATCGAGCGACGAGACCTTCCCCGAGGCCGATATCCGCGCCGCAGGCTATGGTGCGGTCTGGCACGGGCAAAAGGGCTTCAACGGCGTCGCCGTCCTCGCGAAAGGCACTGATCCGATCGAGCGCCACCGCGGGCTCGCCGGTGATCCCGAGGACGAGCACAGCCGCTATCTCGAGGCCGAGGTGAACGGCGTGGTCATCGCCTCGATCTATCTGCCGAACGGCAATCCGCAGCCGGGCCCAAAATTCGATTACAAGCTCAAATGGATCGATCGCCTTGCCGACCGCGCCCGCGCTCTGCTCGCCGAGGAAAAACAGGTCGTGCTGGCGGGCGACTACAACGTCATCCCCAATGATGACGACACTTTCTCGGTCCGCGCCATGGCGAATGACGCGCTGATGCAGCCCGAGAGCCGCGCCGGCTTCCGCGCATTGGTCGCGCAGGGCTGGACTGACGCGCTGCGCACGCGCCACCCCAAGGGCGGCGTCTGGACATTCTGGGATTATCAGGCCGGCGCATGGCAGCGAGACGCGGGTTTCCGCATCGATCACCTGCTGCTCAGCCCGCTCGCCGCCGATCGCCTCGCCGATGCCGGCGTCGACAAGGACTATCGCGCGCGCGAAAAGGCGAGCGACCACGCGCCGACCTGGGTTCGGCTGCGCTAGGGCACCCTGAAGGGGAACAGCAATGCGGTTTGGGTTGGCTGCCGGGCTCCTGCTGATCGTCGCGGCGCCGGCCCATGCCGAGGAGCGCAATTATTGTCCCGCCCGGCCCGGACTAGATACTCCCGCCTGTACGATGGCGCCTGGCCGCGTCTCGGTGGAGACCGGCATTGCCGACTGGACCCTTGAACAGGACTCAAGCCAGCGGACCGATACCGTGCTGATCGGCGACACGCTGATACGGATCGGCCTCACCGACAATGTCGAGGCGCAGATCGGCTGGACGCCCTATGGCCATGTCCGCACCCGCGACAGGATCGGTGGCACGGCCGACAGTGCCGGCACGGTCGGTGATGCGATGCTCGGCTTCAAGGTCAACCTTCACCACCCCGACGGCAGCGGGCTTTCGGCCGCGATCCAGCCCTTCGTAACTCTCCCCATCGGCCGCAGCCCGCTCGGCGCTGGCGACTGGGGAGGGGGTGTCGTCGCGCCGGTCGACTATGCCCTCAACGACATTTTCAGCCTGCAATTCACGCCTGAGGTCGACGCAGCGGTGGATCAGGACGGCAATGGCCGGCACTTCGCCGCCAGCGGCACGATCGGCCTAGGCGTCGCGCTCAGCAAGAAGGTGAGCATGACGGTCGAGTTCCAGGCGCTCCGCGACGCCGATCCGTCGGGCAAGACATGGCAGGCGCTTGAGTCCACTTCGTTCGCATGGATGCCGAAAGATAATCTGCAGCTCGATATGGGCGCAGTTGCGGGGCTGAATCACGACGCGCCGGATGCCGAACTCTATGTGGGCGTATCGCGCCGATTCTGACTCCCGTCGGCGGTGCGGCGTACCGAACATTAGCGTAAATTGCCCGATATCGGTCACTTCTGCGGACACCTGTCGGAAGAGAAATTCCTTTAAGCTGCTGTAAAATAGCCGATTCAGTGTTTGGCATGACTAATGCAGTAACACAGGGGCGGGCCGGGTATCGGTTTCGCTTCACTGTGGAGGAACTCATGTCAAAGCCAATTCTGATGGGCGTCGTAGCCGCGTTCTGTATGGCTGCCACCAGCCCCGTCATGGCGGCAACACCCGATCCCGCTGGCGCTCCGAAGGCCGAAAGGGCCGAAGCCGCTGCGACGTCGGCTGTCGGGGATGCGACGAAATATTGCGTGGTCGACACGCCAACCGGATCGCATATTGCGAAGAAGGTCTGTCACACTCGGAAAGAGTGGCTGAACCAGGGGTTTGACCCGCTCGAAAAATGAGCGCCGCATGAGCAGGCGGCCTGTGGCGCATTGCCGCCACGGGCCGCCCTGCCTCACAGCGCCTTCTGGTAGATCTCGTAGGTCTTGTTGATCTTGCTCTTGATCGTCTCGGCGATGGCATTCATTCCCTGATTGTCGTCGAGAACCCAGCCGATCTCGCCGCGCGTCGAGCCATATTTCGCGATCGCGGCGCGGCGGATATATTCGATCATCATGAAGGCCAGTTGGCCCGCCATGCGCGACGCCTGCAATTCCTTGAGTACGCCCATCAGCGGCACCCGCATCGTCCGCGCCTTGGGTTTGCGCAGCCACAGCAACAGCTTGGCCCAGCCGAACGGGAGGAGATTGCCGTTCAGCGGCTTGATCACCTCATTGAGATCGGGGAGCGTGATCATGAAGGCGACCGGCTTGCCGTCGAGCTCGGCGATACGGATCAGGTCGTTGAACACGATCGGCTTCAGCTTGACCCCGACATCGGCGATTTCGGGCGGCGTCAGCGGCACAAAGCCCCAATTGTCCGCCCAGGCATCATTGAGGATCGCGAGGATGATCGCGGCTTCCTCATCGAATTTCGACTTGTCGACTTCGCGGATCCGGATGCGGGGATTCTTCTCGCCCGATTCGATGATCCGCTTCACGATCGGCGGGAATTCCTGCGTGATATCCAGATCATAGGTATAAAGCGTCTTGGCCGGTGAATAGCCCGCGCCCTCGATCCAGCCGCGATATTCGGGCTTGGCATGGCCCATCATGATCGTCGGCGAATGATCATAGCCCTGGATCAGCAGGCCTGGTTCTTCCCAGATCGACATGCTGATCGGCCCGAGCACGCGCGTCATGCCCTTGTTGCGGAGCCAGCCCTCGGCCGCGTTGATCAACGCCTTGGCGGTATTCTCGTCCTCGGCATCGAACAGGCCGAACTGGCCGCAACCTGGGCCGAAACCCTGTTCGGCCGGCATGGTCAGTGCAAGCGTGTCGATATGCGCCGAGATCCGGCCGACAACCCGACCGCCGCGCTCGGCGAGAAACAGCTGCGCTTCGGCATGGCTGAACCAGCCATTCTTCTCGGGCGTGATCAGCCCCAGCGCTTCGCCCTTCAGCGGCGGCACCCAGTTCGGATCGTCCTTGTAGAGCCGGAAGGGGAGGTCGATGAATTTCTTGCGATCGGCCTTGCTGCTGATCGGGCGGATCGAAAGTGGAGATGCGCTAGCCAAGATGATGTCGCCTCGTTCAGGTGCCTGTCCCGGAAGACAGCGCACTCCCGCCTGCACGCCTTCCTGTCAAGCGCGGAGCGGCGTTCACACAAGTCGGCGGATTACTGCTTCTCCCTCTCCCAGCGGGAGAGGGAAGGGGCCCATCGCGAAGCGATGGGAAGGGTGAGGGTGACCAGCACGGTCCTCGCCCTCAACCTCACCCCGCGCTGCTGCGCAGCTTGCCCCTCTCCTGAAAAGGAGAGGGGAAGAAAGGCGCCCTCACAATCTGTGAGCCTGGTAGGTCAAGCCGGGAGCGCCCGTCACTGGTATCGCCACCATGCTGCCACTATGTTCCGGCAATGGACCGGGCAATGAACACCCCCCTAGCTCTCGATCGGCGCGACACCGCTGCGCAGCCGGAAGCCGTAACCCCCAAGGCGGTTGCCGCCGCCCGTGTGGGGCGCGTGGCCGATGATCGCGTCATGCTGAAGATCGCTGCCGAGATCACCCGCGATCTCCACGCGCCGCGGCCATTGATCTACTGGGCCGACTTCCTCGCCTCTGCGCTGATCGGATATGCGGCGCTGGCGATCGCGATCACCGCCGGCTCCATCGGCTTGGCGATCGCCGCCGCTATGGTCGCGATCCTCGCGCTTTATCGGGCCGGCAGTTTCACTCACGAGCTGACTCATATGAAGCACAGCTCGCTGCCCTGGTTCCGGTTCGGCTGGAACATGCTTGTCGGTATTCCGCTGATGGTGCCTTCCTTTATGTATGAGGGGGTCCACAATCTTCATCATGCACGCACGCGCTATGGCACGAGCGAAGACCCCGAATATCTGCCGCTTGCGCTGATGAAGCCCTGGACGGTGCCGCTGTTCGTGCTCACTTCGCTGCTCGCGCCGATCGCGGTGCTCGTCCGGTTCGCCATTCTGGCGCCACTCTCACTGGTGTTTCCGGGCCTACGGACCTGGGTCGTGGAGCGCTATTCGGGCCTCGCGATCAACCCCAGCTTCCGCCGGCGTCCGCCTGAGGGCGCGTTCAAGGCGATCTGGCACTGGCAGGAGGCGGCGGCGAGCCTGTGGGCGATCACGCTGCTCACCGCCGTGGCGACCGGCATCGTGCCGCTCCGCGCCTTCCTGATCTTCCTCGCGATTGTCTCGGGCGTCGCGGTCATCAACCAGATCCGGACTCTCGTCGCCCATCTCTGGGAGAATGAGGGCGAGGCGATGACGGTCACTGCGCAATATCTGGACTCAGTCAACGTGCCGCCACCCGGGCTGTTGCCGATGCTCTGGGCTCCCGTGGGCTTGCGCTATCACGCGCTGCACCATCTGGTTCCGAGCGTGCCCTATCACGCGCTGGGCGAGGCGCATCGCCGGCTGCTGGCAGCGGTTGACGAGCAATCGCCCTATCACAAGGCGAGCTATCGCGGCCTGCCCGGGCTGGTGCATCGGCTGGTCCGCAGCACGATGAACCGCGCGAACGGCTAAGCCGGAGTCATTCGCGATCAGGTTTGGCATGGTGTCAGGGCCTGACGAACCGATAGGCGAAGCGATCGGTCTTGCCCTTGATCGAAGGGTCGAACACCTTGGCTGAGTGCGGATCGTCCTGGTTCGCGAGCAGGCTGCTTGCCGCTTCCAGCACGAAGCCCGCCGCCTCCACCTCCTCGCGAGCGGAAGCGGGGTCAATCCGGTGCAGCGACTGAGCGTCGTTCGTGCCCGCGCCCGCCGCGGCGGCATGATCCACGATGACATAGGACCCGCCGGGCTTCAGCCGCTCATAGACAGCGCGATTGAACTGCGCCGCCGTCGCACCCCTGGCCTGCATCAGCGCGGTGTGGAGATCATGGTAGAACAGGTGCAGCCACAGCATGTCCGCTGGTTGCACGACCTCCGGCATCGCCACCAAATCCGCCGAGACGACTTCGACATTCTCTCGGCCCGACTCCTTGGCAAGCGTCTCCATCTGGCCGACTGGGTCGTTTTTGAAGTGGGCGACTTCGGCCGGGACGAAGCTGTAGACCCGGCCTTCAGGTCCCACGATATCGGAGAAGAGGCGGGTCCAGTCGCCTTCGCCTGGGTAAACGTCGATGACGGTGGAGCCTGCATCGACCCCTGCGAACCGGATCAACTCGGATTGTTTGGATTGGTCGTACATTGGGGCCTCCGTTATGACAGACGTGCGACGAGCGGCATCATGAAGCGCGCAGATCGCTGCCGTCTTGGGGCAGATTTTCTGCATTTTCGGGCTCTGACATGGCGGAGGCGCGCGCCAGCGCCTGCGTGTCGACATATTCCCGGATGTTCGTCAGCTTGCCGTCGCGGACCGTGATGGCGAAGATCCAGTCGTCCTCGAACGTCTTGTTCGTGGCTTTGATCCTCCCGGTCGCGAAGCCGATGACCAGGACCCGGTCTCCCTGCGCTACGAACTCCCGGGGTTCAGTGGACGTTTCTATCGTTCTGGATGCCGTCTCGAGCAGATCCGCCAGCCCGGCATGACCGTGGCGGGTTCCGGCCAGCGGCCAGTCCTCGCCCGGGATGATCCATTCGATATCTTCGGCGACCAGCGCCAGCAGACGTTCCCTGTCGCCGCTGCCGATCGCGGCGAAGAAGTCCTTCACGGTCTGGATGTTCTTTTCGATACTCATGGGAATTCTCCATTCCCCCCGGGGATCGGGTCGCGCTCGACCCGATCCTGTGCGTCATGCCCCTCCCGGTGGGACCGTCATGGCCGTCAGTCGAACTTGACGAGGTCGTTGAAGATCAGGCGACCCCAGCTATTTCCGCGCGCCTGCACAAGCAGCCCGCCTTCCGAAAGCCCGCCAAGCTTGATCGGCGCGAAGCCGAGATTCTCCGCGAGCGTACCAACCTCTGCCGCGGCAGCGTCATCGTCGCTCGCGAGGAACACGACTCTCCTGCCACCATGCACGGCCGGATCCCCGGCAAGGGTGGCAGCGACCAGATGGTTGAAGCCCCTGACCAGGCTTGCACCGGTAAAGGCCTGCGCAACGAAGCTGGAAGAAGGCTGTCCGCCCAGGTCCTGAGGCGACACGCCGTAAGCATTGGTCACATCGACGATGGTTTTCCCCTGCCAGTTGGGAAGCGCCTTCGCGACATCCGGATGCGCCTCGAAACGAACCGCCAAAAAGATGATGTCCGCCTCGACGGCTTCCGCCAGTGTTGCGGGAACGGCCTCGGGTCCGATCGCGGCCGCATCGGATGCAAAGCTTGCCGGATCGCGCGTGGTTGCAACGGATACTTCCAGGCCTTTGCGGGCAAATGCCTTGGCGAGGGCCCGGCCAATATTGCCGAATCCTACAATCGCGTAGCTCATGATAGTTCTCCAATCTGTGTTGATATTGAGTCAGCCGCTCCCCGCGATCCGGTGCGATTTCAGATCGCCGAGAAGCCGCCATCGACAGACAAGGCCATCCCATTCACGAAGCTTGAATCGTCTGAAGCAAGAAACAGCGCGGCCGCCGCAATTTCCTCAGGCCGTCCCATCTTTCCCCGCGGGATGAGGGATTCGAACATCTGCTTCGCCTCCTCGGTGAGGACCTCGTCCTGCATCGGTGTGGCGATCGGCCCCGGGTGCAACACGTTCACCCGGATGTTTCTACCCTTGAGTTCGTTCAGCCAGCCGCGTGCGAAGGCGTGCAGCGTCGCCTTGCTCGCCGCGTAGACGCTGTAACCAGGAAAGCCTTTGATCGAGGCAACTGACCCGGTCATGAAGATCGATCCGCCATCGTTGAATAGCGGTAGAGCCTTTTGGACCGTGAACAGCGTGCCGCGCGCATTCAGGTTGAACGCCGCATCGAAGTGCTGCTCGGTAATTTCGCCCAGCGGGACAGCTTCACCCATGCCGGCGCTCGCGTACAGGATGTCGATCTTGCCCTTTTCCCGCCTGACCGTATCAAACAGGCGGTCGAGGTCGTCGAGATTGGCTGCGTCGCCGCGCACGCCGGTCACGTTCCGGCCGATCAGCTTGATCGCCTCGTCCAGCGCCTCCTGCCTCCGGCCCGTGATGAAAACATAAGCGCCTTCTTCAACGAACCGCTTGGCGCTCGCGAGCGCCATGCCGCTCGACCCACCCGTGATGACTGCAATCTTACCTTCAAGCTTTCCCATGATGTCTCCTTCCAGGCTCTGCCTTGGTTGTTCGGGGTCGCCCCCAGGGAGCTCAACATGGGTCTGCCGGAGTCAGGCTTTGAGTGCCGAAGCGCGCACATCGGTGGTGCAAAAACGATCCGGCTGGGCGATCGATCCCGGCCGCGACCATCGACGTCCGCCGTCCGGAGCGGAACCGCGCTCATCGACAGAAGCTGTAAGGGCCAGCCCTATTACTGTAAGATGCGGTGAATACTGGCTTTGGAAGGACGCACCGTGCGGTGCGGGATTGCACCATGATCGACTGGGATGACGTTCGCTACTTTCTCGCCGTCGCGCGCGGAGGCTCAGTGCGGGCTGCCGCCGAGCGCCTCGGGGTCAACCACGCGACAGTACTGCGACGCATTGCCCAGCTCGAGGAACGCCTCGGCGCACAGATGTTCGAAAAGCTCCCTTCGGGCTACCGTCTGACGGCTGCGGGGGAGGAGGTCGTCGAACTCGCGGACCAGATGGAAGCGTCGTCGCTCCAGCTGGAGACGCGCGTCTTCGGGCGCGACCAGAGCGTGCGCGGCCTTTTGCGCGTGACTTTGCCGCCGCCCCTCGCGACACATTTGCTCATGCCCGACCTCGCCGATTTCGCGCGCCTGCATCCGGACATCGAGATTGAAATCCAGTCGTCCGGCGAGCTGGCGAATCTGACCAACCGAGAAGCCGATGTCGCAATTCGGGTCGTGTACGACCGCAAGACCCTGCCGCTCAATCTGCACGGCCTGAAGGGGTCGGAGCTGTTCGGCGGCGTCTACATATCCCGCGATCGACTGGCCACACGGCGTGCGGGTGCGCCGGATCCCATCCGGTGGATCGTCATAAGCATGCACGGAATTCCGGATTGGGCCAGCGAGGGTGAGGTTCGCACCACCGGGGCGCCATTCAGGGCCAATGACGCCGAGGCTCAGCTCGTCGCTGTCCGGCAAGGAGTGGGCATCACGACATTGCCGTGCTTCGTCGGAGATGCCGACCCCTTGTTGGTGAGGGTCCCGGGCACCGACCTGCACCTGTACGGAACGCTCTGGCTGCTCACTCAGGGGGAGACACGCAAGACGAAACGCGTGCGGCTCTTCACTGAGTTCATATCCCGCAGGCTCGCCGCCTATGCTCCGCTTCTCGCGGGGCAGTCCGTGTCGCTCGGCTGATGCGCGGCCCGGCTTTTCCCTCTCCCAGCGGGAGAGGGAAGGGGCCCGTCACAAAGTGACGGGAAGGGTGAGGGTGACCAGCATGATCGTCTTCACACTCAACCTCACCCCGCGCTGCTACGCAGCTCGCCCCTCTCCTGAAAGGAGAGGGGAAGAAGGGCGCCGCACTGATTCAACACGGCAGCTGGATGAGCCATCCTGCTCTCCGCTCGGTGGAGGCTCGGATCGTTGGAAATGTCAGTGAACCCCCATGACATTTTCAACACGGAGCGCCCGGGCGTCGTGCCGTTGGAAGTGTCGGAGCCCTCATGACATTTCCAACGTGCAGCGGCCGGGCGCCGCACCGATGAAAGTGTCCGAACCCTCCTGACATTCCCAACACGCGGCAGGTGCGAATCGCCTCGATTCAAACGCCTCGGCCGTTGGAGTATCGCAGGTTCAAGGGACGCTCGAAGCCCGAACGCTCCTTCTCATCGTCGGCTTGGAATTATTCACTGCGGTGCAGGCGAGGCTTGCGGCTGCGCGGATAACAGGGAAATTCGGTCGCTTCGCAGCTTTATTCCTCAGTGCGGATCAGCACCGCTTCGCCGATCAGGAAGAACAGCAGGAACGGTGCCCAGGCGGCGAGGAACGGTGGGTAGGCGCCGAGATTGCCCATCGCCAGCGCGAAATTATCGGCGACGAAATAAGCAAAGCCGAGCGCCATCCCGATTACGGCGCGGACGAACAGCTTGCCGGATCGGGCAAGGCCGAAGGCTGCGATGGCGCCGAGGAGCGGCATCAGCAGGGCCGAGAGCGGCCCTGACAATTTGTGCCACATCGATCCCTCGAGCGCCTTGGTCGGCCGCCCCGCATCCGACAGATCGTGGATCGCCGAACGAAGCGCGCCGAAGGAGAGCCCGTCGGCATCGACTGTCGCAAGCGTGAACTGGTCCGGGCGGACGCCCCTGGCCACGATGACCGTGCCGAGATTGGTCGTCTTGCCGCTCGCCACGTCGAACCGGGTTGCCGTCGGGCCGATCTTCCACCCGTCGCCAGCCCGCACGCCGCGGGGCGCGTGGATGATGCCGACCAGGCTGCCGCCGGTGCGATCATAAAGCGTCACGTCGTTCAGTTTCGCCGCATCGCCGCGGCCCCTGATCTGCTCGACCTCGACGAGATCATCGCCATCGCGGACCCAGACATTCGTCCGGTCACCGCGATCGATCGGCAGCGGTGCGTAATCGACCTTTTTCCACTGGGTGAGCGTAGCGCTCGCCCGCGACACGATCCGGTCGTTGAAGGCGAACGACACGATCGCGACGCCCATGCTCGCCAGGATCAGCGGTGCCAGAACCTGGTGGGCCGAAAGCCCCGATGCCTTCAGCGCGACGATCTCGCTGTTCTGGTTCATCGTCGTCAGCGTGATGATCGTGCCAAGCAAGACGGAGAACGGAAGGAAGCGCGCTATGATCTCAGGAAGGCGAAGGCTGAGATAGTGCATGATCTCCGGCGTGCCGTTCCCGGCATGTGCGACGATGTTGCCGGTTTCGCTCAGCAGGTCGAGGAACTGGAGCACGAAGACCAAAGCCGCCAGGACCGCAAATGTCCGCAGCAGGAACATCCGGGCCATATAGAGCGATACGGTGCGCGATGGGAAAAGCTGGAGCGCGATCATGCGGTCGCGGCTTCCGTCTTCCGGCGGCCCGGGAGCCAGCGGCCCAGCGCCTTGCCCGCCTTGGAGAAGACGCGCTCGAGCGCACCGATCGGCTGCCCGCCGGGAACATAGGCGATCGTGTAGAACATCCAGAACACCAGGCCGGCGAAGATGAGGAAGGGCACCCAGAGCGCGAAGAACGGGTCGATCTTGCCGAGCGCGCCCACCCCCTGGGCATATTGGTTCACCTTGAAATAGGTGACGATCATGACGATCGAGAGGAACACGCCCAGCGCTGACGTCGATCGCTTGGGCGGCACGCCGAGCGCCAGCGCGAGCAGCGGCAGCAGGAACATCGCGGCGACCTGGGTCAGGCGGAAGTGCAGGGCGGCCCGGCTCGAATCGCGATCGAGTTCGGAGGCGTTGCTGTCGCCGCCGATCTGGGCGAGCTTCGGCAGGGTGAGCTCGAGGCGACCGGTAGGTTGCCGGAAACTCTCCAGCTTGGGGAGGTTGATCGGCAGGTCGTTCAGCGTGAAGCGCAGCACCCGCGGCGTCGCCACGCCCGGCTCGTTGCGCACCAGGATGCCATTGGTCAGGCGGAAGATGATCACATCCGGATTATCGGTCGCAAGGAATTTGCCGCTATCAGCGGTCACTGCGAAGGAGCCGCCCTTGTCATCGGCGGTGTGGACGAAAATGCCCGAAAGCTTGCGCCCCTCGTCATGGCTTTCCTCGATCCGGATCGTCCGTTTCGCGCCGAATTGCGTGAACTCGCCGACCTTGATCGAAGCGCCGAGCGCGCCGGTCCGCAGTTCGAAGCGCAGCTTCTCGTAATTGTAGCGCGCATCGGGCTGGATATAGCCGACGATCAGCAGGTTCACGATCGCGAGGCCAATCGCGTACATATAGGGCACCCGCAACAGCCGGGTATAGCTCACCCCGACCGCGCGCATCACGTCGAGCTCCGAGCTCGTGGCGAGCCTGCGAAACGCCAGCAGCACACCGAGCATCAGGCCGACGGGAATGCCCAGTCCAAGATATTCGGGCAGCAGGTTCGCGAGCATGCGCCAGACGACGCTGACCGGTCCGCCTTCTGTCGCGACGAAATCGAACAGCCGCAGCATGCGATCGAGCACCAGCAGCATCGCGAAGATGACCAGCGTCGAAAACAGCGGCACCACGATCAGTCGGGCCATGTAGCGGTCGATTGACTTCATGGTGCGGGCGACGTCGGCCTTTTGCGTGAGGGGCTTATCGAGCTGCCCGGTCGAGCGGCTATATCGGGGCCAGGGGCCGGCGTCAGCTAGGAAATCACTCGGCCGGGACGCTGTGGACGGAGGCAGCGCGCGGCGCTCCTGTCGCATTGTCGATCGCGCGTGCGAGCGCAGCAATCGTGAACGGCTTGCGCAGCACATGATGGCCGCCAAACTCAGCCTCGCCCCCGGCCTCTCCGGCATAACCGGTGACGAAGAGCACTGCGACATGGCCGTGGGTCCGGGCCATTTCGGCGATCATCTCCGGGCCGGTCTGCCCCGGCATCAGCACGTCGGAGACGATCAGGTCGATGCCCTCCATCGCGTCGAGCAGGGCCGGCGCGGCGAGCGGGTCGCTGCAGGCGAGCGGATGGTGGCCAAGCTCGGTCAGCGCGCCCATCGTCGCGGCGAGCACGCGCGGATCGTCCTCGACGACGAGGATGTTGAGCGCCTCCGACTGGGCCGGCATCGCCTCGGTCTCCCTAAGGGCAGGCTTGGTGTCGGCACCGGTGAAGCGGGGAAGGTACAGGGTAACGGTCGTGCCCTCGCCAGGCGCGGAGTCGATGCCGATCTCGCCATCCGCCTGACGGACAAAGGCGAATATCTGGCTCAGGCCGAGGCCAGTCCCGGTGCCGACCGGCTTGGTCGTGAAGAAAGGCTCGAAGACGCGTTCGAGCACCTCGGGCGCCATGCCGCAGCCGGTATCGGTCACGGCGATCGTCACATACTCGCCCGCCGGGCAGGTGCCGACCTCTTCGGCCGCAAGGGTCATCCCACCGGTGACGATCGTCAGCGTGCCGCGCCCCTCCATCGCGTCGCGCGCGTTGACGGCGAGGTTCAGCACGACATTCTCGAGCTGATAGCGATCGGCGCGGATCCGCCACCCGGTGTCCGTATCCTTTGCAACGACAGTGATCGCATCGCCGAGCGTGCGGTCGAGCAGGTCGGACATGCCGATCACCAGTGCGCCGGGGTCGAGTGCCTCGAGCGTGAGCGCTTCCTCGCGCGAGAAGGCAAGCAGACGCCGGGTGAGCGCCGCGGCGCGGTTGGCGCCCTCAGTCGCATTGTCGATATGCCGAATCGCCTGGTCGATATCGCCGACATTGCGCCGCGCCAGCTCGAGTCCGCCGAGAACGACCGCGAGCATATTGTTGAAATCATGCGCAATACCGCCGGTAAGCTGGCCGACCGCTTCCATCTTCTGGACCTGGCGCAGCCTTGCTTCCTTGTCGAGCAGCTCGGCCGTCGCCCGCGCCACGGCTGCCTCCAGCTCCTCTGATCGCAGGCGCTCAGCCTCGGTTTCGGCATTGGCAATGGCACGCTCGCCATAGGCCCGCACCGTCAGCCAGCCGAGCGCTATCGCGCCAAGTACGATCAGCAGGCCGAACCCCATCAGGATCTCGGCAACATTGGTGGATCGGTCGACCGATCGCATCGCTTCTCCGGTGCGCTCCTCGAGAAGTGTCCGCTCGCCCGTGTTGATCTTGTCGAGCAGCTCGTCGATCCGCCCAAGCGAGGGAGATTGGCGCGCCTGATAATAGAGCGCCAGCGCCTGGTCGTTCTTCTTGTAGATCGTGCTGAGCGCGATCACCGAGAGTTCCTTGCCGCGCGCCTCGACGGTCTGGCGCAGCGCGTCGATCAGCTTTTGCTGATGGGCGTCGGTGACGACGTCGAGCCGGTCGATCTGCTGTTTGGCAACTTGCCATTCCTCGGAAAAGCGGCGGCCGAGTGTCTTGTCGCCGCTGATCACGAAGCGGCCGAGCGACGCTTCGGACTGAGCGATCGTGCCCGAAAGCGATCGCACGAGGATCATCACCTCATAGCTATGGGCCTGCTGCTTCAGCGCCTCGTCGCGCTGCCGGCTCGCGCTGTTGAGGGTCAGCATCAGGGCGACCAGCACCAGCGCGCCCAGCAACGCCACCACGACAAGCATGATGGTGCGCCAGGCGTTTCCACGCCCGCGGGGAGCTGTAAGGTCGCCGTCGTTACCGCTCATTGCGGCCTTCTACCCGGAAGCGCCGTTGGTGAGAACCCGCGCTGATGCAGTCTAGCTGATCGCGCCGGTCGCCTGGCCTGCAGCCCGGAACATCGCGATGATCGTCTCGATCTGCTCGGAAGTGTGCTCGGCGCAGACCGAGCAGCGCAGCAGATAGGTGCCGGCAGGCGTCGCGGGCGGGCGCGCCATGTTCACATAAAGCCCGCCTTCGAGCAGTGCCTGCCACATCGCGACCGCCTGGGTCTGGTCCTCGAGGATCACCGCGACGATCGCCGATTCCGGCGTCTTGGTGCCGAGCGTGAAGCCCATCTCGGTGAGGCCGCCATGCAGCCGCTTGCTGTTCTCCCACAGATGCGCGCGCTTGTTGTGGGCATACATCAGCTTGCGGATCGAGGTCGCGGCGGTCGCGACGACCGAGGGCGGCAGTGACGCGGTGAAGATATAAGGCCGGCTCACGAAGCGCATGATCTCGAACTTGGGATGGTTCGAGACGCAGAAGCCGCCCACCGTGCCGACCGATTTCGAGAAGGTGCCGACCACGAAATCGACCTGATCCTCGAGCCCCTGATCCTCATAGACGCCGCGGCCATGCTCGCCGAAAAAGCCCATCGAGTGCGCCTCGTCGACCAGCACCATCGCCCCGTGTTTCTTGGCGACCGCGACCATCTCCTTGAGCGGGGCGATATCGCCCATCATCGAATAGACGCCTTCGAGCACGACGAGCTTGCCGGGTTCCGGCGGCAGGCGGCCAAGCCGCTTGTCGAGATCGTCGACGGAGTTGTGGCGGAAGCGGACGATCTCGGCATTGCCCATCGAACAGCCGTCATAGATCGATGCATGGCTGTCGGCGTCGAGGATGATATACTCGCCCTTGCCGGCGAGCGCCGAGATCATGCCGAGATTGGCCTGATATCCGGTCGAGAAGACGATCGCGCCCTTGGTGCCGTAAAACTCCCGCAGCGCCGCCTCGACATCGGCATGGTCGCGGAAGGTGCCGTTGAACACCCGGCTGCCATTGGTGCCCGATCCATATTGGTCGAGCGCGTCCTTGCCGGCCTGGATGACGTCGGGATCAAACGTCATGCCCATATAATTATAGGTGCCGAGCAGGATCGTCTCCTTGCCCTTGATGACGGCGACGGTCGGTGACTTCACCTCGTCCATCACGATCGCGAAGGGATCTCGGACGCCGGTATCGAGCAGGGCCTGGCGCTCGGCGATCAGCGCATCGTACTTGGTGAACAGGTCGCGTTCCGGCGCGATCACGGGCGGATCGATCGGCGGCGCGTCTGCGGTCTGGGCGGAATCGGTCATCGGGTCAGCCCTTCAGCTTCATCACCGCGTCGACAAGCTGGCCGACTGTCTCGATCTCGGCCTGCATGTTCATCGTGATGATGATCTCGAACTCGTCCTCGATCGCGGCGACGAAATCCATCACCGTCAGGCTGTCCCATTCGAGATCGCCCTGGAAGGTGGTCGCATCGGAGAGCGCGACGCCCTTTTTGTTGAAGGGCTCGATCAGGCCGGTGACGGTGTCGAATACCTGGGTGCGGTCGGTCAAGGCGTGTCCTTCGAAATTGGATGCGCCGCCCTGCCAAGCAAATGCGGCGGCTTTCTGACGATGTTATAGCAGTCCGTTGGCACGATACCATGAGGCCGTCGCGGCAAGGCCATGTGGCGTCGGCACTTCGGCTTTCCACAAGGCGGAATCGGGCCGCTTGGCCGGGTCGACCGTCCAGTCCGGATGGCTGAGATAGCCGACGCGATCCGCGGTGAGCTTGGCCCTGGAGCCGCGAAGCAGGCGATCACCCTTCGCCGCCAGCGACAGGATCGTCTTGGGCAAAGGAAGCGGCAACACGCGCCGGCCGACAGCGGCGCCGATCGCGCGGGCGAAG
The DNA here is from genome assembly GCF_056402635.1 of Sphingomonas sp. P3_C5. Classification (NCBI taxonomy): domain Bacteria; kingdom Pseudomonadati; phylum Pseudomonadota; class Alphaproteobacteria; order Sphingomonadales; family Sphingomonadaceae; genus Sphingomonas; species Sphingomonas sp. P3_C5. The sequence goes on from NZ_JBFUHA010000004.1 coordinate 406,381, forward strand.
GCGACGTGCGTCCAGCCGCCTTCCGCGCCGTCATCGGCCTCGAGAATAACGCGACCGGGATCGTTGGCCACCAGCGCGAGCAACAGCCGGGCGAGATCGGTGACCTCGATCACTGACATGCGACCGGGCGGCGGCAGAAGCGCGAGGCCGAACTTTGCGATCCGGAACATGTCGCGCAGCTCCATGTCGCCGGGGCCGTAGATCGCGGTTGGACGGACGATCGTCCAGTCGAGGTTAGAGGCCTGGACGACCTGTTCGGCGCCTGCCTTCGACCAGCCATAATTCGACTGGCCCGGCTCTCGCGCGGTGAGCGACGAGACATGGATGAAGCGCCGGACGCCTGTCCCCTTGGCGGCATCAACCACTGCCTCGGTCCCGGCGATATTGCCCTCGGCAAAGCCGGCGCGATCCGGCGCGTTCACGACGCCCGCGACGTGGATCACCGCATCGGCGCCGCGGATCAGGCTGGTCAGGGCGATCGGCGTATCGAGTGCGCCCGAAACCCAGGTGACGCGCGGCATGTCGGGCTGAGGACGGCGGGTGAGGGCGCGCACCTCATGGCCCTCCCGCACCGCCAGCTCGATCAGCGTGCGGCCAACAAAGCCGGTCCCGCCGGTGACCGCGAGGAGGCTCACAACAGCGCCATATGACTGCGATGCACCAACGCGGCGCGCGGCGCGTAGCCGAGGATCGTGGCGAGTGCGTTGCTGCGATGGCCGATGATCTTTGCGGCATCGGCGGCATCATATTCGGCGAGGCCGCGTGCAACAGGCTTGCCGTCGGGGCCGCAGATCGCGACCAGATCGCCACGTTTGAACTTGCCTTCGATCCGCACCGCACCGGCCGCCAACAGGCTCTTGCCGCTGAGCAGCGCCTTGGTCGCGCCGGCATCGATGTAGATTTCGCCCTTTGCGGTGAGGCCGCCCGCCAGCCAGGCCTTCCGAGCCGTCGCCGTTTTTTCGGCGACAAAGACAGTGCCATGTCCGCTGTCGCCATAAGTGGCGAGGGGGTTGATTGCGTGCCCGGAGACGATGGCGAGATTAGCACCTGCTGCCGTCGCGATCCGCGCGGCGGCGATCTTCGAGACCATGCCACCCGACCCCATGCCGGAGCCTGAACCGCCATCGGCCATCGCCTCTATCTTCGCGTCGATGCGGTCGACACGGCCGATCATCGTCGCGCCGGGGTTGGTGGTTGGGTTGGCGTCGTAGAGGCCGTCGACGTCCGAGAGCAGGATCACACCCTGCGCGCCAGCCGCCTGGGCAACGCGGGCGGCGAGGCGGTCATTGTCGCCGAAGCGGATTTCCTCGGTCGCGACGCTGTCATTCTCGTTGATGACCGGCACGACGCCGAGCGCGAGCAGCCGGTTGAGCGTGGCGGCTGCGTTGAGATAGCGGCGGCGGTCTTCGAGGTCGTCGAGCGTGACGAGGATCTGCGCTGCGGTCAGCCCCTCGGCGGCGAGGAGCTCAGCCCAGATCTGGCTGAGCGCGATCTGGCCCGTCGCGGCGGCGGCTTGCGCGTCTTCGAGACTGGCGCGGCCGCCCTTGGCGAGCTTCAGCCGCCGAGCGCCAAGCGCGATCGCCCCCGAGGAGACCACCGCAATCTCCTGGCCGGCTTTCGCTCGCGCCGAAATGTCGGCGACGAGGCTGGTCAGCCACTCGCGCCGCACCGTGCCGTCCGGCGCGACGAGGAGAGCTGAACCGACCTTTACGATCAGACGCGGACAGGCTGCGGGGGAGAACATCAGCTTAGAGAGGCGACCATTCAATGGGATCCTCGGCGCCGTCATCCCGCACCGGCTTGGCTTCCCCCGGGCCGATCGCTTCGATGAGCCGGTCGAGCACCGCCTCGATACCTTCGCCGCCGGCACCGGACATCGGCATCACCTCGGCCTTGCTCGCGCGCTTCAGCTTCGCCGCCAGCTTCTTCACCGCATCCGGCTCGAGCGCATCCACCTTGTTGAGGCCAATCACCTGAGGCTTGTCGATAAGCCCCGCGCCATAGGCATCGAGCTCACCGCGAACGATCCGGTAATTGCCGACCGGATCCTCCTCGGTCGCGTCGACCAGGTGGAGGAGCACCTTGCAACGCTCGATATGGCCGAGGAAACGGTCTCCGATCCCGGCACCGTCAGCCGCGCCTTCGATCAGGCCCGGAATGTCGGCAATCACGAATTCGCGGTTGTGGCGGCTGACCACGCCGAGCTGCGGGCGCACGGTGGTGAAGGGATAGTCGCCGACCTTCGCCTTGGCGTTGGTGACGGCGTTGATGAAGGTCGATTTGCCGGCATTGGGCAGACCGACCAGACCAGCATCGGCGAGCAGCTTGAGCCGCAGCCAGACCCAGGCCTCCTGATAGGGCCAGCCATCGCCGTGCTGGCGGGGCGTGCGGTTGGTCGAGGTCTTGTAGCTGGCATTGCCGCGCCCGCCATCGCCGCCGCGCAGGAAGACTTCGCGCTGCCCGGCCACGGTGAAGTCGGCGAGCACCTCTTCCTTGTCCTCGGACAGGACCTGCGTGCCGACCGGAACCTTGATGACGAGATCCTCGCCGCCGGCGCCCGTCATGTTCGAGCCTGCACCGCCGGCGCCGCGCGGCGCGCGGAAATGCTGGGTGTAGCGGAAGTCGATCAGCGTATTGAGGCCAGCAACGGCTTCGAAGATGATGTCGCCGCCCTTGCCGCCATTGCCGCCGTTCGGGCCGCCATATTCGATGAACTTCTCACGCCGGAAGCTGACGGCGCCGGGGCCGCCCGCGCCCGAGCGGACGAAGATTTTTGCTTGGTCGAGAAAATGCATGAACCGCCATATAGACAATTGGCGCGCCACGTCACCCCGCAGCGATGCCGGGCGGCGATTCGGGCCAGATTGACGCGGGTCCTTCCGCTGTTATCCGCTGTTATTCGCGCTAATTTTTTCTACCGCTGTTATGTTGGACTTATGGCTTGAATTTTTTGTTTATTTTCAAATGGATAATCCCCTGCTTGCTGTTCCTGAATAACAGCGGTGAAAGTTGGAAATAACAGCGGAGGAGCTGCACTGTTTCCGACCGGAACAGCGGTGAAAACGGGATGATCAATCCAGTCATGTCAAAGAGCGGGAAAGGGGCCTCGCAGCATCCGTCCGGTGCCGTGCTGCAACGATCCGCGCTGGATTTGAATCAACGCCGTGCCGTTTTTCCGGAAAGAGAACCGCTATTCCACACGGTGCGAGGCGATCAGCGCGTTTACCGCCAGTTCGCGGGCCTTTTCGCGGGGCAGGCCGAGGGCCTTGGCCATCGGGCCGCCGAGCAAGGCGTCGCCGAGCGCAGTCAGCACGAGTTGCAGCGTTTCTTCCTGCAGGGTCGACCCCTTGTGATCGTGATCCTGGGCGAGATCGTCGACCAGATTGTGGATCGCCTCGAGGATCGGGTCGAGCGCATCCTCATTGCCGGTCAGGATCATCCAGCTCGCCATCGCGCCGGCGCCGCGCGCAAAAGCGTCGAAGGTCATGTCGACCACCTCGCGCGGATTCTGGTCGCTCGCCCGTGCCCGTTTCGCCGCTTCGCCGATCTGTGCGGTGATCGTGTCGGCGAGATGCTTGATCAGTGCGCGCTGCAGTTCCTTCGCTGAGCCGAAATGGTGAAGCAGATTGGCATGGGTTCGCCCGATCCGCGCCGCGACCGCTTTCAGGGTGACGGCCTGCGGCCCCTCTTCGACGAGCAGGGCACGCGCCGCTTCGATCGCGGCATCGCGGGATTCTTCGGGGCTGAGTCGTTTGCGAATTATTGACACGAGTGTAAGTAAGGCCTATTTACGGTCTTGTAAGCGACACCTGTTTCATCTGTTCGGAGGTTTTCGTGGCGAAAGCAACCACTCCGCGTGACCTGACGATCACGCCGCGCGATCGCCGGTTCGGCCGCGAGAAGGCCATGGGACGCTGGTGGCTCAACAATGACCCCTATGCGACCGCCTTCTACAACGCGCTGTCAGTGACCTTCCCGAAAGGCGAGGCCTTCTTCGTCGACAGCGTTCGCGCGTTTCGCGACGATGTTCCGCCCAAACTTGCCGGCGAAATCCAGGCGTTCATCAAGCAGGAGGTGATGCACACCCGCGAGCATGTCGCGTTCAACCGGCATGTCGTGGACCAGGGTTACGATATCACTGCGCTCGAGGCGCGGGTGCAGCAGGGGCTGGACCTGACCAAGGGCCGGCCGCCGATCGCCAACCTCACCGCGACGATGGTGCTCGAGCATTTCACCGCGATCATCGCCCACGAGCTGCTTGCCAATCCGCGGCATCTGGCCGGTGGCGAGGAGGAGTTCGCCAATCTCTGGCGCTGGCACGCAGCGGAAGAGATTGAGCACAAGGGCGTCGCCTATGACACCTGGCTGCACGCGACCAGGGACTGGTCGGAGTGGCAGCGGTTCAAGGTGAAGGCGTTCGTGATGCTGGCCGTCACCCATAATTTCACGCGCGGCCGCATCCGCGGAATGCTCGATCTGCTGCGGCAGGACGGGCTGACGGGCCCCAAAGTGTGGGCGCGGATGTTCTGGTACGCGTTCGGCCGGCCCGGCATGGCGCGCAAGATCGCGGCGCAGTGGCTGGCCTTCTTCCTGCCGGGCTTCCACCCCTGGAACCATGACGACCGCAAGCTGATCGGCATGTACGAAAGCGAGTATGACGCGGCGGTACTGCCGCGCGAGGCGGTCGCCTGAAGGTGGAAACGGAGAGCCGGTAGCCCGGCCCTCCGCCCGTATCCTGTCAGGTCAGGCCGCCATCTTAACGTCGCACATTCGGCCCTCGTCGAGATCGAGCTCGAACACAGCGCATGGCGCCTCGCCGCCGCGCGCGCGCGAGTGACGGGGCTCAATTCGGCCGGTCGCGCGGAAGCCGAGCTTGGTCAGCACCCGGCCCGAGGCTGGGTTGTCGATGAAGTGCCCTGCGTTGAGCCGCTTCAGACCGAGCGCGTGGCGCGCGATCGCGACCACGGCGCGGCCGGCCTCGGTCGCATAGCCGCGACCCCAGGCGCTTGGGGTGAGCCAATAGCCGAACTCATGGCCCGCCTCGGCTTCCGGGTGGATGCCCATGCCGCCGACGATCCTGGGATATTCCTGCTCATGGCTGAGGATCAGGAAAAACGCGTCAGTGCTCGCCCGCGGACGCGACAGGAAATCCTGTGCGTCGTCGAGCGCATAGGGCCACGGAACCCGCGACAGCATCTTCACGACCTGCTCATGGCCGATCGCTTGTGACAGGGCAGGGGCGTCCTCCGGCCAGGCGGGGCGCAACGTCAGTCTACTGGTCCGAGCGAACATTATAACTCTCCTCGTCGGTCACCACTGCGCTGCCACGCCAGAATGACGGGACCGCGACAATGGATGTGGAGGGAGCATGAAAAAAGGGAGACTGGGACGACCCGTCTCCCTTTTGCGGTTTCCTGATGGAAACCCGGGTCGCCCAGTTGGGCAACCCGATCGGTTGCCCGTTATTCGGCCGCAGCCGCCATAATTTCTACCGAGCAGAATTTACGGCCCAGCTTGCCTTCCTTGAAGGTCACGCGCCCACCGGTAAGCGCAAAGAGGGTATGGTCCTTGCCCATGCCGACATTGACGCCCGGGTAGAATTTCGTGCCGCGCTGACGCACCAGGATGTTGCCTGGAACGACGGCTTCGCCACCGAACTTCTTCACGCCAAGGCGACGGCCTGCCGAATCGCGACCGTTGCGCGAAGAGCCGCCTGCTTTCTTATGTGCCATCTCGAACTACTCCTTACGCCTGGGCCGCCGGGGCTTCGCCCTCAGCTGCAACGGGGGCTGCATCGGCCTTCTTCGCCTTTGCCTTCTTCTCCTGAGCACCGATCGCGGTGATCTTCAGGATCGTGTGCTGCTGGCGATGGCCGTTCTTGCGGCGATAATTGTGGCGGCGCTTCTTCTTGAAGATGATGACCTTGTCGGCCTTCGCCTGCGCAATGATCTCGGCGGAGACGGTCAGCCCCTCGACTGACTTCAGCTCCGAGCCTTCGCCCGCGAGCAGAACGTCACCGAGCGTGATCGACGCTCCTGCTTCGCCATCGAGCTTCTCGACGACGATCTTGTCTCCGGCGGCAACGCGATACTGCTTGCCGCCTGTGCGCACGACTGCGAACATGGCCTTACATCACTTTCCAAATGACTATACCCCACGCTGAGCCAGGCCCTGCGCGGGAAAGAAGCGCCAGCTATGCGAGCGAGGCGCTCCTGTCAACTCAAAAGCCAGCCCGGAGCGCTGTGGTCCCGCAGCAACAGTCGGCGGAAATCGGTCCGATTCGGTACGACCTGCATTGTTACTATGCCGGGAAGGCATAAGCTGGGCCGATGGGGGGGTAGGTGCCGGTAACAAAGGGGAAAATCATGCTCCGCCCAACAATTACGTCCTTGTTCGTATCCGCTTCCGCGCTGGTGTTTGCAGTGCCGGCCTTTGGCCAGTCTACGCCCGCGGCAGCGCCGACCGATGAGGTCGCCGTCCCGGATCCGCAGAGCGACATCGTCGTCACCGGCACGCGCGCAACGAATCGCACATTGGCCGAGAGCCCGGTGCCGATCGACGTGATTTCGTCCGATGCGCTTTCCGCCTCGGGCCTGGGCGAGACCAACAAGATTCTCAACCAGCTGGTACCGTCCTTCAACTTCCCGCAGCCCTCGATCACCGACGGCACTGACGTTATCCGCCCAGCCTCGCTCCGCGGCCTGAGCCCCGACCAGACGCTGGTTCTCGTCAACGGCAAGCGGCGGCATGTGAGCGCGCTGATCAACATCAACGGATCGGTCGGGCGCGGATCGGCCGCGGTCGATCTCAACAGCATTCCGGCGCTCGCGATCGACCGGATCGAGGTGCTGCGCGACGGGGCGTCCTCGCAATATGGCTCGGACGCGATCGCCGGCGTGATCAACATCCAGCTGAAAAAGGCGAATCACGGCGGCAAGGCGCAGGTTAGCTATGGCAAATACGTCACCACTGAAGACGGCGTCGCCAATGTCACCGGGCTGGCTCTGACGGGCGGCCAGCCGACCCTGGATCCAACCGACAGCCGCATTCTTGCCGCAAATGTCAGCGGCGAGAAAAAGGCGCGCGATGGCGATCTGTGGACCTATGGCGCCAATATCGGCCTGCCCATCGGCCCCGGATTCGTGAACGTCACCGCGGAATATCGCGACCGTGACAACACCAATCGCGCCGGCTTCGATCTGCGCCCCAATTATAACCGCCCGACCGCCGCGTTCGATCCGCGCGAGATCACCTTCAATCGCCAGAACTTCCAGTTCGGGGATCCGCACACCGAGGATTATAATATCTTCGTCAATTCCGGCGTGCCGATCGGCAATTTCGAGCTCTACGCATTCGGCTCCTATTCACGCCGCGACGGATTGTCGGCGGCGAACTGGCGGCAATCCTCCTCAGCCAATAACCGCGACTTTTCAGTCCTGGCGCCGGGCACCACACCATCGACCGCCAATTTCGTGCCGTTGCGGCCGGACGGGTTCCTGCCGTTCATCGGTTCAAAGCTGACCGATTATTCGCTCGCCGTGGGCATCAAGGGCGACCTCAGCGGCTGGTCGACCGATCTCTCGGCGGTCTATGGCCATAACCAGTTCGACTACCGCACTGAGAACAGCCTCAACACCTCCTACGGACCCGCGAGCCCGCGCTCGTTCGATTCGGGCGGCCTGGCATTCGGCCAGCTGACCGCCAATCTGGACATCAGCCATGATTTCGAGGTCGGATTCGCCAAGCCGCTGACCTTTGCGTTCGGCGGGGAATATCGCAACGAGGACTTCAACATCCGCCCGGGCGAAACCGCTTCCTTCGCGGCCGGCCCGTATTTCGTGCCGGCACAGGCTACAACGGCGGCCAATTGCACGACCCTGAGCGGCGTCTACAATGCCGGCACCGGCATATGCACCTTCCCGGGGCGTGGTGCGCTGGTCGGCGCGCAGGGCTTTCCGGGCTTTCCAACCTCGGCGCGGACTGATGTCAGCCGTCACAGCTTCGCTGGCTATGCCGAGCTCGATACCGAGGTCGTCGATGGCTTGACCGTGACCGCGGCCGGGCGGTTCGAGCATTTCTCGGATTTCGGCAGCACGGTAAACGGCAAGTTCGCCGCGCGATTCGAGATCGTGAAGGGCTTCGGCATTCGCGGATCGATTTCGAACGGGTTCCGCGCGCCGTCACTGCACCAGCAATATTTCACGACGACCTCGACCAATTTCATCAACGGCCTGCCGGTCGATATCAGCACCTTACCGGTCTCGAGCCCGGTTGCGCAGGCGCTGGGATCGAAACCGCTCAAGCCCGAAAAGTCGCTGAACTTTTCAGCCGGCTTCACCGCCAATCCCTTCCGCGGCCTTACGCTGACTGCGGATTATTATCACATCAAGATCACCGACCGAATCGTTCTGACCGAAAATCTCGGGGCGGCCGGCAGCGGCACCGCGGCCGTAAATGCTGCGGTCAAGGCGATCCTGGATGCCAATGGCTATCAGTCGGTCGGCGCCGCGCGCTTCTTCATCAACGGGCTGGATACCACCACCGAGGGTTTCGATATTGTCGGCGCCTATCATTTCGACGCCGGGACGATCGGCAACTGGTCGCTCTCGGCGGCGTATAACCATACGCGCAATCGCATCGACAAGCGCCTGAACGCGCTGGGGCCGCTGGCGCAGATTCCGGGGCTCGTGCTGTTCGGCCGGGTCGAGGGAATCCGCTTCACTGACGGGCAACCCCGGGACAAGCTGGTGCTGAGCGCGGACGACAAGATCGGCGATTTTGACATCAACCTGCGCACCACGCGCTACGGCAAGGTCATCGCGCCAGGCGCCACGGTACCCATCGCTGCGCCGACCAGCTTGACCGATTACGGCCCGGACGACGCATTTCTGGAGCCGAAATGGATTTCCGACCTGGAGATTCGCTACACCTTCAAGAACCACGCGACCTTCGCGATCGGTGCGGACAATGTGTTCGACATCTATCCGACTCGACTGCCCATCGGAAACCGGCCGGCGAGCATTGGCGGGCAATATCCGATTGCCAACTATTACCTTCCGTACAGCAGCTTCTCGCCCTTCGGCTTCAACGGCCGCTTCATCTATGGACGGTTCACCGCGCAATTCTGAGCGCGCTCGCCGGGCTCTATTGCCCGCGACACGAAAAAGGGGGCTGCGAGGCCCCCTTTTTACGCCGCGCGCGAATGCCTCAATGCTTGTGTTCGCGCCTCAGCTGATAGCGCCCGTCGGCGAAATCAGTGAACAGACCCGAGATCGCCGGATGGTCGATCGGCTCGTCGGTATCGTCAGCGATCAGATTCTGCTGGCTGACATAGGCGACATAGCTCGATTCCATATTCTCAGCGAGCAGATGGTAGAAAGGCTGATCCTTGCGCGGGCGGATATGCTCGGGAATCGCCTCATACCATTCAGCGCTGTTGGCGAAGATCGGATCGACGTCGAACACGACGCCGCGAAAATCGAACACGCGGTGCCGCACGACATCGCCGATTGCGAAACGGGCATGCGAAATGGCTGGCAGCGGAATTTCTGCGTCGAAGGGATGGGCAGGGATATGGGCACGGGACATAGGCTCAATCTAGTGCCTCTTTTGCGCTGCACAAGCGGATAGCGCCGCCAGACGCTTGTGTGGCTCTTTGGATTGCGTTAGAGGCCCGCGCTCTTCGACCGGCACCCTCGCTTTTCACGAGCCTGGGCTGTTCGCAAATACCTCTGCGGAGAGGTGCCAGAGTGGTCGATTGGGACGGTCTCGAAAACCGTTGTGCCGGTAACGGTACCGTGGGTTCGAATCCCACCCTCTCCGCCACGGGGCCCTCCACAGGGGTCCCTGCTGGTCCACTGGAATCGACTTTTTTGCCATGAATACCGAAGCTTAGCCGATCGGATCGGCCTCGGCCGTCCATGCCCGTCCGTGCCCATCCAGCGAATTGGAGGGTCAAAAACGAGGTATCTCCGGTCGAAAAACGAGGTATTTTCAGGAGACCGAGCCATGCTCACCGATGCAAAGGTCCGCAACGCCAAGCCGCGGCCGAAACCCTACAAGCTTTCCGACACCAATCGCCTCTTCCTGTTTGTCGCGCCGGCCGGCGGCAAGCTGTGGCGCTGGAACTACACCTTCGATGGCAAGAACAAGACAATGGCGTTCGGCGCCTATCCGCTCGTCTCGCTGGCAGACGCACGCGCCAAGCGCGACGATGCCTACGCCATTCTGAGCGAAGGGCGCGATCCCGCTGTCGCGAAGAAGCTCAGGATCGAAGCCAATCTGGAGGCCTCGCGCCAGACCTTCGAGCGGGTGGCACGCCAGTGGCACGAGACCGTCAAGTCGCAATGGGCGAAGCGGCACGCCAATGACGTGATGCGCAGCCTGGAACGGGACGTCTTTCCCGCGATCGGCGATCTGCCGGTCGCGGACCTCACCCCGCCGCTCATCCTCGCCGCGCTGCGCGAGATCGAGGCGCGAGGCTCGATAGAGACGGCGAAGCGCGTCCTGCAACGCATCACCGCCGTCTTCGGCTTTGCGATCGCCGAGGGCCTGGTGAAGACCGATCCGTCCGAAAGGTTGGATGCCGCGCTCAAGCCGCTGCGCCGTGGGCGCCAGCCGGCCATCCTCAAACTCGCTCCGCTCAAGGAAATGATCCTGGCCGCCGAGGAAGAAGACGCGCGCCCGGTCACGCGGCTGGCACTCAGGTTCCTGGCGCTTACCGCCGTGCGCCCCAATGAACTGCGTGGCGCCAGATGGGACGAGTTCGAGGACCTCAACGGGGACGAGCCATTGTGGCGGATCCCTTCTGCAAGAATGAAAGGCGATCTCGACCGCAAGGAGGAAGTGGGCGGCGACCACCTCGTGCCGCTGACGCCTCAGGCAATTGGAGTGCTGAGAGCGGTGTGGCCGCTGACGGGGGAGGGGGTGCTGGTATTCCCCAGCGCACGGCACATGCACCAGCCGATGAGCGAAAATGCCATCGGCTATTTGCTCAACCGTGCCGGCTATCATGGGCACCACGTCCCGCACGGGTTTCGTGCGGCGTTCTCGACGATCATGAACGAGTGGGCTGAGCGCCACGGCAAGGAAGGCGACCGGGCGATCATCGATCTCAGGCTTGCCCATGTGCCGAAAGGAAAGGTCGAGGGCGCCTATAATCGTGCAGCCTATATGCCGCGCAGACGTGAACTAGCGCAGATATGGGCAGATATGTTGTGCTCAGGGCTCCCGGCGCCGTTCGTGCTGGTACAGCGGCCTGCTCAACCGACGACGGCGATACGATCTCGGCGCTTCAATCCACTGGCAGTGGACGGGGAATTCCGGTTTCCGACCCGGCGCCGAGCTGCGTAGGTATCGAGAAAAGAATTGGTGCGAGCCAATACTCACGCGCGACGTTCGGTTTACAAAACTGGCGCTTTACCCGCTGAGTGGCGGAAACCTCGCATCCGGTTCACCCGCTGACGGCGGATTCCCGACGCGAACATCGGGCGGAAGCGGTTCCACCAGAAGCGCACTGTTTCGTGGCAGATGTCTACACCACGTTCGAACAGCAGATCTTCGACGTTGCGCAGGCTCAGCGGGAACCGCACGTACATCATGACCACCAACCGGATCACCTCGAGTGACGAGTTGAAACAACCGAACGGGTCCTATTTCGGGTCGGAACGGCGGCTCATTCCACCATCCTACCCGGCCGTTGCCTTCCCATCGAGATTGCTCTGACAGGGCAGTTCGATTGGCGGACAATGGACGCCTTCCACGCACTCAAAACCTCCCCAAAAGCTTACGGCGAGGATGATCCTTACAATGAGTAAGGCTCTTTGTGTGTCATGTAGAGCGGTCGCCGTGGTAGGCACCTGTCCCCAAGCACAGACAGGGCATCAGCATTGGTGAAAGCGGTCGCCGAATGTGTCGATCGAGCGATCGATACTCGCCCCTTTCGATTGACCGGGCTTAATCGTCGACGGTTGAGGCCGCGGAAGAACAAAACTTCTAACAATTGGAGAACCTTATGACAAACGTAGAGGCCGCAGTACTTCCTGACCACGTCCCAGCGCACTTGGTACTCGATTATCCGTTGCTTTATGGCCGGGTCACCGATGAGAATCCATATGAGACGATGATTCCCAAAATTCATCAGGGTCCGGAGGTTTTCTACGCTCTGAAGGCCTATCCGGGTGACCGTCCCGCGTGGGTCGTGCGGCGGACGGAAGACTTGCGAAAGATCTATTTCGATAACGAGCACTTTACCAATGCGGAACCCGGGCCTTTCGCCCAAATGGTTGGCGAAAGCTGGCGTCTCATACCCTTCGAATCAGATCCCCCGACCCACGCGCTCTACCGCGCCTTCGTCAATCCGCTGTTCACGCCCAACGCGATGGCCAAGCTTGAGACTCGTATTCGCCAATATGCACGCGAATATATCGAGGCGTTCAAGCCGAATGGCTCGTGCGAATTCATCCAGGACTTTGCGTTCGAGTTTCCGATCAAGATTTTCCTTGAACTGATGGGATTGCCGCTGGAGCTTACCAGCCAGTTCCTCGCGTGGGAGACGGATCTTCTCCACGCCTCGGATCCCATGGTGATGGCGGCCGCGACCCGCAATGTCGTTGAGTATCTCCGGGGCGAGATCGCCTCGCGCAAGGCCAATCCGACTGACGATCTCCTCAGCTATGGCGTCACCTCACAAATCGATGGGCGCGGATTGACCGACGATGAGCTGGTGGGCTTCGCTTTCAACCTGTTCATTGGTGGTCTCGACACGGTCTCCACCAACATGGCTTCACAGTTCCGGCACCTGGCATCCCATGCCGACCATCAGGCGCAGCTGCGCGCCAATCCGGCGATGATCCCCAACGCCATCGATGAATGCATGCGCGCCTTTGCCGCAGTGACGACGTTCCGCACTTGCATCAAGGAAACCGAAATTTGCGGTGTGAAGATCATGCCCGGTGACAAGGTCGCGATGGCTACTTCGGTGGCCGGTCGTGACCCGGACGAATATGATCGGCCCAACGAGGTTATCCTGGACCGCAAGCCGCGGCATATTTCCTTTGGCTATGGTCCCCACATGTGTGTGGGTATGCATCTGGCTCGGCGGGAGATGCGAATTGCAATGGAAGAGTTCCTCGCGATCATTCCAGAGTTCCGAATAGCGCCCGGCGCCAAGATCCGTTTCCATCTCGGCGGCATGATTCAGCCAGAAACACTTCCTCTCGTCTGGACCGCGTAAATAGTCACAGTTTCTGAGTTTGGGATTATCCAGGATCATCATGCCAGTTATAACCTTTGTCGAAAGCAACGGCACCGATCCACACATTGATAAGGAAATGGATCGCGCGCCCAGGTGAGGTAGCACCAAGCTGTGCTCGAAGCAGACGTATCAGACCTTGAAAGAGGCCGAGCGCACCCCCGGCCCCGGGGGTGTCAACGGGTCAAAATTGCAACGGAGACCGACCTTGAGCATGGACAAGTCGATCGCAGCACTGGTGCGGCGCATGAAGATCGAGGAAACGCTCTACCGCTATTCGTTCGCGTTCGACTTCGAAGGCGGACGCGGCATTGGAGCGTGCTTCACGCACGACGCTGTCGCCGAATTCCACGACACCACCGCGCGCGGCAACGCGGCCGTGGTGTCGATGCTGGAACAACTGCGCGCGAACTACCAGCCGGATGAAGACACGATGCACGTCAATTCCAACCTGCGCATCGAGGAACTGTCACCGGACGACGTCCACACCACGACCTACTGCCTCTTTTACTCCAAGAAGCCCGACCAGAACGAATGGAGCTGGCAATTCGCCGGCTACTACGACGACCTGTTCACCCGCGTCGGCGAGGAATGGCTGATCAAGCGGCGGCGCTGGATTTTCGCGCCCGGCAACCCTGAGGCGCGACTCCCGCCGCGCTGAGTCGAGTGGGATACTCGGAGCAATGATTAAACTACAGAGGCTATCGAATAAATTGGAGATGCATCCAATGATGTCGTTAACTCGATCGCTTACGCTTTCCGGTAGCGTTGCGGTGAGCAGGTGCCTCTGGTCCCGGTATTTCCTATTGCTTGATCTTGAACAGCCGCTGCGCATTGCCGGACAGGATCATCTCCTTCTGCTCCGTGGGGATCGGGGCGGCGCGTATCCAGTCGGCACCGACCTTCGACGATTCGTAGGGATAGTCGATCGCAAACATGACACGATCTGCGCCAACAGCATCGATCCCGAATTTGAGCACGTCGTCCCAGAACATTCCGCTCGTCGTGATGTGCATGTTCGATTTAATGTACTCGCTTGGCTTTCGCTCCAGCTTGATCATGCCCGGCGGAACCTGGCCTTGGGACATCATCATCTCGTAGATATTGTCGAAACGAAATAGCCAATAGGGCAATGACTCGCCCATATGGCCCAGAACGACCTGAAGTTCGGGGAACCGATCGAACACTCCCCCCAAAACCATGCGAATGGCATGGAGACCAGTTTCGGCGGCAAATCCCCATAGCGCGCCAGAAAGGCCATAGGGCTTGAATGGCTTGCTCATGTCGTCGGACGGAAAGGTCGGGTGAATATAGACAGGAGCCTGATAGCGCTGTGCCGCCTCGAGAATAGGATCGAACTTCCGTTCGTCCAAATACTCGCCATTGGTGTGTGAATTAATGATAACGCCGTGCATTCCCAAATCGGTCATCGCACGTTTGACCTCGGCAGCGGCCTGAACGGGATCCTGCGGAGCAACGGCGGCCAAACCAGCCAAGCGTTTCGGATACTGCCGAATCAAGCCGGCCAAATAGTCATTCGTTTGTTTGGCCAAGCTCGTCCCGAGGTCGGCGTCGAACAACTGAACGCCTGGGCTCGTCAACGACATGAGGTGCATATCGACACCGTTCTCATCCATGTTTGCGAGACGGGTTTCAACGTCGCAAAGACCTCTCGCCGCCTCCGGCTTCGTCAGGAAATAGCCGGCATAGCGGACGTTGTCAGAGGTGCTCGTCGAAGCGAGCTTGCCAAGAGCTTCTAGATATTCCGGAGTAGCGAAAGCCTCCTCAGTCGCGATCATGTGCATTTTTGGCTCCTCAACCATTTTCTTAATCTCTCTAACAAAAAGATCATGCTATATTGTCGTCGGCGAGTGGTCTATATCCTGGTCAGGCTATATGTCCGACATACTTATAGTAAACCCTGCTTATGAGAGTGAACGTCCGTACCCCTTATGGCCCAATCTTCGAGGGCGGATGTCCGCATGTAGCCCACAAGCGTGTCGGTGACATTCTCCGTGCCACTCAGCAGGGGGCAAAACAGACGGCCGAATGTACATATATTCAGATATCATTTGAATGCGAGCGAAAGCGGCACCTGCCCTTGATCCGGTTCTGGCCAACGCTGGGAGACTGTCTTCATCTTGGTGTAGAAGCGCGCGGCATCAGGGCCGAACATATGCGCGTCCCCGAATTTGGACCGCCGCAGTCCGCCGAAATTGTGGTGGCCGACGGGAACGGGAACAGCGACGTTGACGCCCTGCATACCGGCTTCGACCTCCTCGATGAAGCGATGGGCAGCATGCCCGCTGCGCGTGAAGATCACGGCACCATTGCCATATTCATGCGCATTGGTGATGGCGATCGCTTCATCCAGGTCTTTCACGCGCATTATCCCGCGGGCTGGTCCGAATATCTCGGTCTTCCAAAAATCCATGTCAGTCGTGATGCGATCAAGCAGCGTAGGGCCTGTGTAAAACCCGCGTTCATGACCGGGAACGACGAAGCCGCGTCCATCGAGCACCAGTTCGGCGCCATCCGTCACGGCATCTGCAATCGCCTGTTCGACGAATCGCTTGGCATTTTCCGTCACGACGGCACCAAAATCCGCTTTAGGGTCATTATAGGCGCCCACATGCAGTGCCTGAATCATAGGTACGATAAGCGCGCGAAGCCGCTCCGCTGTATCGTCGCCCACCGCGAGCAAAAGGGACACTGCCATGCAACGTTGACTGGATGAACCATAGGCTGCGCTCACAAACGCCGACGCCGCTGCTTCCAGATCGGCATCCGGCATGACCACCATATGGTTCTTGCCACCTGTATAGGCCGCAACCCGCTTGCCGTGCGCGCAGCCGCGCTGGTAAATATATTCGCCGACGTGCGTTGAACCAACGAAACTGATTGCCCCGATCCGTGGATGAGCGAGGATCGCATCGACCACCTCTTTGTCGCCATTGACGGCGTTCCAGACGCCGTCCGGCAGTCCAGCCTTGCGCCAAAGCTCGCCGAGAAACATCGAAGCCCCAGGCACACGCTCTGAAGGCTTCAGGATGACAGCGTTGCCGCTGGCGATCGCCATGGACGTCATCATCATGGGAACCATCGCGGGAAAGTTGAACGGAGCGATGCAGCCGACAATGCCTACTGGCTGGCGAATGGAGAAGACATCAATGCCACCTCCTACATTGTACGAATATTCGCCCTTAGTTACCTGCGCCACACTGGTTGCGAACTCCACGGATTCAAGGCCGCGGCCAATTTCCCCTTTTGCGTCGGCGATCGTCTTACCGTTCTCGCGCCCGATCAGCTCAGCGAGTTGATCCGTGTTCTCGACAACCAGCTGACGCATTCGGAAAATGATCTCAAGGCGTCGGGCCTGAGACGATTTTGCCCATCCGCGCCCAGCCTCGGATGCCACGCTCACCGCATGGTCGAGCGTGGATTTGCTGGCGTAACGACACTCGTAGAGCGTGGAACCGTCCGAAGGATTGAGCACTGCGCCGGCACGGTCGTTATCCCCATGGTAGGCATCGCCTGCGATGAAGTGCGAGATATCTTCCATGCGATCAACACTCCGTGGGGGTCAGGTCAGGCATTCAATATGCTTGCGATCACATGTGACATGTTCCGTGCGCGGCCGCACCGCGAGTGGACGCAGACGCCTCGTGCAAAAATGCACGGAACGGCTATGATCAATACATGAAGTGGGACGATCTTCGGTTTTTCCTTGAAGTGGCTCGGACGGGCAATCTGACCGGCGCTGCGCGGCGACTTACCGTCGAGCACTCGACGGTGTCGCGGCGTATGCAGTCGATGGAAGCCGATGCCGGGACGCCGCTGTTCATAAGGGGGCCATCGGGCTTCAAGCTGACCGAGGCAGGGCAAAAACTACTCCCACGTGCGGTGGCGATGGAACAGGCCTTTGCCGGAATTGAACGGTCGCTCTCGAACAGTCAGCGTGAAGTATCAGGGCTCATCCGCATCGGCAGCAGCGAAGCCTATGGAACCGCAATCTTGCCGCGACATTTGACGCAACTCACATACACATATCCCCAGTTGAACGTTCAACTGCTCGCCCTGCCAAAGATATTTCAGCTACCGCGCAATGAAGTCGACATTGTCATCTCGATCGATCGGCCCGAGCGCGGGCCATATCTTACGGTCAAGCTCGCCGATTATGTTCTCCGGCTCTACGCATCGAGAGAATATCTTGCGCGTGCGTCCGGAATTTCTTCTCCCGATGATCTCCAGTCCCACCGCTTCGTCAGCTATGTTGACGACTTCGCGATCGCCAAAGACCTTCCCTCAGCGCAGCCGCTCCTCGGTCCTGGCTATATTCCACTCAAGAGCACGAGCATTCTTGCCCAGCGTTCTGCGGCGGTAGCGGGGGCAGGTATTGCCATATTGCCCTCTTACCTCGTGACCCCGGACGTACCGCTTCAGGCGATATTGGGCGATGAAGTTCGCTTTTACCGGACCTACTGGATGGCGATGCCACTTGAGTTGAAAGGCTCCAGGCGCGTCCACTCGGTTTGGCAATTTCTGCGCCAGGCCGCGCTTGCCGAGCGCATACGTCTAGCAGAGTAGTGGTGCCCGCGTACTGGTTGTGATCAATGAGTCCCGATCCCAGTTTCAAAGGCCCCGGATACGCGGCAACGTAATGCCATCGAAACATGAGCGGATCGGGGCCGCGGAAGGTCGCGCCGTCCATCAAGGGACTGGGCTCTCGAGGCAGGGAGGCTATTCGGAGCGAGTGTATTTTTCCGGGTTGCGCTTCGAGGTCTGCGCAAGTCGCTCGATGCCTCCCAGCATGAACTCGGTAAAATGCGTCAGGATCAGGCCGTCCGAACCATTGGCTAATCCGTACGACGGGAAAGCCTTTTCAACAGCCTTCCGGTCGGCCATGTGCAACATCACGCTTGCCGAGAGGTAGGCCAGGCAGCCATCCGAAACCGCAGGGTGGTCCTCCGGCAATTCCATGGCTTCTGCGACCAAGCTGCGGATCACATGGAGTTTAGGGACAAGCTCGGTTTCCCGCAGTTCGTCGAGATGCTCAGAGCTTCCCAGCGCTTCGCGGGCAAGAACCTTCATCGGCCAGGAATCGCCCTCGAAAGTGCCCAGCGCAGTATTGACCAGCAGCCTAAACAGGCCGACGAGCCGGTCAACGGCGGTCCCTGTACTGCCGATCAATTCGAGTACAGGCGCGAGACCCACAATGCGGGAATGGGCCTCGTCAATGACCGCTTCGTGCAAACCTTCGATGCCGCCAAAATAATAGTTGATGGCGGCCGGGTTGACCTTTGCACGATCGCAAATGTCGCGCCCGCTGGCGGCTTCAAAGCCGACGCGGGCAAAGACTTCGCCCGCAGTCTCAAGCAGCAATTGCCGCGTATGACCCTTCTTCTGGAGTCGCCGGTCATTGACTCTCGACTTGGAAGCAATTTTCTTCATCAATGCAGCCCAGTTGCGACAACGCCGGACGCATTGCCGGGCAGCCCTTGTCCATACAACCCGAATTCGCGCTTAAGCAAGTGTGGGCTCAAACCCGCTTCTTCCGGTCTGTGGCGCGACCTGGGGGAAGCCAGAGGCTGGCCGGTCACCGGCATCACGAGACAAGAGCCTTCTCATTCCATGTCGCGAAGATCAGGCCGTCATAGAGGTGGACCTTGGCGCGGGTCAGGCCAAGGTCCGACTTCTGGCGAATATCGCCATGCAGTCCGCGATGTCTTGTCCAGGTCATAGCCACCTTCCGCGCCGGAATGTTAAGATGTCTTTGATGTTATTATTGAAATTACTTCTCTTTTGAGAATTTTTCCGTAAGCGCTTTTGGGAAGTTCATCCATTACGACGTACTTTTTGGGTCGCTTGAACCTTGCAATATTGTCCAGACAGGCCGCATCAAGCTCCTCGGCTTTGATGGTGCAATCCTTGCGCGCGACAACGGCGGCAACGACGATCTCTCCCCATTCACTGTCCGGGATGCCAACCACCGACACTTCCGCGACGGACTCGTGCGAAAGCAGTATTTCCTCAACCTCGCGCGGATAGATGTTCAATCCACCGCTGATGATGACTTCCTTGGCCCTGTCGACCAGCGAAAGCAGGCCATGTTCGTCCAGAACGCCGATATCGCCAGTATGCAGCCACCCATCGATCAGCGTGCCCGCGTTGGCTTCGGGCATGTTCCAATAGCCGGCCATGACCACGTCGCCGCGCACTGCCACCATGCCCGGCTGGCCGTCCGGCACCCTGTTACCAGCCTCGTTGAGGATCGCGATCTCGACGCCCGAACGCACCCACCCCACGGTCGCCATCAGTCGGGTGAGGCGATCTCCGCTGGCCGCGGCATAGGCAGCGGCAGGAACGCCACTGATGGTCATCGGGCTTTCGCCCTGGCCGTACATCTGTGAAAGTCGAGGACCGAGGACGCCAAGCGCACGCGCCAGGTCCTCGACATACATCGGAGCGCCGCCAAAGAAGATGATGTGAATGCCCTCGGCCTTTGCCGGGTCGGCAGAAGCGGCGGCGACAATCCGGTTGAGGAACGTCGGGGCCGAGAACATGCTGGCCTTGCCCCAGTGGCGCGCCAGGGCAAGCACTCCGTCAGCATTGCGGTGCTCTGACCCCGGAATGATCTGCAGGGCGCCGCTGGCGACGAACGACAAGGCCAACAGGCCCGAACCGTGCGATAGCGGGGCGTGATGAATGAAACACGCACCCGTCGAAGGCGTACCATAGTCGCAATGCTGCGCAGCGATCATGGCCCGGAGGTTGCCGTGGCTCAGCGTCGCTCCTTTGGGACGGCCCGTGGTTCCGCTGGTGTAGAAAATCCAAGCTGGATCCCCGGAGCCACGTTCGATTGGCGCGGAATTGGCCGGTTCGCGAAAGAATTTCTCGAATGCCGGACTTTCTACGTCCACCACCGCCTTTAGCGACTCGACCCGGTTCTCCAGTGGTTTCAGTCCACCGAAATGGTCGGTATCGGTGAAGCAAAGCACGGCGCCGCTGTCGCCAACGCAATGCTCAATCTCGCGGACTTGAAGCGCGGAATTGACAGGAACGAGCACCAGGCCGCGGTGCAGGGCAGCGAACATCAGGACAAGGTAGTCGGGGAGATTCCTCATCGCCAGCACCACCCGATCGCCCGGTGCTGCATATTGACCGAGGCCATTGGACAGCTTCGTCACACGCTGCCACAGGCCCGCATAGTCCAACTGGACTTGCTCCCCACTGGCCAATGCAGGGGCATCTGGCGCAACGGACGCGATGCGCGACAGTATCAGTGCGACATTCAAGGACGCATCCTTTCAAGCACAGTGATGCAAACCGCCGCCTCTTCGACCACCCTGAAGCCGCCGCCGTTTTCTGCAACCGCAAGCCTTGCGGCTTCGACCTGACGCTTGCCAGCCTCACCGCGAAGCTGGGTCACGAGCTCAAAAATCTGGGCGGCTCCAGTAGCTCCGATCGGATGGCCTTTCGAAACAAGCCCGCCCGAGGGGTTGATGGGTATCCGCCCGCCGAGTCGTGTTGCGCCGCCTTCCGCGAGGGGCCCGCCTTCACCGAACTTGCAGAACATCAGGTTCTCGGACTGCAGGATCTCGGCAAAGGAGGTCGCATCATGCACTTCGGCCACCGAGACGTCTTTCGGATCAACGCCCGATTGTTCGTAGGCGTCCAGCGCCGCGAGGTGGGAAACATGATTGCGATAATCGTCAAGCGGCCGATCGCGACCACTGCGGACGACGCTCGCCAGGATGCGGACTGCGCGTTCATGGGCAAACCGCTTCAGTGCGCGCTGCGAGCACACCAGGACCGCTGCGGCACCATCGCTCACCGGTGAGCACATGGGTACGGTAAGCGGCCAGGAAACCGGCTTGGCTGCCAGCACCTGCTCTACGGTGAACTCGTCGCGGAACTGGGAAAGCGGATTCCACACCGAATGGGCGTGATTCTTCGAAGCGGCGATCGCCAGTTGCTCGACAGTCGTGCCGAACATTTCCATGTGGGCACGCGCCATTCCGGCGTAGATTTCCATGAAGACACTCTGAGCACGAGGCTTTGAACGGGCCTCTTCCGGGATCAGGTCACCGCCTGCCAGCGCAAGCATGGCGGCATTAGCCTCGGCGTTCGCCACATCCCAGCAGCCATCGAATACCGCTGCGATCTTTTCCCGATCGGGAACACACATTTTTTCCGCGCCAACGACAAGTGCAACATCCACAGCGCCGTGAGCTACTTGGGCGAACGCCAGCGAAAGCGCAGTCGAAGACGACGCGCAGGCGTTCTCCACGTTTATGATCGGGATGCCCTCGATCCCCGCAGCCGCGAGCGCGGTCTGGCCGCGCACCGCATGCTGGCCGTCGATCGCCCCTTGGCCGACATTGGCGAAAAAACAGATTTCGACGTCCGATACCGATGCGCCTGCATCGGCGAGTGTGGAAGCGACCGCCTCGGCCACCAGCGACCGCAATGCACGGTCACCACTGCGGCCAAAGGCTGTCATTCCTACGCCGGCAACGAACGCATGTGAGGCCATGGCATTTTCACTCCCCCGATTATGCGCGTCGGCTGCGCCCCGTTTAAAACACTTGTTTATATCTGGTGTTTCGAATACCCGTTTACACCTGCCCAAGCCGATGGCAATATCGGGGGTATTAAAAGATGTCAGGACCGCCTGGCGCGGTAGTTCGAGGATGGAGCGAAAGATGGCACAAGGCATTTCTGAGGCAATGAACGATGTGGCTTCAACCACAGCTATCGGCGTACACTCGGCGGATCACTTTGCTTTCGCAGTGCCGGATCTGGAAGAAGCCGCTCGATTCTACACTGATTTCGGCCTGGAGGTGCGTCAGGCTGCTGACGGTGGCCTTGAGCTTTACGCCTGGAATAATCCCCATTGCTGGGCAAAGATATCCCAAGGCGGCGAAGGGTCTTCGAAGAAGCTTCGCTATCTCTCGTTCGGCGCGTATGAGCAGGACATGCCGGAATTTGAGCGGCGATTGAACGAAGCCAAGATCGAACGCTGCGCGCCGCTGAACGATGACGGTGGCCTGTGGTTCAAGTCGCCCGACGGGCTCCCGTTGCAGATCAAGGTTGCGGTGAAGAGTTCGCCGGACTGCAAGTCGGATTTCAGCTTCCCTTCAACTCCGCCGGGCCGGGCTGGAGCGGCGCCTAAGGCACTTGCTCCGGCTACAAAGCCTAGACGGCTGTCCCATATCGCCATCTTCGTGGCCGACATGGACGAGGCGCTCGATTTTTACGCAGATATTCTCGGGTTGCGCTTGTCCGACCGGTGTGGCGACCATATCGCATTCGTCCACGGCATTCATGGTTCCGACCATCACCTGTTGGCTCTGGTCGGATCGACTCATTACGGTCTGCACCACACGAGTTGGGACTTGCCCAGTGTGCACGATGTCGGGGTTTCGTCGCAGGGTATGATCGACAAGGGGCATAAAGTTGGCTGGGGACTTGGCCGGCACCTGCTGGGCTCCAACTACTTCTACTATGTCCGCGATCCCTGGAACAGCTATAGCGAATATATTGCCGACATGGACTATGTGCCGGCGGGTCATGATTGGCCGGCAGCCGACCACGAGCCGGGAGAAGTATTCTCCTATTGGGGCCCGCCTTCTCCGGAGAAATTTGCGCATAATTTCGAAGCTGCATAAGCAAAAAAGCGGAGGTCGTCATGGGAGCAATTGATACGTCAGGTGCGCTGGAAGTGCCCAAGTGCAGTCGCGCGTTGGATCGAATCATCGAAGCTTCGCGGCTAGAGTTTGACGAGATCGGTCCGGCCGCCGCAAAGATCGATTCGATTGCGGCTCGGGCAAAGATCACCCGGCAGTCGATCTATTATTACTACAAGAGCAAGGACGATATTTTCTACGACATCGTCATTCGCGAAGTGATGACGTTGATGTCTTACGTCAACAGGCTCGATGCTGATTCCACCGATCCGGAAGCGGCAATCAGGGAACTCTTTTTCGGGCTTTTGGATCAGGCGAGCAAATTTTCGACGTTGTCAGCCTTCATGATCGATCACGGTCGCTGTGCGGAATCCATCCGCAAGCCTTCGGCAGCCTTCAAGGATCTGATGCAACAATTCGTCAAGCGCTTGCAAGTCTTGCTTGATCGGGGCGTGGCCGAGGGCGTATTCCGGCCCGGCATTGATGCCGCGAGGTTCTTTGCTGCCGCCTGCATGATCACGGCCGGTGCGCGAAACAGCCGCAATGCGCTAGAACTGATTTGTGGAATCGATCTGGGCAGCAGCGACGGCGTGGCCGAATGGCAGGAATTTGCGGTAGACGTTTTGATGCGCTCGATTGGGAAAACGGACTAGGATTCCACAATCGGCCTGCCCGAAGCTTAGGTCGCCGTTGTTGTGGGCGGCGCTGCAAGGGTTGGCCTCGGGTTCTGCCACATTCTCCTTCGAAAGAGACTCATTCGTCGTCGTTGAATTTGGTCGGCCTGATGCGGAAGCCTGCGTGGCGGTAAAGAATTCCGAGCAGGGCCGGAGGGTCATAGCCGTCGTTCAGTAGCGTTATGATCCAAGAACGTTGCACCAGTCGATGCCTTCCCGGGTTTCGTCGATGTCTCGATATGTGACCGGCGAGGCGATTTACGTCGACGGAGGGCTTCACGTCGTCGGATATCCATCGAAACCCGCCGAGTTGCCGAACCGGAAATCTGTATTCAAGCTTGGTGCCCCCTGAACCCGCTCGGCCGGCATTGCAGGGAGATGCCGTTTTGCGTCGTCCACCCGATCTTTTCCAATCTGGGAGAATCCATGTCTGAAGTCGTGATCGAAGCGGCTGATTTCCGCCGCGTATTGGCTGCTTATCCGACCGGGGTGAGCGCCATCACGGCCATGACCAAGGCCGGGCAGCCAGTGGGCATGGTGGTTGGCACTTTCACGTCGGTCTCACTCGACCCACCCCTGGTTGGTTTCCTGCCCGATCGCCGTTCATCGACCTGGCCGCGGATCGAAGCGGCGGGGCACTTCTGCGTCAACGTGCTGGGCAGCGACCAGCAGGCGCTGTGCGCGCAGCTCGCTGGGAAAGGCGACAAATTTGCGGGGGTCGAATTTTCGGAATCCATCCACGGCCTCCCGCTATTGCCAGACGTGATCGCGGCCATCGAATGCCGCATCGAGTCGATTACCGACGCTGGGGATCATGTCTTCGTGCTGGGACGGGTGCTGCGCATGGCAATGCTACGCGATGGTGATCCGATGTTGTTCCACAAGGGCAGATACGGCGGCTTCGCGAAGATGGATTGACGCCTGATAGTGCTTGGCGGCGAATTCGATGGCAAAAAGGACTGCGTGCGAATGGCTGGCAGCCCTACCGCTGGCGGTTGGCCCACGGTCTTCAGTCACGTCCACGATTGCGTCGGCCGTGAAAAATCTACAAGTGCGTCCATGTCTCTCGTGTCCAGCAGGCGGCAATAGCGTGCTTTGATTGGCCGGATCGTTTCGATCGCCAGCAAGTCTTCGATTGTTCTTACGACATTCTCTATTCTGCGCTAATCGGACTTGCAGCCGATGTACCGTCGATGATCGAAAATCGGTAGACTTGGCCCGCTTGGCTGCGAGGCAACTTCCAATGTGCCAATTTCAGGCAGTTCGCCAGATAACCGGATCCACTGCCGGTGTGACACGGCGTAAAGCAAAATCGAAACCTCACTTTTGCGGACGTGATAAACGCGGTTTCCAGGCAATTCTGCATGAGGTTATTGCGCGCTCAGCAAAGATGATGAGCTTACCCAGAACGTGACAAAGCGCCCTGCGATTGGCGCCTCCGACTGCTCAACTTGCCGCCGCAAGGCTCCACCGGGATTTGGCGCAGGCTGGGCGTAACCGATTGAGGGAGTAGGATAATGGCCGACGGATACCGGATGGATGACAAGGTTGCACTTGTCATGGGGGGAAGTACCGGGATCGGTGCGCGGTGTGCCCATTTGCTCGCGCGGCGCGGCGCAAAGGTTGTGGTGGCGGCCGTGGGGCAGGAGCAGATTGATAAGACTGTTGCCGAGATTATAGCGGCCGGCGGGACGGCGATTGGCGTGGAAGCCGATCTCGCCGACGAACAGGCTGTGATCGCCTGCATCGACAAGACGATCGCTACATTCGGCAAGCTCAACGCTGTCCATGCCAATGCAGCTGCAACCTACCCCGACGCATTAATGAACGACAAACAACTCGCCGACCTGGAATTCGATTGGTGGGACAAGATCATGGCGGTCAATCTGCGCGGCCTCGCTGCGACCGCGAAGTACGCGATCCCGCACATGATCGAGGCGGGAGGCGGCGCGTTCGTTTTCAGCGGCTCGGGCCGGGGAAGCCAGGGCCACCTCGAATACACGACTTACGGAGTCTCCAAGGCTGGCGTCGAAGGCCTGTCCCGCTATGTTGCCACCCAATATGGCAAGAACGGTATCAGGTCCAACGTGATTGAGATCGGCCTGGTCATGACTGACGCGGTGAAGTCAAACCTGCCTCCCGAGTTTTGCACGCTTCTGCTTGAGCATCACCTTGTTCGTGAACTGGCCGGCCCCGAAGACGTTGCGCAAGTGGCCGCCTTTCTTCTCTCGGATGACGCGCGTTTCGTTACCGGCGCAAAGCTTGCTGTCGATGGCGGGCTTGGCTGTCACACCCCGGTCTATGCCGATCTACTGCGCATGACGCCTGGCGACAATTTGCAGGTTTGAGGAATGCATCTTGGCGCTGGTCAGCAGGCCGGGGCCGGAGGCGGAGTCACGGTCCCTGTCGGGCGACAGGTTGCAATTTTGGT
Organism: Sphingomonas sp. P3_C5; assembly: GCF_056402635.1. Taxonomy (NCBI): domain Bacteria; kingdom Pseudomonadati; phylum Pseudomonadota; class Alphaproteobacteria; order Sphingomonadales; family Sphingomonadaceae; genus Sphingomonas; species Sphingomonas sp. P3_C5. The sequence continues at coordinate 432,427 of NZ_JBFUHA010000004.1, forward strand.
GCGACCGTAAATGTCTGAGGTTCCGGCCGGCTGAAACCACTCGGCCTTGCTGGATTCACAAGAAGCGCATTGGTGCGCACTGGTTTGGAGGTTGTCGATGGCTGGTTATATCCCCCCGTTCACACTGGACGATTTCTCTCTCTCTGTCGAGAAACGGGCGGAAATCACTGGCGGATTGACCGAGCGCCAGGCGTTCATGGCCAACCAGTGGATGGGCTTGTTCGACGCACTCAATCGCGGCGACTATGGGGCAATGGACGACTTTTTCGACACGTCGAAAATGACCTATGCGAACCCCAATCGGCCAGATCTGGGCAGCTACGCGCAGTGGAAGCCCGGTGCCCTCGAACTTTACAAGACCTTTCCGCCCTGCGTCTATCGCGTCCTGAAGGCATGGGGGCGCGGCGACGACGAGATTGCAGTACTTTGCCATCACCACGGCAAGCACACCGGCGGCCCCTACATGGGTGTGCAGCCGACCGGTAACCAGCTCGACGTGCTCTGGTTCAGCTGGATCAAGTTCGAAGGAGACAAGATCGTCCACATCTACTCGATCTCTGACGTGCTTTCGATGCTGATCGACCTCGAAGTCATCTCTGCACCCCAACCGGTTGACCCTTACAAGTAACTTTTGCCGTCGAGTATTGATCAGCTTCGCTGTCAGGAGATGCGATGTGCCCGGCAAAGCCGCCGGGCCATCACAGTCCTCGAAATTGTCGCCGGTGGCGACTGGTGCTCTGTCCGGCGTGAACATTCCAAGGTCACGCGCGCCGCGTTCAGATCGGACCGGGCTGGTCCGACGCGAAGTTTGACTCGCTGTATGGAATTGATGGCGCTTGCCTAATTGTCTGGCCTGCGATACCGGCGCATAATGGCCGGCGCACCAAAGGTAATATCCGCACGTTGGTTAAGAAGCGTGAGTATAGCTCTCGCGCCGCAGACTTCGGCTGCCCCGGGCGTCATTAAGAAAAGAAGGTGCGATGACGGAAAAATAACTGAGCACAAATCTTGAGAAAAGCCGCGTAAGATAGGTTTGCAGTCTTTGGAGTGGATTATGGCGACAGCAGAAGAATTGATTATCCTCGATCCGGATAATGTTGTCGATATAGATCTGGGCGGCGATCACTTGAGAAACCACGCTCTCGACGGCATTTTTGCCGAATGGGGCCAGCGACGCCCGTTCTACGTAGTCAACGAGGGCATCGTTCACGTCGTCGTCGGTCGCCATGCCGACCTTCGCACGGTCCACATCGACGGCGCTCGTTTCTCCTCGGAGATTCCGAGAGAGCCCGGATACGAACGATTCGACTACGCCGACGGCGCAATCCATATCGGTGCGTCGGATGGTAAGAATCACGATCGTGTTCGCGCTGCCTTTGATCCATATTTCGGCCCCAGGGCGATCAAGCAGCTGCGCCAATCAGCCGAAGAGATAATCGACAAAATGCTCGATGACGTCGAGGCGCTGGGCGGTCCGTTCGATGCCTATCACGACTTTTCGTACAGACTGATCGAGCGTATCCTCATTGAAGGTGCGATGGGCATCACGGATTCTGAGCACCAGACAGCCTTTCGTCGGTTGCAGCATGAATTGGAAGTCGAATCCAATATCAAACCGGGGCAGGCGCGGTCCCAGGCATTCAACGAATCATATGTCGGCGTCATAAATGCGATCAACGCGATCCTTGACGAGCGCCGCACTCATCCCCGCGAGGACGATCTGTTCACCGGACTGGTCAAGCGCATGGACGAAACCGGACTGATCACCCACGAGGAAATTCTCGCTAATCTCCTAGCCACCCTTTCGGGTGGACAGGGCACCACGGCCGCGGTCGCCGCCGCCATGTTGACCAACCTGTGCAAACACCGGGACCAGTTCGAGGAAATCATCGCCGATCGCTCTTTGATTCCCGACGCCGTGGAGGAATGCCTCCGCTACCAGTCACCGGGTCTGTACACATTTGTCCGCTTCGCGACTTGCGATACCGAAGTGGGCGGAACCCGGATTGCCAAGGGTACGCCGGTTCTCGTCTCGCCCCAGGCGGCGAATTACGACCCTCTCAAATATCCCGCCCCGCTGAAATTCGACATTCATCGCAAGCCGCGGGACATCACGACTTTCGGGACCGGCAAACATCATTGCCTCGGCAACCGCTTGGCCCGGATGATCCTGGCCATCGTGCTTGACAAGGTCTGCACGCGCTTTCCCAAACTTTATAACCCGGAGCCTGACTTTAAGCCGGAATATTGCGGCATCTTCGGAGAAATGCGCATGACCCGAGCGCCGATGCACACGGGCAAGTGGGCGGAAGGGGGAGCCGACTAACTTGGTTCCCTTTTGGCCTTTGAGCCGGCAGGTGCGGCTGTTTAGAGACTGAACCCGCCGTCCACGATGAGCGTCTGCCCGGTGATGTATCGCGCGCGGTCTGATGCGAGGAACGATACTGCCGCGCCAACGTCCTCGCTCGTACCGAAACGGCGCAGGGCAATTGATTTGCGCTGCGCCTCCCATATCTCTGGCGTATAAAGCATCTCGAGGAAATGGTGGCCGAGGCCGGCGTCGATAATGCCGGGGGCCACCATGTTGGCGCGGATGCCGAACTTTCCCTCTTCCTTGGCTATGGCTCTTCCCAAGGCTTCCATGCCTGCCTTGGGGACCGACGACAGCGCATCGCCCGGGGGAAAGCTGTAGTTGGCTACCGAGACGATGATCACATAATTGCCATACTGCTGGCGCCGGAACAGCGGCAAGGTGGCCGACACCACTCGGGTCAGGCCGAACAGTTCAGTCTCGATCACCTCGCGCCACTGGGCTTCATCAATGGTGCTCACATAGGGCTGCCCGATCGCCACTCCGCTGGCAAACACGACGGTTGCGATCTCGCCATAGCAATCGAGTGTTGTTGAAACGGCGGCAGCAATGCTTTCGGGTTGGGCCAGATCGCAATGTACTGGCAGGCCCTTGCACTGTGCGGGCAATTCCGAGGCGAGTGCCTCCGCGTGGTCCAAACCTTTGCGATAGGTGAGGGCCACGCCCTCGAATTCCTGCGCCAGCGCCAATGCCGAAGCGCGGCCCAGACCTCCTGATGCGCCGATAACCATCGCTGCACCCCGCTTCATGCCGGAGGCCTCGCTGGATAGGCGGCGAGCTGCCTAAGCAGGTCTGCGGCAAACTGGTCGTTCCTGTCGGCCGTGAACATGTGCGCCGCCCCTTTGGCGACCGACACCTCGAGCTGGGGCGCCAATCGTTTGAACAAGGCAACACCTTCATCGGTGACCAGATGACTGTGCTCCGCCCGAACCAAAATCAACGGCGAACGCGTTCGTGCTGCGGCATCAAGCACGGCCTTCCCTTCGCTCGGAGGGTGAAGAAATTGGTTTTTGCCGGTCGCCGGGTCCCAATGCCAGTGCCACCGGCCGTTCGTGTCAGTGCGCATTGCCCGGCCAAGGCGGGAGGGATCGGGCAATCGCGGCTGGCCAAGATACTGCGCAAGGGCATCGGCGGCCTCGTCAAGCGACGCAAAGCCGTTAGCGCTGCAGGCAAAGAAGGCCCGGATGCCGTCGATCCCGCTGTCCCTCATCACGGGAGCGACATCGGCAAGCATGATCAGGCGAACCCTATCAGGATGACGCGAGCCGCCCACCAACGCAGCCTGTCCGCCGCGCGAGGCCCCGACCAGTGCCACGGGCCCGTCGAACTGAAAGAGCAAGCGTTCGACATCGCGGCCGAATGCGTCAAGCAGGTAATCGCCGTCGGGCGCCCATTCGCTATCGCCATGTCCGCGCAGGTCAAAGGTTATGGCATGGTAGCCGGCTTCACCGAGAATCCGCGCTGAACCGCGCCAGGCGCTACGACTCTGGCCGCCGCCGTGAAAGAACAGGACTGGGGCGGCAGCCGGATCGCCATAGGCTTCTCCGGTTAACTGCAATCGATCCCCATTCAGTTTGACGATGCGGCTGGTCAAGTCAGCCTTCGCGCGGAACGGTCTCGGTGTGGCTTGGATGTTCGCCCGGCCCATCATATTCGAACTTTCCGGGGGCATGGTGCCACTTGCCGTCGTTCCTGCTTTCGTAGGGGCTGGCAACCTCGATCAGGCAGCCATGCGTGCTCTTTGCGCCCACCCAGCTCCACTTTTGCCAGGTCATGTCGGGATCGTTGTTAACCGCGCCGTCGCCGGGTAGATCGATACCCTCTGCCCGCAGCTTGTCCATCGCCCCCGGCACATCATCGGTGGTGAAGCATAGGTGGTGAACATGCTCGCCAACCTTCTCGAGACGGCGCCCCATTGGTGTGCCAGGAGAAGGCTGGATGAACTGCATTTCGGTGCCATGATCGTTCACGAAAGTGGCCCACTTCATTCCGGCGTCATCACCGCTCGAAAACTCGTCATACTTTACGATACGCTGCTCGAGTTGACCCGGGTCGAGCACGCGCAGGATTTTGGTCCAGTCCGCGACCGCCTTGTCGAGGTCGTGCACGACCATGCAGACATGGGCAAAGGGGCTACTAGGCATGATGGGTTCCTTCGTTCAGATGATGACGGCGGCGGTAGCGCTGTTGACAACGCCCCGGCCCTCGACGGAGAGCAGAATGTCACAGGAGATGCGGTTGCCCTCGACCGCCGTAACTGTGCCAGAGGCGGTGACCTTGTCCCCTTCGTAAACATTGTCGAGGAAACGCGAATCCATGCTGGCAATGGTGCAGCCGGGGAAAGCACGCATCAACATGTTCATCATGTAAGCGACATTAGCCGGACCCTGATTGATCCGCTTGTCCCCCAAGCCCTGCGCCTTCACCGCCTCGGCATCGAGGTGGATGGGATTGGGATCGGCAAGGAACGTCGACCAGTCGCGCATTGCGTCGGGGCTCACCGAAGGGATGACAAAATCAGGCAGGTCGTCGCCAATAGAAATGCTCATGCTGCCAACTCCTTGCGAGGAAGAATCCAGACGTTCTCGACTTCGACCAAGGCATCGCCACCTTCGGCAAGATGCAGGCGCAAGCGATAGGTAAGCACATCCATGACCCCCAGTTTGCGGCTCTGCTTACGGACCAGGCTGACGATCTCGCCGGTCACCTTGTAGCTTGCGCCAACCATGAGCGGCTCGGCCACTCGCACGCCGGACGAGCCCATCATTGGGCCATCGTCGACATCGAATTCGCATGCAGCGCACAGGCCCGCGACGGTCTTGCCCATCGCGAGTTGGGTGGCGATGTAATAGTAGATCGGATGTGCGCGGCCATCTGTTGCCGGTTCGGTTGCTGTGGCCCGGCACAAAGCGGCGTTTTCCTCGGCGGTAATCGTGAATACCTTGTCGCCGTCCAGTGAAATGCCGGCGACGGCGGGGGCGGGGGGGAGTTCGCTCATCTGCTGTTCCTTAGAGAGAGAGGGGGAAGGCCGAGGCTTTGGCGATCGTGTTGCGGGCCATCTCGTTAGGAATCATGTCGCTCACGTGCCTCTTGCGGGTTCCGCGGGGTTGATGCGTGCCGGCGCAGCCGCCCGGTCAGATCGAAAGTCCACCCTCGACCGGAATGACGGCTCCGGTCACATACGAGCCGGCGCGCGAGGCAAGGAACACTGCGGTGCCGCCCATGTCTTCCGCACTGCCAGTGCGGCCGCGAGGAACCATGGAGGTCATCATCTTGCGCACCTCGTCGTTCGGAATGACGGTCATTTCGCTTTCGAACAGCCCGGGCGCGATGGCATTGACCGTGATTGCCTCGCCGGCGAGCCGCTTCGCGAGTGATCGCGTCAGCCAGTGGATCCCTGCCTTTGAAGCCTGATAGCTGTACACCTCGCGAGGGCCGATCTTGATTGCGCCGACCGAGCCGACATTGATGACCGAGGCCGGAAGATCAGGCTTCGCGCCTGCGCGCAGCAGAGGCAGGAGCTTCTGGATAAGGAAGAAAGGTGACTTGAGGTTAAGGTCAATAACGCTGTCCCACTCGGCCTCCGAGAAGTTGTCGAGAGGGGCCTCGGCGAGCGTTCCGGCATTGTTGACCAGAATATGCAGGGCTTTCTCCCGCGAAGAAATCTCGGCAACCAAGCTATTGATGCCGTCGATTGTCGACAGGTCCGCCGGGATCCCGATGACGTCGCCCGCAATCGCGGAGGCGGCAGCCGCGATCTTCTCGGCATTGCGCGCGCAGATGTAAACCCGCGCACCGGCCGCAGCGAGTCCCTCGGCAACCATCCGGCCGATGCCGGTGCTGCCGCCCGTGACGAGGGCAACGCGACCCTCCAGTGAAAACAAGCTGCGAATATCCATGACGGGGCGTCCTCTCGGTGATGCGTTGTTCGATGCTGGCGCGGTCCCGCGCCTGTTTCGTTAGCTGCTGCCCGCCTGGCCGGTTCCGCCACCGGTTGCCGGCATCAGGTTGTTGCTCATCCCTCCATCGACCAGGATGTCGATCCCGGTGATGTGGCTGGCGCCAGGGCCGATCAGGAAGGTGATTGCATTCGCTACGTCCTGCGCCAGGCCCAGCTTGCGCAGCGGGATCATCGCTTCGCGATGGGCGCGGCGCTCAACATCGGCATACCCTGCCTGGGTCATTGGCGTGTACGTCGGTCCTGGCGATACCGTGTTGCAGCGGATGCCGTCAGGGCCCCATTCCAGTGCCAGTTGCCGGATGAGCATGGCAAGGGCAGCCTTGCTCGGCGAATAGAAACCCAGACCGGGGGTCGGTTGGCTAGCCGACATCGACGCGGTTGCAACAAACGCGCCCCTGCTTGCCGCGAGGTAAGGGTAAGCTGCCTTGGCCAGCAACCAGGTCGCTCGGGTGTTGACTGCAAAGATGCGTTCAAACTGCTCGATCGTTTGCTCGACCAGCGGGGCACCTGCGATGACCCCGGCATTGCTGACAACCGCATCGATCCCGCCCATGTGCGCAATCGCGGCGGATACGATCGACGTTCCGCAATCGGGTTCTGAAAGCTCCGCAACATGAGAGGCGGCCGTTGCCCCCATTGGAGCCGCCAGCTTTGCAATGCCCTCGGCATCACGATCGGTGAGGAGAAGGCTGTTCGCCGGATCGGCAGCAAGCGATTCCGCGACCGCGCGTCCGATCCCGCTGGCTGCGCCCGTCACAATCACGCGCATGGTCATTCCCCCCTGTCGCTGAGACCGAGTTCGGCCATCAATTGCTGACGCAGCCTGAACTTCTGGATCTTTGAAGCCGACATCGGCCACTCGTCCACGAAGCGAATGTGCCTGGGGACCTTGAATGACGCGATCCGCTCCCGAACAAAGGCGGCCAGTTCGGCTTCGGAAGGTGCACGCCCGTTGCGCAGCTTCACAAAGGCGGCGGGGATCTCTTCCAGCCGGCTATCGGGGAGACCCACGACCTGCGACAGTTCAACATCTTCGTGCGCGTCGAGAATTGCCTCGACCTCCGCAGCTGCGACGTTCTCGCCGCCGACTTTGAGCATGTCCTTGAAGCGGCCGTGGAACTGGACATGGCCATTCTCGTCGACCGAGCCGATATCGCCACTGTGGTACCAGCCTTGGGGATCGATGACCTCTGCCGACTTCACCGGGTCGCGGTAATATCCGTCCAGGACATTGTAGCCTTTGATCCACACTTCGCCGCGCAGGCCAGGGGACAGGTCGCGACCGGTTTCGATATCGACGATCCTGACCGCGATGCCCTTGAGCGGGTAGCCCAGAGCATGGAACCCCATCTCGGGGTCCATATCGAAACCTCCAGTGCTGACGATGCCGGTTGCTTCAGACATGCCGAAGGTGCCAACGTGGAGGGCATTCGGCAACTTTGCCCGATATGCATCACTGACAGACTTCGGCATCTGGCTGAAGCAGGTGTTCGTCAAACGGATCGAACTCATGTCAGCCGTTTGCCAATCCGGGTGCGCGATCATGGCCTGGTGGAAGGTGACGAACGGCAGGAACATCATGGTAGCCCGCTCGGCTTCGATCTGGCGAAGGCTCTCGCCAGCATCAAAGTGCGGTTGTCCGATGAATGTTCCGCCCACATCGATGGCACCCAGCATCGCCAGCATTGCGGCAATGTGGAACAGGGGCATGGGCGACCAGACCCGCTCGTCGCGCGTGAACGCCCAGCGATTGCGGGCCAGGTTTGTTGCCTCGCGGCTGACGGCCTCGTGGCTGAGCAGGCAGCCCTTGGGATTGGCCGAGGTTCCCGAGGTGTAGAGGATCATGCAGGTGTCGCGCAGCCGGACGGCGAGGCGGCGCTCATGAACTTGCACCTCATCGACTTGCGCCGCAGCCTGATCGAACGCCTCCTGGTTCACGAAGCCTGGCGAGGACCTGCCGCCGTGCAGGATCAGGCGGCGCAGCAACGGCGCTTCTTCCAGCGCAACTCGATGTGGATCAGTGCAGGTCTGGAGCGACGGAAAGGCTTCGTGGATCCGGAGCGAAAAATCGACGAAGTCGCTTGCCTCGCTGTTGGTGACCAAGGCAACGAGGTCTGCGTTCTCTACCACGTAGGCGATTTCGCGCGGCCGATAGCGCGCGTTCATCAACACGGTCACGGCGCCGATCATCGAAACCGCAAAAAGGGTTTCAACGAATTCGATGCCTGAGGGCAGGAGGATGCCGACATGATCGCCAGGGCCTATCCCTTGTGCGACAAGTCCCCGTGCGCGATGCAGTACTGAATGCACGACTTCGTCATAGGTCCGGCGAGCCGTCGGGAAGACGAGCGCTTCCTCGCTCGGATTTGCATCCCACGTCTTCAGCAGCATGTCGCCCAGCGGACTTGCCGTGATCCGCAATCGCGCCGGGTCTTCGCTAACGCCGCCCAATTCAGTTCCCTCCGGAAAATTTGCTGACCAACTCAGTCATCAGAGAGGTGACCTGTTTCACCCTTCCAACGATAGGTAGTCTAGCCGCAGCCGATAATGCCGCCATCGACGGGAATCTCTGCCCCCGTGATGTAGGCGCCGGCGAGTGACGACAGGAACACGACAGTGCCTGCGATCTCGTTCTCACGCCCCATCCGGCGCATCGGAATCTTCTCCAGCACCGCTGGATCGACATCGTCTGCGTCCCGCATATGCGCGGTCATCTTGGTCGGAAAATAGCCGGGCAGAATCGCATTCACATTGATGTTGCGCCCAGCCAGATCGCCCGCCAGATCGCGGCTGAGCATGTGCAGGGCAGCCTTGCTGGCCGCATAGGAATAGGCGCTCAATCGCTCTGTCGACCTGCCTGCGACGGAGCCGATGTTGATGACACGGGCCGGATCATCCCCGGTGCCGGCAGCTTCCAGCTCCGGAAGCAGCTCGCGCACCAGAGTGAAAGGGATCTGCACGTTGACGGCCATCACGTCCGGCCAGGCCTTGTCCTGGAAGCTGCCGATCGGTCCGCCCCACGTCTTGCCGGCATTGTTGACCAGAACGTGAAGCTTGCCCCCCAGTTCCTCGCGCATGCGGCGGGCAACATCCACCGCCGATTGCGGCGATGCGAGATCGCTGGGCATGGCAACGCACTTGCCCAGAGCCGACATTTGCGAAGCTGCGGCAGCACAGATCTCGGGCTTGCGCGACGTGATCACCACAGTGGCGCCCGCGCGCAGCAGACCCTCTGCGATCATCCGGCCAAGGCCCTGCGCGCCGCCAGTAACGAGCGCGATCTTGCCCGAAAGATCGAACAGACCGGTCATACGGTCACCACCACCTTGCCAAATGAGTGCTGCTTCTCGAGGTAGAGCAGCGCTTCGCGTGCCTCGGCAAGCGGGAAGGACTTCTCGATGACCGGCTTGATCGCATGTTTCTGAACGAACGCGAGCATGTCGGCAAAATCCTTGGGATCGCCCACCTGGCTGCCAACAATGCTGGCGCTTTTCAGGAATATGCCTGTCGCTGTCACCTCGAATTTGTCACCCGCGGTGGAACCGTAGATCACGATGCGGGCGCCCGGATTGATTGCGCGGACATAGTTGGCATAGCTTGGTGCCGGCGCACCGTCGAGAACCACGTCGATTCCCCCGGTCAGCTTGCCAACCTGCTTGCGCCAATCCGGATCGGTGTACAGGAGGCCGCCCAGCGCTCCCATGTCGCGGGCCCGTGCCAGGACTTCTTCATTTTCGGCCGTGACATAAGCCTTGGCGCCCAAGGCAACGGCGAAGGCCAGGCCGAATGTGGCGACACCGCCGCAGACACCGCTGATCAGCACCGATTCACCGGCTTGGAGTTGCCCCTTGAACATCAGCGCGCGCCAGGCAGTCAGGCCGGTTAGCACGGTTGCGGCGGCTTCCTCCCAAGTCATATTGGCGGGCTTGGGCGCAAGGTTTTCCGAAGGCACGCAAACATATTCTGCGAGAGTGCCGGGAAACGGCATGCCGATCAGTCCGAATTCGGCTTGCGGGGCATGGCGGTTCGGACCCCAGTTGCGGCCAGGGTAGATCACCACCTCATCGCCTGGTGAAACGCCAGTGACGCCTGCGCCGATCATGTCAACAATGCCCGCGCCGTCGCAGCCCATTACCGACGGATAGACCATGCCAGGATACTGGCCCCGAGCAATCCACATTTCGCGGTGATTGATTGAGGCGGCCTTGATCTTGACCCGAACCTCACCGTTGGCGGGTTCCGGATTGGGAACTTCGGCAACACGAGTGGCTTCGGGACCGTCTCCAGTTTCAAGTAGCAGTGCTTTCATGGTCATCTATCCCGTTTCAGAAAGAGCGCGGCAACCCCAGCGACTCCGCGATGCCATTACGCACCATTTCGTTGGTGATCGGCCCGATCCGCCACAGACGGCTGTCGCGCCAGTAGCGTTGCATGTCGGTTTCGGCCGAGTAGCCCATCCCGCCCAGGATCTGGATGCCGAGATCGGCTGCACGGTTCGCATTTTCCGATGCGAACAGCTTGAGCATGTTGGCTTCGTTGCCGACGTTTTCACCCTTTGCCTGTTTCGCCGCACAATAATGCAGCATCAGCTCGGTGGTGGTCTTCATGGTGGCAATGTCGGCGATGTAGTGCTGGATGGCCTGGAATTGGCCGATGACCTTGCCGAACGCCTTGCGATGCTTCACGTAATCAAGCGCATCTTCAAGCACGCCGTCGATCACGCCGAGGCAGAAGGCCCCGACCATGATGCGCTCGTTATTGAGCGTCGGCAGCAGAGTGTACCAAGCCCTGTGCGGCTCGGCGAGGACGTTTTCGTCTGCGACGAAGACGTTGTCATAAACCACGGTGCAACTACCCATCGAACGCATGCCCAGCTTGGACAGCGGGGTGATCTTCACGCCCTCGGCCTTGGCCGGCACCCAGAACAGCGTCAGCCCCTGGTGCTTCTTTTCGACATTCTTGTCGCTACGGGCGATGCACAGCAGGTAGTCGGCGACGTGTGCGGACGAGCTCCAGATCTTTTCGCCATTGAGAATCCAGCCGCCATCCACGCGATCCGCGGTTGTGGCAAGCGAGCCGAGCAGGTCCGTACCGCCGCCGGGCTCGGTGAACGAAATCGCGGCCTTGAGTTCGCCGGCTGCAATCTTAGGCAGGTATTTCGCCTTCTGCTCCGGGCTTCCGTACAGACCGATCGATTTCGAGCCGGCGAAGGAGGTGATACCCCATATCCAGGCAAGGCCGCCGAGCGACCGCGCGAGTTCACGGGCCAACAGCATCTGCATAAGGACGTCGCCGCCCTGACCGCCATAAGACTCATCGATGCCAACCCCATGGAACCCGGCTTCGGTCAGCTTGTCCCAAAGCTCATGGGGATAGTTGTGCTCGTCAGCTTCGAGCTTGCGCGCCCAGTCCTTTGGGGCCTCGCTTTCGACCCAGCGGCGAACAACGTCCCGAAACGCGCCGTGCTCTTCCGGCAAGTCAAAATCCATGTGCTGGTCCTTCTCCACAAACTTTCAAAGTGTGCCTGGTTGCCCGTTGGCGTCGAAAGTCGAGTTTAGAACCTATCCACAGATAGGAAGAGACGCTTGCCAAATTGCGTTTAGAGCGCAATATAAGACCAACAAACACGCTGCACCAATGCGGCGGAACCGAGAGGATTGCGGCAATGGAGGTCGTTCCGAGCCGTGTCAGGCTACCGCTAGCCGCTCACGACTACGTGGAACGCGAAGCCATCGAGCAACTCGCTGACCGTGTCGCGGCGTCACGGGTCGTCACGGTGACCAGCCCAGCCGGATTCGGCAAGACAACGGCCATGCGCCGCTGGTCGGAGATATTGCGCAAACAGGGCCGCCCAGTGCTATGGGTGGCAACGCGCGCCGGCATCGTCACGGACCAGGACCTTGCCGCTGCGATTGCTCAGGCCGCCAGTGCGGCAGGCTTCGTTCTGGGCGGGTCCGATGTGCGCAATTGGCCTACAGCCCTTATGGCCGACGCCGAAAGGCGGCCGGTGCTGTTCATCGATGACGGCCAACTGCTTTCGCCCGAATCTCTGTCCATGATCGACCAGCTAATCGCCAGTGCCCGCGATGCTTTGACCACGGTTATTGCTTCGCGCGGCGAAGCCGGCCTCAAGCTGGGCCGGCTGCGCTCGATGAACTTCCTCCTTGAGGTGAAGACCCATCATCTCTGCCTCGATTCCGCCGAAGGGCTGAAGTTGGTCCGGCAGGTCGCCGGATCGATTCCCGAAGCGGATGCCATGCACATAGTCGCCGATGCCCAGGGCTGGGCGGCGGGGCTCGTCCTTGCGGCACAGGCATGGACTGATGATCGGGAGGAAGGGCGCAGCATAAGCGGCGGCGCGACGGGCTTGCGGAGCGAGTTTTCCAGTTACTTCGAGGAAGAAGTTCTGGATGGTCTGCCGCAGGAGATACGCGATTTCCTGGTCGACACATCGATCCTGAATGAGTTGACCCCCGCGGCCTGCGCAGCGGTAACCGGCTCTGCTTCATCGCTCATGCTGCTTGAGGAGGCCTTCCGGCGCGGGCTCTTCATTGCCGACCATGACCGAGAACAGGGCCGCTATTGCTATTACGCATTGTTCCGCCAGATGATTATGCGCAGGCTCGCCAACCGAGCCCCGGAACGATCCGCGGAACTGCACCGCCGCGCAAGCAGGCACTTTGCTTCTGCCGGCGAGATCTCCAGCGCGATCGAACATGCGGAGCACAGCGGCGACAGCGCCTTCCTGGCGGAGACTCTGGAAGGTCTTGCCGACGCGATGACCTATTCGGGCCTGCTTTACCGGCTCGATGCCATCGCCAGCGAGCTGCCATGGCAGCACGTGCAATCGCAGCCGAATGTGCTCCTGGCGATGTCCTGGCGGCGGGCGCGGCGCCTGGCGTTCCGATCGGCGGAACGGATGATCGAGGCGGCAGTCGTGGCAATCGCGCATCGCTTCGAGACCGGGCAGATCGACGAGTACACTCGCGACCAGTTCGAACTGAAAGTCCGGCACCGGCGGATCATGGTTGATGCGGCGCGCGACAACATGGCGGTCGTCGAACGGGAATCCGAAGCGCTTCTTGCCGATCTTGGTGAAGATCATCCCTATCTCAGCTGCACGCTCCTCGCGCAGCTGCTCTCGGCTCGCCGCGAACTCTATCATTTCCACGACATGTTGCGGCTCGAGGCAGAGCTCCGCAAGGCGCTTGGCCGCCCAGGCTCGGACTTTGCCTCGATCGCGCTGAAGTCGTCGGTTGCGCCCACACTGGTGGCGCAAGGGAAGACCGAAATTGCGCGCCAGTTCCTGTTGGAAGCTCGGCAGATCGCGCTGAGTCGGGACGGGGAAGTGTCCGGTCTGGCGGCGCTTCCTTCCATGCCTCTGGCTGAAATCCATTACGACTGCGGTGAACTGGCTGAAGCAGCGAAACTGGTCGATGCCCATCTGCTGCAAGTTCGTCAGTGGGGTTTTGTCGACCAACTGGCTTCAGGCTACATTGTCCGCGCCCGGCTGGCGGAGGCCAACAATGACCTGGCGAGTGCGCTTTCCGGCCTGGCGGAGGCCCACATTGTTGCCATCGAGTGCGGGCTTGACCGGATGCGTGCGCTGGTAATTGCAGAAAAAGTCAGGATGCTGGTCAAGAACGGCCGCCTCGAAGAAGCAGAGCAAATATTCTGGTCAAGCGACCTCATGACCTCTGGAGAACCGGTTCCAACGCTCCACCCGACACGACTCAACGAATGGATTGCCATCGCCTGGCTGCGACTGGAAATGAATCGTTTCCGTCTGGCACGCTCGGCCAAGATTGCGCAGCGCTGGCTGGAATTTGTCCGCAAGCGCGGCGCCATAAGGTCGGCAGTGACCTTCGAACTGCTTTTGGCGGAAAACGCGATGCTCGCAGCAAATCGCTCTGAAGCGCGTCGCCGGGTGCGCGCCGCGATCGACCTGGCTGGGCCCGCAGGCTGGGTGCGGCCGTTCATCGACGAAGGTGAGATCATCCGAACGCTTGTGCTGGATTCCTACGGTAACGGGCCGCTCCTCGACACGCCCGCCGAGCGTTTCGCGGCAAAACTGGTGGCCTGTCTGCGAGCCGGGGACGCGCCGGCAATCGACGAGGAACCGGACAAAGATGATGAGGCGGGCATCGGTGTCGGCCTGTCCCATCGCGAAATCGAAATCCTGCAAATGGTCAACGGCGGCTTGCGCAATCGTGAAATTGGCGACCGCCTCGGTCTCACCGAAGGCACGGTGAAGTGGTACATGCAGCAGGTATACGACAAGCTGGGAGTAAGGCGCCGTCCACATGCCGTGGTTCGTGCGCGCCAATTCGGCTTTCTGACCTAGTACTACAGTTGCGTTTGCATCCGTCCTTCGATGACAGATGGCCGCGACCGACTGGTGCGTTCGTCGCCGTCGGGACCACGCCCTATGAAGACGGGATGGCCTTGAGCAGCGAATATGAGCTTTGCGATGAGTCGCCGGATTTCCGGTGTGATGAGGAAGCCTTGATGCGCAAGGGTTGCGCGGCCCGTCGGTTCGGACTCGTTCTGTCCCGTTTGCCTGGACTGCCGAGGCCGGGTTCGGCGTGGCTCCAGGCAGCGCAGCGCTGATCGGCGGCGAGCTTGGCGAGGAAGGCGGCGGCGGCCATGACCAGGGTCATGTGGCGCTGCCAACCGTGCCAGGAAGCGGGCCTGGCAATGGTCAGGCCGAGGTCATCTCTAGCGCGCAGGAAGCATTCCTGGATGGTCCAGCGCAGGCCCGCCGCTCCGGCCAGTTCCCCGAGCGAAGCGCCTTCACGGGCATGAGCGAATAGTAAGCGATCTCGCCAACGCTCCCGCCGCCAGCGAAGTCAATCTGGATTCGCTTTTGCCTGGCTGAAAGGGGCACGGGTTACGTAAACTACCGAGCATGCCGACTGGTTCGGGAAAATTCAGCGCGTGGGCTGTATTCTGCCAGTCGGCAAGCGCAGTCCGGTCTGCATTCAGGTCAGCCCGAAACCCCCGTCAATCGTGATCGCCTGGTTCGTTAACCGCGCCGCAGCGGGCGACGCAAGGAAGGTCACCGCAGCAGCCATGTCTTCCGGTGTGCACTGGCCCAGCAGTGAGCCACGCAGAGCCGGCCCAGCGATAGGAGGCCCGCTGGCGTTCATGGCACCCGCTGTCGCGACGCCGCCGGGGAATATTGCGTTCGCCGTGATGCCATGCTCAGCCCACTCAAATGCTGTCGTCATGGTCAAGGTCCGCAAGGCGCCTTTGGATGCAGAATAGGCAGCCAATCCGTCCACCATCGGGCTTACGGCTCCGAGCGAACATATGTTCACAATCCGGCCCCCGACGCCGGCTTCAATCATGGCCCTGCCAATTTCGCGCGTCATCAGGAACGGGCCGCGAGTGTTTACGGCTGCTGTCCGATCCCAGAACTCGCTTGTCGTATCCAGGATCATCGAGCGGTTCTGAATGGCGGCATTGTTCACCAGTGCCCAGGGGGCGCCTTTCCAGCTGAGGGCAGCGGCGCAGCCATCGCAAACGCTTTTCTCATCAGCGACATCAATCACGACGTGCATTACGTCGTGGCCGATACTGACCAATTCCTCTGCCACGGCCCGTGCCCCAGCTTCGTCGCGGTCAACGACGATCACCGCAGCACCTGCGCCCGCCAGCGAATGCGCGATCGCCTTGCCGATGCCGCCCGCCGCTCCCGTTACGAGGACGACACGACCTTCAAGACCGAACTGCTGAGAAAGAGCCGATCCAATTTTTTCGTTCATGTCAGCACCCACCTCTTATTCTCCAAGATCATTTCGAGCTGCCAGTCTTCGCGGCGTGGTGCACCGGCTTGATTTGCAAGCCCATCGTGCGCGCCAAGGCATTCTAAAAGCGAGAAGGACGTGCAGTCTCTACGCCGAACCGGTCGGAGCCGATCTGGCGCATGGTTGTCCGCCATACCGCCGAGGCCGGATGATTGCGCGACGCGATCAGGTTGCGATAGATTCGCGGGATCGGCAGCTTCTCGTAAAGGCCGCCGCCGCMGACGAGCTCGTAGAGCGACTGCGCTGCCTTGAGGCAAAGATGGCCGGTCGACTGCGCCCGATAGCGATAGATGTTGATCATTGCCGGGTCGAGGCTCTTGCCCTCGGCGGCCACTTGCTCGAGCGAATCGAGATCGTGCATCGCCATCATCTTCAGCTGATCGACAAGTGCGACTGCCTCGCCCAATGCTTCAAGGGTGTCCGGCAAGTCCGCGATCGCCTTGCCCGTGATCATGGAAACCTTGGGAGCGTTGTATTCGACAAAAGCGTCGATCATCGCGATCAGCGACCCGATCGAGACGGCTGTGCCACCGCGGTTGAACACCAGAATGAAGGGTGTCTTGAACCGGGGGTGGGTATTCACCTTGAAGCCTGGATAGTCATAGCTCTCGGCTTCAGGCCCGAACGGGACTGTCCGGTACTCGGGGACGAAGGCCTCCTTGATGGCGATGCTCTTGCTGCCTGTGCCCTTCATGCCGAACACCTGCCAGTCATCAACGATCTCGACGACCTCACTGGGGACCAGGAAAGAACGGAAGTTGGTCGGGTCACCATCGACCAGCCCGCCCACCAGGAACCAGTCGCCGTGGTCGCAGCCGCTTGAAAATGGCCAGGTGCCGCTGATCGTGTAGCCGCCGGGTGCCGAGGCCGCCTTGCCGTAGGGGCTGTAGGACGATGCCGTGATCGCATCGGGATTGTCGCCCCAGACATCTTTTTGCGCGCGGTCATCAAACATTGCCAGGTGATGGTTGTGCAGCGAACAGAGCCCGTAAACCCAACCATAGGCATGATCGGCTCGAGCGAGGTTGATGATCACCTGAGCCAAGGTGCTGAAGGGCATTTCATAGCCCTTCCACCGGGCGGGCTGGGCAACGCGGAACAGTCCCGCGTCCACCAGTTCCTTCATCGTCTCCCTTGAAACCATGCCATTGGCCTCATCCTCGGCGGCGCGCTTGACCATGTGCGGAATCATCGCGGCGCTTGCTGCGATCAGCTCTTCGGACGTAGGGGGCGACATTGGAACTCTCCTGAACATTTAAGACTTGTCGATGAGTATCCACTGATGAATCAGTGGTTTGCCGTTTGATATCTTCCGCCAAAGCTAGGTCGTCCTTCGGGCTAAAAACCCGCCGGGAACCGTAGCCCTTGATGAGCGGGGACCGTGCCGATCCGAATTTTTCCCACCCGAGCTCGAACGGAAAAACGGGAACGCCGAACCTCGTGCGCCAATTACCTCGCCTCCAACCTTCGGCGGAGGTGCCTCTTGGACGGCAATACCACCGCGTCGCGGAACCTGTCATCGCTTTTCAGGGCAATTTTGACGCGGCGTAATAGGATTGTCGTTGAACTTCATCCGGAATGTTGAAACTGTAGGATGGAGATTACTGTAAATAAAAAATTTTAGCATACCGATCTCATAAATATAGGACATATGTCTGGAGTGCATATATAGGAGCACCGCCGTAGATTTATATGTCCGTGCTAGAGCCGGCTATGATTTACTTATAAACAACCGAAGAATAGTTCGCTTCTTATTGTTACTATTGTTTGTGGATTGAAGTCAGGTCGGATTGGTCTTCAATCGGTTCTCGGGTCGAGGAATTGCATGATGAGCGATAAGACATGCGTCGTTGTAGGTGTCGGTCCCGGGCTTGGCTTGGGCATCGCCCGCAAGTTCGGCAGGGAAGGGTTTCGCGTTGCGCTGATCGCCCGGGGACGGGAATCGCTCGCCAGCTATGTGGAAACGCTCACGGACGAAGGTATCGAGGCTCGCGCCTATCCGGCGGACGTTACCGATCGCGCCGGTTTAGCCGCCGCGCTTGGTACGGTCAGTGAAGAGTTCGGCCCCGTCGAAGTCTTGTTCTACGGCCCTGAGCCCCACACGCCGCCCAAGGACTTAAACCGCTGGATTCCGGCCACCATGCCCGTTGAAGAGGTGGAGCGCCGGATGGACTTGTCGGTTTATGGGCTGGTGGCCGCAGTCTCTGCGCTGCTGCCGGACATGCAAAAGATTGGCAAGGGCACGATCCTGGCGACGATGGGCGCGTCCGGTGCCGATCCGTTTCCCACGCTCACGCCTTGCGGCATGTCGTACGCGGCCGCGGCCAATTATTTGCGGGCGCTTGGCATGCAGGTGGAGAAAATGGGCATCTATGCCGCGCCTGTGTTCATGACTGTCCTGGTAGAACCGGGCGATCCTGATGGTGACCCGGATGTGCTCGCGGGCAAGATCTGGCAGCTTCATCTTGATCGCAACGTGACTTCGATAAACTTCACAACAGCCAAAGACATCCATGAGGTGAACGCTGACGACATGAAAAAGTACGGCATCGAAATTCCGGACTACTGACGCGATAGGAAGCGCGATGGCAGGGCCGTCGCGCTTCCGACGTGTGGCTTCGGGCCCGGGCCTTATCCCTGCTGCGCCCGCTCCATGTCCTCGATTTCTGCGACGTGCGGAACATGAACAAGCAGGCCGCCATCGCAGCTGATCAATTGGCCGTTGATGAAGCCGGATTCGTCGGACGCAAGGAAGGCAACCAGGGCGGCAATATCTTCGGGCTCGCCAAGGCGCGGCGTCAGGACATGCCGGCTCATCAGTGCGACGACTTCGGGCGCCGCCCGCAGGACCGTTTCGGTCAGGATCACGCCCGGTGCGATGGTGTTGCAGCGGATGCCGCGCTTGCCGTACTGAGTGGCGATATATTTGCCGAGCGTAACGACGGCCGCCTTGGACGATCCGTAAGCTATCCTTCGGCCTTCCCCGGCAAGCGCACTGCCGGTGGCGATATTGATGATGGCACCGCCACCTCCGGCCAGCATGTGCGGAACTGCGAACTTGCAGGTGGCAAAGAAACTGGTCGCATTGACCGCCATGATATCGTTCCAGACATCAAACGGTGTATCGACGACCGTCGTGTCTTCGGTCGCCGCCCTTTCGCTGCCAAGAAAGTGGTTGTTGTCGAGAATGTCCAGCCTGCCGAAATGCCTTACCGTATCTTCGATCATTCCGCGCACGGCATCGTGGTCCCTCGCATCGAAGCCAATCGCGATCGCCTTGCCGGGATGCTGCGCCGCAACGTCGCGGGCGCGCGCCTCGTCGATATCTGCAACCGCTACGCTTGCCCCTTCAGCGATGAGTCGCGCAACTGTTGCCGAGCCGATCCCGCCTGCGCCGCCGGTGACGATTGCAACCCGCTCTCCAAGTCTTTTCATGTCGGTCTCTTTCGCAGTTGAAGGCAGTTCAAGCGCTTCCTGATCAGGCGCATGAGGCCATGCTCATGCGAATTTGCAGATCCTCGTCCCCGGCAGCCGTGGACCTGCCGAAGACCTCAGGCTCACGCTGGATTGCCAAAACGCTAACCTGTTTGTCCGAGTCATTGAACGGGCGTTTTTTGCACCGTGTCCAATCCTCCGAGATGCATTGCGCTTGCCCAGACCTCACAGAGGGTCGGGCAGGTCAGCCTGACAATGTGTCGCCCTATGCCGGTTCCTCAGCGTCCCGTTATCTGCAAATTGGTGAATTTGGGGAATGCTGGAAGGGAAGGAATGCATGGCGAGAGTGCTGACCGAAAATCAGGCGGCTGCTGGAATGGGTTTGTTACCAAGTGTTGATCCTGTTCAAGCCTGTGTAACATCGCCAAATATGATCCGGTCGACACTCAAAGTCATTGTTGCAGAAACTCCTCGAAAACATTCATACAAGATGCCCGACATTTTCAATCGAGGCATCGACTGCACTATTGGAGGTACACATGTCCGAGAGCTTCGACGTCGTAATCGCGGGCGCTGGCCACAACGCGCTTATTCTTGGTTGTTACCTCGCCAAGGCCGGGCAGCGCGTCTGTATTGCCGAGCGTAAGGAAAAGGCAGGCGGATCGGTTGCGACGGACGCGAATTTGACGGGCCCCGGATTCCGTCAGGACATCTGTTCGGTCTCGCACTCCATGCTCATGGCTAATCCGTTGGTTCTGAACGATGAACTGGAACTTTTCTCAAAGTTTGGTCTCAAATATTCCCAGCCTGACAAACTGACATCGATTTTTTTCAATGACGGTACCGTGCTTGAATTCTGGAGTGATCTGGAACGCACGGTAGCCTCGATAAAGAAGATAAGCGAAACAGATGCGGCGAATTTTGAAGCGTTTGTAAATATTGTCGACAACTCTCTCGATATGGTCATCATGGGTATGTTCTCGGTGCCGCCGACTGCCGGTATGCAGGCCATGATGATGGATCAGACGCCTGAAGGGCAGGAAATGCTGCGGCTGCAGTCGATCAGCGCGTGGGATCTTATCTGCGAACATATCGAACATCCCAAGATCCGCATTGCATTGGCCCGCTATGCGTCAGAGATGATGATCAATCCGTTCGACAACGGAACCGGCTTCGGCTTCTATCTCATCCTTCCCTACCTCTATCGCTTTGGACCCGGCATTTGTGTCGGTGGTTCGGGTGCCCTGGCGGACGTGCTGGTAAAATGCTTTGAGTCGCATGGCGGAACGTTGCGTCTTAACGCGGCGGTTTCCCATGTGTTGCTGGAGCAAGACGAGGCGCGTGGCCTGGTGCTGGAAGACGGTGAGACCATCCGCGCATCGAAAGCTGTCGTCATGGGGCTGCACGTCAAGCAGATCTTCCCGAACATGGTGCCGGGCGTCGAGTTGCCAGCTGGCTTCCAGCACCGCGTAGACACTCTGAAGCATTCGGATTTCCGCGCCATGACGGTCCAGCTCGCGCTGAAGGAGCCGCTTCAGTTCAAGGCTGTGAACGGCGAGTCCGATTTTTTCTGGCTTGAAGCAGCGCACGCCGATGTCGAGTCATTCCGGAAAGGTTTGCAGGATTTGCAACTCGGCCATCCGGTGCGAGATTTTGCCTGCTGGATTCAACAGTTCAGAGCCGATCCCACGCGCGTTTCTGACGGTCAGGCAACCATGCATATCTACGCCTTCATGCCGCTCGATCTTGCAGACGGTGGCCGCGAGAAGTGGGACGAAATCGGCGCGGAAATCGCACAGGGCTTGATTGATGACCTACGCAAAAACACCACCAACCTGACCGACGACAATATTCTGGGCATGCACTTCAAGACGCCGCTAGACATTAGCCGCTACAACACGGCGCTTGTGGAAGCCGACATTCTTCATGTGGGACCGTTCAGCTGGCAGATAGGGGGCAATCGCCCGGTGCCAGGCTGGGGCGAATACCGCATGCCAGTTCCAAAGCTCTACATGACAGGGGCATCGACCCATCCCGGTGGCGGCGTGACGGGCGCGCCGGGCAGAAACGCTGCTCAGATCGTGTTCGAGGACCTTGGACTGGACTTCGACAAAGTTTCTTCCAACTAAAACGCGGGGAACATCGCGCCATGAAGATTTTCAGCAAGGACGGGGTCGAGATGATGGACATCTCAGCGATTTCGCTGGCTGACGGCCGCATCGTCATCAAGGGCAAGATGATGAAGTCCATGGCGACGACGCTGCATGTCGAACCCAAGGGTGTGTGGGAAGCTTTTCGCCTGTTTCCGTGGAAGCTGCTCGTCCGGCTTCCCGTCATGTTGATCCAGGGTTGGAGCGCGAGCAAAGACAGCAGGTAATCCTGCTCCTGGAGTGTTCATCACATCCCGCATCCGGGTACGCGCTTGCGGCATGCCGGGGATGTGGCCTCGGGTCTCAAACGCGTTGGAAACGCCCCCGTCTCATCTGCGGACAGGGGAGTTCCGTTTTTTAGGCCATGTCGAGATCTTCGGCCGATAGCGAGCCCAGGCCGCCCAGGTCGCCGACGAACTTCTCGCAAACGGCCCGCTCAACATAGTGTTCCCAGTGCGCTTCGGCGACCTGCGCTGAGGACACGACGGGATAACCAAGGCCTTCCGGAATTGGATTGTCCGGACGCGAGACCAGCGCGGCAATGCAGACAATGCCGACATGGATGCCTTCCGGATTGAGATCTTCGTGGAGGACACGCGCGTAGTTGAGTGCAGCACCGGCTGCGACACCGAAGCTGGCAGTGAAATTGATCGGATGCTTCGCAGATGCGGCAGTCGTGAACAGCACAGTACCTGATTTGCGCTCAAGGAATGCCGGAAGCACCGCGCGAACAGCGGTGATTGCGCCCAGCACTGCGATGCTCAGATGGAATTGCTCGTTCTCGACATCGATATTCCGTGCTGTCCGCAGGCTTTCAGGACCCGCAGTAGGGCCGAATTCCAGTACGTCGATATGACCGTAGTGGCTCTTGATCGATGCCAGGGACGCCGCGAGTTCAGCCTCGTCCGATACGTCGGCTGGATGGGCACTCGCGGTGATCCCCTCATCGTCCAACTGTTTGACGAGTCCGGCCAGCTTTTCGGAGTTGCGGGAAACGAGTGCGACCTTGAAACCCTCGCGGCCAAATCGTTGAGCGACGGCCAGTCCCACGCCGGGACCCGCGCCAATGACTGCTATTACCTTGCTCATGTCTGTTCCCCATTTTCCGGGCTGATCGAGTGGCAGCTTGCTGCGTGGCCAGGTGGGTGGCCCATCCGGGTGACCAGGCCCGATTTGTGAACCGATCCGTTCGGCGCTCCCCTGCCGACAGTTGGGCGACCTCTCGGCAGGGTCAAGCGCGATGCTTTGTCAATTCGACAAAAGCTGGGACTACAGTTTTCGCGAAAACTCCCTCATCCCGTTTCTTGACGGTTTGTCCAAGAATTTACCCTCACCGGCATATCTTTCGGTAGGGCCGGAAACAACAAATCGCACATCTAGCATGCCGGTGTTCGAAACCTGAGTTGGTCCTATGGTGCCGGATCCGGTCCGGTGAAGTTCTTCGCAATCGCGGTCATGCGCTCGTCGGCAAGCTTCGCTCCTCACATCCAATTCAGTCCGAAAAGGACCTAATTCGAATTTTGACGAGGAGATCATCTGCATGCCTAAAATCAAGGTCATTGACCGTTCGGGAAGCGCCAAGGAAGTCGAAGCCGTCCTTGGCCAGTCGCTCATGGAAGTTGTGCGGGATAATGGCTTTGATGAATTGCTGGCACTGTGCGGCGGCTGCTGCTCGTGCGCGACCTGCCACGTGATTATCGATCCGGCTTTCGTTTCGAAGCTGCCGCCGATGGATCCGGACGAAAACGATTTGCTCGACGGCACCACGACCCGTGAAGCTACATCGCGACTGTCATGCCAGATCAAGATAACCGAAGAGCTTGAGGGAGTTACCCTTACCATCGCGCCGGAAGACTGATCGAAGAGCTTGCACGTGAAGGTTTCGGATGAAATGCGCCTCGTGAGCTCTGACGCGATGTAAGGAGGGTTCCGTTTACTCTGCTGAGCTTCTGGTGGAATTAGCTGGCTTGGCTGATGTTTGGCCCACAACAATTAGGTGAAGATAGTCATGCGGATTGTCAGGTTTCTCAAGGACGGCAAGCAGGGTTACGGTCTGCTCGCAAATGACGCGGCTATCACGGTTCGCACCGAAGATGAAGGGTTCGGTCCAGCATCCTTCATTGAAGCGCTTGGGGGCGGTGAGGCGGGCCTCGCAAGTTTTGCGGCCGCTTTGCAAGCTGGACAGAGCGTTCCACTGGACTCTGTCGAGCTTGCGACACCCGTTCCGCTTACCGGAAAGCTGCTTTGCATTGGCGCAAATTTCGGTGAGCACGCCGCCGAGGCAGAAGCCGTCTTTACGCCTGGAAAATATGCACCGGTCTTCATTCGCGTGGCTGACAGCGTCGTTTCGCCCGGAGCGCCGCTGGTCAAGCCTAAACTATCAGACGATTTCGACTATGAAGGTGAGCTTGCCGTCATCATTGGCACGTCAGGTAGGCACATCGCCGTCGAGAACGCATTGGATCATGTCGCCGGCTACACCATCTTCCACGACGGCTCGATCCGTGACTACCAACTGGAGGCGCCGCAGTGGACCTTGGGCAAGAATTTTCACGCCACCGCTTCGCTTGGGCCAGCGTTCATCTCTGCCGACGAACTCCCAGCAGGCGCGAAGGGGTTGCGACTTCAAACTCGGCTGAACGGACAGCTCGTTCAGGACGCTTCCCTGTCGGATATGCTGATTGATGTGCCTTCCGCAATCAAAATCCTGAGCAGTGTCATGACTCTGGAGCCTGGCGACGTGATCGCGATGGGCACTCCGAGCGGTGTTGGCTTCTTCCGCAAGCCTCCGCTGTACATGAAGGATGGCGATCTCTGCGAGATCGAGATCGAGGGCATCGGTGTGCTCCGCAATCGGGTTATTGACGAAGCCTGACGGGCAGCGCCCAGCAACAATAGGAGCTGATGCATGACGACTTTTGTATTGTTGCATGGTGGCGGTGCGGGTGGCTGGATGTGGCGGTTCGTCACACCCGATCTCCTGGCGGCAGGGCATACGGTTTACACGCCAACCTTCACTGGCGTGGGCGAACGTTGCCATCTCACCAGTCGCGACATCACGCATTGGATGCACGTTCAGGATATCGCCAACATTCTCGAGTTCGAGGAGATCGAGGATGCTGTGCTGGTCGGCTACAGCTATGGCGGCAGCGTCATTCCCGGCGTCGCTGCGGAACAGCCGGGCCGGGTTGCCAAGGCGATTTTCCTGGACGCGTTGGTAACGCGTGCGGGCGAACCGCTTTCGCAGGCCATGGGCTATATGGATGCCGAAACTGCGACCGCACTGGAAGCCGCTCTGAAGGCGGGGGAGGGGCCGATCGACGCCGGAACCCGCAAGATCGTCAGGGACGAAGCGGCAGCCCATCCGCACAACATGCCGGCTGAACGCGAAAAATGGATGCTCGACAAGATCACCGAGATTCCGCTGCGCTGCATGGTCGATCCGGTGCGCTACGGTGCCGATTCCCTGCGCATCCCGGTTGAATATCTGGCGGTGCCGGAGCAGACTCCGATGCTGGCAATGCACCAGCGGGCGAGGGACTTGGGCTGGAAGGTCTCGATGACACCAGTCGAGTGCGACCACACCTTTCCACTCGGCCAGCCCGAGATAGTGGCCGGATTTTTGACCAATCTTTCATAAGTCGGCGCGACGGGAATTTGAAACCTGGAAGGGAATGCTGGCCGAGGACATCAGATATTGGATGCCGCTGCATTAGACCAGGTCCGAGGCCAGTGCCGGCATCGACCTGAAAATGGGCCGCAATGTCGAGGACTATGCCTGGCTTTCGCTCCGGTTGACCCGATTGTGATCGCAGAGCGCCTGGGCGGAAGAGCGACCTTCGCGCACCCGCCGCATGATCAGCAGGACGGCACACCGGCAGGGCTATGGTCGCTGTCCTTTCCGACGGCGCCCAGGGCGGGAAATATCCCTTCATTTGTTGGTGCTCTCAAGCAATCGGTGCACGTGCTGTCGTTTGCTTCGCCACGCCGGACTGTTCATGTCCATGGAGGGCGGCGGTGCGGGGCCCGGCAAAATCGCCGCCGGACGTCATTTCATTCGCGATGCCTTGAATATCGTGCAGCGGGTCAGCAACCGGTCGCCCGATAGGTATCTTTTGCATGCCCGGTTGTAAGCCGGGTCGAGATCGCTGCGGAGATTACGATGAGTGCTGGGCCTCTTGATGGTATTCGCCTGATCGAAATGGATGCGATCGGTCCCGTCCCGCTGTGCGGGATGCTGCTTTCTGGGCTGGGGGCCGAGATTGTCCGGATCGTCCGTCCAGGCGGGCAAGCTGCATGGAGCGATGTCGGCGAGGCCGTGCTGCTGCGCGGACGCATGACGGTGGGGTTGAATCTCAAGTTGCCAGAGGACCGGGAAGCTCTGCTTCGCCTGATTGAGCGGGCCGATGGACTGCTGGAGGGCTCTCGCCCCGGCGTCATGGAGCGGCTGGGATTGGGGCCCGGCGAATGCCTGGCCCGGAACCCGCGGCTGGTGTACGGACGGGTGACCGGTTGGGGGCAGACTGGACCGTTAAGCCACACCGCCGGTCACGACATCAACTACATCGCTATTACCGGAGCCCTGCATGCTATCGCGCAGGCCGGACAGGCACCGACCGTGCCGCTCAATCTTATCGGGGACTATGCAGGCGGAACGATGTTCCTTGCCCTCGGCATGGTTTCAGCGTTGCTGTCGGCCCGGACGACTGGTGTGGGGCAAGTGGTCGATGCGGCCATGGTCGATGGCGTGGCGAGCTTGCTGAGCTTGTTTCACGCGTTCATTTCGACCGGCCAGTGGGAGGATCGACCTGCCTCCAATCTCCTCGACGGCGCGGCTCCGTTCTACCGGTGTTATGTGTGCAAGGACGGCGGTCAAATTGCGGTCGGTGCCCTCGAGCCGCAATTCTTTGCGCAGTTCATCGACATACTTGGAATTCCGGCGGATCGCTTCGAACAGAACGACCGGTCTTCCTGGCCCGCCATGCTTGCCGAATTCTCTAGCATTTTCCTGACCGCGACGCGGGATGAATGGGCCGACCGCTTCGAAGGAACGGACGCCTGCGTGTCGCCTGTGCTATCGATGACCGAGGCTATGAAATACCCCGTCAATACGGCCCGGGGTGTATTCGTCGACCATGACGGTGTCAGGCAAGCTGCGCCCGCACCGCGCTTTTCAGTCACCCCCGGCGAAATTCGCCCCCGCAGCGCGGCGACGATGGAAGATGTCCTGGCCGATTGGGCCGACGTGAAGCAGGTGGTTCCCGCCGAAAGATAGGTGCGGAGCGAAGTCCTGACCGATTGAGCGATCGGGAAGCGCCGGTTGGCGTTGGCCGCAGGAGACGCAGACTGATGCCCGAAGTTTTCATCTACGACCACGTGAGAACGCCACGCGGCCGGGGACGGCCCGACGGTTCACTGCACGAAATACCGGCGATCCAGCTGACGACGCAATTGCTGGAAGCGATACGTGACCGCAACGGCCTCGATACGGCACTGCTGGATGACGTGGTCATCGGTTGCGCCCAGCCGGTGGGCGAGCAGGGCGGTGTGCTGGCGCGCGCGGCTGTGCTTAATGCCGGTTACGCCGACACCGTTGGCGGTCAGCAAGTTCACCGCTTCTGCGGCTCGGGTCTCGAAGCGGTCAACAACATCGCCGGCCAGGTGGCATCGGGCATGGCGATGGCCGGCATCGGCGGCGGTGTCGATTCCATGAGCCGCACGATCATGGGCTATGACAGCGGAGCCTGGTCTGCAGATCCGCGCGTCGCCCTGCACAACTACTTTACCCCGCAGGGCATCGGCGCGGACCTCATCGCGACGCTGGAAGGGTTCAGCCGCACCGACGTTGACAGCTATGCTGCCGAAAGCCAGCGCCGCGCCGCCGAAGCCTGGAATGAAGGACGCTTCGTGCGTTCGATCGTTCCGGTGCGCGACGTGCTGGGCGAGATCATCCTGGACAATGACGAGTTTCGCCGTCCGGGCACCACAGTCGAATCGCTGGCAGCCCTGAAGCCGGCGTTCACGGCATTGGCGGCGGCTGGCTTTGCCCGTGTGGCCCGGGAGCGCTACCCGCAAGTCGAAGAGATCAACCACGTCCACACCGGCGGCAATTCCAGCGGCATCGTCGATGGGTCGGGCGTCGTGCTCCTGGGCAATGCGGAGTTCGGCAAGGTTGCCGGCCTCAAGCCGCGGGCCCGCATGCGTTCATGGGCATCCATCGGGTCGGAGCAGACCATCATGCTCACCGCGCCGGTCGCCGTGGCCGAAAAGGCGCTGAAGAACGCTGGCATGAAGGCCAGCGAGATCGACCTGTGGGAACTTAACGAGGCTTTCGCCAGCGTTGTCCTGCGCTTCATGAAATACATGGAAGTGGACCACGACAAGATCAACGTGAACGGCGGCGCGATTGCGATGGGACATCCGCTCGGCGCGACCGGGGCGATGATCCTCGGCACCGTGCTCGACGAACTCGAACGCCGTGATCTCAACACTGCCATGACCCTGCTGTGCGTTGGCAACGGCATGGGCACAGCTGCCATTATCGAACGGGTCTGACACGATGCGACACATTGCTATTGAAACTGGTGCCGACGGCGTCGCCATCCTGATCCTGGACAATGCCGACGAGACGATGAACGTCGTCTCGGCAGACTGGTTGGGAGAGATGAACGCTGCGATCGCGCAGCTTCGCGACGATCCGGCCGTGACCGGAGTTGTCATCACCTCGGGCAAGAAGGCCTTCATGGCCGGGGCCGACCTCAAGGCGCTGGTCAACGCTTACGGCAAGATGAGCGCGCGCGAGGCCTATGCCTTCAGCCAGAAGGCCACCGCGATGCACCGGGCCCTGGAAACGATGGGCAAGCCCGTCGCCTGCGCCCTCAACGGGCTGGCGCTGGGCGGCGGGTTCGAACTGGCACTTGCCTGCCATTACCGGGTGCTCAGCGATGACCCGAAAGCTGTCGTAGGCCTGCCGGAAGTCAATGTCGGGCTGCTTCCCGGTTCGGGCGGCACGCAGCGGCTGGCTCGGCTGATCGGCGCCCAGCCGGCGTTGGACCTTTTGCTGACGGGCCGCTCGCTCAACCCGGAGCAGGCTCTCAAGGCTGGGGTGGTCGACGCATTGGCACCGGCCACGGACGTTGTCGCTGCGGCTAAGACCTGGCTGGCCGGCAACCCGGATTCAGCCCGGAAATGGGATGTGAAGGGCTATGCCGCTCCCGAACAGCGCATGATGATCGTGCCGGAAGTGGCGCTGGGCATGACACTGGACAGCGCACGGGTCGTGAGCACAGGCGGCTACAATCTGCCTGCGCCCGCAGCGATCCTTTCTGCTGTGTTCGAAGGCATCCAGCTTCCGTTCGACAAGGCGCTTGCGGTTGAAGGCAAGTATTTTGCCAAGCTGCTGACCAACCCGGTAGCGCGCAACATCATCCGGACCACCTTCATTTCGAAGCAAGGCGCAGAAAAGGGCGCCCGTCGGCCCACCGGCGTGCCCAAGACCGTCTTCACCAAGATCGGTGTGCTGGGCGCTGGCATGATGGGCGCGGGCATTGCGCTCGTTGCCGCGCAAGCAGGCATCGACGTTGTCCTCATCGACCGCGATCAGGCTTCGGCTGACAAGGGCAAGGGCTACAGCGAAAAGGCGTTCGACAAGCTCGTCACCAAGGGTTCGCTGACGCAGGACAAGGCCGATGCCATGCTCGCGCGTATCTCACCGACCGACGATTTTGCCAGGCTCGACGGCTGCCAGATGGTCATCGAAGCCGTTTTCGAAGATGCCGCCGTCAAGGCCGAGGCGACTCGCAAGGCCGAGCAATACCTGCCGGCGGACGCGGTATTCGCGACCAACACTTCGACCCTGCCGATCGGGGGCCTAGCTGCCGCGTCGAGCCGTCCGGCGCAGTTCATCGGTACGCACTTCTTCTCGCCGGTCGATCGCATGGGGCTGGTCGAGATCATCATGGGCAAGCAGACCGCACCCGAGACCCTCGCCAAGGCCCTGGATCTCGTCGCGCAGCTGCGCAAGACGCCGATCGTGGTGAATGACAGCCGCGGCTTCTATACCAGCCGCGTGTTCCGCATGTTCATCTTCGAAGGCGCCGCCATGCTGGAGGAAGGCATCGAGCCTGCGCGGATCGAGAATGCTGCCAAGGCCGCCGGATTCCCGATCGGGCCGCTCGCGTTGCTCGACGAAGTGACCATTGAACTTCCAGTCAAGATCATCGACGACGCTGCTGGCGAACCCGGCAATACTTATACGATCGAGAAGGGCTATCAGGTTCTCAAGCGCATGATCGAACTCGGCCGGGGCAGCCGCAAGGCCGGGGGGGGCTTCTATGAATATCTCGACGGCGGCTCAAAGCGGATCTGGCGGGGGCTGGCGCAGGAATTCCCGGTTGCGGCGGACCAGCCGGAGCAGGCATTCCTCAAGAACCGCTTCCTCTACTCGCAGGCCATCGAGACTGCGCGCTGCTTTGAGGAAGGCGTGATCGAGACAGTCGAGGACGGCGATCTCGGCGCGATTTATGGCTGGGGCTATCCGGCCTGGACCGGGGGAACCCTCAGTTTTATCGATACGGTCGGGATCGGTGACTTCATTGCCGAGGCGGATCAGCTCGCCCAGGCATGCGGTTCCCGGTTCGCACCTTCAGCATGGCTGCGCGATCGGGCCGCCCGAGGCGAGGGTTTCTACTCCGCCGCGCAGGAGGGGTAACGTGCGCAGGACGATCTTCGAATCCGAGCATGAACAGTTTCGTGACAGCGTCGCGCGCTTCATGCAGGCCGAGGTCGGTCCAAACCGCGACCGTTGGCGCGAGGCCGGAATAGTCGACCGCGAAGTCTACCTGAAGGCCGGAGAGCAGGGCCTGCTCGCGATTTTTGTCGATGAGGCCTATGGCGGACAGGGGATCACGGATTTCCGGTTCAACCAGATCATCATCGAAGAAAACATGCGCCATGGCGACATCGGGTTCTACATCAACCTGCATAACGACCTGGTTGCCCCTTATTTGACCAAACTCGGAAGTGAGGAGCAGAAGCACCGCTTCCTGCCGGGCGTCGTTTCGGGCGAGACGATCCTGGCCGTGGCGATGACGGAACCTTCCACCGGCAGCGATCTTGCCGGCTTGCGCACGCGAGCTGTCGAGAAGGGCGACCATTGGCTGCTCAACGGCGCAAAGACCTATATCTCCAACGGTATTCTTGGTGATGTTATCGTCGTTGCAGCGCGGACCGATCCGGAACGGCCGCACGGCATCAGCCTGTTCCTGGTCGAGCGCGGCATGGAAGGCTTCGAGCGCGGTCGCAAGCTTGAAAAGATGGGCCTGAAAAGCCAGGACACTGCCGAGCTGTTTTTCAACGACGTCAAGATTCCTAAGGAAAACCTGCTGGGCGAGGAGGGGCAGGGCTTCCGCTATCTTGCGTTGATGCTGGCCCAGGAGCGCCTTGTTGCCGCAATCGGCTTCCTCGCCACGGCGCAGACCGCGTTTGACCTGACTCTCGACTACGTCAAGGAGCGACGCGCCTTCGGCAAGCCGATTGGCGCATTCCAGAATACGCGCTTCAAGCTGGCCCAGATGCGCGCTGAACTCGACATGGCGCAGACCTATGTCGACCAGTGCGTGCTTTTGCTGAATTCGGGGGAACTGCGTGCCGAGGATTCCTCGGCAGCCAAGCTGCTCACCAGTGAGCTCGAAGGCCGGGTGATCGACCAGTGCCTCCAGTTTCACGGCGGGGCCGGCTACATGGACGAATACCGGATAAGCCGCATGTACACCGATGCGCGGATCAGCCGCATCTTCGCCGGCACCAGCGAGATCATGCTGGAAATCATCGGCCGCGGCCTTGGCCTCGACGAGCGCAAGCTGGTCTGATGCGTCATTGTCGGCAGCTATGCATGCAGCCGGTATCGGGCGGCCATGTCCAGCCATTCCTCAAGGGTGTCAGGCAGGCTGTGCCAACGCCGGGTCCACTGTTCGCTGGCCGGGACGAGGATCACGGTAAGCGTGGTCTGAAGAGTGCGGAAGGGTAATAACTGTAGGAAGCGGTAGTTCGTTAGCGAGGTGAGCGATGTTCAGTTTCAAATTGGACTATGTCAAGAAACTGGTGAGGTGCACCGTCAGCGGGGACGTCACGATGCTGGATGTCCCGGAATTCAATCGTCAGCTGGCCGCCCGCGCAGAGGAAGCGCGCCGAAGGTTCGGGTATTTCCGGCTGCTGTCGGACGCCACCGAGGCGAACGTTCAGCCCGTCGCGGTCGTCGAGAAAATGTCGAAGCCAGAGGATCACCTGCGCGAGCCCGGCGATAGATGGGCTGTGGCGATCGGCTCGGTGCTCTCCAAGCTCCAGGCGAACCGAGCCTTTACGCACCCCAATGTCAAAGCCTTTACGTCGCTGCCGGAAGCGGAGGCATGGCTTCTCGAAGGCGATGGCCCGCCGCAGCGCTAGTCTAACGAGAGGCCGTCGCTGTCAATCGGCGTCCCCAAACGGGCTTCGAACTGCTCGCAAGCGAGACTTAGCGCGCTCGTGACGGCGGCCTTGTCGCGGGCGAAACGTGTCCGCAGGAAGTCGATATGCGACTAGCGGCTGCCAGAGCCTCATCCTGCGCTAGCTCAGGCTAGCGATGTGTTGAGCGAGCTCTTGTGGGGCGTTCAGGAAGGGCGAGTGGTCCGTATCCATCGTAATTGACCGCACACACCCGAGGCGGCTGGCGACCTTGAGCTGCCAATCGTAGGGCAACATCCTATCCTGCAGGCAATGGATATAAGCGCGCCTCGTTGTCCCGAACCGCTCATCGGAAGTGGTGATCGGCGTGGTCATCGGTGCAATGGGTTCAGGGCAGATTCCGGCCGCAGCATGGGCCACGTCCGCGGCGGAACAGCCGTTGAAGAGCAGCGGCAATATGTCTTCGGATGCAATAAGCGTGTGCCCATTATTGACGATGCGCATGTACGGCACTTGTGCAAACGACTTGCGGGTGGCCACCGCCTCTCCTTGTGGCGGAACCACGGCTGTCAGGAAGACCAGCGCAGCAAAGCGGTCAGGCGCAATTTCCGCAGCCCTCGTCATGACAAGGCCGGCACGGCTATGTCCGACCAGCACCGGTAAATCGGCTTCGCGATCCGCCAGGTCGAGCACATGCCGGGCCCAAAGATCGAGCGTGACTAGTTCGTGAGGTGTGGTGTCGCAGCCCATTCCGGGCAGTTCTATGGCTAATGCCCGGTGGCCCATGGACTGCAATTCCGGCACGACGCGGTCCCAACACCATTTTCCATGAAATCCGCCGGGAACAAGCAGGAAAGTGGTCATGTCAAACCTCCACAAATCACGAAAAATCGCGCTCCGATAATCGAATGCGGTTTAGTCTAAGCGTGCAGGATGCTCGTGGAATCCAACCACTTGCACTGGAAGCTCGGCTCAGACCTATTCTTCTCAAGATCCACCCGGAATTCACGCGGTTCTGTGGGGTTGCTACCCGCTGACAGAGATAATCGCACACGACAGGTAATTAAGCGATCATATGAGCGAAACGCCGAACTGGCAATGATCGGAGGCGGGCGATATTTTGCAATTTGTCTGGCAGAATCTCGTGCTTTGCCGCCTCTGGTCAAGTAAAATTGATTCTCTGAATTTACATTGGGTGAACCTGATCCAGATGTCAGGTCGGTGGTGGAGGACGCATGCGCGCAGCAAGGATGCTGGAACGGAACGGAGTGCCCGTCGTTCAGGATGTTCCGGAATTGCCCGCTCCCGAAGGCACTACCCGGATCCAAGTTGTTGCTGCCGGATTGCAGCAAGGCGATCTCATGCGCGCGCAGGGCGTCTACAAGACGCCCGAAGTTCCGTACACAATCGGCGGCGAGGGGGTCGGCCTGCTGGCCGACGGCCAGCGCGTCTATTTCGGTCACTCCATACCGGCATCTGGTGCAACCTGCGAATTCACGGTCGTTCCGGACGAGGAAATCTGGCCGATTCCCGATGAACTCGACGATGGAACGGTGATTGCGCTGGCCATTGCCGGAACCGGTGCGCTGATCCCGCTCGAGACAGCAAATATCCAGCCTGGCGAGAATGTGCTCATTCTCGGGGCAACCGGGCCACTCGGACAGATTGCGCTTCAACTGAGCCGAGTGATGGGTGCCGGACGGGTGGTCGGCGCCGCGCGTAGCCTGCCTGCGCTAGAGCGCATCAAGTCGAGGGGCATTGCCGACGACGTGGCGCAGCTTGGCCAAGGCGACGATGAAGCGGCGCTTAAGGCTGTCTCCGGCGATGGTTTCGATGTTGTGCTCGACTGCCTCTATGGCAAGCCTGCCGAGGCGGCGCTGCGCGCGACCAGAATCGGCGCGCGCATGATCAGCATCGGCATCCAGGCGGGCGAAACCATGGTGGTTCCCCTGCGCGATCTGTTCCAGCGTTCGCACCTCTGTGTGGGTACCAGCCATCGCAGCGCCGCGGAGCGCAAGGCAGCTTTCGATCGACTGCTCGCTTATGCGGTGTCCATTCCCTTGGTAGTCGATTCGGTTTCCTTCGATCTCGATCATGTCGCCGATGCATGGACCGCCCTCCAGAAGGGTGGCCTGGCCGGCAAGATGATAGTGAAGCTCAAGTCGTGAGTGGCCAGCAAGGCTCCTCCAAACGACCGGAGCGCGAGAACCTGCGCCCGTTGCTCGAGGCTTATCTTGGCGCAATCATACCCGGTGCCACCGGCGTGACGGTTGTGCTGTCGGAAGAGGCAGCCAAGGCGGGTTTCTCGGCGGAGACCATCATTTTCGATGCCGACTACCAGATGGACAGCACGCCTGTGCATCTGCCACTTGTTCTTCGTCGCCAGGTCGTGGGTGAAGAGGTCACTCACGATGCCAGCCTAGCAGTGCAGGCCCGGATCATGGATGCACTTCGCACCCGGACTACGCTGCCCGTGCCTGGAGTGATTGGCATGGGTGATGCGGATGGGCCGTTCGGCGCGCCGTTCATCATAATGGAGCGGATGCCCGGTCGCATTGTACCGCAAATGCCGAACTACCATGTTGAAGGCTGGGTGGCCGATCTCCCCTTGGCGGAGCGTGCCGGCGTTTGGGAGAGGGCGATCCGCGCTATTGCCGCGGTTAATCGGGTCGATTGGCGCGACGGTCTGCAGTTCCTTGACAATCCTGCTGCTGGACGCGCCGGGCTCCCGCAGTACATCGCCTGGGTTGAGGATTGGCTGCGGTGGGTACTTGGCGATCGATCCAACCCGGTGGCAGAGGCCGCGCTGGCCTACGTCAAACGGAATATGCCAGCCAATGCGCCCGCCGACCTCGTTTGGGGTGATCCAATCCCCGCGAACCTGCTGTTCGATGATGCTGGTCATATCAGTGGCATCATTGATTGGGAGTTTGCTGCGCTGGCACCCGGAGAGCTCGACCTGGCCTGGTGGCTCTATTTCGATAACCTGTTCAGTGCGAGCTTCAACTTGCCGCCGTTGGCTGGCTTGCCCGACCGCGAACAGACCATTGCCATTTACGAGAGCGAACTTGGCCGGCCCGTTTCCGATCTGGCCTATTACGAATTGCTGGTTGGCCTGCGCATGATCATCGCTGCGACGCGTTCCTTTGATCGGACTGTGGCGGCAGGGAAGGTACCGCCGGAGAGCCAGGCCTGGCTGAAGAATCCGCCATCTGCATTGGTCGCAGAGCAACTTGGTATCGAACCTGTAGAGGTCGGAACCGATTTCCACGAGTACAGGGCCGCATTGTTCAAGCGGGATTGAGCGGGCTGCACGGCCCAGAAAACGTCAATTCGCGTATCGGTCCGGATTTGCACTACACGTCAAATCGATACGTGGGAGATAACCATGAATATCGCTGCTGATGCCCGCCAGTTTTCCTCTGACCGGACGATATATTCGAAGGTTTCTGCGAGGCGGCCTACAGCGTACACCGTGAAGAGCTTGAGCGCCTTCAGCTTGAGGCGCTGCGTCAGCGCTTCAATGAAATGCGCGGCGGCGTTCAGATACTGACCGCGCTCGCAGACGAGCTTTGGCTTTACGTCGATCGAAAAGCTCGACGAAGTGGTCCCGCTGGCCGCAAGACAGCATCGAGCCGCTGCCGCGGATGGTTAATGGATCGTCGGCGCGATCAGCGATCCCGTAGCGATCCCGGCAGCATGGATCGATCACAGGGATGCGGTTGCTGCCAGGGCAGCAACCAGATCCTCCAAGACCGTAAATTCCCGCAAGGGACCGACAGGGAACCATGAGATGACCGACACGACCGATATGCTGGGCAAGACGGTGCTGATAACCGGCGGGACTTCGGGGGTCGGCCAGGTTTCGGCCCGCGAACTAGCCCGGCGCGGGGCCCGGATTATTCTGATCGGTCGCGATCGGGCACGCACGGATTCGGAACTTGAGGCACTTGCCGCGATTGCTCCCGGGCGGGCGCATTCCGCCCATTTCGCGGATCTCTTTTCGATGCACGATGTCCGGCGCGTCGCCGCCGAAATCGCTGCAGCCGAACCGCGCATCGACGTGCTGATCAACAATGCCGGCGCGAACATGGGTCCGGTCGGGCGCAAGGAAACGGTCGACGGGCTGGAGAAGACTTTCGCGCTCAACCACATGGCATACTTCGTACTGACCGATGGATTGATCGACACCCTGATCGCTTCGGCTCCGGCGCGGATCATCAACACCGCCTCCGATCGCGCCATGGTCACCAAGCTGAACTTTGCAGACCTGCAAGGCGTCCATGGCTATCGTTCAATGGACGCCTACTGCAAATCAAAGCTAGGCAATATCTATTTCACGCATTCCCTGTCCAGTCGGTTGCGCCATGCTGGGGTAACCGTCAATGCGTGGAACCCGGGCTTCACGCGCACCCGCTTTTATGGACCGACCACTGCATGGTGGATCCGGATCATCGCGAGTTTTGGTGCGGGCGACCCGGTCGAACGCGCCCGCACTCTGACCCATCTCGCGGCAGATGCAGAGCGGGCAGGGGATAACGATACGTTCTGGGCATTTATGAAGCCCGGCAAGATGTCGGCCGCATCGCGCGATTTCGCGGCCGCCGAGCAGTTGTGGCGGGCCTCCGTGGAGATCTTCACCACCCTGTTCGGTGTTGTGCCACGCATGGCGGCACTCCCGGCTGACGACTGAGCTTGCTCGGATCGCGCTATTCGAACCGGCAGGCCTCATCGAATTCAAGCCGGGGATTGCGCGGGTAATCGGCCGAACGATCGGCATAGCCCAGCGTGCAGATGAAGTTCGTGCGCCAGCGTCCGTCGGGAAAGAACGCGGCATCGAGTCTCGCGGCATCGAAGCCGGACATGGGCCCGCAGTCTAGCCCCAGTGCGCGCGCAGCAATCATGAAATAGGCCCCCTGCAAAGGGACGTTGCGGGCGAGCAGATCGTCAATGACGTGTTGATTTCCGGAGAAAACATTCCGGAAATCACGAGAGGGAAAAAGCTTCGGCATTTCATCAAAGAACTGCGTATCCGCGGCAACGATCGCCGTCACCGGCGCGCTCTCGACCTTTGCGTGGTTGCCGGGATTGATGCAGGCGAGGAGGCGGGCCTTGGCCTTGTCCGACGTGACAAACACGAAGCGCGCCGGGTTGCTGTTAGCGGAGGTCGGCCCCCAACGGCAGTGATCGTAAATCTGGCGCAGCAACGCCTCGGGCACCTGGCGGTCTTCGAAAGCGAATGCGGTTCGCGCCAGCTTGAACAGATTTTCCAGATCGAGTGGCGTTTGGTTCATAAGCAAGGAAACCTTCTGCGGATTGCGATTTCTGTCCGATGCAACGCTGGTTCGCGATAGCCTGCACCACGAAGCGGGGGGAATATCTGGCGCCGTAGATTTTTCGGCCTCGACATTCTCAAGGCCATGCCTCCGGTTTCACCGGTCCACGTGCGGGCAGCGGCAGGCTTGCGAGCAGTCCCGATGCAATGAGCATCGACGCCATAGCCATTTCGAGAAACACTGCGTAGCTTCCCGTGCGATCGAATGCTGTCGATGCTCCAAGCGGACCCAGCGTGGTGCCCATCGCCAGCGCGGTTAGTATGCCGCCGAACAGCGCGCCGAAGCTGCCCAGTCCAAAGAACCGGGTGACGAGATAGACGATCACGTCGACTTCTGCACCAAGCGCCAGCCCGACAAGGACGGCAGCGAGCATCGCCGCTGAACCGGCATCGCTCGCAAGCAGCAGCAGGCAGCCCAGCATCGGCAGCAGGAATATGGCAGCGCCCACCAGCGAGCCGCGCAACCTGTCGAGCAGCAGTCCGGTCCCAAGTCGACCAGCTACCGAGGCGATCCCCACCAGACCTGCAAACTTCGCCGCCGTCGGCCTGCCATAGCCCTTGCTGATCAGGATCGGAACGAAATGCACCGCAAGGCTCATCACGACCAGGCTGAAGAACAGGCTCGCCAGCAGCAGGCGCAAGTAGATTGATGAACGAAGTGCCTCGCGTAAACCGATCCCGGCATCAGCCCTTTCGCGCATCCGCCCTTTCCCCGGCCTGTCGTTCGCCGCGCTGCGGAAGAACAGAGCCACCATTGGAAAGGCGATCGCGGTCCAGATCGCACTTTGCCAGACGATCGCGCCGCGCCATCCTTTCGAGGCAAGCAGCTCGGTCGACATCCAGGGAAACAGGGCGCTCGCGAGGGCGCCGCCGCAAAGCATGACTCCCAGTGCAAATCCGCGCGACGCTGAAAATCGCGATGCCACCGCACTTGCCCAGACGGTGGACTGGACACCCAGGATGGCCAGCGAAATGAGCAGCCAGTGCACGATCCAGTTTGCCGCGGTGCCCGTCGCCTGACCGATCGCCGCTACAGCCAGCCCGCTCAAAGGCACTCCGGCCACGGCTATGCGGCGCGGGCCAAAGCGATCGACCATCATGCCGAGCGGCACCGAAAGCAGCGCTGAAAGAGCGGACGAAATACTGATGCCTAGAGTGACCTGCGTGCGGGTCCATCCGAATTCCTGACCGATCGGCTCGAAATAGGGGCCGAATCCGTAAACGTGCAAACTGGCACAGGAATAGCCGACTGCGCCCGCTATCGGCACCATCCCATATCGGCGCCATTCCTCGGCTGGCGAAAGAACGTGCTCGCTCACGACGGCGTCTCCGCGGGGCTAGATTGGCGTCGGCAGCCCCGAAGTGCAGCAACCTCAAGCCGTTTTTCGGCCAGAGGCTGTGATAATTCTCAGGCGATCCCCGAGGCCGCGAATTCGGCTGTGCAGTCTTCTGGTTAATACAGTCCAAAGGGCACGATGTTGGGCTCGATGCCGAAAAGGGATTTGCCGAGAACTTCGAAGCCGACGTGCGGAAGGCAGGCGAGGTGGCGTGCCTGGACGTTCAGGTCGCGCCAGTAACGCTGGTACACATTGTCGAGCATGAAGCCGGACGAGCCAGCGATATTCATCAACTGCTGCGCCGCATCCATGATCAGGTTGAAGACAACCGCATTCTCGCCCTTGAGCTGCGCGCGCTCGGATGCGACGAGGATTCTGCGTTCCAGCGCGGCGTCGTCGATATACTTGCACGCGCGTTCGGCGATGATCCGTGCCGAGCTGATCTTCGCCCAGGCTTCACCCAGATAATGCTGCGCGACGGGGGAGTTCATGGTGGGATTGTGGATCGTGGTCGGGATGCCCTTGGTACGGCAGCGCTCGATGATCGCTTCCGCAAGGGTCTCCGCGCCGCCGATGGCAAGGCCAACGAATGTTGAGCGGATCAAGGCAGTCACCGGCCAATAGTCCGAAGGGGCACCGAAGTGGCGCTTGGTCGTATCCATTTTTTCGAAGGAATTGGTGCTCTTGATCATCCGGTGCTCGGGGACGAAGACGTCCTTGGCGACGGAGGTGTCCGAACCGGTTCCCTGCAATCCAACCGAGAACCAGCTGTCCACGATCTCAAAATCGGATCTGGGCATATAGACGAAGCAGCCTGGCAGCTTGGTGCCATCTTCCTGCTCGATCATTACCCCGAACTGCCCCCAGTTGGACTGCCGGCAACCCGAGCTGTAGGGCCATGCACCGCTGACGCGATATCCACCTTCGACCGGCGTTGCCGTTCCCGGAGGCGTGGCGCTGCTGCAGATGCGGGGCTGGCCGGTGGAGAACAGGTCTTCCTGATTTTGATCGTTCGTGAGGGTGGAAATCCATCCTGTCCCATTGAGGATCTGGATCACCCAAGCGGTCGACATGTCGGCGCGGGCCAGCTGGCGGACAACTTGGAACATGCCGCTGCTGGACAGGGCCCAGCCGCCCCAGCGCCGAGGAACCATCAGACCCCACAGCTCAAGGTCATCGTAAAGCTTGGCAGTGGCCGCAGTCGGCGAACGGTCGGCTTCGCCTTGCGCAGCGTTTTCGCGGAACGTCGGCGTTGCAGCCTTAATACGCTTTACGAGTTCGGCAACGTTTTCATCGGAAAAGCGGAAGTTTTCGTCGTTGATAGGTGCAGCATGCGCTGTGGCCATTGGTAAATCCCCTCGTCAAGACAGGCTGTCCGGTTGCGACCACGGCGTTAGGCAAGTCTGTGGTGCATAAGGTCAGGGCATGCATTCATCATGGCCGACCTGACCGTCGCTACTCCATCGTTACAACCTGAAAACTTCGTTTCAAATAGTCATTTGAAATTTGTCGTTACGCGGTTTTCGGGGCTCACTCAAAGCCAATAATGTGACGGCGAGTCAGACTGTGGTCATGCCTTGGGCAAGACCGGGAGCGTTTGCAGATTGTTCCGCGTTCCAGCCGCCTTGTCGCACGGCATAGGCTATTGTCTGGTCTCCGAGAGGCGCCCCTATCACCCGGGTTGCCTCCGGCCAAAACGATGACGAACTGCCTGCCGCCGAGCTGGTTGTAGGTCATCGGTGAGGAATGTCCCGCCGGCGGGCCGGGTGGTCTGCCACAAGAGCTTGCCGGTACGCGGTTCGATAGCTCGAAACCTGCCGTCCTGATTGGCGGCGACGAACGTGAAGCCCGATGCCGTCGCCATTGCGCCGCCCGAACTCGGGGTGCCCATAGGCAAGGGCAGTCCCAGCTTCATGCCCAACAGTCCAGCCGCCGTCGTGCCATGCCTGACATTCCGTAAAAGATGCTGGCGACCTGCGCTGCGGAGAGGTGCAATTCTGCTGAATGCTTTTGAAACTGGCCGATGACGGTCCTGCCGGGCAGCGCGGTTCGCGCCGCCACCTGTCTTGACCTGGTGGCGATTGAAAATTTCTTATCACTCCGGTCAAAAATAGCAGGTGCGACATTAATTGGTTTCTATCACAATAGGTTGAGCAAATCCGTGGCGGCCACAATGCCGTCGCGGGTCAGGACCATGACGCGACTATTGTCGAATTTGGGCAGGTCGACCTATCTCTAGGTAGGATGAGGGGGTTTTGCAGCCGATTAAGCATCGAGCTCGCTCGAGGGATATCCAGATAAGGGTCACCAGCGAGGCCAAACATTGGCCCAATGCCAGTGTCGGCAGTTGATAGGGGAGAGGATAATGAGAAAGTACAATTTTCTAGGCGGGTTGGCCGTTGCGGCCCTTGCTGTTTCGGCGAGCGCGGCGCACGGGCAGGCTGCTCCTGCGGCGAATCCTGCGGCGAAACCCGATGCCGCACCCGCCACTGCCGACAGCGATGAGAATGGCCTTCGCGACATCATCGTCACCGCCAATCGCCGTGAGGAAAACGCGCAGAAGGTGCCGGTTTCGGTCGTCGCGTTCAGTGGCGCCGCGCTTGAGGAGCATCATGTCACCCGTCTGGGCGACCTTACCTTGATCGCACCGGGCCTCCGCTTCGCGTCTCAGGGTGGCGGCGCCGCCATGAACGTGGTCATGCGCGGTCTTCAGCGCACGGCTTCGGGCAACGCGCCGAACGCGGTGATCACTTACTTCGCCGATATCCCGCTGTACTTCAACGGGTCAAACATCACGCCGTACGACATGAGCAACATCCAGGTCCTGAAAGGTCCGCAGGGCACGCTGTTCGGCCGCAACGCCATAGGCGGCGCCATCCTGCTCACGCCGCAGGCGCCCACCTACGAGCTGGGCGGTTACGTTCAAGGCACCTACGGCAACTACAACACCCGCGACCTCGAGGGCGCGCTCAACCTGCCGATCATTCAGGACAAGATCGCCCTGCGCGTCGCCGGCAAGATTTCGCGGCGCGATGGCTACACCCACGTCATCGGGAAGGGTGGCGATGCTGACGATGTTCACACTGATTCGTTCCGCGCCAGCCTGCTGATCACACCGACCAACGGTATCCGCAACACCACGGTGTTCGACTATTATCTCGCGGATGAAGTCGGTCCGGGCGCGGTGCTCACGGGCCTTATCGGTGGTGGCGCAATCCGTATTCCGCAGCTGGCCCACTTCTTCGACTGCAACACTGTTAGCGCCAATAACCCCGCTGGATGCGCGGGTTTGCCAGCGGTTCCGGCGCTTGCAGGCCCGGGCTACGACATCGACGACCAACTGGCCCGCCAGCGGGCAGCCGGTCTTCGCACCACCTATTCGGATATCGTCCAGAACCTCTATCGCAAGCAGCTGGGCATTTCGAACAAGACCGAGATGGAAATCACGGACGGCCTGACCCTGCGCAACATCTTCGGCTATCGTCAAACCCGCGTTCGCACCAGCTTCAACGTCGACGGCGTCGACTCGCCGCTGCCGCTGATCGACGGGTTCGCCCGCGATTCCGAGAAGCAGTACAGCGACGAGCTTCATGCCTATGGCAAGCTGCTGGACGGTCGCCTGGATTACCTTGTGGGCCTGTTCTATATTCATGAATCGCCGAACGGGCAGAGCAGCGGCACCAACTTCGTCGCCTTCGCCCCGTCAGGCAAGTGGACCTTG
Source organism: Sphingomonas sp. P3_C5 (assembly GCF_056402635.1). NCBI lineage: Bacteria > Pseudomonadati > Pseudomonadota > Alphaproteobacteria > Sphingomonadales > Sphingomonadaceae > Sphingomonas > Sphingomonas sp. P3_C5. The sequence continues at coordinate 474,986 of NZ_JBFUHA010000004.1, forward strand.
GCCTACCAAAGCAAGGTCAACAAGGCTGCATTTGGCCAGGCCAGCTTCAAGGTCATAGACGCGGTGAAGCTCACCGGTGGCATCCGCTATAACACCACCGCGACCACCGGTTGTTCAGCGGTCACGGTGCAATCCTTCGCGGTCGGGGTCCTCACGGATGCCACGACCGGCGAACCGTCGGTCCTGCCAAGCAACTGTCCCGGCGCGCCCGGCGCCACCATTGCTACCGAAAAGGAGCACGCCTGGACCTACAACCTTGCAGTCGACTGGCAGGTCAACGACAGCATCCTTGTCTATGCGACCCATCGCAAGGGCTACCGTGAAGGCGGGCTGAACTATCCGCTTTTCAACAGCCCCTGCACCACCAGCAGCACCAGTGGCCTCTGCGGTGCCTCCACCGGCGCTGACCTCCGCCCCTACCAGACGATCAAGCCTGAAATCATCAAGGACGTCGAACTTGGCTTAAAGTCCGAGTTCCCGCTGGGCGAAGGCAAGGCACGCTTCAACCTGGCACTGTACTATTCTTGGTACACCAATGGCGTGCTGGGCTTCAATACCAGTGGCATCGTTCCCACAGGCGATCCGGCGGCACCGCAGTTCACCGCGATCAACGTCAATGTGGGCGATTATCATATCAAGGGCTTCGAAGCCGAACTGACGCTGCAGCCGGTGTCCGGCCTGTCGTGGACCAACTCGGCGGTTTATACAGACTCGAAATTAATAAAGACGACGCTTCCGAACATCCCAGGGCTCTCGACCGCTCTGCCACTCCCGGCCTCGCCGAAGTGGGCGCTCACCTCAGCGGTGCGCTGGGTCATGCCGGTCCGTCCGCTCGACGGTCACGTAACTGCCAACTTCGACCTCTACTATCAGGGCAGCTTCTACGTCAGCGGCGATACGCTTCCGGCGTTCACGGTGGCCAACGCGCGGCTCGAATGGTCGGACATCTCGGGTACCGGTCTCTCGGCCTCCGTCTATATGCGCAACGTCTTCAACAAGACCTACTCGATCGCCGGTGTGGCAGCGGCCAGCGCTATTGGCATTGTCACCCGCAACTACGCAGAACCGCGGATGTTCGGGCTCGAACTCGGCTACAAGTTCTGATCTATCTGGGGGCGGTTCGGGTGTAAGCCCGAGCCGCCCTTTTTTGCGTTCGGCTCCGCGGGTAAACTCCAAGGGACTATTCGCGGACTTTGGGTCAGCAGTCCGAAGGGCGTGCAGACCCTGAGCTTGTCCGCACCTTGTCTTACAGTATGACTAAGTCGCACACTTTGTGGACGGATTGCGTGATGTCTAAAATGCTAATCGAAAAGGCCCGCCGCCTCGTTGTGGACGGAGGTCTGTCGCGTTCGGGCCTCGCCCGTGCAGCGGGCCTGCCGGCCGACGCCTTGCGGGAAATCGCCGAGGCGGACTGGACGCCGACCGCCGCGACGCTTGGGAAGCTCGAGCGCTTTTTTGAAGACGGAGAGGATTCTCCGGTCCTCGTTCCGATCGAGGACATCATCGAAGAGGCGCGAAACGGGCGCATGTTCGTTCTGGTCGATGATGAGGATCGCGAGAACGAAGGTGACCTCGTTATCCCGGCGCAAATGGCCACGCCGGATGCTGTGAACTTCATGGCCACGCATGGTCGGGGACTGGTCTGCCTGACCCTGACCCGCGCACGTGCCGAACAGCTCGGCCTTGAATTGATGAGCCGCAACAACGGGACCCGCCACGAAACTGCTTTCACGGTCTCGATCGAGGCGGGCGAGGGCGTCACCACCGGAATTTCTGCCGGTGACCGCGCACGCACAGTCGCAGTCGCCATCGACGCCTCCAAGGGCCGCGAAGATATCGTGACGCCCGGCCATGTCTTCCCCTTGATCGCGCGCGACGGGGGCGTGCTGGTTCGCGCCGGTCACACTGAAGCCGCCGTCGATATCTCGCGCCTGGCMGGACTGAATCCTTCCGGCGTGATCTGTGAGATCATGAAGGAAGACGGGACGATGGCGCGAATGGACGATCTTGTTCCGTTTGCGCGCAAGCACGGGCTCAAGATGGGGACAATTCGCGACCTCATCGAATATCGCCGGCGTAATGACCATCTTGTGGAATGCATCGGCCATTCTCCGTTCCGTTCCGATTACGGCGGCGACTGGACGATCCATACCTATCGCAACAAGGTCGATGGTACGATTCATCTCGTGCTCCAGAAGGGGTCGGTCGTTGCCGATCAAGCAACACTGGTTCGCGTCCATGGCATTTCGATCCTCTCGGACATTTTAGGGCAAGCAGGGCCGCGCAAGCGGGCGCTCCAACGCGCCATGGTAGAGGTCGGCAAGGCAGGCGCAGGCCTCGTCGTGCTGCTGATCGCTCCGGATCATGAGCAGTTCACCGCAGAGGTCCGCGGCGAAGTGACTTCGATGATGGATTTGCGCAGCTACGGGATCGGCGCGCAGATTCTCGCGGACATGGGCGTTCACGACCTGATCCTGCTGACCAACACTGACGTGACCCGCAATATCGTCGCGATCGAGGGTTACGGATTGAACGTGGTCGGCCAGCAAGTGCTCCCGACCGAGGGGGCGGCCGTCGTAGATGGTCAGCCCCGGTAAATCGCATTTCGAGATCGATCGCCATGCAAACCTATGTACCTCCGATTGCCGATTATGCCTTCCTCCTGCACGAAGTGCTCGGCTTCGATCAGGCGATGCTGGAACTGGGCCGCGACGACCTGGATGCGGGCTTGGCCCGTGCGGTTCTCGAGGAGGCCGGGAAATTCTGCGCCCAACAGCTTCAGCCGCTAAACCGTGAGGGGGACGAACGCGGCGCAATCCTGAGTAATGGCGAGGTGACGACGCCGCCCGGCTTTGCCGAGGCCTGGCGCGCGTTCAGCGATGGCGGATGGACCTCACTTTCGGCAGATCCGGCTTGGGGCGGGCAGGGACTGCCGTTCATCCTCCAGCTTTGGCTGGATGAGATGATGTCGGCCACAAACCTGTCGTTCGGCCTGTTCCCAGGCCTGACCCGCGGGGCCAGCGAAGCGATCGCAGCACATGCCTCGGACGAGTTAAAGGCTGTTTATCTGCCGCCGATGGTACGTGGCGAGTGGACCGGTGCCATGGCACTGACCGAAAGCAGCGCCGGCACCGATCTCGCCCTCCTCAGGACCCGCGCCGAACCGAACGAGGACGGCAGCTATACCGTTACCGGAACCAAGATTTTCATATCGTCGGGCGATCACGATTTTGGCGGCAACGTTGTTCACCTTGTGCTCGCCCGACTGCCTGATGCACCCGCCGGGGTAAAAGGTATCAGTCTGTTCCTGGTTCCCAAATTCCTCCCAGACGACAAGGGTGGCGTAACGGAGCGTAACGCGACGTCAGTCGGCGCACTCGAGAAGAAGATGGGCATCCACGCCCAGCCAACCTGTGTGATGAATTACGATGGGGCGATCGGCTGGCTGGTCGGCGAGCCGCATCGAGGGCTGACCGCCATGTTCACGATGATGAACGCGGAACGACTGATGGTCGGCATCCAGGGACTTGGCGTGGCTGGTGGCGCCTACCAGCAAGCCGCGGGCTATGCCAGGGAACGCTTGCAAGGTCGAAGCGCAGACGGCGCGCGCGGGCCAGTAGCGATCATAGAGCATGCCGACGTACGGCGCATGCTGCTGGGCATCCGCAGCTTCGTCGAGGCTGGGCGAGCGCTTGGTGGTTGGACGGCGCTTCAGTTGGATAAGGCGAATTCCCACCCCAATCCGACGGAGCGAGCCAAGGCTGACAATTTCGTTGCCCTGCTCACACCTGTCGTCAAGGCGGCATTTACCGATCTGGGATTCGAAAGTGCGGTTCAGGCGCAGCAGGTTTTCGGTGGTCATGGCTACATTCGCGAGTGGGGCATGGAACAATTCGTCCGCGATGCTCGCATCGCGCAGATTTACGAGGGCACCAACGGCGTGCAGGCCATGGACCTCATTAGCCGCAAGCTCGCACTTGGCGGCGGTTCGGTGGTGGATGCATTCTTCGACCTGGTCGCCAACGATCTGGCCGTTGCCGCAGAGGTCGAAGCGGCACGTGCAATCTCGAACGCCTCGGCCGACCTTCTCGTCGCCCTGCGCGACGTAACTCGCACTCTGAGTGGGTGGGGAATGGATATGCTCGGCGCTGTCGCGGCTGACTACCTGCGATTGTTCGCCCTGGTCTGCCTGGGATGGATGTGGGCGCGAATGGCCGCCTCCGGTGCGCGGGGAGACACGCCACTCCATGCCTCGAAAGTCAAATTGGCCAACTGGTTCATGGAGAAGATGCTGCCGCAGGGGCGTGCCTTGACTGCTCAGATCACAACAGGTTCGCACACTGCGCTCGCATTCACCGCAGAAGAATTCTAATTTTGCAGGCGAGACGAATTCAATCCCTGGCCCGTGTAATGCACCATTAACAGCCGGGACCAAACGCCCGGTCGAAGACAAGTTGCAATCTCGACGATGTCCCGCCCGCGCCCAATTTTGTCATTGCCCCATAATTGTCGACATCAATGCCCGTCGGAATTCTGGGATGCCGGTGTAGGGCAACGGCTCGCGACCGGACGCGTGGATCGCCTCGCCAGCTGCGCGAGTCGCCTCGACCGTCGCGTTGATCGACGACTGTTCATGCGCGGCGACGGCGACCTTGTCCCCTTCGGCGCGGAGCCTTTGGCCTCCGCGCAGCCAATGCCTGGCCCCGCACCGGTCGCCAGCGCGACCGTGTCGGTAATCCTCAAATCCATCGTTTAGCCTCGCCTGATCTTCCAGCGCTCGGGCAGCAATGCCTTCTGACTACCTGCCATTGGATAGGGTCGCATCGCTCGAGGCTGGTTCAGGCGAACCGCGAATGGAGGAGCGATCGTGGCACGACCCTATATCGTCGGCATTGGCGGCACTGCCAGGCCGGGTTCGACAACCGAGCGGCTGGCGCGGGCAGTCCTCGCTTCCTGCGAAGCGCGTGGCGCGTGCACGCGTATGTTCGGAGGCGAGCATCTGCTCTCGCTGCCGCACTATGTTCCGGAGAATCCCGAGCGGAGCCCAGCCCAGGCCGACCTCATCGCTGCAGTGCGTGAGGCGAATGGTTTTGTGATCGCCACACCCGGCTATCACGGCAGCGTGTCAGCCCTGGTCAAGAACGCGATCGACCTGATCGAGGACACCCGAACCGACGCGCGCGTCTATCTCGACGGATGCCCGGTCGGCCTGGTCGTCACCGCCGCCGGCTGGCAGGCGACGGGGATCACCATGAGCGCACAGCGCGACATCGTGCATGCCCTGCGCGGTTGGCCGACTCCTCTGGGAATCGGGGTCAACAGCGTCCAGCAAAAGCCGTTCGATGGCGAGGGCGCGCTGGCCGACGAGGCGATCCGCGCCATGATCGATTCCCAAGCCTGGCAGATCTTGTCGCTCCTTCACAGGACGGAAGCGTGTGAGCAGGCTGCCTGACATGGCGGACTCCGTTCGCGCTTTCGATGTCGTGATCGTCGGTGCCGGGCATGGTGGTGCCGCGGCCGCGATCGCGCTTCGCCAGGGGAAGTTCGAGGGGTCGATTGCGTTGATCGGAGCCGAGACTGACCTTCCCTATGAGCGGCCGCCGCTGTCCAAGGACTATCTGTCGGGCGACAAGCCGTTCGAACGGATCCTGATCCGCCCGTCCGGCTTCTGGGCCGAGCGCGGCATCGAGACGATCCTCGGCCATGGCGTCATCGCCGTGGACGCCGGCGCGCATCGCGTCCGTCTGTCGACAGGCGAGGTCATCGAGTACGGCAAGCTGATCTGGTCGGCCGGAGGGTCGGCGCGGCGCCTCACCTGCCGCGGCCATGATCTGGACGGCGTCCATGCGATTCGTACGCGCGCCGACATCGATCGCCTGCTCGCGGAATTGCCTCGGGTCGAGCAGGTGATCGTGATTGGCGGAGGCTATATCGGTCTCGAAGCAGCCGCCGTGTTGCGCAAGCTCGGCAAACAGGTCGTGCTGCTCGAAGCGCTCGATCGCGTGCTGGCGCGGGTCGCGGGCGAGCATGTGTCGCGCTTCTACGAACGGGAGCACCGTGCGCACGGCGTGGACATCCGACTGAACGCGCTGGTCGAGCGGATCGAGGGCGACGAACGGGTCACGGGCGTCAGGCTCGCAGCGGGCGAATTTGTCCCCGCGCAGATAGTGATTGTCGGGATCGGCATCGAACCGGCAGTTGGCCCCCTGCTTGCCGCCGGCGCGCGAGGCGGCAACGGCGTCGAGATCGGCCCCGATTGCCGGACCTCGCTCGCAGATATCTTCGCGATTGGGGATTGTGCGCTCCATCCCAATCGCTTTGCCGCCGAAAGTCCGCTCCGCCTCGAGTCCGTCCAGAATGCGCATGACCAGGCACATGTCGTCGCCGGGACCATCCTCGGTCAGACGGTCACCTATGATGCGGTTCCGTGGTTCTGGTCGAACCAATATGACCTGCGGCTTCAGACCGTCGGGATTTCCGCGGGGCACGACTCGACCGTGTTGCGAGGCGAGGTGGGCGGCCGCAGTTTCTCGGTCATCTACCGTCGCCTTGGCCGCGTCATCGCGCTCGACTGCGTCAATGCCGCCCGCGACTTCGTCCAGGGCCGGACCCTGGTGCTGGGTGGTTCGACGGCAACGCCGGACCAGCTTGCCGACCCGGCACGCTCTCTCAAGGACCTTGCTGCGAGAGTGGCTGCATGACCGGTCCGTTCGAGCTTACCGACGAGCAGATCCAGATCCAGGAGACGGCGCGCCAGTTCACGGCCGATGCGATCACCCCGCTTGCCGCGGAATGGGACGAGAAGCACATCTTCCCGCGCGACACGATCCGTGCCGCCGCCGAGCTCGGCTTCGGTTCGATCTATGTCTCCGAAGCGAGCGGCGGCATCGGGCTGGGCCGGCTCGAATCGGCGCTGATCATGGAGGCGATGGCTTATGGCTGTCCCTCGACCAGCGCCTTCATATCGATCCACAATATGGCGACCTGGATGATCGACTGCTTCGGCGGCAAGGCGGCCAAGGACAAATACCTTCCCTCGCTGATCACGATGGAGCGGATCGCCAGCTATGCCCTGACCGAAGCCGGCGCTGGCTCGGACGCCGCCTCGCTCGGGACCAGGGCGGTCAGGGATGGCGGCCACTATGTCGTCACCGGAACGAAGCAGTTCATCTCGGGCGGCGGCGAGAACGAGATCTATGTCGTGATGGTCCGCACCGGCCCAGACACGGCTGAGGGACTGGGCGCGAAGGGGATCTCGTGCCTCGTGATCGAGAAGGACATGTCCGGTGTCAGCTTCGGTGCGCAGGAGCGCAAGCTCGGCTGGCATTCGCAGCCGACCGCGCAGGTGATCCTCGATGAGGTCCGCGTCCCGGTCGAGAATCGCATCGGCGGCGAAGGCGAAGGCTTCCGCATTGCGATGATGGGGTTGGACGGTGGGCGTCTCAACATCGGCGCCTGCTCGCTCGGCGGGGCGCAGCGCTGCCTCGACGAGGCGGTGAATTATACCAGGGAGCGCAAGCAGTTCGGCAGTGCGATCGCGGATTTTCAGAACACGCAGTTCACGCTCGCCGACATGGCGACCGACCTCGAAGCGGCGCGCGCGCTGCTCTACATGGCGGCCGCCAAGGTGACGGCGAACGCGCCGGACAAGACCAGGTTCGCTGCCATGGCGAAGCGCCTCGCGACCGATACCGGCTGCTCGATCGCCGACCGCGCGCTGCAGCTTCATGGCGGCTATGGGTATCTCATGGACTATCCGATCGAGCGCTTCTGGCGCGACCTGCGGGTCCACTCGATCCTCGAAGGCACCAATCAGGTGATGCGGATGATCGTCGGCCGCGAGCTTGTTCGGCAATGAACCAGGAGGTCATCACGTCCGTTCAGGGTGCGGTCGGTCGCCTGCGCCTCAACCGGCCGCGCGCCATCCATGCGCTCACACGACCAATGATTGATGCGATGACGCGTGCGCTTCTCGCATGGCGCGGCGATCCGTCGATCAAAGCGGTGCTGCTCGATCATGCCGAGGGGCGCGGTTTCTGTGCAGGTGGCGACATTCGCATGTTGGCGCAAAGCGCCGGCGGCGACTGTGTCGAGGCTGAGGAATTCTTCCTTGCCGAATATCGGCTCAACCATTTGCTCTTCACCTACACCAAGCCGGTTGTCGCTTTCATGGATGGCATCACGATGGGCGGCGGCGTTGGCATCTCTATGCCGGCACCCTTTCGGATTGCGACGGAACGCACTGTCTTCGCGATGCCTGAGACCGGCATCGGCCTTTTCCCCGATGTCGGGGGTGGCTGGTATCTCTCGCGCCTTCCGCGGCGGGCGGGGGTCTGGCTCGCCTTGACCAGCGCGAAGCTGGGCGGACCCGATGCTGTAGCCCTGGGAATTGCGTCGCACTATCTCGAGTCGGAGCGACTGGAAGCCGTCAAGGAACGGCTGATCGCCTATCCCGATTCGATCCAGTCCATTCTTCGGGTCGAATGCGGCCGGCCCCCGGCGGCGGCGATCACCGCGGCTTTGCCCATGATCGAAAAGCTCTTTGCGTCGGACAGCTTTGGCGAGATTGCCAACGCCGTTGCAGCGGACCCCTCTACATGGGCGCGAGACCAACGCGAGGCGCTCGCCGCAAGATCACCTCAAGCCGTCAAAGTTGCGCTTCGTCAGCTCGTTGAGGGCGCCGGCATGACCGATTTTGCGCAGAACATGCGCAACGAGTTCCGCATTGCCTGCCATGTGATCCGCCGCCCCGATTTCGTCGAAGGGGTTCGCGCAATGATGATCGACAAGGACACGCCGCGCTGGGACCCGCCGAGCGCGGACCTGGTCGATGAAACGCTGCTCGATTCGTTATTCGCGCCTCTCGCACCAGAGCGGGAATGGTCTCCCTTGCCCGAACTTTGCTGACAGAGGATCGCCCAGACATGAGCTATCAGTCATGATTTACGAAACCATCCTGGTCGAGCAGCGCGGCGCGGTCACGCTGATCACGCTCAACCGGCCCCAGGCGCTGAACGCGCTCAACAGCCAGATCCTGGCCGATCTGCTCGCCGCGGTCGCCGCGTTCGACGCCGATCCGTCACAGGGCTGCGCCGTGCTCACCGGCAGCGAAAAGGCCTTTGCCGCTGGTGCCGACATCAAGGAGATGCAGGCCCAAGGCTTTGCCGACATGTACGGCCATGATTTCTTCTCCGGCTGGGACCGGTTCGCCGCGACACGCAAGCCGATCATTGCCGCGGTCGCCGGCTTCGCGCTCGGCGGCGGCTGCGAGGTCGCGATGATGTGCGACTTCATCCTTGCGGCGGACACGGCGAAGTTCGGCCAGCCCGAGATCAAGCTCGCGGTCACGCCCGGCATGGGCGGCTCGCAGCGTCTTACACGTGCGGTCGGCAAGGCCAAGGCGATGGAGATGTGCCTGACCGGCCGCATGATGAACGCCGAGGAAGCGGAACGCAGCGGTCTTGTCAGCCGTATCATCCCCGCCGCCGATCTGATCGAGGAAGCGGTGAAGACCGCCGCCACGATCGCATCCATGGCGCCGCTCGCGGTGCTGGCGAACAAGGAAATGGTCAACGCCGCTTTCGAGACCAGCCTCGCCATGGGCGTGCAGTTCGAACGCAGGCTGTTCCACGGCATGTTCGGTACTGAAGACCAGAAGGAAGGCATGGCCGCCTTTGTCGAGAAGCGGCCGGGAAAGTGGACGGGGAAATAACATGGCACGCGTCGGATTTATCGGTCTCGGCAATATGGGCGGCGGCATGGCCGCGAACCTCGCGAAGAAGGGGCATGATGTCCGCGCCTTCGATCTCTCCGCCGAGGCGCTCGATCGCGCGAAGGAGGCCGGCTGCCTCCCCGTCGCC
>NZ_JBFUHA010000005.1:0-442963 GCF_056402635.1 Sphingomonas sp. P3_C5
CGCTGCCCCAGCCCCACCCCCAACCCCTCCCCTGAAGGGGAGGGGCTGACTAATCTTGATCGAATTCGACCCTATAGCGACCGCCCGATCAGCTCCTTCATGATCTCGTTCGTGCCGCCATAGATGCGGCTGACGCGGGCCGCGCGCCACATCCGCGCGATCGGATATTCATTCATATAGCCGGCGCCGCCATGGAGCTGGAGGCATTTGTCCATCACCTCCCATTGCAGCTCGGTGTGCCACAGCTTGGCGGCGGCGCCCTCGGTCGGGGTGAGTTCGCCTTTCAGATGGCGCTGGATCGCCCAGTCGAGATGGGCCCAGCCGACCTGAAGCTTGCTCTTGAGGTCGGCGAGCACGAAGCGCGTATTCTGGAAATCGAATACCATCTCGGCAAAGGCCTTGCGGCTCTTGGTGAACTCGACCGTCTCGTCGAACGCCTTTTGCGCCGAGGCCTGGACCCCGACGGCGATCGACAGCCGCTCCTGGGGCAGCTGGCTCATCAGATAGATGAAGCCCTTGCCTTCCTCGCCCAGGCAGTTGGTCATCGGCACGCGGACGTCCTCGAAGAACAGCTCGCTTGTGTCGGCGGCATCCTGGCCGATCTTGTCGAGCTTGCGCCCGCGCTGGAAGCCTTCGCGGTCGCTTTCGATCAGCAGAATCGACATGCCCTTGTAGGCGGGCTTGGCATCGGGATCGGTCTTGGCGACGACCAGGATCAGATCAGCATTCTGGCCATTGGTGATATAGGTCTTGGAGCCGTTGACGACATAATGGTTGCCGTCCTTCTTCGCGCTGGTGCGGATCGACTGCAGGTCGGATCCGGTGCCCGGCTCGGTCATCGCGATCGCAGTGATCGTCTCGCCCGAGACGAAGCGCGGCAGCCAATGCTGCTTCTGCTCTTCCGAGCCATAAGCGACGATATAGTCGCATACGATATCGGAATGGAGCGTGAAGCCGGCGGGGACACCGTTATAGGCGAGCTCCTCATTGACGATCGAGTTATAGCCGAAATCGAGGCCGAGCCCGCCATAGGCCTCGGGCACGGTCGGGCAGAGCAGGCCGATCTGGCCGGCCTTGCGCCAGAATTCCTTGGGGACGAGTCGATTCGCTTCCCAATCGGTGACGTTGGGCACGCCTTCCTTCTGCAGGAAGCTGCGCACCGTCTCGCGAAAGGCTTCATGATCTTCGTTGTACGCGAAGCGGCCCGGGATTGTGTCGGGGGTCATTTTCAGTCCTCTCCTGCAACTTTTCTTGAGGGTGTGCGGCGCGTTTACGCGAACGTCAAGCGCGCTGCCGCTCGACAGCCGGGACGATCGGACTATGCTCAGTCGAAACACAGGAGAGCGCATGAAACTGGCCAGCCTCAAGCATGGACGCGACGGCAAGCTCGTCATCGTCTCGAACGATCTGGCCTGGTATGCCGATGCGGGGCACATCGCCCCCACCCTGCAGGCAGCGCTCGACGACTGGGACCGGCTGCTGCCCGATCTGCAGAATCTCGCGACCGATCTCGAACACGAGATGATCCCGATGCGGCGCTTCCATGAGCGTGACGCGGCGGCGCCTTTGCCGCGGGCCTATCAATGGGCTGACGGCTCTGCCTATGTGAACCATGTCGCTTTGGTGCGGCAGGCGCGCGCCGCCGAGATGCCGGACAGTTTCTGGCATGATCCGCTGATGTATCAGGGCGGCTCCGACGGATTCCTCGGCCCGCGCGACCCGATCCCGCTCGCGGATGAAGCCTGGGGCTGTGATCTCGAGGGCGAAGTGGTTGTGGTGACCGGCGACGTGCCGCTCGGTGCGAGCCGCGACGAAGCGCTGGCGGCGGTGCGGTTGGTCGGGCTGACCAATGACGTGTCGCTGCGCAACCTGATCCCGGGCGAGCTGGCCAAGGGCTTCGGCTTCTTCCAGTCAAAGCCGGCCAGCGCCTTTTCACCGGTCTTCGTGACGCCCGAAGCGCTCGGCGACTGGTGGAAGGATGGCAAGCTCAACCGCAAGCTGATGGTCGATCTGAACGGCAAGCCGTTCGGCCGGGCCGAAGCGGGCGAGGACATGACCTTCGATTTCGGCACGCTGATCGCTCATGCCGCAAAGACGCGGGCGCTTGGCGCGGGGACGATCATCGGCTCGGGCACCGTCTCGAATCGCGGTGCCGATGGCGGCCCGGGCAAGCCGATCGCTGATGGCGGCGTCGGCTATTCCTGCATTGCCGAAGTGCGCACGGTCGAGACGATCCAGGGCGGTGCGGCGGTGACGCCGTTTCTGAAGAAGGGCGATACGGTGAGGATCTGGGCCGAGGATGATCGCCACCATCCGATCTTTGGGGTGATCGAGCAGACGGTGGAATGACTTAATTCCTCCCCGGCACGGGGAGGGGGACCATTCGCCTCTTCTGGCGAATGGTGGAGGGGCTTGGAGCGCGGCGACGTGGCCTCGCTCCAAGCCCCTCCACCACCCGCTGAAGAAGCGGGCGGTCCCCCTCCCCGAGCAAGCTCGGGGAGGAATAAGTTCAGTGGAAGTCGTGCGACTTGATCGGAATGACCTCCTCAAGCCCGGCAAATAGCGGCAGCTTCTGACGATCGCGCGGATCGATCGTCCCGCCATGCGTGGCGCCATCGCCCGGCATCTTCATGTTGGGCAACTCCAGATCGCCAATGCTCCGCAGCAAATGGGTATGATCCACGATTCGATCCGCAACGACATGGATCACGCCGCTTTCCGATTGCACATGGCCGACCACGCTGATCATCGAGGCCGACATCACGATGCGCCGCTGTGCCTCGAACCGGTCTTTCCACAGGATCGCGTTGGCGATTCCCGTCTCGTCCTCCAGCGTGATGAACACAACGCCCTCGGCACTGCCCGGCCGTTGCCGCACCAGGATGATCCCGGCCACCTCGACCCGTACCCCATCCTTCATCGTCTTGAGATCCGCGCATTTCCGGATGCGCAGCCGATTGAGCTCTCCGCGCAGGAAATGGAGTGGGTGGTTGCGCAGCGTGAGCTGGGTCGCGCGATAATCCTCAACCACTTCCCGGCCCGCGGTGAGCGGAATCAGCGCGACGGCCGGCTCGCGTGATTCGGGAAGGATGGCGCCGGCACGATTGTCGGCAGCGGTGAGCAAGGAAAGCGGTGCCTGGCCCAGCCCCTTGATTGCCCACAGTGCCTGGCGCCGGTTGAGGCCGAGGCACTGAAAAGCATCGGCCCTGGCGAGCTTCTCGAGCGCCGCCGGCTTCACGCCGGAACGACGCCAGACATCCTCTACCGAGGTGAACGGCCCGGCCGTGCGGGCTTCCAAGATCGCCTCTGCATCATCCTCGCTGAGCCCAAGCACGATCCGCATGCCGAGCCGCAGCGGCATGAGGCTCCGCCAATCCTCGTCGCTGCCGCAGAACCGGTCGTCGCGCCGCCGGAGGTTCGGTGCAGCCGGAACGACGATCGTGTCCCAATCGCTGCCATTGATGCACACCGGCAGTGCCTCGACCCCATGCTCGCGCGCATCGCGGACGATCTGGGCGGGCGCATAGAAACCCATCGGCTGCGCGTTCAGCAACGCGGCGCAGAAGATATCGGGATGATGGCACTTCATCCATGAGGAGGCATAGGCGATCTTGGCGAAACTCGCGGCATGGCTTTCGGGAAAGCCGTAGCTGCCGAAACCCTCGATCTGCTTGACCAGTCGTTCGGCGAAATCGAGCGAGATGCCATTCCCCAGCATGCCACTGATGAGCTTGTCGCGAAATTCGCCGACCCCGCCGGTCTGCTTGAATGTCGCCATCGCACGCCGCAGTCGATCTGCTTCGCCCGGGGTGAAGCCGGCGCCGACGATAGCGACCTGCATCGCCTGTTCCTGGAACAGCGGAACGCCCAACGTCTTCTCCAGCACCACGCGCAGCTTCGGGCTGGGATATTCGATCTCGACCTTCCCTTTGCGCTTCTGCTCGCGCCGCTTGAGATAGGGATGGACCATGTCGCCCTGGATCGGCCCCGGCCGGACGATCGCGACCTGGATGGCGATGTCGTAGAAATTCTCCGGCCTCATCCGTGGCAGCATCGACATCTGCGCGCGGCTTTCGATCTGGAAGACGCCGAGCGTATCGGCCTTGCAGATCATCGCGAAGGTTTCGTCGTCGTCGTCCTGCATTGCCGGGCTATCCAGCCTGAGATCGATGCCCTTGTGTGCGCGCAGCAGATCGAAGGTTCGGCGCATGCAGCCGAGCATGCCGAGGCCGAGGATATCGACCTTCATCAGGCCAAGCTCTTCCACATCGAGCTTTTCCCATTCGACCACGCGCCGATCGACCATCGCGGCGGGCTCGATGGGCAGCAGCTCGTCGAGCCGGTCATGCGCCAGCACAAAGCCGCCGGGATGCTGCGACAGATGCCGGGGCGAGCCAATCAGCTGCCTGGCCAGCTCGAGCGTCAGGGCGAGGCGCTGTTCGGTAGGGTCGAGATTGAGTGCCTCGACATGCTCGGTTGGCAAACCGTCGCTCGACCAGCCCCAGACCTGGCCCGACAATGCCGACGTCATATCCTCGGACAAGCCAAGCGCCTTGCCGACCTCGCGGAGCGCGCCACGGGTGCGGAACCGGCTGACCACGGCAGTCATCGCCGCATGGTCATGGCCATAGGTTTCATAGATCCACTGGATCACTTCCTCACGCCGCTCATGCTCGAAATCGACATCGATATCGGGCGGCTCATGGCGCTCGGTCGAGATGAAGCGCTCGAACAGCAGCTTGTGCTTGACCGGATCGATCGAGGTGATGCCGAGCACGAAGCAGATCACTGAATTCGCCGCCGAGCCGCGGCCCTGGCACAGGATTTCCTGGCTGCGGGCGTAGCGCACGATGGAATTCACGGTCAGGAAATAGGGCGCGTATCCCATCTGCTCGACCAGTGCGAGTTCGTGCTCGAGCAGCTTCGCATAGGCGGGCGGGATCGGCTCGGGCGCGAACCGGTCGGCGAGCGCGGTACGCGCCATTTTCGCCAGCGCATCCTGCGGCGACCTTCCACTGATCACCACTTCGTCCGGATAACGATATTGCTCTTTCAACTCGCGCAAGGAGAAGGTGCAGCGCTCGACGATCGCCTCGGCCGCGGCGATCGCCTCGGGATAGCGCCTGAAGCGCCGCACCATTTCCTCAGGCGATTTCAGGTGGCGATCAGCGCTGCGTTCCCGCCGGAAGCCGAGATCATCGATTGTGCATGTGTTGCGGATCGCGGTGACGACATCCTGCAGCATGCGCTGGTCGGGCGTGGCATAGAGCACGTCACCGGTGGCCAAGGGTGCCAGCCCGAAGTGCCGCGCCTTCTCCGCCAGCAGGTGCAGCCGCATCGGATCGCCCGGCCGACGATGCTGCGTCAGGCAGAGATGCCCACGCTCGCCGAAGATATCCGTCATCCAGCGCAGGGCAAGATCGTCCCGATCAAAGGTCTCGGTCATCCCGGGCACGATCGCGCCGACCAGCCCTGCGGCATAGTCAGCGACATCCTCCCAATGCAGGAAACATCGCCCCTTCTCGCCCTTCTGGGCATCGGCGCGGCCCTTGCCGAGCGTGAGCAGGCGCGTGAGGCGGCTCCAGGCCGGCCGGTCCTCGGGCCAGACGAGCAAGGAAGTGCCGTCGACCAGATCGAGCCGGCAGCCGGCGATCATCCGGATCGGATAACCCTGTTTAGAGATCTGCTCGGCGGCGACCAGAGAGCGCACCACGCCGCCAACCGAATTGCGGTCGGTTATGCCGAGCGCCGGCATGCCCATATTGGCTGCGGTGGCGAACAATTGCTCAGGCGAAGATGCCCCGCGCAGGAAGCTGTAATGCGTCGTCACCTGGAGCTCGGACCAGGTCATTGGCAGATACGCACGAAATGACTATATGAGATGTACATTTCATCCAGAGGTGCCGCTATGGGCAAGATGGTGAGCGCAACCGAGTTCAAGGCGAAGAGCCTGAAACTGATCGACGAGATGGAACGCAGCGGAGAGCCGCTGACCATCACGCGTCGCGGCAAGCCCTCGCTTACGCTCAGCGCGCGCAAGGCCGGGCCGCCTCTAACGGAAAGCATCTTCGGCTGCCTGAAAGGCTCGGTGACGATCCTTGGCGATATCATCGGCCCGGTCGATCCCGATTGGGAAGCCGAATGGGACGCGAACAATCCGGCTGAATTATACGCGTCGAAACCGGCATCCCGGCCGGCATGATCCTGCTGGATACGCATGTGCTGCTTTGGCTGACTGAGGACAGCAAAAGGCTTGGTGCAAAGGCGCGAAAACGGATCGAGGCCGATTCCGGCGACGTCCATCTTTCGGCTATGTCGTTCTGGGAGATCGCGATGCTGGTGGACAAACAGCGCATCGCCCTCTCGATGCCGCTTGCCCAATGGACCGAACGGTTGATGGACCTGGGCAAGTTCAGGATCATATCCATAGACGCAGCGATCGCGCGCGATGCCGGTGCGCTGCCCGGCGACATTCATGGCGACCCATCCGATCGCATGATCATTGCCACGGCGCGGTCGCTTGGCTGCCCGGTCCTGACGGCTGACGGACCCATCCTTGCCTATGCAGCCAAAGGCCATGTCGAGGCGCTCGACGCCGCGCACTGACATCACCCGAACGCCCCATGCATGAACCAGCTGAGATCGCCGGTCTCGCTGCGTTCGCCGTCGCCGCGGCGGAATAGCCAGAAGCGCTGGCCGGCTTCGTCCTCCACCCGGAAATAATCGCGCACGCTGTGCTGTTCCGAAGCGCGCTTCCACCATTCACCGAGCACGCGTTCAGGGCCGTCGGCGCGCACCACCTTGTGCGTCGTGCCGCGCCAGGTGAAGCGGCGTGGCGGCTGGTCGGGGAGCTCGGCGATGACATGATCGAGCAGCTCGGGCCGTCGCAGCATGCGCACCGGGCGCGGCCAGCGATGGTGCCAGGGGTGAAGATCGGCGGTGCGATCGAGTTGCCGCACATCGCCTGGCTTGAGCGGCGGCGCCGCGCGTTCGGGCGGGTCGAGCACGGGGGCAGGGGCCGCGGCGCGTTCCGGCACATCGCTTTCCACCGGCCGCATCCGCCACAGCCGGCCAGTGCCGATCCGGGTAGCGAGGGTATCGACCAGAGGCGCCAGATCCGGCTTCGTCTCCTCGTCCAGCCGCTCGACAAACAATTGGGCCCCGAGCGGCTCGCTGCGGCGGACATGGAGCGTCAGTGCATCGATGCCGAAACCGGGGTCGATCGTCTCGATCCGGCGCAGCAGCAGTCGTTCGAGATGCGCCGGATCGCGGCTGGCGCGGGCGACGCCGATCCGGATCGTCTGCGGCCTGCCGTCGATCCGGTCGGCCACAAGTTCTATCATCCGGGCGCCGCGCCCGGCCTCGCCGAGCTTGCCGGTCAGTTGGGGAACGAGATGCCCGAGCCAATGCGCGATCACCTCGCCGGTCAGGATCGGCTCGGCAAAACGCTGGCAGACCATGATGTGCTCGAGCGGAACGACAGGGTCGAGCGGCTCGCTGATGCGGCCCAGCGCCTGGTCGATGCGCGCAACCATGGCGGCGCCGAAGCGGCGCATGAGTGGCGCGCGCGGCATGGCGGCGAGCTGGCCGATCGAGTCGACGCCCAGGCGCCTGAGCAATTCGACGGCGGCGGGCTCGAGCCGCAGCGCAGTCGTGGGCAGTGTGGCGATGGCATCGCCCTGTGCGCCAGGCGGGCACAGCAAGATCCGGCCATCGTCCCGGCAAATGCCGCGGCGGGCATAAGGGCCGTATCTCGCGAGCGCCCATGCCGCACCGGCGCTGTCCGCCACCGCGATCCGCGCGGTGAAGCCGAGCCGGGCCAGCAGCCGCACGATTCGCCGCGCCATCGCCTCCTCGCCGCCGAACAGATGCGCGGTGCCGGTGATATCGATGAACAGCCCATCCTCCCCCGAAAGCGCGACAACAGGCGACCAGTGGCGCGCCGCCGCGATGGCGAGGCGAGTCAGCTCGGCACGGTCGCCCTCGGGATCGGCAGGCCGGATATCGAGCCCGGGCACCAGAGCGCGCGCCTGGGTGACGGCCATGCCGGGCTTGATATCAAGCGCCCGAGCGGCCGGGCTGGCCGCTGCGATGAGGATCTTGCTGCCCTCGCGGAGGGAGGTGACCAAAAGTTTCCCTAAATCCTCCCCGGAACGGGGAGGGGGACCATCCGCTTCTTCAGCGGATGGTGGAGGGGCTTGGAGCGCGGAACCGCTGCCCCGCGCTCCAAACCCCTCCACCGCGCAAGAGCGCGGTCCCCCTCCCCGTTCCGGGGAGGAACGAGGGGCGCCATCGTCACCCCGCAGTCGCCGCAACGCCGGCCCCGAATCCTCCCCCCGCGCCCAGCGCGCGCCAGGACGCCAGCCGCCGCCGCGCGGCGCCGTCTCCATACCGACCACCCGCGATGGCGCCCCCGCCTCAGGCGGCGCGGCGGTGCGCGCTGCCCGCCGCAGCCGATCGATCGGCCAGTCGGGCAGGTAGAGCGAGGCGACCCGTTTCATCGCATGCCTCCATGATCCATGAATGCGGTTCGCCGCCGCGCTGGCGGACCAGATCGATCCGCCAGCGCGGGCAACCAACGCCTTCGACCGGGAGGGGAGTCGAGGGCGCGGCGGCGATTCTCCAGCGGGTGACGGCGGCGGACGGCACGGCAAGCGGATTGCCGCCCTCGCGGGCATGGCGCTTAAGCAGCAAGGCAATCGTCTTGCCGCCCTCAGCCGCCAGCTGCAGCCGGCGTGTATTGGGCATCGAGGCGCGCTTCACCTCGCCGATCACCGCGCCAAGCCCGCGGTGCCGTATCCCCTCCTCCATCAGCGCGAGCAGTTCGGCATCGTCATTCGCCTCGGCATAAACGACGCGCTCGGGCGCGAGCCCCGACTGGTACAGGCCGGGCGCGAACAGGTCGCGGCGCCTGACCACCCACAGCACTGGCCCCCAGGCGCGCGCGGCTATCCCCGCCATGAACAAAGTCGCGGCGGCATCGTCGCCAAGGCCGGGGCCGGCGGCGGCGACCTCGTGGAGCGAATCGAGCCTCAACCCAGTGCTCGCCAGCCGCGAATCGATCGCGCCCACGCCGAACGGCAATATCGGGCGACGGCGCAGGCCATCGCCCTCGATCGCGCGCAAGGTTTCGCGTAACGTGGACAAGGCGGTGGCAGACGGCAAAAACACGACTCGCTCAATGATGATGTTCCCATTTTGTTCCTACTATGGGAACTGAGTCAAGTCGCGTGTGATCCACAGGGCAACAGCCCGCTCCGACAGGCCCCTCGCCAAGCGCTTTGAAATTTTATAACAAGGGCGCGAAACAGCGAGTCCATGCGTTAGCCCTTGATGCGAGCGCATGTGCACCCGCGATTTGATTTGGAGAACCCATGGCAAGCGACCTTCCGCGCGCCAATCTGCAACCGCTGTCGCTCTATGTGCCCGAGCCCAAATTCCGGCCGGGCGACACAGTCGATTTCACTCAGGTCACAATCCCGGCAGCGGGCGAGGTGCGCCGGCCCGACACAGCCGACCGGGCTGAGAGCTTCATCGATCTCGCTTATGAGCTGGTCCGCGTGCTCGACGATGAGGGCAAGGCGGTCGGCCCCTGGAATCCGCGCCTGTCGCCCGAGACGCTGCGCGCCATGCTGCGCAGCATGGCTTTGGCCCGCGCGTTCGACGAGCGCATGTTCCGTGCCCAGCGCCAGGGCAAGACCAGCTTCTACATGAAGTGCACCGGCGAGGAGGCGGTCGCGGTCGCCGCCGCCTTCGCGCTCGATTATGAGGATATGTGCTTCCCCTCCTATCGCCAGCAGGGCCTGCTCATCGCGCGCGGCTGGTCGATGGTCGACATGATGAACCAGATCTATTCGAACAAGGGCGATCGGCTTCAGGGCAAGCAATTGCCGATCATGTATTCCGTCAAGGAAGCCGGCTTCTTCTCGATCTCCGGCAACCTCGCGACTCAATATCCGCAAGCCGTGGGCTGGGCGATGGCCTCGGCCGCCAAGGGCGACACCCGCATCGCGGCGACCTGGTGCGGCGAAGGCTCGACTGCGGAGGGCGATTTCCACTCCGCCTGCACTTTCGCCAGCGTCTACCGCGCACCGGTGATCTTCAACGTCGTCAACAATCAATGGGCGATCTCGAGCTTCTCCGGTTTCGCGGGCGCTGAATCGACCACCTTCGCGGCGCGCGCGATCGGCTATGGCATCGCCGGCCTGCGCGTCGACGGCAATGACGCACTCGCTGTCTATGCTGCAACCGCCTGGGCCGCCGAGCGCGCCCGCACCAACAAGGGTCCCACCCTGATCGAGCATTTCACCTACCGCGTCGAAGGCCATTCGACCTCGGACGATCCCGGCCAGTATCGCTCTGCCGGCGAGGCGACCGCCTGGCCGCTCGGCGATCCGATCACCCGGCTGAAGGATCACCTCATCGCGCTGGGCGAATGGGACGAGGCGCGCCATGCCGCCCAGGATGTCGAGCTCGCCGAGCAGGTGAAGAAGGCGCAGAAGGAAGCCGAACAGAACGGCATCCTCGGCCACGGCCTGCACCAGCCGCTCGATACGCTGTTCGACGGGGTGTTCGAAGAACTGCCCTGGCATCTCAGGGAGCAACGGGCGCAGATGCTCGCTGAGGAAGCCGCCTCGGGCCGGCCATGGGCACGTAAGTCATGAGCGCCATCACCGATCCCGCCGACATCATCGCCCCTGAAGGCGGCGAAGACGGCACCGCGCGGATGAACATGATCCAGGCGATCAATAGCGCCATGGACGTGATGATGGCCCGCGATCCGGACGTGATCGTGATGGGCGAGGATGTCGGCTATTTCGGCGGCGTCTTCCGCGCGACCGCCGGGCTCCAGGCCAAATACGGCAAGACGCGGGTGTTCGACACGCCGATCACCGAGTGCGGCATCATCGGCGTCGCGGTCGGCATGGGCGCCTATGGTCTGCGCCCGGTGCCCGAGATCCAGTTCGCCGATTATATCTATCCAGCGCTCGATCAGCTGGTCAGCGAGGCGGCGCGGCTGCGCTACCGCTCGGCCGGCGAATTCACCTCGCCGATCACGGTGCGCTCGCCCTTTGGCGGCGGCATCTTCGGCGGACAGACCCACAGCCAGAGCCCCGAGGGCATCTTCACCCATGTCTCGGGCGTGAAGACGGTGATCCCCTCAACGCCCTATGATGCCAAGGGCCTGCTGATCGCCGCGATCGAGGACAATGATCCGACGATCTTCTTCGAACCCAAGCGAATCTATAACGGCCCATTCGACGGCCATTGGGACAAGCCGACCCAGAACTGGTCGCAGCATCCCGCGGGCGAAGTGCCGACCGGCTATTACAAGATCGAGCTCGGCAAGGCGAAGATCGTCCGCCCCGGCGAGGCGCTCACCATCCTGGCTTATGGCACCATGGTCCATGTCTGCCAGGCGGTCATCGCCGAGGCCGGGGTGGACGCGGAAATCATCGATCTGCGCACCCTGGTGCCGCTCGATATCGAAACGATCGAGGCCTCGGTGAAGAAGACCGGCCGCTGCATGATCGTCCATGAAGCGACCCGCACCAGCGGCTTCGGCGCCGAGCTCTCCGCGATCGTCCAGGAACGCTGCTTCTACCATCTCGAGGCGCCGATCGAGCGCGTGACCGGCTTCGACACGCCCTATCCGCATAGCCTTGAATGGGCCTATTTCCCCGGCCCGGTTCGGATCGGCGAAGCGCTGAAAAAAGTGATGAAGGACTGACATGGCGCGCTTTGTTTTCAAACTGCCGGATATCGGCGAAGGCATTTCCGAAGCGGAGATCGTCGCCTGGCACGTGGCGGTCGGCGACCGCGTCGAGGAAGACCAGCAACTCGCCGACATGATGACCGACAAGGCAACGGTCGAGATGGAGTCTCCCGTTACGGGTACGGTCATCGAACTGGCCGGCGATGTCGGCGATCAGGTATCGATCGGCGCAGCGCTGGTGGTGATCGAGACCGACGCGGTCGATGGCGAAGACGCGATCGAACCATCGGCGGAGACGATCAACGATATCGCGCCAGGCGATCTGCCGGTCGAAGAGCAATTCGAGGCAGAGAATCCCGGAGTCGAGACGATCTCAGACCCCTCTCCCCTTGTGGGAGAGGGAGGGGCCCAAGCGCAGCTTGGGAGGGTGAGGGGCCCAGAGCAAAGCGAAGCGAGCGTGGAGCCACAGGCGGTATCGCCTCCGACTGCCTCTCCCCCCGCAGATGAGGGAAGGGGTAAGCCAGAACACGTCCTGGCCTCCCCAGCAGTCCGCGCCCGCGCAGCCGACCTCGGCATTGACCTCGCCAGCGTCAAATCCGATAGCGACCGAATCCGCCACGCCGATCTCGACGCCTATCTCCGCTACGGCGCAAACCAGGGCTATCACGCCCCCCACGCAAGCCATGCCCGCCCGGACGAGGCGGTAAAGGTCATCGGCATGCGCCGCCGCATCGCCGAGAACATGGCCGCGTCGAAACGCGCCATTCCCCACTTCACTTATGTCGATGAGATCGACGTAACCGCGCTCGAGGACATGCGCGCTGATCTCAACGCCAATCGCGGCGACCGGCCCAAGCTCACCATGCTGCCACTGATGATCGTCGCGATCTGCAAGACCATCCCCGCCTTCCCTATGATCAACGCCCGCTATGACGACGAAGCCGGCGTGGTGACCCGCCACGGTTCGGTCCATCTCGGCATGGCGACTCAGACCGACGCCGGGCTGATGGTCCCCGTCATCCGGGACGCGCAGGACCGCAATGTCTGGCAGCTCGCAACCGAGATCGGCCGCCTCGCCGAGGCAGCGCGCACCGGCAAGGCGAAGTCGGAGGAGCTGTCCGGCTCGACCCTCACCATCACCTCGCTCGGCCCGCTCGGCGGCATCGCGACGACACCGGTGATCAACCGCCCCGAAGTCGCGATCATCGGCCCGAACAAGATCGTCGAACGCCCCGTCTTTGACGGCGACGAGATCCGGCGCGCCAAGTTGATGAACCTCTCGATCAGCTGCGATCACCGCGTCGTCGATGGCTGGGATGCGGCGAGTTTCGTCCAGGCGCTCAAGAAATATCTCGAGACGCCAGTCCTGTTGTTCGCTGACTGACCTTCGATGTCGCACCGCCTCCTTCCCGGCTCGATCGAGGCGCAGCAGCGCACGCTCGCAATGGGTGTGGTGCTGGCCCTGCCGGTCGCGATCGGCCTGTGGGTCGGGATCGACCGCCTGATGCCTCCGGTCCCCGGCATGACCACGCAGATCGCGCGCGCCCTGTTCGCGCTGCATTGTGTAGGCGTCGCTGTCCTGCTGGCGCTGCTACCGGGGATCGAGGCGGTCGCGCATGAGCGGCTGGTCACGCCGGCGATCGATCCGCTCGCGGCGGCGGAGTCCCCGCGCCTGCGGGTCAATCAGCGCTATGTGCAGAACACGATCGAGCAGCTCTGGCTGTTCGTGCCTGGCTTGTTGATGCTCGCAGTGCAGGCCCGCGACGGCGCCTCGATGCGCGCTGTCGTCGCCTGCACCATCGTCTGGGTACTCGCGCGCTGGACCTTCTGGATCGGCTATCATTTCGGCTCGCGCTTCCGCTCCGCCGGGCTGGTCGGCATGGTCCAGAGCATGGTCGTGCTGTTCTATTGCATCTGGCGCTTCGGCTATCTCTGGCTTGGCTTGCCCGGCGCGATCGCCCTGATCGCGCCGTTTGTCGCAGCCGAGCTGTATATCGTCGGGATGCTGCGCTGGGATCGCTGGAAGGCACAGCGCGACAGCGCGCTCTGAGCGGCGCCTGCTCGTGGGTAGCTGATTCAACCGCAGTCCGAATCGTTGCAATGTGCAAACCGGACGGAGCGTAAAAACTCGGGCCGGCTCTTTGACATGACGGTCGAAACCTCGGTGTTCCGCCTGTCCCTGTTCCTTCCCTGTTACGGGCGCGGCTCTCCCTGTTATGTCCAACACCTCTCCCTGTTATCTCCAACACGCCTCCCTGTTATTGAATAACAGGGAGCGCGCCTTGCAAGGCGTTGAATAAGAGCGATAAATTTACCGAAAAACTCCAACAAAACGGCCAAAATCGGGCGAAAAAATAAAATCCTCCCTGTTAATTGCCGATAACAGGGAGAAACCGTCGATTTTCGTGCCCTGCCGATGGCGCGTCTTTCAGCCGCAAGGCGTTTCATATCAGATCAGGCGATCGGTCGCGGCCGCCGGCGATGTTTCGGAACAAACGCAACATTCAACCGTTTAGTTGACAATCGATCCTTAGCGACATATTGTAAACCACATGGTTGAACGACTCGACATGATCTTCGCCGCGCTGGCGGATCCCACCCGCCGCGCCATGCTGGCCAGCCTGTCGGGCGGCGAGCGCAGTATCGGGGAACTCGCCGCACCGCATGCGATGAGCTTCGCGGGCGCCGCCAAGCATGTGAAGGCGCTCGAACGCGCCGGGCTGGTCGAACGCCGCAAGGCCGGCCGCCAGCAATTGTGCCGGCTCCAGGCCGAGCCGCTCCGCGAGGCGGAGATATGGCTCAGGCAATGGGAGAAATTCTGGAACGAGCGGCTCGACGTCCTCGATGCGCTGCTCAAGGCTGAAAAGGAGCGTGCGGAATGAGTGCACCCGTCATCCTGACCGTCTCACGCGATTTCGATGCATCGCCCGAGGCGCTGTTCGACGCCTGGCTTGACCGTGAAAAGGCCGGCAAATTCCTGTTCGCGACGCCCGATGGCGAGATGATCAAGGTCGAGATCGACGCGCGCGTCGGCGGCCGGGCGCTCGTCGTCGAACGCCGCGCCTCGGGCGATGCGCATCACCACCTCCAATATGAGGTGATCGATCGGCCCCGCCGCCTCGTCTTCCTGTTCCGCGCCGATCCGGCCGAGGAGGGGGCTTGGACCCGCGTTTCGATCGACATCGCCCCAAAAGGTTCCGGATCTACCCTGACCCTGACTCATGAGATGGACCCGCAATGGGCCTCGTATGAAGACCAGACCCGCAAGGGCTGGACCACGATCCTCGAGTCTCTCGCAAAGGTGATCTCTCATGACTGAGCAGGCCTTTCAGACCGCTGCCGACGCCATCCGCCTCGAACGCCTGCTCGACACACCAGTCGAGACGGTGTGGGAATGGCTCGTCGATTCCGAAAAGCGCGGCCGCTGGTTCGCCGCCGGCAAGATGGAGCCGCGCGTCGGCGGCGATCTCGAGCTGATCTTCGATCACGACAATCTGTCGGCTGACGATGTGCCCTATCCGCCCGATTACGCGAAGTACAAAGGCGTGAAGTCGCAGGAGAAAATCGTCCGCTTCGAGCCGCCGCATCTGCTGGCCTACACGTTCGGCGGGGGCGACGGCGTTGCCGAGTTCGCCCTGTCTCGGGAAGGTGAGCGGACCCGTCTGGTTCTGACCCAGACCGGCGTGACCCAGGCCGGGCGAGGCGGCATCGGCGCGGGCTGGCATTCGCACCTGGCGGTGCTCGAAGCGAAGCTCGCGGGTCGCGAGGTCCGGGACTTCTGGGCGCTCCACAAGCAATCCGAAGCGGCCTTCGCCCGCGAGGACGAACAGACCTGAGCGACGCAACAGCGTTCACACATAGCCCGCACCACTTCTCCCTCTCCCAGCGGGAGAGGGAAGGGGCCCATCGCTTTAGCGATGGGAAGGGTGAGGGTGATGAGTATGCGCGGCTCGCCCTCAACCTCACCCCGCGCTGCTGCGCAGCTTGCCCCTCTCCTGAAAGGAGAGGGGAAGAAGGGCGCCCACAATATGTGTGAATCTGGTAGCCCTTCAGGGGAGGGGCTGTTCAATCTGAGCGCTCGAATGTCGCAGACCCGGCGCCGAATCACCGTCTGCACATTTTCTCCACATGCCGCGGATCAGGCATCGACGCGCCTCATCTATCTCCAGCGATTGACCGAACTCGCGCTGGAAGACACTGATGAAGCCTATGAGCCACCGCATCCTTGTCGTCGATGACGATCCGCATATCCGTGAGCTGCTGATGTTCGCGCTCGACAAGGCCGGCATGCAGCCAAGCGAGGCAAGCGATGGCGAGGAGGCGTTCGCCGCAATCACGCGGGAAATGCCCGATCTGATGGTGCTCGATATCAACATGCCGCGCCTCAACGGGCTCGATCTGTGCCGGCGGTTGCGCGGCGGCACCCCGGCCGCCGCAGCGCTCCCGATCCTGTTCCTGTCCTCGCGCGACGACGAGATCGACCGCATCGTCGGCATCGAGATCGGCGGCGATGATTATGTCGTGAAGCCCTTCTCGCCGCGTGAAGTCGTGGCGCGGGTCGGCGCGATCCTGAAGCGCGGCGCGGCGACCCCGCCGCGCGCTGAAAGCATCACCCATAACCGGCTGACGCTTGATACCGAAGGCTGGGAGGCGCGGTGGGACGGCGCTCCGGTGCCGCTGACCGCGACCGAGTTCCAGCTCCTGCTGCTGCTCGCCACCATGCCTGCCAAGGTCTTCTCACGCGATGCGATCATCGATCGGCTGCACGGCCCGGGCTTCGCCATCACTGATCGGACGATCGACAGCCATATCCGCAATCTGCGCGCCAAGTTCGGAGAGGTGGACCTGATCGAGACCCGTGCCGGCATTGGCTACCGGATCGGCGGCTGCGGTTGATCCCCAATCTGATCCGGGCCTTCAAGACTTTCGCCAAGGCGCATTGGCCAAAGCTCAGGCTGCGCACGATCCTGCTCGGCACCTTCCTGTTCGTGGCCGCGCTCCCCGGCGTCGCCGCCCTGTTCCTGCGCGTCTATGAGAACACGATCGTCCAGCAGACCGAGGCCGAGCTGATCTCGCAGTCGGTGGTACTGGCATCGGCGTATAAATCGGCCTGGCGGGACGGAGCGCCCGATCGAAACAGGCTCTACCTCGCGCCCGAAACGCCGACGATCGATCTGCGTACCATGCCCATCCTGCCACCTAGGCCCGCCGAGACCGGCCGCAAGATGCCTGATCTCCACGCTGTCCGCGTCGCGCATACCCTGCTGCCGATGGCCAGCGACGCAGCCGCCGTTACGCTGACGGCGACCCGACTGCTCGATGCGCACGGCGTGGTCGTGCTCGGCCGCGACGACGTACTGCTCAGCTACGCCAATCTGCCCGAGGTCCAGGCGGCGCTCGCCGGCCGGCCGCGCACCGTGCTGCGCGCGCGCGGCGAATATGAGCGGAAGAGCTGGCTTGCAGTGATCAGCCGCGCTTACGCGATCCGGGTCCATCACGCTCGGCCGGTGATCGATCAGGGCAGGGTGATCGGCGTGGTGATGCTGTCGCGCAGCCCGCGCGGCCTGTTCGTCGGCATCTATCAGGATCGCGGCAAGATCATGCTCGGCATCGTCCTGATCCTGATGACCTTGCTGGTGCTCGTCGCCCTGCTCTCGCGCGGCATCGCCCGGCCGATCGATGCGCTGGCCCGGGCAAGCGAGGATATCGCGCGCGGCCGGGCGGCGGTCCCGGAAACGCCCGCAACCGCAGCGATCGAGATCGCCCTGCTCTACGACAATTTCCGCGCGATGGCCGACCGCATCGAGCGGCGCTCGCGCTACCTCAAGGATTTCGCCGCAGCGGTAAGCCACGAGTTCAAGACACCCCTGGCGGGCATTCGCGGCGCGCTCGAACTGCTCGACGAGCACGGCGCCGAGATGAGCGAGGAGGAGCGCCACCGCTTCATCGCCAATGCCGCCGGGGACGCGGACCGACTATCTCGCCTGGTCCAGCGCCTGCTCGATCTGGCGCGCGCCGACATGGCAAGCGTCGACGCCGGCGCCCGGGCTGACGTGGTCGCGGCGGCGCGCCGGGTCGCGGACTCGTTCCGGTCGGATCGCTTCGCCGTCGAGGTCGCTGAAGACGGCGCCGTGCCGATGGCCCGGATCACGCCCGAAGTCGTCGAGACGCTGCTCGAGACGATGGTCGAGAATAGCCGCCAGGCCGGGGCGGACAGGGTAACGATACGGATCGAACCCGCCGATACAGGTGTAGTGCTCTGGGTAACCGATGACGGCCCCGGCATCGCCATCGCGGACCTGGAGCGGATCTTCGAACCCTTCTTCACCGGCCGCCGCGAAGCCGGCGGCGCAGGCCTCGGCCTCGCCATCGCGCGGTCGCTGCTGGCCGCGACCGGCGGGACGATCGTGGCAAAGGAAGTGCCGGCCGGCGCCTGCTTCCGCCTGCGGTTGCCGGTGGCGTGAAGGCGATTATGCGCGAACCCACCATCCCGTCATGCCGGACTTGTTCCGGCATCCATCGTGCCGCACGCACCGCAATGGTTGTTTACGCGGCACCATGGACGCGGGAACAAGTCCGGGGTGACGGCCGTGGTGGATCGTGCGCGACCAATCGAGTGCCAGCATGAATCCCCAACCCTATGACGCAATCATCCTCGGCGCAGGCGCCGCAGGCATGATGTGCGCGCTCACCGCGGGCCAGCGCGGGCGCCGCGTCCTGCTGCTCGATCACGCCGACGAGCCCGGCAAGAAAATCCTGATATCCGGCGGCGGCCGCTGCAACTTCACCAACATCCACACCGCGCCCGATCGCTATCTCTCCGCCAATCCCCATTTCGCCAAGTCGGCGCTCGGCCGCTACACCGCCACGGATTTCATCGCCCTGGTCGAACGCCACGGCATCGCCTGGCACGAAAAGACGCTCGGCCAGCTCTTCTGCGATGGTTCCGCAAAGCAGATCGTCGCGATGTTGCTCGACGAATGCGATGCCGGCCAGGTCACCATCAGCCTCGGCCACCCGGCGCGCGAGATCGATCACGCCGACGGCCAGTACCGCGTCACTTATGGCGACCGCACCGCAACCGCCCCCGCACTGGTGATCGCGACCGGTGGCCCCTCAATCCCGAAAATGGGCGCGACCGGCTTCGCCTATGATCTCGCCCGTCGCTTCGGGCTGAAAGTGGTCGAACCAAGGCCCGCGCTGGTGCCCTTCACCCTCGGCGGCGAGGAGACGCTGTTCCGCTCCCTCTCGGGCGTGGCAGCTGAGGTCATCGCCCGCTGCGGCAAGACCGCCTTTCGCGCGGCCGCCCTGTTCACCCACAAGGGCCTCTCCGGCCCGGCGATCCTGCAGATCTCCTCCTATTGGCGCCACGGCGAGTCGATCGGCATCGACTTCCTGCCCGATCAGCGCCCGGACTGGCTGATCGAAGCCAAGCGCGCCAAACCCCGCGCCGGCTTCCGCAACACCCTCGCGAGCCACCTGCCGGCACGCCTCGCCGAAACCCTCGCCGACCGGCTCGGCCTCGATGGCGAACTCGTCGCGCTCACCGACAAGCGACTCGAAGACGCCGCCCGCCGCCTCGCCGACTGGCGCTTCACCCCCAACGGCACTGAAGGTCTCGCCAAGGCCGAGGTCGTCGCAGGCGGAATCGCGACGGACGGCCTTTCCTCACAGACCATGGAAGCACGCAAGGTTCCGGGCCTTTACGCGATCGGCGAAGCGGTCGATGTGACCGGCTGGCTCGGCGGCTACAACTTCCAATGGGCCTGGGCGAGCGGCTGGGCAGCGGGGCAGGTGCTTTAATCCAGATTATGTGCTAGGGCTCGCCTTTGCCGCGTACGCGCCGCATCCCCATATCCGGAATATCATGCCTTTCTCATCTCTGCCCACGCTTCTTGCTGAAGCGCTTTCCGCCCGTGGCTATGCCGCGCCTACTCCCGTACAAGCCGCCGTACTCGAACCCGAAGCCATCGGCCGCGACATGATAGTCTCGGCCCAGACCGGCTCGGGCAAGACAGTCGCGTTCGGCCTCGCCATCGCGCCGCAATTGCTCGGCGAGGACGGCACTATGCCGCCCGCCCGCGCCCCGCTCGCGCTCGCCATCGCGCCGACCCGCGAGCTCGCCCTCCAGGTCAGCCGCGAGCTCGCCTGGCTCTACGAAAAGGCCGGCGCCCGCATCGCCACCTGCGTCGGCGGCATGGACGCGTCGAGCGAACGCCGCGCCCTCTCGCGCGGCGCGCATATTGTCGTCGGCACGCCCGGCCGTCTGCGTGACCATATCGAACGCGGCGCGCTCGATCTCGGCGCGCTCAAGGCCGTCATTCTCGACGAAGCCGACGAGATGCTCGACATGGGCTTTCGCGAGGATCTCGAGCAGATCCTCGATGCGACCCCCGATCAGCGCCGCACTTTGCTGTTCTCGGCGACCATGCCCAAGCCGATCGTCGCGCTCGCCAAGCGCTATCAGCGCGATGCGCTGCGCATCTCCACCGTCGGCGAAGATCGCGGCCACGGCGATATCAGCTATCAGGCAGTCACCGTAGCGCCTGCCGATATCGAGAACGCCGTCGTCAACCTGCTCCGCCTTCACGAAGCCGAATCGGCGATGCTGTTCTGCGCGACGCGCGACAATGTCCGCCATCTCCACGCCAGCCTGGTCGAGCGCGGTTTCGCCGCCGTCGCCCTCTCTGGCGAGCACAGCCAGAATGAGCGCAACGCAGCGATGCAGGCACTGCGCGATCAGCGCGCCCGGGTCTGCGTCGCGACCGACGTTGCGGCACGCGGCATCGATCTGCCGACGCTCAGCTTGGTCATCCATGTCGAGCTGCCGCGCGACGCCGAGACCCTCCAGCACCGTTCGGGCCGCACCGGCCGCGCGGGCAAGAAGGGCACCGCTGTCCTGATCGTGCCGTTCCAGCGCAAGCGCCGCGTCGAGATGATGCTGCGCGGCGCGCGGATCGCGGTGGAATGGGTCAATGCCCCGACCGCCGACGACATCCGCAAGGCCGATCGCACCCGCCTGATGTCGATGCTGCTCGAGGATGTCGAGGTCGATGACGATGATCGCGCCCTCGCCGCGCAGCTGCTCGAGCAGAAGTCGCCCGAGGATATCGCGGCCGCCCTGGTCAAGACCTATCGCGCCCGCCTCCCCGCCCCTGAGGAGATGCTGACCCAGGGTGCCGCCCAGCCGGCAGGCAAGGAGCATCACCGCGAAGGCTTTGACGATGTGGTCTGGTTCCGCATGGATATCGGCCGCCGCCAGAATGCCGATCCGCGCTGGATCCTGCCGCTGATCTGCCGCCGCGGCCACATCACCAAGAACGAAGTCGGCGCAATCCGCATCGCCCCGAACGAGACGATGTTCCAGATTCCCCGCCCCATCGCCGGCAAGTTCATGGCCTCGGTCAAGCGCACCGCGGGCGAGGAGGCCGAGGGCAATGTCCAGTTCCAGGTCGTTGAAGGCGGCCCGCAACAAGCAGCCCGCGAACCCCGCCGTCACCACGGCCCGGCACCCGTGCGCCATCATCCGCGGCCGACGCTCAGGAAGCGGTCCAATTAAATCCCCTAGTTCCTCCCCGGAACGGGGAGGGGGACCGCCCGCTTCTTCAGCGGGTGGTGGAGGGGCTTGGAGCGCGGCACGGTTGCCTCGCTCCAAGCCCCTCCACCATTCGCCAGAAGAGGCGAATGGTCCCCCTCCCCGTGCCGGGGAGGATTTAGGGAACAGCCGGGGAGGATTGGCACCGCTTCCAATCCCGCCCCTCTCCCGCTAGGGCGCACCCATGACCGCACCCAAGCCCAAAGACTGGATCATGGCGATCGCCCCCTATGTGCCGGGGCGCTCGACCACTGACAGCGGCGCGCCCGTCGCCAAGCTCTCGTCGAACGAGAATCCCCTCGGCACCAGCCCCGAGGCTCAGGCTGCCTTCTCGAAGCACGTCGCCGATCTTTCGCGCTATCCCGACGCGACCGCCCATGAGCTGCGCGAGGCGATCGCCGCCTATCATGATCTCGATCCGGCGCGGATCATCTACGGCACCGGTTCGGACGAAGTGCTCCACCTCGCCGCCGGCGCCTATGCAGGTCCTGGCGACGAGATCATCTTCGTCCGCTACGGCTTTGCGGTCTACGAGATCGCGACCCGCCGCGTCGGCGCGCACCCGGTGGTCGCGCCCGACAAGGATCATGCGACTGATGTCGACGCGATCCTCGCCTGCGTCACGGATCGCACCCGGGTCGTCTTCATCGCCAACCCGAACAACCCGACCGGCACCTTTGCCGAGCGCGGCGAGATCCTGCGCCTGCACGCCAATCTGCCGTCGGACGTGATGCTGGTGATCGACCAGGCCTATTCCGAATATCTCACGCCCGAAGAGGATGACGGCGGCCTCGATCTCGCGCGCCACGCGCCGAACGTCATCATCACCCGTACCTTCTCCAAGATCCACGGCCTCGCCGCCGAGCGGATCGGCTGGGGCTATGGCTCGGTCGAGGCGGTCGCCGCGATGCACCGCATCCGCGCGCCTTTCTGCATCACCACGGCCGGCCAGCAGGCGGCGATCGCGGCGCTCGGTGCGACCGAGTTCATCGAACACAGCCGCAGCCACAATATCGCCTGGCGCGCCTGGCTCGCGGACGAGATCGCGAAGATGGGCAATGCCGGCCTGCGTGTCGTGCCGAGTCACGCCAATTTCCTGCTCGTTCTGTTCGAAGGCGCGCTCACTGCGGAGGTCGCCTATCGCCAGCTAATGGAGCGCGGCATCATCGTCCGTTGGCTGCCGGGGCAGGGGCTGGCGAACGGCCTGCGGATGACCATCGGCACCGAGACCGAGACGCGCTTGCTCGCTGACGCATTGCGCGAGATCGTCGCTGACAACAGCTAATCGCCCGGGCCCCCGGGCAGCGGAGGGCCGGGAATGAGCTACCTTCATCGATATCTCGCGGGTGAGCATGAGGCGGTATGGCATGAGCTTGGCGGCCTCGATCCAGCTGCCTGTGGATCAGACATTCTGGTCGATGCCGAAGCCGTAGCACTCGCGACGATGGAACGCGTCGCCACCAATCTGGACCTGCTCATCGAACGACTGGCGGCTAGGGGTTATGCGTTCGGCGTCTATCCGGATGGGGAGGACGTCCCCGGATTTCTTGGGGCGCGCGTGAAGCCTGATTTCGACATGCTGTCTGATGCCGAGGCCTTGCAAGCCGAGGTCGGCCCGGCACCGTTGTCGCTCCAGACGTTTTGGAGGGTTGTGGGAGAGGTGAGCCTCGTGGGCCGCGCGCCTGACGGAGGGCTCCCCTCCTATTCGGATCCGCTGTGGGTCGAAGGTCCTCGATCGGGCCTTGTTGACCTCAGCGACGGCCCGGAGTTTGCGGACGATGGCGGCGGCGGCTTTCTCTGCACCATTGCACCCGACATATTGCACAAGGACAACGTCAGCGGCGGCGCGCCCTATGCGATATGCCTCCCGAATGCCGGCTTTGACGCATTGCTTCGGGACGAATGGCACGTGACGAACTTCGTACCGTATCTCCGGACGGCGATCCTCGATTGGGGCGGCTTTCCGGGCCTGTCGAAAGAGAATCCGCACGATGATTGGCGGGGTGACGAGGTCGCGGCACCTTGGGTGAATCACCTCACAAAAAATCTCCTGGCTTTCTGATCGACCAGCAAATCTCTATTGTCAGGGATCGGCGATGCCCTTGGGAGAAGTAATGACCGGCTCGATCAAGGCGTTGGCATTCGACGTGTTCGGCACGGTTGTCGACTGGCGATCGGGCATCGCCCGCGAGGCGGCCGCCTTTTTCGGCGAGATCGGCCGCACCGATATCGATCCGCATGGTTTCGCCGATGAGTGGCGCGGCCTCTATCAGCCGGCGATGGAGGAATGCCGTTCGGGCAGGCGCCCTTTCACGCCGCTCGACATCCTTAACCGCGAAACGCTCGACACCTTGCTCGATCGCCATGCCATCAAAGGCGCGCACGAAGCGTCGATCGCCCATTTCGCGCTTGCCTGGCGCCGCCTTGATCCCTGGCCGGATGTGGTCCCGGGCCTTATACGGCTGAAGGCCCGCTTCCCGATCGTGACGCTCTCTAACGGCAATATCGCGCTGATGGTGGAAATGGCGCGCCGCGCCGGTCTGCCCTGGGATGCGATCCTCGGCGCCGAGGTTACCCGCGCCTATAAGCCCGATCCGCAATCCTATCTCGGCACCGCGGACATCCTCGGTATCGCCCCCGCCGAACTCTGCCTCGTCGCGGCCCATCACAGCGATCTTGCCGCCGCCCGATCCTGTGGGCTGAGCACCGCCTATATCGATCGTCCGCAGGAATATGGCGGGCGCCCGGCGCCGGACCGGCATCTGCGCCAGGATTGGGAATATGACGCCAGCGGGCTCGAGGATCTTGCCGATCGCCTTGGGTGTTGAGTCCTAAAGGCTGGACACGAGCCGCGTGTCGTGATTCTGCAACATTGGCCCTCGCGGACGAGCGATGACCATTTGGAGAGAGCTGACATCGACCAGGTAGGCGCCCTTCCTTATCGTATCATGCCCGACGGTAGCGCACAGGTGATGCTGATCACCTCGCGCGATTCGGGGCGCTGGGTCATCCCCAAGGGCAACCCGATGGCAGGCTTCGCCCCGCATGAAGCGGCTGCCGAGGAAGCGTTCGAAGAGGCCGGAATCCGCGGAATTCCGTGCCCGACGCCGCTTGGGACCTTCACCTATCTGAAGCGCCGCCGCACCCGGCGGAGCCGAAACCTCACCGTCACCGTCTTCCCGATCGCGGTGGTCGAGCAGGTCGAATCCTGGCCCGAACAGGCTGAGCGCGATACCCGCTGGTTTGATCTGGATCAGGCAGCTAAGAGTGTCACAGAACTGCAACTTAAAGCGCTTATTGCCGGTTTCCGCGAGCCCATCATTCCGGCGAGCCTGGCGCAACGTGTGCTGCCGGCATTTCGAAGCAAGGCAAGAAAGAGGGTTCCGATGGTTGCGTGGTTTCAGGCATTGATGCCGACACAGGGGCGCTTTTTCGATCATTTCGAAGCGCATGCGGCGACGCTCGTCGCGGGCGCCGATGCGCTCGCCAAGCTGCTCCACAATGAAGGTCCGATCGCCGAGAACATCGCCGAGATCGTCAAGCGCGAGCATGAGGCGGACGATATCACCCGCGAAGTGCTGCAGGATGTCCGGCGCGTCTTCGTCACGCCCTTCGACCGCAGCGCGATCACCAGCCTGATCGGGGTGATGGACGACGCGATCGACCAGATGAACGGCACCGCCAAGTCGATCGAGCTCTACGAGGTCACCAGCTTCGAGCCGCAGATGCGCGACATGGCCGGCATCGTCGTCGAGGCCGCGCGGGTGACCGCTGAGGCCATCCCGCTGCTCCGCTCGGTCGGCAGCAATGCCAGCCGGCTGCATGATCTCACCGCCCGGCTGATCCAGATCGAAGGTCATGCCGACGATATCCATGACGCCGGGCTCAAGGCCCTGTTCAAGGCGCATGGTGCCAGCTCGCCGATGGACTTCATCGTCGGACGTGAAATCTACAGCCACCTGGAAAAGATCGTCGACCGCTTCGAGGATGTCGCAAACGAGATCCAGGGTCTCGTGATCGACCACGCTTGAACCGCCGGTGACGCTCTCCCTCCCCCTGCTGATCGGCCTGATCGGTGTCGCCCTGCTGTTCGATTTCCTGAACGGCCTGCATGACGCCGCCAACTCGATCGCCACCGTCGTCTCGACGCGCGTGCTCAAGCCGCATCATGCGGTGCTCTGGGCCGCCTTCTTCAACTTCATCGCCTTTGCGGTGTTCGGGCAGCACGTCGCCCAAACCGTCGGCACGGGGATCATTTCGACGCAGATCGTCGATGCGCAGGTGATCTTCGGCGCGCTGATGGGCGCGATCGTGTGGAATGTCATAACCTGGCTGCTCGGTATCCCCTCGAGCAGCAGCCACGCGCTGATCGGCGGACTGCTCGGCGCGGGCATTGCCAAGGCGGGGTTGAGCGTCGTGGTGTGGGCAGGCGTGACCAAGACGGTCGTCGGCATCTTCGCATCGCCCGCAGTCGGCCTGAGCCTGGCGCTGGTGCTGGTGCTGATCGTTGCGTGGACAAGCCTCAAACTCACCCCGATCGCGGTCGATAAGCGTTTTCGCAAGCTGCAGTTGCTCTCGGCCGCCGCCTATTCGCTCGGTCACGGCGGCAATGATGCGCAAAAGACGATGGGGATCATCACCGTCCTGCTCTATTCGCAGGGCGTCTATAGCGGCGCCTTCCATGTGCCGTTCTGGGTGGTGCTCGCCTGCCAGGCGGCGATGGCGATCGGCACCATGTCGGGCGGCTGGAAGATCGTCCACACCATGGGCTCGAAGATCACCCGGCTCACGCCCGCCCAGGGCTTCTGCGCTGAAACCGGCGGCGCCATCACGCTGTTCATGGCGACCTTCGGCGGCGTCCCTGTCTCGTCCACCCATACCATCACCGGCTCCATCGTCGGCGTGGGCGCGGCGCGGCGCTTCTCGGCAGTGCGCTGGAATGTCGCGAGCAACATCGTCATTGCCTGGTTCGTCACGCTTCCAGCGGCCGGGCTGGTCGCCGCGCTGACCTATTGGATCACTGGACTGTTCATCTAGGCTAGAACCGGATGGAGAGTGTTATGGGGATGGCATCATTGTGGATGTCCCCACTGGCGCGCGGCAGGAACTGGTTGAGATAGCCGGCTTCGATCTCGACCCTCCGGCTCAGCGGTACTGAGATCCCGGCAAAGCTCCTCAATTGGTCTAAGCCGCTGCGCACGCTCGATGTCTGGTTGAGCGCAATGAAAGGCTCAACCCAGACGATCCCGGTCACATGATGCCCAAGCGGTAGCGAGGCCTTCACCTGCTCGCGCACCCGCCAGTTGGTCGCATTCGCGCCGCGCTGGAAACGCTGCTCGAGCCGGGTGCGTGACGAGAAGGTGATGCCGGCGATCGATCCGGCTTTCCAGTTGAGCTGCTCGACGACCTGATCCTCAAGCCCCACGCGGCCGAGCGGCGGATAGCTGACGACATGGACATAGCCGACCCAGAGAGTCAGGTCGCTGCCGAGGCTGTGGCCAAGCTGAAGCCGCGTTTCGAGTTGTGACGGACCGCTATGTTCGCGGTCCGCTCGACCAACCACCTCGCCCGAGATCGACCAGCCCTTGCCGATCGGCGCGCTGACATAGACCGTCGGCCAGGGCTGCACCTTTTTCGCATAGGCTGGAGCACTGGCGAGCGCGCACGCGGCCATGAAAGCGAGGGTGGGAAGTGGCCGCATCGGCCTCCCTCTAGTTTGTTACAGTTTTGTGACAACCAGCAATATTGCAGCGCGCCTCACGCATGCTTCATTCGGGGCGCACTTGCCCCAGCAGATCGAGCTGCGCGTCCTCGCCCGCCTGATCGAACGTCGACAGGGTGACGCCGATCAGGCGAATGCCGGCGCGAAGCGGAAACAATGTCCGCACCAGCGCGATCGCCACCTCGTGCAGCGTGTCATGGTCGTTCACCGCCGAAGCCCGCGTCCGGCTCCGCGTCACCGTACGAAAATCGGCATAGCGCGCCTTCACAGTCACCGTCCGGCCCCGCCCGCCGGATTTCTCGCACCATGCCCAGACATCGTCCGCCATCGCGCGCACGCCCGCCTCGACCTGCTCTGGCTCGACGAGATCGACTTCATAGGTCGTCTCCGATCCGGATGATTTGCGCGGCTGATCGGGGTTGACCCGTCGATCGTCCTCACCGCGGGCAATGGCGTGGTACCAGCTCCCCGCCTTGCCGAAATGCGCCTGGAGGAAATTCAGCTCGCGGTCGCGCAGGTCGGCGCCGGTGAAAATGCCGAGCCGGTTCATCCGCTCGGCGGTTTTCGGCCCAACGCCGTGGAAACGACCGACCGGAAGCTCGGCGACAAAGGCGGCCCCCATGCCGGGGGTGATCACGCATTGGCCATTGGGCTTGTTCTGGTCGGACGCGAGCTTCGCCAGGAACTTGTTGTACGAGATGCCCGCTGACGCGGTGAGGCCGGTCGTCTCGAAGATCCGCGCCCTGATCTCGGCCGCCGTCTCGGTCGCCGATGGCAGCCCGCGCAGATTCTCGGTGACGTCGAGATAGGCCTCGTCGAGCGACAACGGCTCCACCAGTGGCGTATAGTCATGGAAGATCGCGCGGATCTGCTGCGAGACAGCGCGGTAGACGTCGAAGCGCGGAGGCACGAAGATCAGGTCGGGGCAGCGCCTGAGCGCGGTGACTGAAGGCATTGCCGAGCGCACGCCGAAACGCCGCGCCTCATAGCTCGCCGCCGCGACCACGCCGCGCCCGCTCCGACCACCGACCGCGAGCGGGCGACCCCGCAAGTCGGGATTATCGCGCTGCTCCACCGATGCGTAGAACGCGTCCATATCGACATGGATGATCTTGCGGGTCACGCGGTGAAGATTAGGGCGACGCGCGGCTTTTGTCTCGCGACACGCGCTCAGATCATGCCCAGCAGCGCCCTGGCCACCTGCGCATGGACTGCGTTTCCCGCATCGGCGCCGAGATCGGTCTCAGAGAGATAGCTCGCCACCAGCACGGGCCTGCGCCGCGGCGGCCAGAAGATCGCGACGTCGTTATAGGTGCCGCGGTCGCCCGTCCCGGTCTTGTCGCCGGCGCGCCAGTCCTTCGGCAGTCCTGCGCGCAGGCGTTCCAGGCCGGTCCGGCATTCGATCGTCCAGGCAATGAGCTGCGCCCGATGAGCCGGCGAGAGCACGGCGCCCAGCCACAGTCGCGCGGCGCTGCCCAGCATGGCGAGCGGCGTGGTCGTATCGCGCGGATCGCCGGGCGTCGCTTCGTTGAGCGACGGTTCGTTGCGGTCGAGCCGCGTCGCCGTGTCGCCGATCTGGTGCAGGAACCGGGTCAGCGCCGCGGGACCGCCGATCGCGGCGAGCATCAGGTTTGCCGCGCCATTGTCGCTTTCCACCACCATCGCTCGGCATAGCTCAACGACCGTCGCCGTGCCCCCCACGCGCTTCGCCGCGAAGGGGGCGTGGCCGATCACGTCGCTTGCGCGAACCGGCACCGGCCGATCGAGGCGTTCGGCGCGCTGTCGCACCCGGACGAGCACGGCCCCGGCGAGCAACAGCTTGAAGGTGCTGCACATCGGGAACCGCTCATTGCCGCGATAGGCGAAGCGACGGCCGGTGCCGGTATCGTGCAAGGCGACGCCCAGCCGCCCGCCGCTTCTGGCCTCGATCCGCGCGATCGCTTCATGCAGCGGATCGGCAATTTCCGAATGCGGAGGCTCGATTTTTCGCATGGCTGCCCATGCGGAGGCCGATACCAGCCCCGCGCCGCCCGCCACCAGAAATGCCCGTCTGTCCATTTGCCCGTCTCCCGATGTCAGGCGAAACCTGACAGGCCGGCCTGCGCGCGGCAAAGCATCATTCCTCGGCAAAGCCATGAATAAAACTCATATCGGCTGCCGGCCGTGCCTCGCCCGAGCGGGAGCCCTCAGGAATAGCGCTCCTCGGCCCATGGGTCGCCGCGCATGTGATAGCCATTCACTTCCCAGAAGCCGGGCTTGTCCGCGGGCAGGAAGTCGATCCCGCTGATCCACTTGGCGCTCTTCCAGAAATAGAGATGCGGCACGACCAGCCGCACCGGCCCGCCATGCTCCCGCGCAAGCGGCTTGCCCTGCCAGCCATGTGCAAGGACCGCGTTTGGCGCCGCGAAATCGGCGAGCGGCACATTGGTGGTATAGCCGTCCGATCCGTGCAGCATCAGATAGGCGGCTCCGTCCCGCGGTTGGACCAAATCGAGCAGGTCGCGCGTCGCCACGCCGCGCCAGTCATTGTCGTACCGCGACCAGGTCGTGACGCAGTGGATGTCGGACCTGAGATCGGTCTGCGGCAGCGCCATGAAAGCGGCCCAGTCGAGCGTGACCGGACGCTCGACCAGGCCACCAATGGCGAGTTTCCATCGTTCGAGCGGGACATTCGGCTGCTGGCCAAGATCGAGCACAGGCCAGTCGCGGACGAGATGCTGGCCCGGCGGCAATCGCTCGGTCTCCGGCCGCGCGACATGGCCGGTCAGGAATTTGCCCTCGCTCGCCCAGCGCTGCTTGGAGCGGGTGAGCTTGCTTGCCTCGGGCGAGATATCGTCGTCCAGGGTTCGATCCTTTGCCGGCTCGATCATTTGGCACTTCGCGCGTTATAGCATCCGGCATGAGGCAGGCGACAGGCAGTTTGACGATCGAGACCCGGCGGCAAGGGCTGGTCGAGGTCACCCGGGAGGTCACCTTCTGGGTCGCCGGGCAGGAGATGGGGGAGGGCCTGCTCACGGTCTTCTGCCGCCACACTTCGGCATCTCTGCTCATCCAGGAGAATGCCGCGCCCGAGGTGCGGAGCGATCTCGAAGCCTGGATCGCCCGCATCGCACCAGAAGATCCGTCAGCCTATGCGCATGACGATGAGGGGCTGGACGACATGCCGGCGCATCTCCGCACGCTGCTCACCGGCGTGCAGCTCTCGATCCCGCTCGTCGATGGACGCTTGGCGCTGGGCACGTGGCAGGGCATCTATCTGTTCGAGCATCGCCGGCGCCCGCACCGGCGGGAGCTCGCGCTGCACCTGATCGGAGAATAGGCTTGGATCTCGACGCGCTGCTCTATCATTATTTCGGTACGACTGATCTGGAGACCCTCGACGAAGCTGCGATCGAGCTCGGCGTCGAGCGGCTCGGCACTGCCTTCTGGACCGAACACGAACCCGGCCGGCGCTTCGCGCTCTGGGCCCTGCTTCACGCGCTCGGTGAGGCGCCCGATCCGTCCACCGCGTTCAAGGACATGCGCGAGCGTGCCGCGGCCGAGGCCTATGCCCGCGCTGCCGGACTGGCGGAACGGCCCTGAGCGAACAGCTGTCGCTCGCCCAGGCGCGGCGGATCGCGCTCGCAGCGCAGGGCTTTGGCG
Source organism: Sphingomonas sp. P3_C5 (assembly GCF_056402635.1). NCBI lineage: Bacteria > Pseudomonadati > Pseudomonadota > Alphaproteobacteria > Sphingomonadales > Sphingomonadaceae > Sphingomonas > Sphingomonas sp. P3_C5. The sequence goes on from NZ_JBFUHA010000005.1 coordinate 30,676, forward strand.
CGGCCCTGCCCGATCGCGTGGACCAGGGGCGCCTCGGCCGCGTCATTGACCGGCTGTCGCTCCACCAGATCGACAGCGTCAATGTGCTCGTCCGCGCGCATTACCTCCCCGCTTTCTCCCGGCTCGGCAATTATGATCGCAGCCTGATCGACCGCGCCGCCTGGGGGCGGAAAAGCGAGCGGCGGCTGTTCGAATATTGGGCGCACGAGGCCTCGCTGCTGCCGCTCGCGCTGCAGCCCTTGTTCCGCTGGCGAATGGCGCAGGCGGATCACGGCGAGGCGGGCTGGAAAACCATGCGCGCCTTCGCCGGCGAGCGTCGCGCCGAGGCCGAGGCGATCCTCGCGCGAATCAGAAAGGAGGGTCCGCTCGCCGCCTCGGATTTCGAGGATAAGGGCAGCACCGGCTGGTGGGCCTGGAGCGATACCAAGCATGCTCTCGAATGGCTGTTCTGGTCAGGCCATGTCACCACCGCCACGCGCCGTAACAGCTTCGAGCGCCTCTATGATCTGACGGAGCGCGTCATCCCGCCGCACATCCTGTCGCTGCCGACGCCCTCAGATCAGGACGCGCACCGCGCGCTGATCGAACGCGCCGCCCGCGCGCACGGCGTCGCCACCACCACCGATCTGCGCGACTATTTCCGCCTCAAGCCCGAACAGGCGAGCGCGGCGGTCGCGACACTGGCGGAGGAGGGCGTGCTCGTGCCGGTCGCGGTGAAAGGCTGGAGCCACCAGGCCTTTGTCCACCGCGATGCGAAGCGTCCGCGGCGCATCCGCTCCGCGGCCCTGCTCGCGCCGTTCGATCCGCTGATCTGGGAGCGTGCCCGCACGGAGCGGCTGTTCGATTTCCGCTACCGCATCGAGATATACACCCCGGCCGAAAAGCGAGTGTACGGCTATTATGTCCTGCCCTTCCTGCTCGACGACCGGATCGTCGCGAGGGTGGATCTCAAGGCCGATCGCCAGGCCTCGCGCCTGATCGCGCACCGCATCCATCTCGAGCCCGCCGCCCCGCCCGAAACAATCGAGCGCCTCACCGCTGAGCTGCGCCGAATGGCGGACTGGCTGGCGCTGGAGGAAGTCGGCCTAGGGCCCATATTAACATAGATCATGCACGGTCAGGCATCACTCCTGTATCCCGTCCCCCTGCGCGACCGGCCATCGTTCCGCCCGAGCCAAGGACACTGAATGAGTCTGGACGCGTCTCCGGAAAAGCATGCCGAACCGACCTCGGTGCTGAAGCAGCTCGGTCCCGGGCTCGTCACTGGTGCCGCGGACGACGACCCCAGCGGCATCGCCACTTACTCCCAGGCCGGCGCACAATTCGGCTTCGGCCTGCTCTGGACCCTGGTCCTCACCTATCCGCTGATGACTGCGGTGCAGCTCGTCAGCGCGCGGATCGGCCGTGTCACTGATGCCGGCCTCGCCCGCAACATGGCAAAGATCCTGCCGCGCTGGATCGTGATGGGGCTGGTCAGCCTGTTGTTCGTCGCCAACACCATCAACATCGGCGCCGATCTCGCTGCGATGGGCGAGGCGGCCCAGCTGGTGGCCGGCCGGGGCGATCACATCTTCACCGCAGGCTTCGCGATTGTGTCGCTGCTCCTGCAGATGTTCGCGCCCTATCATCGCTATTCCAACATCCTGAAATGGCTGACGCTGGTGCTGCTCGCCTATGTCGCGCTGGTCTTCATGGTCCATGTCGACTGGCGCGCGGCCGGCAAGGGCCTGGTCTGGCCGACCATCGCAGGTGTCAGCGGCATCACCACCGTGGTCGCGATCTTCGGGACGACGATCAGCCCCTATCTCTTCTTCTGGCAGAGCTCGCAGGAGGTCGAGGAGATCGATCAGGATTCGGCCAAGCACGCGCTGAAATATGCCCCGAAAGAAGCGCCCGCCGAATTCCGCCGCATCAGCCTCGATACCTTTACCGGCATGGCGGTCTCGAACCTCGTCGCGCTGGCGATCATGATCGGCACGGCCGCGACGCTCCACGCGTCCGGCAAGACCGACATCGCCACCGCTGCCGATGCGGCGAGCGCGCTGAAGCCGGTCGCGGGCCAGTTCGCCTTCCTGCTGTTCAGCCTCGGCATCATCGGCACCGGCTTGCTCGCCATTCCCGTGCTGGCCGGCTCGACCGCCTATGCGATCGGCGAAGCGCGCGGCTGGAAGGTCGGGCTCGAGCACAAGCCATGGGAGGCGCGCGGTTTCTATGCGGTCATCGCGATCTCCACGCTGCTCGGCATCGGCATCGACTGGTCGCCGATCGATCCGATCAAGGCCCTGTTCTGGAGCGCGGTGATCAACGGCGTGGTCGCGGTGCCGATCATGGCGGTGATGATGATCGTCGTCACCCGCAAATCCGCGATGGGCGACTATACCGCCTCGCTGCCCCTGCAATTCTTCGGCTGGACGGCGACGGCGGTGATGGCGGCAGCGGCGGTGGCGATGCTGGTCGTATAAGCGGATCGCGCGCCTTCAATGCAGGAATGGCGCATCGGCCAGCCCATCGAATACGAACTGCACCGCAAGTCCAGCGAGCAGGATGCCCGAAACGCGGCTGACCACATCGGCCCCGGTGCGACCGAGGATCGCGATCAACCGCTCGGCCGCCCGCATCGCGACAAAGGTGAGGGCCAGGCACACCAGCACCATCGCGATCACTCCGGCCGCCTCGATCCAGCCGGCGGTGCGGCCCATCACCAGCACCGCGGCGGAAAGGCTGCCCGGCCCGGCGATCATCGGAAAGGCGAGCGGGAATACGGCGATGTCGCCCGGCCGCTCGGCGTCCCGCTTCTCCCCCTCGCTCAGCGACGACAGGCCGGGGCTCGAAAAGGTGAGCGTCAGCGCCTGGAGGAACAGCAACAGCCCGCCGGCGACGCGGAACGCCGGCAGCGAAATATGGAGCAGCGACAGGACGAGCGCGCCGCCAACCGCGAACAGCAGCAGCACCCCGCCCGCGATCGCCACTGAGCGCAGCGCAAGGCTGCGCCGCTCGCCGCGATGGACGTCGGCGGTCAGGCTCGCAAACACCACCGCCGTCTCGACCGGTCCGATCGTGACGAGCAGGGTGACGAAGCTTGAGAGGATGCTTGGTGCTACGTGCACAGGTCAGGGTTGGATCGTGATTGCCGCAGAGGCTGCTGCCCGCCCGGGGCTGGTGCCCCGGACGAGCCTGCGTCTTCATGCCGCCTGCGAGTTCACCGGAATGCGACGGACATTCTCGTTCGCCGCCGCCGATTTCGGCAGCGTCACGGTCAGCACGCCATTGGTGAAAGAGGCAGCCGCCTTGTCCGCCTCGATGCCGCGCGGCAGGCCGATGCGGCGCTCGAAGCGGCCATAGCTGCGCTCGGAATAGCCGCGCTCCTTGTCTTCGACGTCGGAGCGCTTCTCGCCGCGCAGCGTCAGCACGCCGTCCTCGACGACGATCTCGACATCCTTCTCGCTGAGCCCGGGCAGCTCGGCGGTGATGCGGATCTCCTTGTCACTTTCGCCGAGCTCGAGGTTCGGCCAGGACAGGCCGCGCTCGAACCCGCCGAAGGACGGCGCGCCGAACCCGCGAAAGACATCGTCGAACAGCCGGTTCACTTCGCGGTGGAGCGACAGCAAGGGATGGTCGTCCCGGTCGCGCTGCGTGCCGGCCGGAACGGAGAGCCGGTTCTCCTGCCGGCTCCAGGGAATCAGATCACGGATAGCCATGGTTCTTTCTCCTGTTCTGCGGTGGGAGGGATGGCCCACCGGCCGCCGCACGCGGCGCCGGTGAGCCAGGGTAATGGATCAGGCGGCCTCGCGGCTCTCGGCCGCCGGTGCCTCGATCCGGTCGTTCGCGGGGCTCGCACCGCCGATCTCGATCCGGCGCGGCTTCATCGCCTCGGGTACGACCCGCTTCAGTTCGATGCTGAGCAGGCCATTCTCGAAGTTTGCCGCACCGACCTCGATAAAGTCGGCGAGCTGGAAGCGGCGCTCGAACGGCCGCGCCGCAATGCCCCGGTGCAGATATTCGCCGTGGTTGCCCTCGGCGTGCCTGCCGGTGACGGTCAGCTGGTTCTGCTGGGCGACCACCTCGATATCGCCGGGCGCGAAGCCCGCCACCGCAAGCGTGATGCGGTAGCTGTCCTCGCCTTCTCTCACGATGTCGAACGGCGGATAGCCGTCGCTGCCATCGCCGCGCATCCCGGTTTCGAGCAGGTCGAACAACCGGTCGAAACCGACCGTGGACCGCCTGTAGGGCGTAAAGTCGAAATTGGTTCTCATCTCCAAATCCTCCTCAAGAGCAATCTGGGCATGAGCCGCGCCGGTAGAAGAGCCGGCGCCCTCCATGTCCAACCGGACCCGGTTCGGCGTCCGGCGAGGAAAATCTAGTAAGCGGAAAAGCGACTTCAAGGGCCCCGATTGCCGTCTGCAATATCGCTGGACGCATCCATTGTCGCACGGCCGGCGGGGGATGGTTCGAGGGTGAAATATAAAGCGAGGCTCAGGCTCTCGGCGATGCGCTCGGCCTTGGCCTGAAGCGCAGCGGCGGCGGGCGCCGCGAACAGCTGGGCGGTGGTCTGCCGCCACAGCGCGAGCCAACGCTCGAACATCTGCGGCGCGATCCGATCGCGATGCCGGAAATGCGCCGGTACCGGCTGGCCCTTATACTGTCCGCTGGAGAGCATCACCGAGGACCAGAAAGCGGTCAGCTTTTCGAGGTGCCCCGGCCAGTCGCCGATCGCGTCGTTGAACAGCGGCCCGATCAGGTCATCGTGCCGAACGCGGTCATAGAAAAGGTCGACGAGCGCCTTCAAAGAGGTGTCGTCGATATGGTCGAATTGAGTCACAAACGCTGCCTTGGTCATGCCGTTGCAGCGCCTTTACCGGGTGCAACCTCATGCGCCCATTGGGAAATATACGCATTGCGGGTGAGCGCCAGGCTCCCGGGTCAGCGGCCCGTCACCACCACGGCATCCCGGAAATAGACCCGCCCGAGCTCCTCAGCCGCGCTGTTCGCGATGGAAATATAGCAGTCGAGGCACAGTCTGCCGGCCCGCATCTCTCCGATCATCACATCGCGCGCATTGACGATCGCAACATGCGTCGCCTCCTCGAGCGAGGCGCATTCCTGCCCCTCGGGGTCGTCAAGCACGGTGCCGCATTCATTGAGATGTAAAAAATAGCGGGTCATTGCTGCCAAACCCGTCCGTTTCGTCCCGGCCGCTCAGGCCGCCGCGTGGAGATATGCCGCATCGAATGCAGCGGCGCGCCGGAAGCCCTCCCATTCCTGGATCTCCAGAAAGCCGCCCTTCCGGCTGATCAGGCCTTCCTCCGTCAGCTCCCGCAACATGCGGTTGACATGCACCGGGGTCAGGCCGGTCGCATCGGCGATCTCTTCCTGGGTGAACGGCAATTTCATCCGCTGCGGCGTGCCGAGGCCGACCGCCTCGCAGCGCACGATGAACTCGCACAGCATATGCGCGACGCGAGTCTTCGCATCGCGGCGGCCGACGTTCAGCACCCATTCGCGGAAGATCGAGGCGTCGATCAGCGCATCGCGCCAGAAGGCATTGCCGATCGTCGGTCGCTCGGCGATCAGCGCGCGGAGCGCGCCCATCGGAATCCACACGACCGTCGCGTCAGTGATCGCCTGAACATTATGGTCGGCCTGTTCGAGGAACAGGTGCTGGAGATCGAGGATGTCGCCGGCGATATGGAAGGAGACGATCTGCCGCCCGCCATCCGCCGCGAGCTTGCTCCGCGCCGCAAAGCCCTGGATCAGCAGGCAGCATTCGCGGGGCACGTCACCGTCGCGGACCAGATACTGGCGCGCCCGGACCTGGGAAAGCCGATGGGGCAGGGCGAGGATTGCGCGCTCGTCCTGTTCGTCGATCTGGGCCAGTTGGCGCAGCTTGCGAACGAGTGTTGAGAAGGGTGGATCACTGCTCGTCATGGGTCTCTCTGCAGACAAACGTCATCGCGACAACAAAGCGCGATGGCTGAGAACGTTCCCGCAACGCGGGTACGCTGATTTCGTACAAGATTGCTGACTATACAAGGGGGTAGATGGTTTCCGGGGATCCCGCCGTCAAGGCGGGCAAGAACGGTCCCGCGCCCCGCTCAGCGATCGCGGTCTTAGCTCTGCAAGTCGATATCAAGCACCGCCAAAATCGATACGTACCCGATACGAAGATTGTACAGAAACGACGAGATTGCCGCCAAGTGTTTGAAACGCAGTAAATTGACGTGCCGATAAAAACTCTCTCAGTTAAATAAAACTTTATGTCGTTTTCAAACAATACAGGATCATGAGGCCACGATAGTGCCGCTCACCGAGGCGATGTAATCGAGTCGATACTTGATGCCACCTCTATCCGCAGGGTCGCATCCCCAGACCGGGGAATTTTCATCCTGAGGAAAGCAATCATGACTGACCATATTCAAGACATAGAAGTGTTGGGCGATCTGCTCGGGCAATCCGACGCAATGGCCAATCTGCTCCAGGCAAGGGGCAGTTTCGAAGCCGCTTATGCTGCGTTCCGCGCCGAGGATGCGGAGAAATTCCAGTCGGTGATCGCGCAGGCGAATCTGCAGCTCTATTGCGAGCGGATCTGTCACTGGATTCGCACCAAGGAATGCGTCTTCCTGTGCCTGGAGCTGGCCGGGCCGCCTGTCGCGGCAACGGGTCTCGATCCCCGCGTGCTTGCCAAAGCGATTGCGCGGATCGGCGACGATCCGAAGCTCGCCAAACATATCGCCGATGTCCTGGTGAAGCGGGATCGTGCCGGCTTTGCCGAGATACTGAAAAAGCTCGAGATCCAGCCCTATGCGCATCTCTTCTGCCACTGGCTGTGCATCATCCGCTACCGTCTGGTGTGCCGCTGGATCTGCCATGTCGGCAAGATCGAACGTCCGGTGCTGGCAGCCGAATTGCAGAACGCGGCGCGGGCCATCGCCGTTCTGTTCAAGGACGAAAAGGCGTTCCGGGCAGCGGTTGCCGCCTCCACCGCCGGCGACACAGCCAAACTCGGTGCCGCGATCACTGCCGCGCGGCTTGGGCTGCGCTGCCATTTCGTCTGTGAATTCTTCTGTTCGTGGCGCTGTGTCCTGGTCTGCCTGACCCTGGCCCGCGCCTATCCGTTCAAGGCGATCGAAGGGCCGCTCCAGGTTCGCGAGGCGCATGATTTCGCCGCCGCGCTGGTCAAGCTCGCGCAGAACCCGACGGATCTGATGCGCTTCAGCACCGCCGTCGGCACCGGCAATGTCGAGGCATGGGCAGCGCTGATCAAGCAGTACAAGTTCGAAGCCTTCGCGCTTCAGCTCTGCCACTGGATCTGCGGCTGGCGCTGTGTGCGCTTCTGCAAGCTGGTGTGCGTCGGTGTCGATTATCACCCCTGGTTTACGCATATCGGCGATTTCAGCGTCATCGGCGGCGGCGATATCAGCGCGGCGACCGGCCTCACTACAGGCCCGCGCGGTGGCCATGGCGGCCCCGATTTCGGCTTTTATGGCGCGATGAGCCTGCGCGGCTTCTGCCCGAAAAAGGACCCCGCGCACCCAGGCGAGAATATGGCGTACCGCTTCCTGTTCCAGCCGGCCGGCGCCGTGCAGCCGACGCCGATCGGGCCCGGTTTCGTCCATGGAGTGCTGGTCGGCACGCGTCACTGCCTGTGGAACGGCGACCCCAATACGCTGCAGACCATCCGGATCCGCGGCACCAACCCTACGCCGACCCCGCCGATCCCGAATGCCGATCCGAGCCCGCCCGAACATTTCATCGTGCCGGACGCGGATGGCTGGATCCTGGTCGACCAGGACGCGCTCGACGATGCGTTCAGCGGCTATCTGATGGGGTTCAACTCAATCGCCGGGGTCGTGCCCAATGGCAACGCACCGACCAGCGTACTGGCCGGAACGGAAGTGCCGGTCGTCGACCAGAAGAACGGCGTCGATTGCGCCATCATCTTCCAGGCGACGCGGGTCAGCACCATTGGCGCGGTCAACATGGGCGGCGCGCCTGATTATGCCAACCAGATCGACAAGGTGCGGATCAACAACTGGAATCAGGTCTCGTTGCTCGACCTGCTTCAGTTCCACAGCGGTGGCGGCACGCCCTGCTCGCCGCTCAGCACGGATCTCGACATCGAATATAGTGTCGATCACGAACTGATCCGCGACTGGAGCATCGGCCTGGCGACCGCTGCGCCGGGCGTCTCGCTGACCAACCCGCCACCGCCGCCCTCGACCGTGCGCGGCGGCTTCGGCATCCACCATGAGGACATTTCGGCCTGGCCGACCTGCTCCTACACGGTGACGCTGACGACGCGGCGGCGGCTGACCGACGGATTGACCGACGATCCGGGCTCGCCGAACCCGAAGACCTTCTGCATCGGCCGGCGTGTGGTGAGGCCGAGCTGAAGCCAGTGAGGTGACGCATCCCACCCTTTCGTCCGGCACTACCGGGCGAGAGGGTGGGACCGCGCCTTTCTTCTTTCTCTTGTTCGCCGGCGAAGAGTTCCGGGTTGAACATGCGGGGCGTACATGGACAGGCGTCGCCCAAAGCCCCGAACCCATGCTCATGCGTTAAGCCATGATGACTGCACTAGAACTCTCGGCATTCGACCAGCCGCCCGACCGGTACCGTCCTTCGCGCTCGCCAGCCCCGGCGATCGTCGCGGTCTTGGTGCAGCTACTGATCGGCTATCTCCTGATCACCGGCCTCGCGGTCAGCCTCGGCGGCCATGTGCCGGAAATGCTCCAGACCTTCAGCGTCAGTCCGAGCCCACCGCCGCCGCCCGTCGAACACGTCACCCCGCCCAAGCCGAAGAGCCACAAGCCCGACGGCGCAGCGTCGCCCGCCAATCTCAAGGCAAAGCCGACCGACCTGGTGGCCCCGACGCTCCCCCCGCCAATACCGCAGACCATCGCCGCCGCACCCAAAGCCGGCCCCGGCACCGCCCCATCGGCAGGTGCCAGCGACGTGCCAGGTCCCGGCACGGGCGCGGGCGGCCAGGGCACGGGTACCGGGAGCGGCGATCAGGGCTCGGGCGACGGCGATGGCGACGACACCCCGCCGCGCCTGGTGCGCGGCCGCATCAAGGATTCGGATTACCCGGCGGCGGTGTGGGAAAGCAGCGTCCCCCAATCGCTGCTGACCCGCCTGACCATCGACGCGACCGGCCGCGTTACCCACTGCGCCATCACCCGATCGAGCGGCAACGCAGCTTATGACGCCGTCACCTGCCGCCTCGTCGAACAACGCTTCCGCTTCGCCCCCGCCCGCGACGCCCATGGCAAACCAATCCCCAGCTTCGCCGAGGGCGAGCATGAATGGACCGGCCGCCCGCCCCCTCCCGACGAACGCGACAACTAATTCGGGGACACTATACTAAACTCACTACCCGCGCACCTACCTGACCGGGTAGCTGGCGAACCGCGCCCTTCGTGCGCACATGGTGTGGCGAAGGAGTCTCTCGAATGACCAGCTCGCCCCTCGCCCTCTTCTCCACCGGCCTCGCCGATCTCGTAGCGGCGACCGCGCCGTCGATCGTCGAGGTCGCCTCCCACCGCTCGCTCGCCAGCGGCTTCGTCTGGCGCGAGAATCTGATCGTGACCGCGGAGGAAACCCTGGCCGATAGCGGCGAGGTCCTTGTCGAGCTCGCCGGTGGCGAGGTCCGCACCGCCACCCTTATCGGCCGCGATCCGACCACCGATATCGCGTTGCTCCGCGTCGAAGGTACCCCCCTCGCGCCTGTCTCCTTCGCCGCCACCGCGCCCCGCCCCGGGTCGCTCGCCCTCGCCATCGGCGCGGCGGAAAGCGCATCGCTCGTCGCGCTCGGCGTCGTCGCTGCGGTCGGCGGTGCATGGCGCTCGATGCGCGGCGGCGAGATCGCGGCGCGTATCGAGCTCGACCTGCGGCTGCCCGCGCGCGGGGAGGGCGGTCTCGCCCTCGATCCCGGCCAGGGCGCGTTCGGCATGGCCGTCCTCGGCCCCCGCCGCCGCGCGCTCGTCATCCCCGGCGCGACCGTGGATCGGGTTGCCGCCCTGCTGCTCGCCCATGGCCGCATCCCCCGCGGCTATCTCGGCTTGGGCCTGCGCGAGGTCGAGATCGGTGACGACCAGACAGGCGCGATGATCATGGCGGTCGAACCGGGCGGCCCCGGCGCTACCGCCGGCCTCCACCAGGGCGATGTGATCACCCGCTGGGCCGGGGAGCCAGTCGGCTCGGTCGCCAGGCTCCTCCACAGTCTCGGCCCGGACAGTATCGGCACGCATGTCAGCGTCGGGATCAGGCGCGGCGGGCAGGAGTGTGAGGTAGAGATCATCATCGGCGAGCGGCCACGCGGATGAGCGACGCTCCCGCCGGTCCGATCGCGCTCGCCCTTCGCATCGAGGACGGCGCGCTCGCCGACCGCCTCACCGCGCTGCTCGGGGGCGTCGCCGGCATCCGGATCGTCGCCGACGGCGATGCGGCGGACGTGGTGGTTTCGGCTGCGGACGTTGGGGGGCAAACCCTCTCCCAGCCCCTGACGCCACGCGAGCGCGAGGTCGTCATCCTGCTCGCGGAGGGCCTCTCCAACAAGGAGATCGCCCTCCGCCTCGGCATCGCGCCCGACACCGCCAAGTTCCACGTCGCCCGCGTGATCGACAAGCTCGATGCGACCGGCCGCACCGACGCCGTAGCCCACGCCGCCCGCCGCGGCGTCATCCATCTTTGAGGGTGGAGGTCGCGTTAGCTAAGTTCAGCCCCTCCCCAGGGATCCAGCCGGTTCGACACCCTGAACCAGCCCACGCGCGGTCCTAGGAAGCGGCCACCACCACCGCCCCGCGGATAAACGCCCGCCCCGCCTCGCAATCGCGCGCCGCCTCGTCGCACAGCCACTCCCGAAACCGCGCGATCTTGCGGCTGTGCTGCCGCGCGACCGGATAGGCGAACCAGAAGGATCGCCCGTCCCCCGCGACCAGATCATGCGCCGGCACCAGCCGCCCCGCGGCGATCTCGCTCGCGAACAGGATCGGCGAGGCGATCACGATTCCCTGCCCGGCAAGCCCCGCCGCCACATCCATATGCTCGGTCGCGAGATTGGTGCCGAACCGCTCCGGCGGCGGCCCATCGGCAAAACCAAGGGCGCGGTACCACAAGGCCCACCAGTCGGGCCGCCCCAGCAGCGGCACCTCCAGTACGCGGCGCGGATCGTCGATCCCGATCGCCGCATCCTTCAGCGCCGGAATGCAAAGGGGCATGAAGATGCTCGGCAACAGCCCGACCGTCCGCAAGCCCGGCCAACGGCCATGGCCGTTGCGGATCGCCGCGTCATAGCGCCCGGCGCCGAGATCATGCGCCTGCTGCGACAGCTCGAGCTCGAGCAGGATCTCGGGGTTCTGCGCCCGGAAGCGGCCGAGCTTCGGCGTCAGCCAGCTCGTGCCGATCGTCGGCAGGGTAGTGAGCGACAGCCGCGCCTCGTCCATGTCCGCCGCGCGCAGGAAACTCGCGCGGAGCGCCGCAAAGGCGTCCGTCGCCTCGCGCGCCACCACCGCGCCCGGCTCGGTCAGCTCGACCCGGTGCGGATGGCGCCGGAACAAGGCTACGCCAATCTGCTCTTCCAGCTGGCGGACATGATAGCTCACTGAGGCTGCGGAGGTGCCGAGCTCCTGCCCGGCCCGGGCGAAGCTCTCCAGCCGGGCCGCCGCCTCGAAGGCGCGGATCGAGGCGAGCGAAGGGAAGCGGCGATCGTCGACCATAAGTCTGCCTTGGGGTCTAGCCGCAACTCTCGCATAGTCAACGCTGCCCGCCTGCCGCACCTTCGCAACCGCACCCATCGTGGAGCCATACATGATCCAGCCTATGCTTTCCGGAGCCGCACCCCTGCTGGCGCGCCGCGATGTCCTCGCTGCCCTTGCGCTCGGCACTGCCGGCTTCGGCATCCCGGACGCCCTGGCGCGGGCGATGGCCGGCCCTGCGCACGAACGCGATTGGGATTGGCTGGTCGGCACCTGGCAAGTCTGGCACCGCCGACTGAAGGAGCGGCTGGTCGGCGATACAAGCTGGGAGGAATTCCCCGGCAGGAGCGTGTTCTGGCGCACCCTGGGCGGCCTCGGCAATGTCGACGATAATGTGGTGGCGATCCCGAGCGGCACCTATCGCGGCCTCTCGGTGCGCGCCTTCGATCCCGCCACCGGCAAATGGTCGATCTGGTGGCTAGACGGCCGCGATCCGACCCGGATCGAGCCGCCGGTGTCCGGCACGATTCAGGGCGATACCGGCGTCTTTCTCGGCGACGATACGTTGCGCGGCAAGCCGATCACCGCGCGCTTCCGCTGGCTCGATATCCACAGCGCCCGGCCGCATTGGGAACAGGCCTTCTCGCCCGACAAGGGCAGGACCTGGGAGGTCAACTGGGTCAATTTCTTCACCCGCACCGCTGCCGAGCCGCAGCCGATGCCCCGACTGGATGGCGCGCCCGACGACTGGAACTTCCTTGTCGGGAGCTGGTCGGTGCATCATCGCCGGCTCAAGCAAAGGCTCGTCGGCAGCACGGATTGGGAGGAATTCGACGGCACCTTGGTCAACTGGCCGGTGCTCGGCGGCCACGGCAATGTCGGCGACAATGTCTTCAATCGCCCGGACAGGGTCCGCCGCGGCATCGGCCTTCGCGCTTATGATCCCACCACAAAGCAATGGCAGAGCTGGTGGCTTGACGGCAGCGCCCCCGGAGCGATCGGCGCGCCCGCCCGCGGCGGCTTCGCAGGCGCGACGGGTCTGTTGCTCGGCGACGATGTCCAGGACGATCGGCCGGTGAAGACCCGCATTACCTGGTCGCGGATCACCCCAGTCTCCGCCCGCTGGGAACAGGCTATGTCCGCGGACGGCGGCCAGAGCTGGGAGACCAACTGGGTGAGCGATTTCACGCGGCGGGGCGCTGCATAAATGACTTCAAAGCTGCGATCGAGCCGGTCATGAGGGCTGTCGCCCTAAGCGCAAATGACTGCCTGCGTGGGGCCGTAGCCACCATATATCGGCCCCACATCAGCCGGTGTGAAACGCCTGACCGGGCCGCTGAAAGATCCGGTGTGAAATTGTGGCGCATCGGGGTGTTTGGCTCTGTACTGCTCGATCCCGTTGTCGTTGTCGGCAGCTTCCTGCTTGAGTCTTTTGCATTCTGTCGGTGTGAGATGAACCAGTGCTCTTCGTGATAGGCTTGTTGAAAGCGCGCGGTCTGCGCTGCGGTGCAGGGCGCAATCCAGCCTAAAGGCAACATGTCGAACGACGACCACAGGATACGTTCATTGTCTCCACTGGTCTGGAGCTTGAGAGTAACGCAAAACTTGGCGTCCGGAGCCTTCGGCGAATAGATATCATGCGGCGCCACGGTGCCGATCATGTTGAAGTCGGCCGCTGAAATACGCAAGTCCTGCCGATGGCCATGATTGTGGGGATCGATCATGGCGCGATAGCTTACGCCGCCGCTCCACCCGTGGTCGATCCGCGTCCCGACGATTGGATAGTTCTTGGTGGATTCGACCCCACCCTTCGAAAATATCCGTGTCTCGGCGACCCGTTCGTTATGGTCGTCGATCGCCACGGCCAGCGATGGAAAACCGCCCAGGCTCAGCCACAGCGCCAATGTCAGCTTTTTACCGAACGCGACCTTGGGTTTGAACATCATCGCCAGCGAGAGCCCGGCCCAGATGAAAGCGCTGGTCTTGAATGCGGAGTCGACCGAGCCGACGCCTCTATGGGTAATCATCGTCGTCTTGTGCGGCGCAAGGTGAATCAACAGATATCCGATTGAGCCGAGAACCACGACTATCGCGACAAGCCCCGCGAGCGCGGACACCGCGCCATAGGATGGTTTGGTCGACCCAAGTTTCGACACTTTGCTCGCCGAATTGGCAAGCGTCGCGTGACATTCTGCGATCTTCTGTTCGATCAATTCGGATCGACCCTTAGCGGTTATTGGTGGCTCCGGAGCAACTCGGGTCTGGATAGGCCATGTCGGATTAAGATCACCCTTACCCGACCAACCTTGTCAGGCGCACAATCCACGCCCCCCTCAAGCCGAAGTCATAACCCCCCGATACACCGGATCCTCCAGCGCCTGCCCGGCCCCCCGCGCCACGCAGATCAGCGCATCGTCCGCCACCGCCACCGGCAGCCCGGTCGCCCGCGCCAGCACCGCATCGATCCCCCTTAGCAGCGATCCGCCGCCGGTCATCACGATCCCCTGGTCATAGATATCGGCGGCCAGTTCGGGCTCGGTCTTTTCGAGCGCGCCGAGCACGGTTTCCACCACCTGGCCGACCAGGTCGGCGAGCGATCCCGCAATCTCGATCTGGCTGACTTCGACTTCCTTGGGATAGCCCGCGACGAGATCGCGCCCCTTCACGGTCATGACGACGCCCTCGCGCGCCTGGTCGACGCTCGCCATGCCGATCTCGAGCTTCACCCGCTCCGCGGTGGATTCGCCGACCATCAGGTTGTGCTTGCGCCGGATATAGGAGGCGATCGCATCGTCCATCCGGTCGCCGCCCACCCGCGCCGAGGTGCTATAGGCAAGGCCGCGCAACGACAGCACCGCGACTTCGGTCGTGCCGCCGCCGATATCGACCACCATCGCGCCGATCGGCTCGGTGACGGGAAGCCCAGCGCCGATCGCCGCGGCCATCGGCTCCTCAATCAGATGGACGATCCGCGCGCCCGCATTCTCCGCCGCTTGGCGGATCGCGCGGCGCTCGACCGGGGTCGCGCCCGAGGGGATGCAGATCGCGATCTCGGGACGGCGCGGCAGCCGGCTCGGCCCGCCATGCACCTTGTCGATGAAATGCTTGATCATCTGCTCGGCGACGTCGATGTCGGCGATCACGCCGTCGCGCATCGGCCGGATCGCGCGGATGCCTTCCGGCGTCTTGCCCATCATCAGCTTGGCCTCGGCGCCGACCGCGCGGACGCGCTGCACGCCGTTCAGCGTTTCGATCGCAACCACCGAGGGTTCGTTGAGAACAATGCCCTTGTCGCGCAGATAAACGACGGTGTTCGCCGTCCCGAGGTCGATCGCCATGTCGTTTGAGGCTCGGCTGAGCAGGCGAGGAAATCGCATTGAGGCTATATCATTTCCGTGTTTGCTCAGGCCCATCCCACCTGAAGTTAACGCACCCGGGCGTCGAGAAGGGCGGCGTGGCCGCGCCCGGTGCGCGCGTCAATGCCGCCAGCCGCGCCGCGCGTTCGGACGGGCTGTGCGAACGACGAGGGGCGGCGAGGCGCCCACACCCACTACGTCACCGCCCGACGCGCACGTTGCGTCATCTGTACAATGTTCTGTACAGCGCCAGCGGACCAGCCGACAGGCATGACAAAATTCTCCAACAGGCCGGGCGCCATTTTCGCCCGTTCTCCCTCGTGAAACTCCAACGCGGCCGTCCAAAACCGGGCTGAATTATGTCACACCTCCAACATCGGTACCCCCCGAGCGGAGCACACCGCCTCACTCAGGCAGCTTAACCGACCCGGTCACCTTGAACCCCGCCGCGACCGTCACAGCACCCGTCCCCGGCTGTCCACCGCCAATGCTCAGCGAATAGGCCCCCGGCGCGACGACGCGGTCCCCGGCCTCGGTCACGCTGGAAAGGTCGCGCGGGCTCAGGTCGAAATGCACCTTGCCGCTTGCCCCCGCCGCGAGATGCACCCGGGCAAAGCCGCGCAGCGCGCGGATCGGCATGCCGGGCGCCTGCGGGAAGCTCAGATAGAGCTGAACCACCTCATCGCCCTCGCGCGCGCCGCTGTTGCGCACCGCGACATCCACGCCGAGCGGATCCCCCGCCTTTACCACCGCGCGCGACAATAGCGGCTTTGCATAGGCAAAGCTCGTATAGCTGAGCCCATGCCCGAACGGGTACAAAGGCGTGCCCGTGAAATAGCGATACGTCCGCCCCTTCATCGCATAATCCTTGAACGGCGGCAGCTCGTCGACGCCCGTGTAGAAGGTCACCGGCAGCCGCCCCGCCGGGTTGTTCACCCCCGACAGGGTCTCGCCGATCGCAGTGCCGCCGGCCTGCCCCGGATACCAGGCATCGAGGATCGCATCGGCATTCTGGGCAGCCCAGTTCACCGAAAGGGCCGATCCGTTCATCAGCACCAGGGCGAGCGGCTTGCCGGTGCCCTTCACTGCCTTCAGCACCGCTTCCTCATCAGCCGGCAGGTCGAGGCTGGTGCGGTCGCCGCCCAGGAAACCCGGGACATCAACCTTCATTTCCTCGCCCTCGAGCGCAGAGGTGATACCAGTCACCGCGATCACCAGATCCGCATTCTTCGCCGCAGCCACCGCCCGGCCGAGCGGATCCTCCACCACCGGCGCCCAGACCAGATTGGGCAGGAAGCGGCTCGGCGTCTGCTCGATCTTCACCGCATAGCGATGCCCTTTCTCGAGCCGGATCTCGGTGAGGTTGGGCCCGCGCTGCTGCGGGTCGCTATTGTCGGCGATCAGTCTGTCGTCGAGCCAGAAGCGCGCCGCGCGACCGCTGATGCCGATCTTGTAGAGCCCATCCGCCGGCGCGGTGACGAAGCCGGTCCAGCGCGCCGATATCACCGGCGCATCGGGAATGGCGGCGGGCATGTTGCGCTCGAAACTCATCACCGCATCGATCCGCGAGACGGCGGGCGCCCCGCTGAAGTCAGCACCGCGCCAGAACTCGGCCTTCAGCCCCGGCTGCCCGTCCCCATTGGACAGCGCCGATCCCGGCACCGGCTGCGCGGTGCGCAGGAAGTTGGTGCCCGGCTCAAACACGATCTCGGCACCCGGAAAAGCGGCGCGAATGCCGTCCAGCGCACTCACCGGGGACACCGGCGTGCCGTTGTAATTGCCCGCCAGCACATCGGTCTGGTCGGCAAGCGGCCCGACCACGGCGATCCGCTTCACGCCCGGCTTCAGCGGCAGCAGCCCGTTGTTCTTGAGCAGCACCATCGATTCCCGCGCAAGCTTCAGCGCCAGCGCGCCATGCGCCGGCGAATTGAGCGCGTTGTCCGGGATGCTCGAATAGGGCACCATCGCTGGCGGATCGAACATCCCCAGCCGCATCCGCGCGGTGAACAGCCGCCGCAGCGACTGGTCGACCACCGCCTGGCTCACCAGCCCCTGCTTCATCGCATCGGTATAGCGGTCATAGTCGGAGGTCGGCCCGGCCATCCGGCCATATTCAGTGCAGTCATTGTCGACCCCGTGCTTCAAGGACACCGCCGCCGCCTCGGCCACCGTCTTGGTGAAATGATGCCCGCGCTCGATATCGGCGATCGCGTCGCAGTCGGAGACGACATGCCCCTTGAAACCCCATGCGCCGCGGAGCCGGTCGTTGAGCAGGAAGTCGCTCGAACAGGCCGGCTGGCCGTTGACCCGGTTATAGGCGCACATCACGGACTCGACCTTGCCCTCGGTCACCAGCGCGCGGAACGCGGGGAGATAGGTGTCCTCCTGGTCGTGCCTGCTCACCGGAATGTCGTCGCTGTGCCGCCCCGGCTCGGGGCCGCTATGCACGGCATAATGTTTGGCCGTCGCCGACACGCGGTAATAATGCGGGTCGTTGCCCTGCATGCCCCGCACGAACGCAACGCCCATCTGCGCGGTCAGATACGGGTCCTCGCCATAAGTCTCCTGCCCGCGCCCCCAGCGCGGATCGCGGAAGATGTTGATGTTGGGAGACCAGTAGGTCAGCCCCTGCATGATGCGATGCTCGCCCCCGGCGCGCTCGACCTGGTTCCATTTGACGCGCCCCTCGGTGCCGATCGCAACGCCCATCTCTTCGATCGTCGGCGGGTCGAAGGTCGCGGCAAGGCCGATCGGTTCCGGAAACACAGTGGCATAGCCATTCCGTGCGACGCCGTGCAGCGCCTCGCTCCACCAGTCATAGGCTGGCACGCCGAGCCGCGGGATCGCCCGCGCCTGGTTGACGAGTTGTGACGCCTTCTCCTCGATCGTCATCTGCGCGATCAGCGCATCGACCCGCTGCTCCGTAGGGAGGGCAGGGTTGCGCCACGGCGCATCGGCGGGCGGCGCGGTCTGCGCGCTGGCAGCCCCGCCCAGGGTGAGCGCCGCCAGGCATCCGCACAGAGCTGTCATCCCCGAAACGCGCATCATCTTTCTCCTGAAAAATCCGGTCATTTGCGATAGCCTCGCCAAACCCACTCGATCGCCTCCGGCAAAGTCTGCCCGACGACGCGCTGGTCGACATGCACGGCGTCCTTCGCGAACACATAGCGATAGGCATAACCCTTCGCCTTCAGCGCCGCGGCCATGCGCTGGTTGGCGAGCGGCCAGTTGTGGAAGGTCGATTCAGGATCGCCGAAATGCAGGTCCTTCTCGCCGACCTCCATCCAGATCCGGATCGGCTTGGCCGGGCTCTCGGGGATCAGATGAGCGTGATAGTCCCAGGCGCCCTCGGGCGTCGCCGGATCGACCGGGGACTGTTGATTCACAAAGGTGCCCGAATAGGACAGGACGCGGTGGTACCATTCAGGGTGGAACCACGCCATGGAGAGCGCCGCTGACGCACCCGAACTCGCGCCCATCGTCGCTCGCCCCTCGGGGTTTGCGGTGAACTTGATATGGTAATTGGCGGTAACGCGCGGCAGCACCTCGCGCTCGACAAATTCGGCATAGCGGCCCGACATGGTGTCATATTCGAGGCCCCGCTCGGAGCCTTGCGCATCGCCACCGCCCGACTGGATCATCACCGCGACCATCGCCGGCACCCGGTGCTGCGCGATCAGCGTATCGAGCGCCAGCGCCACCCGCACCGCATAGTCCCGCCCGTCCTGCACCACCATGAAAGGCGTCTCGGTCCCCGGCTTGTAGCCGGCGGGAATGTAGACGATCACCTCGCGCCGATAGGGCGCCGCCTCGGATTGCTGCGCGGCCGTGGCGGCGATGCGATTGCCATAGGCGTCGCGCTTCGCGGTATAGTCGTTGGCCAGCTGACGGATGCCGGGATAGATCTGGCTCTCGGAGGACAGCATCACGAAGCCGTGCAGCGACCCCATCGGCTGTTTCGGATTGACCGCCATCTCGGGCGCATCGGCATAATCCGGCCCGATCACGCTCTCGATCCTGCTGTCCTGCGCCAGGGCACTGCTCGCGATCAGCGCGGCGGCAACGATGATGCTCCTCACGGCAATTCCCCCCATTTGAGCCTCAGATCGCATAGCCGGCGCGCTGCGGCCGGCTCAGCGTCGTATTGGCCTCGTCATCGCCGATGAAGCGCTCGGCAGCCGGATCCCAGTGCAGATGCCGGTCGGGGCGGTGCATCGCCGCCCAATGCAGCAGGCAGGTCGAGCAGGCGCGGTGGCCGAGTTCGGCGGGCGAGACATTGGGCTTGCCCGAGCGGATCGAGTCCAGCCAGTTCCGGTGCTGCTCGGGGCTGCGATAGAGATGAATCTCGTTGGGCCCGATCACGCTGTCGAGGATCTTCGGGTTGCTCGCTACCAGCCCGCTTTCGCCTGCCGCGGCGATCGCCGGGTCGCTCGGAGTCACCCCGCCGCCGGTACGCGTCGCGAAGATCGATCCGTCGCTGCCGATGAACTTCACGCCATTGGGCAGTGCGCCCGAAATCGTCATCACCACGCCATTGGCATAGCGGCCATGCGTCTCGAACGGCCCGTGCACGTTCCACAGCCCGCTCTTGGGAAACTCGGCCGATCCCCAGATCTCGACCGGCCCCGTATGCTCGGTATCCATGCCCCAATGCGCGATATCGACATGGTGCGCGCCCCAGCCGGTGATCATCCCGGCGCCGAACTGCTCGCAGCGCAGCCAGCCCGGCCGGCCGAAACCGCCATCCTGCGGATGCACCCGGATCTCGGTATAATAGACCTCCGGCGTCGAGCCGAGCCATGCATCATAGTTGAGGTTGGCGGGGATCGGCATCGGCCCAGCCTCGGGGCCGGAGGGATCGCCCGGCAGGCCGATCTCGACCCGTTCCAGCTTCCCGATCCGCCCGTTGCGCACCAGCTCGCAGGCCCGATGGAATTGTGGCCAGGGCTCAAGCGAGCGCTGCTGCGATCCGACCTGCAGGATGCGGCCGCTCTTCGCCACCGCATCCGCCATCTTGCGGCCCTCGGCGATCGTCACCGAGGCGGGCTTCTGGCAATAGACATGCTTGCCCGCCCGCACCGCATCGATCGAAAGCCGGGCATGCTGGTGGTCCGGGGTCGAGACCAGAACAGCATCCACATCCTTGTTGGCGAGCAGTTCATGATGGTCGGCATAGCCGCGCGTGCCGCTGTACGGCTTGCCTGCCTTGTCGCCATAGCTCTTGTCGACCAGCTCGATCCCCTGCTTCAGGCGCCGCGTATCGACATCGCAGACCGCGACGATATGGGCATCGTCATTCTTGAAGATCTCGAACATGTCATGACCGCGCGAGATTCGCCCCACCCCGATCGCGCCGATATTGATCCGGTTGCTCGGCGCAGTCGCCCCGAACACGCTCGACGGCACGATCGCCGGAAAGCCGATCGCCGCAGCCGCGCCCGACTGGAGAACCCCGCGCCGTGTGAAACCCTGTGCCTTGGTCATCACAAGTCTCCGTCAGGCCATCACAGGCCGGGTGGCGTTCTTCTGCGCAGTGAGCACGAGTTCGGCGGCAAGCAGCGCCTGCTCCTGGTCCTGCGCAATCTGCGTGCGTTCGACCACATCAGTCACGAATTGCGGCCCGAACGGCAGATAGACCCTGCTGCAATCGAGATAGCGCGCGCTCTTGCGGTCCACGACGAACAGGTGGTTGCCGCCCGGCTTGCCCGCGGGGTCGGCATATTTGCGCAGCTCGATATAGCCCTCGGTGCCGAGCACGAAGAGCCGCCCGTCACCCCAGGTGCCGAGCCCGCCCGGGGTGAACCAGTCGACCCGAACATAGCCGGTGCCGCCCGATCCGCTCATCATCATATCCCCGAAATCCTCGAACAGCGGATGGTCGGGATGCGCGAGATTGCCGGTCTGCGAGGCGACCACCTTCGCTCGCGTGCTCCTTGTGAAATAGACGAACTGCTCGGCCTGGTGGCTGCCGATATCGGTCAATATGCCGCCATAGCGTGCCTTGTCCCAGAACCAGGCCGGGCGGCTCGCCGGGTTGATCTGGTGCGGCGCGATATTGATCGTCTGGAGGACGCGGCCGATCGCACCCTCGTCGATCAGCTGCCCCGCCTTGATCGCGGCGGGAACCTCGAGCCGCTCCGAATACATGATCGCGAACTTGCGGCCTGTCTCCCTGATCGTCCGCCGCACATCGGCAAGCTGCTTCAGCGTGGTGATCGCCGGCTTGTCGCCAAGGAAATCCTTGCCCGCGCGCATTGCCCTGATGCCGAGCGGCGCCCGCAGATCGGGGATCGGCGCGCCGGCGATGAGCTGGATCGAAGGGTCGTCGAGGATCTCGGCCTCGCTCCGCGCGAGCTTCACATCGCCGAACTTCGAACGGAAACTGGCGATCTGCGCCGGATCGGTCGCGTAGAGCGCGACCAGCTCGCCGCCCCCGCGGATCACCGCCGCCGTCATCCCATAGATATGGTTATGGTCGAGCCCGATCACCGCGAATTTGATGTGATGCTTCGGCCGGGGGTCAGTCGGCGCTCCGGTGTTCACCACCTCCGGGATCGCGTTGCCGCCCTTCGAAGCATCCATCGCCTGCGCAAAGACATCGCCCGGCAAGGCCGCGGCGAAGCCCGCCATGCCGGCACCGGTGAGCATCGAGCGGCGGTCGATCGGGTTCATGTCAGTTCCTCAATTCGCCGGTGTTGCCGCCGTCTTCCAGTTGATGACGTGATAGGTCGCCGGTTCCGCTCCGACATTGCGCAGCGCATGAAGCGAATTGGAGGCGTTGAGGATGATCGATCCCGGCCCGAGCCGCTTCCACACCCCGTTCGACAGCGTCTCCACGGTGCCGGTGCGGATGATCACCAGCTCCTCGTTCGGGTGCTTGTGCGGCGGATGCGACGCGACGCCCGGGTTGAGCGTGGTGATATGCATCTCGATCTGGTCGAGCGTCGCGGTCGGGCCGTCGACAACGCTGCGCAGCTCGCCGACATCAGTCTTCGTCACGGACAGGCTGTTCCAGTCCCAAACCGACGGGCCGATGATCGGGCGCTTGTTCTGGGCGAGGAGCCCCGCCGAGCAGGTGAGCGCCACCGCTCCCAAGGCAACGGACACGTCCCTGCGCGTGATGCGAATCATGACCCGTCCTCTCCAGGCCGGCGTCCCTCTCCTGACGGAGGACTCACCGGGCGCACATTGTCTGGTAGCGCTACCCTGTTATTTCCTATCCTATATGATTGTCAAAGAGCGATATCGTCACAGCGGCTGAAGCGGATGCATTTACGCGTTGCGCCCGGTAGAGCTTGCTTTAAGTCTAGTGCTGATAGCGTCTTACGGGCGCGGGGGAGATGACGTGAGCGGGGGGAATTCGCACGAAGCGGCAGCCGCCGCCGACCGCTTCGCGGCTGCTCACGCGGCGCTGAAGGCAGACAGGTCGATTCAATTCACGCTTCAGCCGGCGCCCGCACCGCCGGCGCCACCGCAATGGCTGATCGATTTCTTCCACTGGCTCGGTCAGGTGCTGCGGCCCGTTGGGCGTCTGCTCCACTGGATCGGCAGCTTCTTTCCCGACGCGCCTTATGCACGCATTTTCCTGTGGACCGTCCTCGCGCTTGCCGCGGCGATGCTCCTCTGGGTGATCTATCAGCGGCTGCGCTACGGTGTCTGGCGCTTGCCGCGCCGCCGGCGCGCGCCGCCCGCCGCGGTGGAGACGGAAGAGGAGGCCTGGGCGCCGGACGCCGCGCCGGTTCGGGCCTGGCTCCGCGAGGCCGATCTGATGGCCGAGCAAGGTCGCTATGCCGAGGCCGTCCACCATCTTCTTTTCAGATCGATCGAGGATATCGCCAAGCGCCGGCCGCGCCTCGTTCGCCCCGCGCTCACCAGTCGCGAGCTCGCTGCAGCGGACGCGATTCCGGAACCGGCGCGCGATCTGTTCTCCGGGATCGCCCGGCTGGTCGAGCGCAGCCTGTTCGGGGGCCGGCCGGTGAATGCCGAGGACTGGGGATCAGCGCGCACCGCCTATGCCGATTTCACTCTGGCTGGGACATGGCGGGCATGAGCGATATCAGCATCGGCAAAGGGGAAGCGGACGGCGCTTTCCGCATGCGCACCGTCATCCTGATCCTCGCGATCGGTGTGCTCGGCTTTATCGGCACGCTGGTGCTCGGTGCCTATGCGCCGGATTTGCGATCGGGCCGCAATGGCGGGGGCCACGCCCTGTCCAACGCTGCGATCGGCTTCAGCGGCATCGTCCAGCTCGCTCAGGCGACCGGTCGGAACCCGCAGATCATTCGCGATCCGCATATGATGGACAGCGAGGATCTGATCATCTTCACGCCCGATAACGGCAGACAGGATATCAGCCTCGGCATAACCGGTCGCGGCGCCAAGCCGACGCTCTTCATCTTTCCAAAATGGCAAACCATGGGCGATCCCACCCATAGAGGCTGGGTGCGCTATGTCGGATTGAAGTCCGCCGACGATCCGGAAGCGGTCCTGGCACCGGCCCAGAAGCTCAAGGTAGATCGGCACCCAAGCGGTGGCCGCCCCTTGATCACCACCGGCGACCTGCCGCCGGAGATCCGCTTCTCGGCACCGCGTCCGCTCCAGACGATCAGCGGCCCCGGCGTCCATCCGCTCATCACCGACGAGGCGGGGCGGGTGGTCGTCGCCCAGCTTGGCGAGGGGCCGCTCTACGTGATCGCCGATCCCGATCTGCTCAACAACAAGGGCGTCGCCGACGCGCGCCAGGCGGCGGCCGCGCTCGCGCTGCTCGACTGGATGAACTCGAGCGGGTCGAGGGAAATCGATTTCGACGTGACGGTGAACGGCCTCGGCCGCTCGCGAAGCCCGCTCAAGCTCGCATTCGAACCGCCTTTTCTCGCCATGACGCTGGCGATTGCCGCCGCCGTGGCGCTCGCCGCATGGCAGGCCACCGCGCGTTTCGGTTCGCCGCGACGGCGCGAGCGCGAGATCGCGTTCGGCAAGGCGGCGCTGATCGACAATACCGCGACCCTGGTCCGCAAGGCAGGACGTCAGGCAATGCTCAGCGGCCGCTATGCCGATGTGATCCGGGATCGCGCCGCAATCGTGTTCGGCATGTCGCCGCGGCTGCACGACGCAGCGCTCGATGCGCAGCTCGACCGGCTCGACGGGCGCGCTCGCTTCTCCGAGCTCGCTGAAGCGGCAAAGACGGCGACAGATCGGCATTCGGCACTTTCGGCGGCGCAGGCGCTGCACAAATGGTTATGGGAGAAAACACGGTGACGGTAGAAGAGGTTCGCGCACTCGCCGCGCAGATCCGCGCAGAGATCGGCAAGGCTGTCGTCGGGCAGGAGGCGACGGTCGAGATGATGCTGGTCGCGTTGTTCGCTGGCGGCCATATCCTGCTCGAAGGGCCGCCCGGCACCGCCAAGACCCTGCTCGCGCGCAGCTTTGCCGCTGTGATCGGCCTTGATTTCGGGCGCATCCAGTTCACGCCGGATCTGATGCCGGGCGATATCATCGGCGCCAATCTGTTCAACTTCCAGACCTCGACCTTCACCCTCACCCGGGGCCCGATCTTCACGGATCTGCTGCTCGCCGACGAAATCAATCGCACGCCGCCCAAGACCCAGGCGGCCCTGCTCGAAGCAATGCAGGAGCACCGGGTGACGATCGATGGCGAAAGCCTCTCGCTCGGTGACCGCTTCATGGTGGTCGCGACCCAGAACCCGATTGAGCAGCAAGGCGTCTATCCCTTGCCCGAGGCGCAGCTCGATCGCTTCCTGTTCAAGCAGGTCGTCGATTATCCGTCGGCCGCCGAGGAGCGCCGCATCATCGCCACCCACGGCGCGCGCAAATCGACCATGGCGCCTGAGGATTGGGGCGTCGAGAAGAAGACTGACGCGGCCACGATCGGCGCTGCGATCGATGTCGTCTCGCAGGTCAAGCTGGTCGACGAGGTGATCGACTATATCGCCGCGTTGATCCGTGGCACGCGCGATGTCGCTGATCTCGAAAGCGGTGCGAGCCCGCGTGCCGGTGCGATGCTCGCGGGCGCGGCGCGCGCGCGGGCGGCACTCGACGGCCGCGATTTCGTCATCCCAGACGACGTCAAGGCGCTCGCGCCGGCGCTGCTGCGCCACCGCCTGATCCTGTCGCCGGCCGCCGAGATCGATGGGCGGGTGGTCGAGGATGTCGTCACCAGCATCATCGAAACGATTGAGGCCCCGCGTTGATCTATCCCACCCGCGCGGCTGTACTGGCGGCAGCGGCGGGTGCGCCGTTCGCGCTGCTGGTCGGCGTATTCGTGCCGGAAAATTKGTATGCCGGGCTGGCCTGGCCCGTGGCGGTGCTGCTGCTGACCCTGCTCGATGCTGTGTCCGGCATCCGCAAGGGCAGCGCACGTATCGATCGAATCCCCTCCGTCTGCGTCGGCGCGACCGTCAACGCCAGGGTCACCGTCATTTTCGCAGGGAGTGGAGCGCCGCGCACCGCCGAGGTTGCGATCCCGGCCAATCCGCTGGTCTCGGTTGAGGATGACGGGCGGCTGTGGGTCGCGCTCGACGGAGAACGAAGCCCGGCCTCTCCGCCACTGACGACGGACCGGGGCGGGACCCGGGGCGCGGCCCTGTTGCCGATCACGGCGGTCCGGCGGGGCACAGTGCGGTTCGACCGGCTCTGGCTGCGCTGGCGCGGGCCGTTCGGCCTGACCTGGAAACAGCAGGTGATCGAAATCGACACTGCCTTCCCGATCTTGCCCGATATCAGGCCCGTCCAGCAGCGCGGCGCGCAGATCTTCCAGCGCCATGCATTGCAGGGCCTGATCGCGCAGATCGACCGCGGCGACGGCGCGGACTTCGAATCGTTGGTCGAGTTTCGCTCAGGGATGGATCGCCGCGCGATCGACTGGAAGCAATCGGCGCGGCACTCGAAGCTCCATGCCAAGGAATTCCGCACCGAGCGCAACAATCAGATCGTCTTCGCAATCGACGCCGGACGCCAGATGTCGGAACCCGTCGCCGGCCTGCCGCGCGTCGACCGCGCTGTCTCGGCGATGCTGCTGACCGCTTGGGTCGCGCTCAAGCTTGGTGACCGGGTCGCGCTCCACGCGTTCGATTCGCGGCCGCGGATCGCCAGCGGGCTGGTCTCGGGCGCGGCTTCGTTCGCCGCTCTGCAACGGCTTGCGGCGGGAATCGACTATAGCGCTGACGAAACCAATTATACCTTCGGCCTGACCACGCTATCCGCCCGCCTTACCCGGCGCTCGATGATCGTGCTGTTCACTGAGTTCACTGATCTCACCTCGGCCGATTTCATGGTCCGCGCCGCCGCCAGGCTGGTCCAGACCCATTTGCTGCTCGTCGTCGTGCTCCGCGACGAAGAGGTCGAGGCGATCGCCGATCGCGCACCGGAAGAGGCGGACGACGTGACCCGCGCAGTCACCGCGGCCGGGCTGCTCCGCGATCGTCGCATTGCGTTGACCCGCCTGCAACATCTTGGCGTCCATGTCATCGAAAGCGAATATGATCGGGTCGGCGAGCGGCTCGTCGCAGGCTATGTCGATCTCAAGCGGAGGAACTTGTTGTGAGCGCAGCCAGTTCGGCGATCCTCGGGGCGCAGCCGATCCTCGTCAACGCCACCCGCTTCCGCAAAGCCCATGAGGCTGAATGGGAGCGGCTCGACTATCTGGTGAGCCGGATCGAGAAACGTTCGGTGCGTTCACTTTCCGATGAAGATCTGCTGGTGCTGCCTCTGCTCTATCGCTCGGCGCTGTCGTCGCTGTCGGTCGCACGCGAAACCTCGCTCGACCGGGCGCTGATCGCCTATCTCGAGCAACTCTGCACCCGCGCCTATTTCCAGATCTACGGCGTCCCGAGCTCGGCGCTGCGCCAGATCGGCCGCTTCTTCGCCAGGAGCTGGCCCGAGGCGGTGCAGGCGATCTGGCGCGAAACCCTGGTTGCCTTCCTGCTGACGGTGGCTGGCGCGGTGGTCGCCTATCTGCTCGTGCGGAGTGACCCGACCTGGTTTTTCGGGATCATGCCCGAAGGACTGTCGGCCGGCCGCGATCCTTCCGCCTCGGCTGAGTCGCTCAGGGCGACGCTGTACGATACGAACAAGGGCGATGGCCTCGCCTTTTTCGCGACCTATCTCTTCACCCATAATGCGCAGATCGCGATCTTCTCCTTCGCGCTCGGTTTCGCCTTCGCTGTCCCGACCATCTTGCTCATCCTTTATAACGGCCTGATGCTCGGCGCGTTCGTGGCGGTGTTCGTGCCCAAGGGGCTCGGCTGGAATCTCGGCGGCTGGCTGATGATCCATGGCACGACCGAGATTTTCGCGATCATCTTGTCGGGCGCCGCCGGTTTCAGGATCGGCATGGCGATCGCCTTTCCCGGCCGTCTCTCGCGTGGCGATTCAGCGATTGCGGCGGGGCGTTCGGCCGCGACGGCGATGGCGGGCACGGTGGTGATGCTGATCGTGGCGGGCATGCTGGAGGGGATTGGCCGCCAGACTGTGACTGACGATTGGGCCCGCTATGCGATCGGCCTCACCATGCTGTTCGGCTGGCTCGTCTATTTCTACACGCCGCGGAAAGCCCGATGAGCTGGTCGCTCCGCAGAAAGTCGAAAGGTCCGGTGTCGCTCCGGCGCAGTTTCGTCACGCCCGAAGGCGTCGATCTCAAGCTCGAGCTCGGCACCGCGGGCGCGCGGGCCGGCGCTTTCATGCTCGACGGGCTGTTCATCCTCCTCGTCCTCATCGTCCTGACGATCGCCATCGTCACCTTGCTCGTTGCCAGCCACCAGGGCAGCGTGCTGGCGGTTCTCTGGCTGATCGGCTTCTTCACACTGCGCAATGGCTGGTTCGTGCTGTTCGAGATGGGCGGTCGCGGTGCGACGCCGGGCAAGCGGGTGATGGGTCTGCGCGTCGTGGCCCGCGATGGCGCCCGGCTGACTGGCGGAGCGGTGATCGCCCGCAACGCGATGCGCGAAATCGAGATATTCCTGCCTTTGTCTTTTCTGGGCTCCCAGGCTGCCGAGGGTACCGCGGATACCTTCCTGACCATCTTCGCTCTGTGCTGGAGCGGTATCTTCCTGCTCTTCCCGCTGTTCAATCGGGATCGCCTGCGCGTCGGCGATCTGATCGCCGGCACCTGGGTGGTTCGCACGGTCAATGGCAAGCTCGGCCATGATCTCGTCGCCGGCAAGGAGAGCGCACGCCGCACCTTCACTGACGCGGCGCTTGGCCTTTACGGCGTTTATGAGCTCCAGACGCTCGAGGATGTGCTGCGCAACGGCCAGGATGAAGCGATCGCGACAGTCGCCTGGACGATCCGCAACAAGGCGGGAATCGCTGATGATGGCGACGATTTCGGCTTCCTGTCGGATTATTATGCCGCGCTCTGCGCGCGGCTCGAACGTGGCCTGATGCTCGGCCGGCGACGCGAGGACAAGTTCGCGGCCAGCCGGGGATAGCACCGCACGCGACAATGCGTTAGCGTTAACATCGGAGCGTTTTCCAGTTAGGTGGAATCACCTGACGATTCGGAAAAATGCGAAAAACAAACAGCCGCGATCGCGGGGAGGGGCTCATGCTCGGCAAAAAGCTGCGCTGGTGGATCATCGGGCTGGTGATGCTCGGCACGATCCTGAACTATCTCACGCGCAGCATCATGGGCGTCGCCGCGCCGACCGTCATGGCCGAGCTCCATATCAGCACCGAGCAATATTCCTGGATCACCAGCGGCTTCCAGCTCGGCATCATGCTTCAGCCGGTCGCTGGCTATATCCTCGACGTTATCGGTTTGAAGTCGGGCCTCGCGCTGTTCGCTTTGGCCTGGGGCCTGATCACGATGGTGCACGGCGTCGCGACCGGCTGGCTTGGCCTTGCCGGGCTGCGCTCCCTGCTCGGCTTTGCCGAGGGCACCGCACATCCGGGCGCGCTCAAGGTCATCTCCGAATGGTTTCCAGCACGGGAGCGAGGCTTTGCCGGCGGAGTCTATAATATCGGCGCGTCGCTAGGCTCGGTGCTGGCGCCGTTGCTGGTCGCCGGCGCCGTTTGGGTGTGGGACTGGCGGGGCGCCTTCGTAGTCGCCGGCGTGCTCGCCCTCCTCTGGGCGGCTGCGTGGCGGCATTATTATTATTCGCCGGAGTTCCATCCGGCTATCTCGCCCGAGGAGAAGGCCGAGATCAGCGACGGCCAGGAGACATATCTCCAGGCAGTGCCGGGCCGTCCGCCGATCGGCCAGTTGCTGCGCCGGCGCAACCTTTGGGGCATCGCGCTGCCGCGCTTCCTGGCCGACCCGACCTGGGGAACGCTGACATTGTGGATGCCGCTCTATCTCACGACGGTGCGCCACTTCGATCTCGGCCAGATCGCCATGTTCGCCGGGCTCCCCTTCATCGCGGCTGATCTCGGCTGCCTGTTCGGGCCGTTCATCGTATTCCGGCTGCAGAAGCGCGGCATCAGCCTGATCAACGCGCGGCGCAGCGCCTACACGCTTGGCGCGGTGATGATGACCGGCATGATGTTCGTCGGACAGGTCGACAGCGCGGTCGCGGCGGTCGCCTTGCTCTGCCTTGGCGGCTTCGCGCATCAGACGCTGTCGGTCACCTGCATCACCATGGCCTCCGATCTGTTTCCCCGCAATGAGGTGGGGACCGCCGCGGGGATCGCCGGGACCATGGCCAATCTCGGTGTGTTGTTGTTCTCCCTGGCGATCGGGCATTTCGTCGAGCGGATCGGCTATGGGCCGTTTTTCGTCGCGCTCGGCGTACTCGACCTGTTCGCCGCTGCCTTGTTATGGACCCTGGTCCGCGCGCCCGAGACCGAAAAGCCCGTGCCTGAAAAGCCCGTGCCTGAAAAGCCCGTGCCTGAAAAGCCCGTGCCTGAAAAGGATGCCGAAACCGCATGATCCGCAATCCGATCCTCCCCGGCTTCAACCCCGATCCGTCGATCATCCGCGTCGGCGACGACTACTATATCGCGACCTCGACCTTCGAATGGTATCCGGGCGTGCAGATCCATCATTCGCGCGACCTGAAGCATTGGCGGCTGCTTACCCGGCCGCTCCGCCGGGCGGCGCAGCTCGATATGCGCGGCGATCCGGATAGCTGCGGCCTCTGGGCGCCCTGTCTCTCTTATGCGGACGGGCTGTTCTACCTCGCCTATACCGATGTGAAGCGCTACGGCCGCACCACCACTGGTGGCTCCTCGGGGGCATCGCTTCGGGATTTCCACAATTATCTGGTGACCTGCCCGACGATCGACGGCGAGTGGTCCGATCCCATCCATCTCAACAGCAGCGGTTTCGATCCGTCGCTGTTCCATGACGACGACGGCCGCAAATATGTCGTCAACATGCTGTGGGATCACCGGCCGGGCAAGAATCGCTTCGCCGGGATCGTCTGCCAGGAATATGCGCCCGAGGCACGGGCACTGGTCGGCGAACGGACGGTGATTTTCGCCGGCACCCCGCTCGGCCTTACCGAGGCACCGCATCTCTACAAGCACGACGGCTATTATTACCTGATCACCGCTGAAGGCGGTACCGGCTGGAATCACGCAGTGACGATGGCGCGCTCGCGCACCTTGCTTGGGCCCTATGAGCTCCATCCCGACGCCTACATCCTGACCGCGCGCGACCGGCCCGATGCGCCGTTGATGCGGGCCGGCCATGCCGACATCGTCGATGGGCCGGATGGCGAGCCCTGGATGGTCTATCTCTGCGGCCGCCCCTTGCCCAATCGCGGGCGCTGCACATTGGGCCGCGAGACCGCGATCCAGCCGATGCGCTGGGGCGATGACGGGTGGCTCCGCACGCTCGCCAGCGACGCAATGCCGGTGATCGAAACGCCGTCACCCGATCTGCCCGCCACTCGGTTCACCGAAGCGCCCGCCCGTAGTGATTTTGACGGCCCGGACCTGCCGATCGATTTCCAATGGCTGCGCACGCCACATCCGGGCGACATCTTCAGCCTTACCGAACGCCCGGGGCACCTGCGCCTTTACGGTCGCGAGACGATCGGCAGCCTGTTCACCCAGGCGCTGGTTGCGCGCCGGCTCCAGGCTTTTTACTGTTCGGTGACCACCGTGATGGATTTCACGCCCGAGCATTTCCAGCAGGCGGCGGGTCTGGTCTGCTATTACAACGCCGCCAAATTCCATTACCTTCACGTGACGTACGACGAGGCCATCGGCAGGCACATCCGCGTGATGTCGGCCCTGCCCGACCAGCCCCAGGCTGATGCCTTCACGCCGCCGATCCCGATTCCGCCCGGCCCGATCAGCTTGCGCGCCGAGATCGACTTCGATCGGCTCCGCTTCGCTTTCCGGGCCGAAGGTGCTGATGACTGGACTTGGCTCCCTGAACAGTTCGACGCCAGCATCCTTTCCGATGAGGCGACCGCGCCCGGCCAGCCCAATTTCACAGGCGCTTTTGTTGGCATGGCGTGTCAGGATCTTGCCGGGAGCGGCCGATCGGCTGACTTTGACTGGTTCGAGTATTGCGAACGCGACTTCCAGCTCATTTTGCGCGATATTGACTGATCTAAGACCGGCGCATCGAGAGTTGGTCTGGAGCAAGGTGCGGTTCATTACTCCGCGTAAAGATTAGTTCTATCTATTCGGAGTCCAGTGCCGAGGAATGGGCGGCACGGCGTCGCGTTTACATCGCGGCGGGCGATCCGGCACAGTTGCGGGCGGTTTTGCACTGTCCGCTATGGCCGCAAGATAGAACGGAAATGAACATATTAACGAATTCTAAGCACATCAGGGCAATGATGAACCTCGGGTGGGCTTTGAATTGAAGTAGGGGGAGGGCGGTGGCTGGCCTGGCGGGCAGCGCGGACACCGAAGTGGTCGCTCGCTGGAGGCACCCGCATGCTCGATTCGTTTCAAGACAATGAGCTAACGACTGAACCGCTTTTCGGCACCCCTCTGGCAAAGGGCGATCGCCGCAATCAACAGCGCCATGTCACCGTTCTGCGCGTGGCCAAATTGAGCACGCCGCACAGCGAAGAATTCTGCCTCGTCCGCAATATCTCGGCCGGTGGCATGATGGCGCACATCTATTCCGAGCTCGAGGTCGGCGATCCCGTCCATGCCGAGATCAGCTCCGGCCACCGAATTTCCGGCAAGATCCTGTGGCGCCGCGAGGGCGTGGCCGGGATCGGCTTCGATGAGCATGTGGATCCCGTCAGCATTCTCTCCGGCGAGGTTCACGCGCCGGTCCCGCAACGTGCGCCGCGCGTCGGGATAGACGTGCGTGCCCGGATCAGGGTGGGGACGCAGTACCGGTTCGTCACCTTGTGCAACATCTCCCAGGGTGGTGCGAGCATCAGCCCGCCCGAGCCCGGCGAGCTGGGGCAGAAGCTGATCCTCATGGCAAACGGCCTGCCGCCGATCGCGGGCGTGGTCCGCTGGCAGGATCAGCATCATGCGGGCATCAAGTTCGATGTTCCGCTCTCGTTCGATCTGTTGGCGAAATGGGTGCCCACATTGCGTCGCTGACGGATGAAGCTTTTCAGTTGGTTTGGCTCGGAGGAATGACTCGTCGATGCACGTCTTAACTGCCCAATATAGCGGAACGAACTACGACATGAGTTGTTTGGCAGTCGACCAGAACTCTGTCTTGGGCGGAAAGGTCGGGCGGTGTGGCGTTGTGCCTCGAATCACGATGAACGAACCAGCGATGCTGTATCGCAAGATGGGGGATACCACGCATCCGGGGCGGCGCTCCTGGGAGACAGTCATCGCGCGGGGGCCTTTCATCGTCATGGCAGCCGGCTATCTCGCCTTCGATCCCGAGCTGCGCGCCTCCTTCAGTATCAGGAGCGAAACGCGGGAAGTGACGCCCGAGGAGATCGAAGAAGCCGTGCGCGAATGGAATTCGCACAAACAGGATCTCACCCCCGGCACCTGACTGAAACCCGCTCGGCATTGCCTGCCTATCTCGCGACCTATCACGACTGGTGATCGTCAAAACCGCATAGGCACGCTAACGGACTGCGGCATGTCGATGCTCGAAGTCCATCACGCTCATCTTGCCGGGCTCGCCGCACGGGATCGCCTGCGCGCGCTGACGCCCAGGAGCGGGGTGGACTTCTCGTCGAACGACTATCTCGCGCTGGCATCCGCACCGCGCCTCGCCAAAGCAATCATGCAGGCGATCGCGCGCGGCGTGCCCGTCGGCTCGGGCGGGTCCCGGCTGTTGCGCGGCAATGCCGAGGAGCATGAAGCGCTCGAGGATGAGGCGGCCCGCTTTTTCGGGGCAGAGTCCGCTTTGTTCTTTTCGAGCGGCTTTGCCGCCAACGCCGCCCTGTTCGCCTCGCTGCCGCAACGCGGCGACCTGATCGTCCATGACGCCCTGATCCATGCCAGCGCGCATGAGGGGATGAAGCTCGGTCGCGCTGCCTGCGTGGCGGTAACCCATAATGATCCGCACGCCTTCAATGACGCGATCATAAGCTGGCGTCATGGCGGCGGAACCGGGCGGCCCTGGATAGCGGTCGAAAGCCTGTACAGCATGGATGGCGACTGCGCGCCGCTCGATGCCCTTGCGGGCATAGCAGCGCGCCATGAGGCTTTCCTCCTGATCGACGAAGCCCACGCGACCGGCGTGTTCGGCGCCGACGGGCGCGGCCTCGCCGGTCATCTCGAAGGCCGGGAGAATGTCATCACCTTGCGCACATGCGGCAAGGCGCTGGGGTGTGAGGGCGCGCTGCTGTGCGGGCCGATGGTGGTCCGCGATTTCCTGATCAATCGCGGCCGCGGCTTCATCTTCTCGACCGCGCCCTCGCCCCTGATGGCGAGCGCGGTGCGCGAAAGCCTGCGCATCATCGTCGATGAGCCCGAACGGCGCGAGCATCTTTGGGCGCTGGTCGCGGCTGCCGAACGGGCCTTGGCGCCATGCGGCGTCGTGCCGAGCGGCTCGCAGATCCTGCCACTGGTCCTCGGCGACGACGCACTGACGATGCGGGTCGCGGCGGCGGTGCAGGCAGCCGGCTTCGATGTGCGCGGCATCAGGCCACCGACGGTGCCGGCGGGGACCTCGCGGCTGCGCATATCGATCACGCTCAACGTCACCCTGGCGCAGATTGAGGCACTCGGCGCCGCGGTCGAGGCAGCGCTCGGATGAGCGGCCGGACGATCATCGTCACCGGCACGGACACCGATATCGGCAAGACCGTATTCGCGGCCGCGCTCGCCGGAGCGCTCGATGCATCCTATTGGAAGCCGGTTCAGGCCGGGATGGAGGGTGGCGGCGATGCCCTCTCAGTGGCGACGCTCGGTGGCCTGCCGCCAGCGCGAATCTTCCCTGAGGCATACCGTCTGCAAACTCCCTGCTCGCCGCACCGCGCCGCCGAGATCGATGGCGTCGATATCGAGATCGACCGGCTCATGCTTCCGGCCATCCATGGCCCGTTGATCGTCGAAGGAGCAGGGGGCGTCCTCGTGCCCGTCACGCGCGATATCCTCTTCGCCGATCTGTTCGCGCGCTGGGGGCAAGCAGTGGTGCTCGTCGCGCGGACCGGCCTCGGCACGATCAACCACAGTCTCTTGTCGATCGAAGCCTTGCGCTCGCGCGGCGTGCCGATCCTCGGCATCGCGTTCGTCGGCGAGGCGGTCGAGGACAGCGAAGCGACCATCGCGCAGATCGGTGGCGTACGAAGGCTTGGACGCCTCCCGCGCCTCGCGGCGCTCAATGCCGGAACGCTCCGCGCCGCCTTCCTCGAGAATTTCGACGTGGAGGATTTCCGGTGAAAGAATCCCCCGTCTGGCACCCCTTCACCCAGCATGGTCTCGCCGAGCCGATCCCGCTCGTCACCCATGCCGAGGGCGCTGCGCTCTACACGGCCGATGGCCGTCGGGTCGTCGACGCTATCTCCTCCTGGTGGGTCACGACGCACGGCCATTGCCATCCCCGGATCATGGCCGCGGTCGCGGCTCAGACGGCACAGCTCGACCAGATCATCTTTGCCGGCTGGACTCACGAACCCGCCGAGACGCTCGCGCGCGGTCTCGTGGAGATCATGCCCCCGGCCCTGACCCGCGTCTTCTTCTCGGATTCGGGTTCAACCAGCGTCGAGGTCGCCCTCAAGATGGCGCTCGGCTATTGGGCCAATCGCGGCGAACCACGCGGCCGCATCCTGGTGATGCAGCACAGCTATCATGGCGACACGATCGGCGCGATGTCGGTCGGCGCGCGCGGCGTCTTCAACCAGGCTTATGCGCCTTTGCTGTTCGACGTCGGCACTGTGCCATTCCCCGCCGCTGGGCAGGAGCAAGCCACGCTTGATGCGCTGGAAGCGGCCTGTCGCGCCAAGCCCGCGGCCTTCATCGTCGAACCGCTGATCCTCGGCGCCGGCGGCATGCTGATCTACCCCGCCGCGATCCTCGCCGAGATGCGCGCCATCTGCGCGCGCCACGAGGTGCTGTTCATCGCTGACGAGGTGATGACCGGCTGGGGCCGCACCGGAACCCTGCTCGCCTGCGAGCAGGCCGATGTCGTGCCCGATATCCTCTGCCTGTCCAAGGGCCTGACCGGCGGCGCGGTGCCACTCGCCGTCACCCTCGCGACGGAAGCGATCTACGCAGCGCACCTGTCGCAAGACCGCGCGCGGATGTTCTTCCACTCCTCGAGCTACACCGCCAACCCGATCGCCTGCGCCGCCGCCAACGCCAATCTCGCCATCTGGCGGGAAGAGCCGGTTCTGGCGCGGATCGCCGATCTGGGCGCCCGCCAGCACGAGCGGCTCGCCACGCTCGCCGAGCTTCCCGCAATCAGCAACGCGCGGTCGATCGGCACCATCGCCGCACTGGAGTTGGGCGGAGCCGAGGGCAGCTATCTCTCCCAGCTCGGCCCGAAGCTGCTGGCCTTCTTCCGCGACCGCAACCTACTGCTCAGGCCACTTGGCAATACCATCTATGTCATGCCGCCCTACTGCATCAGCGACGGTGATCTGGATGCGATCTACGCCGCGATCACTGAGGCATGCGATTGGCCTGAGCTGGCCTGAACAAGCTCATCGGCTCGCCACCTTTACATCCGCCTTGCCCCATCCGCCACCAAGCGAGCGGAAAAGATCGACCTGAGCCCCCGCAATCCGCGCGTTCGATGCAGCCAAATCGGCATCCGTATCGGCAAAAGTCCGCTCGGCATCGAGCACTTCGAGGAAGTCGATCTGCCCCTCGCGCTGCCGCGCCCGCGTAATGCGCGCCGCCGCGGCGGCACCGTCCCGCGCCGACACCAAAGCCGCATGCCGCCGCAGCTCCTGCTGATAGGTCGAGAGCGCAGTCTCGGTCTCTTCCAGTGCGCCGAGCACCGTCCCGTCGAACTGCGCGAGCGCAGCGCGGCTGTCCGCTTGGCTCCCGGCGATCCGCGCACGCACCGCGTCCTGGTTCAGCGACCAGCTGATCAGCGGCCCGACTAGCCAGCGCAATGCGCCGCCGGTGAACAGGTCGCTCAATGAAGCACTGCTCGCGCCGACCGATCCGCCCAGCGAGATATGCGGATAGAGATCGGCCGTCGCCACGCCGATCCGCGCAGTAGCCGCCGCCAGCCTCTGTTCGGCGGCCCGGACATCGGGGCGCCTCGCGAGCAGTCCGGCTCCGTCCCCCACCGGGATCGGCTGGTCGAGCGTCGGCGTGGTGAAACGCTCGGCCGCAATCGGAGGCAGGTCCTGCGGGGTGCGGCCGGTCAGCGTCGCCAGCCGGAACAAGGCCGCTTGCCGCTCCGCCTCGATCTGCGGAACAAGCGCGGCGCGCTGATCGCGCAAGGTGGTGATGCGGACAAGATCGAGCTTCTCGGCCCGCCCGGCATCGGCCCGCTTGCCGGTCAGGATCGCCGATTTGTCGAGCAGATCGACGATCCGCTTCGCCACTTCGAGCCGCTCGGCAGAAGACGCCGCATCGACATAAGCGCGCGTGGTCGCGGCGACGACCGACACGCGCACCGCGTCCGCATCGGCGTCCGCCGCCCGCACATCGCCACGCGCAGCCTCAATGCTGCGCCGGACGCGCCCTGCCAGATCGACCTCGTACGAAACATTGAGACCGACATCATAAGACGCCCCCTCAGCCGGCGTGCCCGGCAAACGCTGCACGTCGGCCGAGCGGCCATAGCCACCGGTCGCACCGACATTCGCCTGGGGCAGCCGGTCGGACCGAGTCTCGCGCAAGCTCGCCCGAGCCTTGTCGAGCCGCGCGACTGCAACCCGGATATCGGTATTGGCGGCAAGCGCATCCGCCACCAGCTGATCGAGCACCGGGTCGTTATAGAGCCGCCACCAATTGTTGTCCGCAGCGGCAGTCGAAACCGCGGGGTTGGTGCTCCCGATAAACGCACCCGTCGCCTTGGGCGGCGCGATCGGCGCCTTGAAGTCGGGCCCGGCGGCACAGGCCGACAAGGCAAGCGCCGAGAGTGAGGCAAGCAATACGCGTTTCATGGTTCCGCTCCTTATTCGGCGGGCTGAAGGCTGGCGTCATGGGCTGCCGGGCGGCGACGGCGGAGGCTTGCGAGCCTCAGCGCTAGCGCCCGGCACACGACATAGAAGGTCGGCGTGAAGAGCAGGCCGAACGCAGTGACCCCGATCATTCCGAAGAACACCGCCGTCCCCAGCGCCTGGCGGAGCTCGGAGCCCGCGCCGGTCGCCAGCACCAGCGGCACGGTGCCGAGGATGAAGGCGAAGCTCGTCATCAGGATCGGCCGCAACCGGGTCTGCGCGGCGCGCACCGCCGCCTCGACCGGCGACAGCCCGTCCTGCTCCTCGGCCTGCTTGGCGAACTCGACCACCAGGATCGCGTTCTTCGCGGCCAGCGCAATCAGCACGACCAACCCGATCTGAGTCAGGACGTTGTTGTCCATGCCGCGCAGGTTCACGCCGGTCATCGCCGCCAGCAAGCACATCGGCACGATCAGGATGATCGCCAGCGGCAGGGTGACGCTCTCATATTGCGCCGCCAGCACCAGGAAGACGAACACCACCGCCATCAGGAAGACGATGCCCGCCGTGCTCCCCGCCAGCTTCTGCTGATAGGCGATGCCGGTCCATTCATGGGTATAACCGGCCGGCAGCACCTTATCGGCGAGCTTCTCCATCGTCACCAGCGACTGGCCCGAGGAAAATCCCGGCGCCGTATCGCCGTCCACCTCGACCGCGGGGGCGAGATTGTAGCGGACGACCCGATACGGCCCGGTCTTGTCCTGGAAGGTCGCAACCGATCCGATCGGCACCATCTGCCCCGAGTTAGACCGCGTCTTCAGATTGGCGATATCCGCAGTGGTGTTCCGGAACGGGGCATCCGCCTGGGCGGTGACATGATAGGTCCGCCCGAGCAGGTTGAAGTCGTTGACGAAGGCCGATCCGAGATAGACCTGCAGCGCCTCGAACACCCGCTCCGGCGGCACGCCGAGCATGTTCGCCTTGGTGCGGTCGACATCGGTGAACACGCGCGGCGTGGTCGTGTCGAAGAAGGTGTAGATCTGCTGCAGCCCCTTGGTCTGATTGGCCTGGCCGATCAGCCCGAAGCTCGCCTTGCCCAGGGCGTCGTAACCGCGCGCCTGCGGGTCCTGCACCATCATCCGGTAGCCGCCGGCGGAACCGATGCCCTGGATCAGCGGCGGTGGCACGATCATCAGCCGTGCCTCGTCTATGTCCGCCGTCACTTTGCGCGCCTCGCCCATGATGCTGGCAAGCGTCACGCCGAGCTTCTCGCGCTCCTCGAAGCTCTTCAGCGGGATATAGGCAGCCGCGGAATTGGGCGCGAGCGTTTGCGATGGCCCGTCAAAGCCGGCAAGCATCACCGCGCCCTTGACGCCCGCGAGCGGCAGGATGCGCGCTGCGACCTTGCGCATCGTCGCATCGGTGCGCTCGATCGAGGAACCCGGCGGCAGCTGGATCACGGTCAGGAAGTAACCCTGGTCCTGCGCCGGCACGAAGCCGGACGGAGTCCAGGCGAACACACCAGCGGTGAGCGCGATCAGGCCGGCATAGACGAACATCATCCGCCGCGGCGCCCCGACCAGCCGGCGGGTGAGCGCCGCATAGCCAAGGCTCAGCCGCTCAAAGCCCGCATTGAAGCGGTCGCCGGCACGCCGGATGAAGCGCTGGAAGCGATTGCCCGTCGACACGTCCTGATGCGGGCGCAGCAGCAAAGCGGCGAGCGCAGGCGAATGGGTCAGCGAGAGCACGAGCGAGATCACCGTCGCGGTCGAGATCGTCACCGCGAACTGGCGGTAGAAGGCGCCCGACAGGCCCGACAGGAACACCGTCGGCACGAACACGGCGCAAAGCACCAGCACGATCGCGACCAGCGCGCCCGACACCTCGTCCATCGAGGTCTTGGCCGCCTGCAAGGGGGACAGCCCCCGTTCGAGGTTGCGCTCGACATTCTCGACCACGACGATCGCGTCATCGACCACCACGCCGATCGCCAGCACCAGCCCGAACAAAGACAGGTTGTTGAGCGAATAGCCAAAGGCAGCAAGCACCGCGAAAGTGCCGATCAGCGAGACCGGGATCGCGACCACCGGGATGATTGCCGCCCGCCATTTCTGCAGGAAGACGAGGATGACGAGCACCACGAGGATCATCGCCTCGAGCAGGGTGTGCTTCACTGCGTCGATCGACTGGGCGATGAACTCGGTCGGGTTATAGATCACCCGATATTCGAGGCCCTTGGGGAAGTGCGCCGACATCGCCTTCATCTCGGCGGACACGGCATTGGCGGCGGCGAGCGCATTCGAGCCGGGGCGCTGGAACACAGCGAGGATCACGGTCGGCTGGCCGCTGATATAGGTGTTGGTGCCATAATCCTGCGCACCAAGTTCGACCCGGGCGACGTCCGACACCTTGACCTGACGGCCATCGGGGTCGGTCCGGATCACCACATCGGCGAACTGCTTGGGGTCGGTCAGCCGGCCCTGAGTCTCCACATTGAGCTGGAAAGCATTGCCCGACGAATAAGGCGGCTGGCCGAGCGTACCCGCCGCGACCTGCACATTCTGCGCCTTGAGCGCAGCGACGATCTCGCCAGCAGTCAGGTCGAGTGCGGCGGCACGGCCGGGATCGATCCACACCCGCATCGCATAGTCGCGCGATCCGAACAGCTGCACATCGCCAACGCCGTCGATCCGGCTCAGCCGGTCGCGGACCTGGGTCAGCGCGTAGTTCGAGACATAGCCCCGATCGAGACTGTTGTCGGGCGAGATCAGATTCACGACCATCAGGAAGTCAGGCGAGGTTTTCCGCGTGACGACACCGAGGCGCTGCACCTCTTCGGGCAGCCGCGGCACCGCGATGGCGACCCGGTTCTGAACCAGCACCTGCGCCGCATCCAGATCAGTGCCCTGCTTGAAGGTGACGGTGATGACGAGCTTGCCATCCCCGGTCGATTGCGACGACTGGTAGAGCATGTTGTCGACGCCGTTGATCTCCTGCTCGATCGGCGCGGCAACCGTCTCCGCGACCGTCTCGGCCGACGCGCCGGGATAATTGGCGGCGACCGTCACGGTCGGCGGCACGATGTCGGGATATTGCGACACCGGCAGGCTCATATAAGCGATCGCCCCGACCAGGGTGATGACGACGGCAATCACCACGGCGAAGATCGGCCGCGTGATGAAGAAGCGCGAAAGGCGCATGGATTTCGTCCTCGAAGAAGAGGTTGACCCACCACAAGGCGGGGGAGCTTTAAGACGAACACTTTCCCCATCCGTCATGCCGGACTTGTTCCGGCATCCACTGTCCCGCGAGAGCAAACCGCTCTGATTGCGCGGCCCGGTGGACCCCGGAACAAGTCCGGGGTGACGGGAGTGGGTGTGGCGCGGTCAGTTCGCGATCGTCGCCTCGCCAGCGACCGGCAGCGACACCGTAGGCGGCGGCGCCTGTACGGCGCTGGAAGCAATATGGCCCGTCTTGGGCGCAACCTTTGCGCCCGGCATTGCCATCTGCGTCCCCGCAATCACCACCCGGTCAGTCGGCTTGAGCCCGGAGCGTATGATCCGCAGCCCATCGACCACCGGCCCAAGCACGACCGGCTTGGCCGAAACCTGGTTCTGCGCATCGACTGTCAACACGATCTTGCGCGCCTGGTCGGTCTGGATCGCGCTGTCGGGGACGAGCACGGCCTGCGCCTTGCCAGCGCTGGCCAGCCGCATATTCCCGAACATGCCCGGGGTCAGGAAATAGCCCGGGTTGGGCAGCACCGCTCGGCCACGGATCGTGCCGGAGCGTTGGTCGAGCCCGTTGTCAGTGAAATCGAGCTGCCCCTTCCAGCGATGCTCGGTTTCGTCCTGCAGCCGGATCTCGACAGCGGCCGGCACCGCGCCCGGCTGACGCGCGCGCTGCGCCTTGAGGTAGAGCGCCTCGGAGCCGTCAAAGGTGAAGTAGATCGGGTCAAGCGCATTGATGGTCGTCAGCACCGTGCCTGTGGTGCCTTCGCCGCCGGCCACCTGGTTGCCCGCGTCAACCTTGCGATCCGAGATGCGGCCCGAGATCGGCGCGCGGACCCGGGTGAACTCGACATCAAGCGCCCTTGCTCGAACCCGGGCATCGGCGGCTGCCAGGGCGGCCTGCGCCGCCTGCACCTTGGCCCGAAGCGAATCCACCTCGCCGGCGGAAACCGCCTCATCTGCGATCAACCGTGTAGCGCGTCCAAGATCTGCCTGCGCCAAGGCCAAAGCGCTGCGGGCGCTCGCTGCATTGGCGCGTGCCTCGGCGAGCGCTGCGTTGAAAGGACGGGGATCGATCGTGAAGAGCAGCTGGCCCTTGTGCACGACCTCGCCGTCGCGAAAATGGATGCCGATCACCTCACCAGCGACGCGCGGGCGGATCTCGACCGAGCGGCTCGGCGCGAAGCGGCCGACATAATCGTCCCACTCGCTGACATCGCGCACCAAAGGCGCCGCGACCGTTACCGCCGGAGGGGGAGGGGCGGCGGCAACGGCCGGGGACTTCTCGGCGAGCTTGGTGCCCGCCGCCGCGATCAACGCGAGAGGAATCAGAACGAGCGCGGCGCGCTTCGTCCGCGGGAAACCGGAAAGCCTGGTTTGGACCGGCTGCGCCTCATCGGCGTCAATATGAGTGATCATGTTCATGCGGCGATCCTCGGCTTGGAATAGATCTGGGTCAGGCCGACCCGGTCGCCGGTGACGCTCGCCACCAGGGTCTCGGCCTGATCGATGGTGAAACCGGCCTCGACGAACCGGTCTATCTCGACCTGGGGCAGGGCATAGCCGCGCCGCCAGGCATAAACGGCGATTCGCCGCAGCGCCTCGAGGCGCGGATCGGCAAGGCGCGATTTGGTGCCGAAGCCGAACAGGCTGCCCAGCGCCCGCGACATGGGGCTCGGATCATCCAGCGACGCGATGCCATCGCGCC
The DNA here is from genome assembly GCF_056402635.1 of Sphingomonas sp. P3_C5. Lineage (NCBI taxonomy): Bacteria > Pseudomonadati > Pseudomonadota > Alphaproteobacteria > Sphingomonadales > Sphingomonadaceae > Sphingomonas > Sphingomonas sp. P3_C5. The sequence goes on from NZ_JBFUHA010000005.1 coordinate 73,081, forward strand.
GCGAAACGGCGATCACACTCCATTCGAGCGCCGAGAAGCCGGCCTCGCCTGTCGGCTGAGTCTGCACGCCACGGCTGCGGACGGGGGCTGCGAACATATTGTCGATGTCCAGATAGGCCATGGATTTTCTCCCTGAATTCTGGCCGCAGGATTCCCTTCGCGAAAACCGGGTGGTTCGCATTGGAGCACCTGAAGGCGTGACGGTTCGGCGCGGGACGCAGATCGGGCGCCCGTTGTCGTGGTTGGCAATGATGGGGCGCGGCAGGCCTGGGCCAGTCGCGATAGTTCAGCCGGTCGCTACGATCATGGGTCGATCCCTTTTCGTACGTTCCATACCGAGCGGTATATAACTCTGTGCTGCGGCGCGTCAACCGCCTTTTGTACCGTGAGGTATATTTATTTTTATTCGGGACGCTTTCAACCCGGCGAGCGGGAAAAGCGGCCGATTACATTAGCGTGTCGGCCACAGCGCGAGGCTGGTTTCGACGAGCTGCTCCAGCTGGACGCACGTTGCTCCCGATCCCGCCTGAACCGACAGGCCCTGCATGATTGCGAACAAATAGCGAACAAGGGCGTCGGGTTCAATCGTTTTCGGCAGATCGCCTTCACTTTTCGCTCGCTCGAAACGCGCGATCAGCGCTGCCTCGGACGATGCCCGGCGCTTGACCACCTCAGCCTTGATCGATTCGGCTTCGACCCCGCAGGCATTTGCGCCGATCACGCCGAGGCAACCCTTGGGATCGCCCGGATCCATCTGCATCTGGAGCGCGCCGCGCAACAACCGCTCGGCGACGCCGCGTGCTGTGGGCGCTTCGAGTGCGGTGCTCATATAGGCAAGCTTCTCGCATTCGTAGAGGTCGAGCGCCTTGTGGAACAGGGCTTCCTTGTTGCCGAACGCAGCATAAAGGCTCGGCTTGGTGATCCCCATTTCAGCGGTCAGTTCGGTCATCGACGCGCCTTCATAGCCGCGACGCCAGAACACCCTGAGCGCGGCGGCAAGCGCCGCATCCACACAGAATTCGCGCGGCCTGCCCTTGGGCGGCGCTGGGGCGAGTGTTTGTTCCATACCGATCGGTATATAGAGACGTTTCCCGAAACGTCCAGAGGGTGCGGAACGCGGGCCGTAGGCGTATCAAAGTCCCGGTTTCATTAAAAAGCATCGTCACCCCGGACTTGTTCCGGGGTCCATCGTGCCGCGAATCAAACCGCCATTTGCGTTTGCGGCGCCATGGATGCCGGAACAAGTCCGGCATGACGGGTTACCGCAAGGAGGCGCCTTGGTGCCCAGCGCAACCAGCTCTCGCGTTTACTCCGTCGTTGCCACAACATTGTCATCGGAATTGCGGTCGATCCGCACATTATACGGATCGCCACCCGCATAAGCCGGCCGCTTGGCGGTCACCAGCTTCACGGTCTGCGTGCCACTGCGCAGCGGCAGCCGGGTCAGCAGCAACACGTCCTTCGCTTTGAAGCTGCCTTGTCCAGGCATTGCCGCGAACAGGCCGAACTCGCTCGTCTCCGCCATCTTCGCCTCGGTCTCCTTGCCCTTGCCGTCGGCATAGAGCTTGCGCGCCTCGACCGTCAGGGTCGTTTCGAAGCGGCCGTCCGCCAGCTTCCTCACCGCCGCGCTCTTCGTCTTGATGTCATAGAGCGTGATCCGCTCGAACAGATCGGTGATCAGCGCCTGCTCCTCAGCGCTAGCGCCCCTGCGGAACTCGGCGATCAGATCGAGCGAGCGCGGATAAGGCGGGCCCTTCAGGCGATAGCGCTCGAGATAGCGTTTCAGCGCCGCATTCACCCGCGCCTCGCCCAGCGCGTCCTTCAGCCGGTACATGACCAGCGAGCCCTTGCGGTAATGGATATAGTCCTGGTTCTCGACCCGGTAGAGCGGCATTTCCTCGACCACATCGCCGCCGCGACCGCGCAGATATCGGTCGAGCTCATATTTCAGGAAGCGGCGGATCTGGTCGCGCCCGTAAAGCTTCTCCATCGCCATCAGCGCCGAATATTGCGCCAGCGTCTCGGTCAGCATCGTCGCGCCCTGCATGTCGGCACCGATCGCCTGATGCGCCCAATATTGATGCGCCAGCTCGTGCGCCGCGACATAGGTGACATAATCGATCTTGTTGGGGTCGCTGAGGTCGGCGTTGAAGCCGATCCCTTCCGAATAGGGCATGGTCCCGGCAAAGGCCTGGGCGAACTGCGCGTAATCCGGGAATTCGATGATCCTCGCCTGGCGGAACTGGTAAGGCCCGAAATTGGGCTGATAATAATCCAGCCCGTGCGCGAAGGCGGCGAGCATCCGGTCGACATTCCTGGCGTGGCGCGCGTCATAATAGACGGCGAGGTCAACGCCGTTGTGCATCCTATGCTTCTCGACATAACGCGCCGACTGGACCGAGTAGAAGTTCTGGATCGGCGCGTCAGTCACGAAACGCGCGGTGCGCCGCCCGTTCGCGGTCGTGTCGCTGACCTTGTAGCCCGGCGCGATCRGCATCTGGTCGGCATCGGTAGTGACGGTGATGTCGGTCGTCACCAGATCGGTCCGGATCTGGCTGAAGCGGGTCGCGGAAAGATCCTCGAGCTTTGCAGGTCGCAGTTCGGGCGGCAGGCCGTATTTGCGCCGCTTGACCCGATCCTGCAGCAGCCCGCCCCGATCCATGCCGATCGACGGCACGATCTCGAAATTGTTCACGAAGGTGCCGTTCTCGACCACCTTGGTGTCGTTGCCGGTGTTGAGAAAGCCATGTTGGGTCCGCTCGGTAGTGAAGCCGAGTTCGGTCGTCGCACCGGGGGCAAGCGGGCTCGCGAGCCGGTAGATCCGATATTGATAGTCGGGATAATTCTTGATCAGCGCAGCGCCCGTCAGGCTGAGCGAGACAAGCTTCGTGATCCGGTCGCCGAGGCGGATATGGACGTCGCGGATCGGTGCGGGGGTGTTGTTGATCAGGGTCAGCACGCCCTTCGCGGAGAGGCCCGGCTCTTTCGGCCGCACATCGATCGCCACCCGCGCCGCCTTGACTGACGGCTGCGGCACCGTTTCGTACGGCAACAGCGCCTTCTCATAATCGGCCGAGAACCGCTCGTTGCTGACCGGCGTGCTGTACTGATTGAGGATGTGGGTGTTGTAGAAGATCCATATGCCGCTCGCGACAAAGGCCGTCAGCGCCATGCCGCCGATCACCCCGGCGGTTCCCCTCAGCCGGCTCGGCAATCGTCTGAGCCGCGGCGCCAGCCGGGTCTCGGTGCCGCGCCGCCACAAGGCATGGGCGAGCACCAACAGGATCAGCGCGAAGGCCGACCAGTAGAAGCGCAGCCACCACGAACCGATCCAGAATCGGCCAAGGCCGTTCATGTCCGACAGCGGCATCCCGGGCGTCTGGCCATAATTGTACAGCGCGTCGCCAAATCCGAGATTGCGCAGGGTCACCCGGATGATGATGAAATAAAACACCATCAGGCCCCAGCCGGCATATTTGTTGGGGCTCAGCGCCTGGATGAACACCGCGAGCACGGCGATCAACGTGAAGAAGATCGCGTTGGGCAGGATGTACCAGAGCAGATATTTGCCGAGCTCGAAGTCCGTATAGCCGTGAAGTATTTGAGTCAGCAGTCCGGCGAGAACGCTGACCACCAGGGTTGAGAACAGCACCAGCGTCACCGCGAGCGCCTTGGGCACGACATAGGCCCAGTCTGGAATCGCCGACGCGTCGATGATCTCATGGATCTTGCGGTCGCGTTCGCGCCAGACGAGCTCGCCAGCATAATATACGGCGATGATCACCGGGATGATCGTGAAACTTTGCGCGAGCAGGGTGACGATCACACGGGTGATCGGCAGCACCGGCGTACCGAACAACTGGCCGAGGTCGATCAGCCCGGTGCCGGCCAGGAAGAGGCCGAGCACCATCAGCACAAAGAAGGCCGGGCTCTTGAAGACCTGCGCCATTTCGAAACCGGTGCGTGTGCGCAGCTGAGCCCAGGCAGTCGCCTGGTCGAATCTCGGGGCGGGCAATGGGCCGGCTGGCCCGGCGGAAGCAGGGCCCTCGGCCTGTTGTTGCTGAAGCTTCAGCGCGCGCCGGCTTGCCTTGGAAGCCTTGGTCCCGAACCGGAAAGTCGCGGTCGCCACTGTCAGGATCATGGCGGAGATCGCGATGATCATTGCGCGGTTGAACAGCAGCATCCCGTCGATCGGCGGCAGCAGGGTGTTGCTATCGGCCGCCGTCCAATATTTGGTCGCATAGCCGAAGGCGCCGAATCCGAGCGGTTCGATATAAGCGCCGATCGCCTCCAGCGCTGGGTTGCGGTTGAGCACGACGGTGGCGATTGTCCACAGGATCAGAAAGCCAATCACGCCGAGATAGGTCGCCATCATCGATCGCGTGACGGTCGCCAGCGCGAAGAACAGCGCCGAGGTGAGCAGCAGATCGGGTAGCGCGATCCACAGATAAGGCGCTAGATAATAAGAGAATTTATTGGGCCCGATCAGCTCGCTGTCGACCCACCACATATGTGAGCCGATCCACACACCGATCGGAACCGCGAGGAATCCGATCGCGGCGACGGCGAACGCTCCCCAATACCGGCCCATGACGTAAGCGGTACGCGTCAGCCGCGTCGCCCTGACAATGGGGCCGAATCCGGTGTCGTCGTCACGCACGATGACATTGGCGACGAACGCGGTGGAGACGAACATGTACAACAAAATCGCTGACTGCATATCCGTCGCGATGGCAAAGGGCGCGTTCCTGTGGACGCTGGGCCCAAGGCCGACGCTGATCTGCTCGATCGTGGTCAGGCCGAATGCGAACAGGAAGAAGCCCACCACTGCCACCCAGAAGACCGGGTTGCGCAGCTGGTAACGAAGCTCGAAGCGAAAGACGCCGAGAAAAATGCCCATCGCTCAGGCCGCGCGGCGGGAGGTGTCGAGTGTCGAGAAATAGACATCCTCGAGACCGCCCGAGACAGGCTCGAAGCCTTCGCCGGGCGACGCATCCGCCATGACATGGATGATCGTCCTCCCCGCGAACAGGCGGGTCGAGATGATACGATACTCGGCGCGCGCAGCGTCAAGCGCACTCCGGTCGATCGTCTTCTGCCAAACATTTCCGCGCGTCGCCGCGATCAGGTCGAGCGGTGCGCCCTCGAGCAGGATTCGCCCCTCGGCCAGCACCGCCATCAGCGGGCAGAGATCGGCGACGTCCTCGACGATATGGGTCGACAGGATCACCACGACCTTGTCGCCGATCTCGCCGAGCAGGTTGAGGAAGCGGTTGCGCTCCTCGGGGTCGAGGCCGGCGGTCGGCTCGTCGACGATGATCAGCCTCGGATTGCCGATCAGCGCCTGGGCAATGCCGAAGCGCTGGCGCATGCCCCCGGAGAAACCGGCCAGCGCTTTCTTGCGGACATCCCAGAGATTAACCTGGTTGAGCAGCCCGTCGACCGTCGTCTTGCGGTCGCCCTTGCCGGCGATGCCCTTCAGCACGGCCATATGGTCGAGCATGTCATACGCCGAAACGCGCGGATAGACGCCGAAATCCTGCGGCAGATAGCCGAGCGTCCGCCTGAGCTTTTCGGGTTCGGCGATCACGTCGATGCCGTCGAAGTCGATCGTGCCCGATGTCGGCGTCTGCAGCGTGGCGACCGTGCGCATCAGCGTCGACTTGCCCGCGCCGTTCGGCCCCAGCAGGCCGAACATCCCGGCGGGGATGGTCAGATCGACCGCATCCAGCGCCTTTGTACCGTTGCCATAGACATGCGTGAGCTTCTCGATCTTCAGCATAGGACCCTCCGGTTGGGGCAATCTAACAGGTGTATTGTTGCTGTAAAGCAGCCGGCATGGCCTTGTCGGGAATTCGTACGTCATGCATACGAGCCGCCCAGCCCCACACCAGCGGAGTTTCCATGTCTTCCAGACCGCCTTTTCGTGCCGATCATGTCGGCAGTTTCCTGCGCCCCAAGGCCGTGCTCGATGCCCGCACCCAGTATCGCAGCGGCGAGATCGACGCGGCGGCGTTGCGCGTGGTCGAGGACGAGGCGATCCGCGGCGTCGTGAAATTCCAGGAGGATCTGGGGCTGAAGGGAATCACGGACGGTGAGTTCCGCCGCACCTATTTCCACACCGATTTCCTGCTGCAACTCGATGGCGTCGTCGAGAAGGGCGGCACCCAGGTCAATTTCCGGCACATCAGCGGCACTGAGCTCGATTACGCCCCGCCGGCGATGGTGATCGACGGCAAGGTCCGCCACGCCAAGCCGATCCAGAAGGCCGATTTCGAATTCCTGAAATCCGTCACGAGCAAGACGCCCAAGGTAACGATCCCCTCGCCGACCATGCTCCATTTCCGGGCCGGCCGCGAAGGCATCCCGATGGACGTATATCCCGAGATGGACGATTTCTTCGCTGATGTCGGCGCTGCCTATCGCCAGGAAGTCGCTGAACTCGCCGATGCCGGGTGCCGCTATCTCCAGCTCGATGACACAAACCTCGCTTATCTGTGTGACGACACCCAGCGCGAAAATGCCCGCAAGCGCGGCATGGATCCGGACGATGCGCCGCGCCTTTATGCCAGCCTGATCAACAGCGCGATCCGCGACAAACCCGAGGACATGGTCACCGCAGTCCATCTCTGCCGCGGCAATTTCCGGTCGAGCTGGGCAGCCGAGGGCGGCTATGAGCCGGTCGCCGAGGTCATGTTCAACGAGTTGGATATCGACGCCTTCTTCCTCGAATATGACGATCCCCGCTCAGGCGATTTCGCGCCGCTTCGCTTCGTCCCCAAAGGCAAGACGGTTGTGCTCGGCCTCGTCACCACCAAGCTCGGCGAACTCGAAAGCCGCGACGATATCCTGCGTCGGATCGAGGAAGCGGCGAAGTTCCTGTCGGTCGACCAGATGGCGCTGAGCCCGCAATGCGGTTTCTCCTCTACCGTCCATGGCAATGACATCCTGGTCGAGCAACAGGCAGCCAAGATGCGCCTCGTCCTCGACGTCGCGCGCGAGGTCTGGGGCGAAATCTAGGCCAGCTCTTCTCCGGCAAAGGTCTCGGTGTCGATCTGCGCCTGCATCGGCGCGGCGTAGCGCGGCCCCGCGATCGTGCCGGAGAAGATCGCCTCGACCTCAGCGATGGTCTCGTCGCTCAGCCTCAGCGCCACCGCGGCCATATTCTCCTCAAGATGGGCAATGCTGGTGGTGCCGGGGATCGGCACGATATGGTCGCCCTTCGCCAACACCCAGGCCAGCGACAATTGCGCCGGGGTGCAGCCCAGGTCGGCGGCGAGCGCATCGAACCGGGCGACCGCCGCCAGATTATGCGCCAGATTGGCCCCGACGAAGCGCGGCATGAACAGCCTGATATCGTTCGGCGCATAATTGTCGTCACGCACCCCGCCCGCCAGCATACCGCGCGCAACCGGCGAGAAGGCAACGAGGCCGATGCCAAGTTCGCGGCAGGTATCGATCACGGCGATCTCGGGGTTGCGGACGATCGGCGAATATTCGCTCTGCACCGCCGCGATCGGATGCACCGCCTGCGCGCGGCGGATCGTCGCGGCGGACATTTCGGAAAGCCCGATCGCACCGATCTTGCCCGCCTCCTTGAGCCTGACGAGCGCACCGACCGAATCCTCGATCGCGACCCGCCGGTCGAGCCGGTGCAGATAGACCAGGTCGATATGGTCGGTGCCGAGCCGCCCGAGCGACCCTTCCACTGTCCGCGCGATCTGCTCGGGCGATCCGTCGAGCGCGCGCTTGCCGTCGATCACATCGAGCACGCATTTGCTCGAAAGGGTGAATTCGGAACGGCGGTGCAGGATCGCCTTGCCGACCAGCCGCTCATTCGCGCCCATGCCGTACAAAGCCGCCGTGTCCATCAGCGACACGCCGAGATCGAGCGCGTGGTTCAGCAGGCGCGCGCCCTCCTCCTCGGATGGCGGCACGCTATAAGCATGGCTCAGATTCATGCAGCCAAGGCCAATGGCGGAGACAGTGAGGGGGCCGATCACACGGGTAGGGAATGTCATGAAGAGAGCGCCAGACCTGGAAGTTTCAGCGGTTGCCGCCTGCCCCGAAACAGGCCGCGGAGGCAAGCATTCGTGCGCCGCCGGTCACCGGCCTTTCTGGAGCTGCGCGATCGCATCGCGGGTCCAAGCGATGAATTCCTTATTGGCCTGTCGGACGCCCTTGGCGGAGGCGTGATACTGCTCGATATCCTCGCCGAGCCGTATTGCTGGCCAATTCGCCTGATGCAGCGCGGCGGCCGAGCGCATCCGCGAAAAATGGTCGCGATAGGCCTGTTTGATGGCGACATCGGCGTTCGCGAAGATCGTATCGGCAACCGTGCCGACCTGCCCGATCTGCGCGGCGAGCTTGCGGCGCAGCTGGATCATGTCGTGCTTGCGGGCGTCATCGGTTCGCGTCGCAATGCCGGCCAGCTCGGCCTGCACCGCTTCGAGGGAACTCAACTCCTTCAAAAGCAGCGCGAAATCGCTCATGGACTGTCCTCCAGCTGCTGCTCGAGCGCGTCGAGCACACGGTAACAGGGCAAAACCTGCGCGACCGAACTATTAGGTTCGCGCCCTTTACGGATCGCGTCAATGAATTCGCGATCCTGCAGCTCGATGCCGTTCATCGAGACAGCGACCTGGCTGACGTCGATCGGTTCTTCCTTGCCGGTGAACAGATCATCATAGCGCGCGATATAGGTCGCGCTGTCGCCGATATAGCGGAAGAAGGTCCCCAGCGGTCCGTCATTGTTGAAGCTGAGCGACAGCGTGCAGATCGCCCCGCTTTCCGCCTTCAGCTGGATCGACATGTCCATCGCGATCCCGAGCTCGGGATGGATCGGCCCTTCGATGGCATTGGCCTTGACGATCGGCCCTGCCTGGTACGCAAACAGGTCGACTGTATGCGCAGCATGATGCCAGAGCAGATGGTCGGTCCAGCTCCGTGCCTCGCCCTTGGCATTCATGTTGCGGCGGCGGAAGAAATAGGTCTGCACATCCATCTGCTGGATGTTGAAGTCGCCCGCCACGATCCGGTCATGGATATATTGATGGCTCGGGTTGAAGCGCCTGGTGTGGCCGACCATGCAGGTCAGCCCGGTCTCAACCGACTTGGCGAGCACCGCCTCGGCATCGGCAAGGCTGTCGGCGAGCGGGATCTCAACCTGGACATGCTTGCCCGCGTCCATGCACTGGATCGCCTGCGCAGCGTGCATCTGGGTCGGCGTGCAGAGGATCACCGCATCGAGGCCGGGCTGCTCGAGCGCCTCGGCGAGGTCGGTGCAGGCATGGGGAACGCCATATTTGTCCGCCACCGCCTGGGTCGGCTCGAGCCGGCGCCCGACCAACGAGATCACCTCGACGCCGTCGATCAGTTTCAAGCCGTCGAGATGCTTTTCCCCGAAGGCACCGGCACCGGCGAGCGCGATCTTCATTCTTCTTCCTTCCAGTAGAGCCGCATCGGATTGTCGATTAGCAGCTTGCGTTGCAGCTCGGCCGTCACCGCAATGCGCGGGATCATGTCGACCAGCCTGCCGTCGTCGGGCATATGGCCGACCATGTTGAGGTTGGGGTGCGGCCAGTCAGTGCCCCACAGCACCCGGTCCGGGAAGCGCTCGACCACGGCACGGCCAAAGGGCACGAAATCGTCATAGGTCGGCGGCCCCGATCTGGAGAGCCGCTCGGGGCACGTCACTTTCGACCAGATATTGTCCCGCTCCATCAGCCGCAGGAACTGCGCGAATTCAGGCCCGGCGGGGCTTTTGGTCACATCGGGCCGGCCCATATGATCGACCACGACGGTCGTCGGCAGCGAGGTGAAGAAGTCCCATTTCTCGGCGAGATCGGCAGCTTCGAAATAGACGACGATGTGCCAGCCAAAGGCGGCGATCTTGTCGATGATCCCGCGATAATAGGCATCGGGCTTGGGGTCGACGAGCCGCTTCACATAGTTGAAGCGTACCCCCCGCACCCCGGCCGCGTGCATCGCGGCCAACTCGTCCTCGCCGATGTCAGCCTTCACCGTAGCGACACCGCGCGCCTTGCCGCCCGAATGGACGAGCGCATCCACCATCGCACGATTGTCGGTGCCATGGCACGTCGCCTGCACCACCACATTGCGCGAAAAGCCCAGGAAATCGCGCAACGCGTAGAGCTTGTCCCTGCCCGCATCGCACGGCGTATATTTCCGCTCCGGCGCATAGGGGAAATCATCCCCTGGCCCGAACACATGGCAATGCGCGTCGACCGCACCCGGCGGCGGCGTGAAGGCGGGTTTCGACGGTGCCGGGTCGAAGCACAGCCAGTCGGCGTCCATTGTGAAGCTGCCCGCCACTTACAGCCCCCGCGCGCGCAGCTGCGCGTCGAGCCGCGGGAACACGCGCCGCGCATTGCCCTCGAAGATCGCATGGCGCTCGGCATCGCTGATCGGCAGCGCGTCGATATAGCGCTTGGTGTCGTCGAAATATTGCCCGGTCTCGGGGTCGATCCCGCGCACCGCGCCGACCATCTCCGAGCCGAACAGGATGTTCTTGGTGTCGATCACTTCGGCGAGCAGATCGATCCCCGGCTGGTGATAGACGCAGGTGTCGAAATAGACATTGTCCATCACATGCCCCGCCAGCGCCGGCTTCTTCAGCATGTCGGCAAGCCCGCGATAGCGCCCCCAATGATAGGGCACCGCCCCGCCGCCATGGGGTATGATGAACCTCAGGCTCGGGAAATCGGCGAACAGATCGCCCTCGATGAATTGCATAAAGGCAATCGTGTCGGCCGCGATGTAGAAGGCGCCGGTCGCATGCAGCCCCGGATTGCACGAGCCGGAGACATGGATCATCGCCGGCACGTCGAGCTCGACCATCTTCTCGTAAAAGGGATACCAGAAGCGGTCGGTCAGCGGCGGCGAGGTGAAATGGCCGCCGCCCGGATCGGGGTTGAGGTTGCAGCCGATGAAGCCAAGCTCGGAGACGCAGCGCTCGAGCTCCTCGATCGATCCCGCGAGGTCCGCCTTGGGCGATTGCGGCAGCATGCAGACCCCGGCGAAAATCTCGGGATAGAGATCGACGCAACGCTTGATCAGATCATTGTTCGCCCGCGCCCAGGCCCTGGAGACGCCCTCATCGCCGACATGATGCGCCATCGCCGAGGCGCGCGGGCTGAAGATCGTCATGTCCGCGCCCCGCTCCTTGAGCAGGCGGAGCTGGTTCTTCTCCAGCGTCTCGCGGATCTCGTCGTCGGAGATGACAGGGTAGGGCGGCGGCGCCTCGCCGGCCTTGAACGCAGCCTTTTGCGCGTCCCGCCAGTCGTTATGCGGGGCGGGCGCGGTCGTATAATGGCCGTGACAGTCGATGATCATGCAGCTTCGGCTTTCCTGTTCGGATCGAGCAATGCGAGTTTCGCGGCAAGGCCCTCAGGCGATGTCGCGCCGAGTGCGCCAATCTCACGCTGGCGGACCACCGTGCCCCGCGTCATCGCCGAGCCGGTGCCGAGCGCATCGAGCGTCTTCACCACTTCCTCCATCTCGGCGGCGCGGCGCAGCCCATGTTCGAGCATGCGGTCGAGATTATAATCGGCCCGCGCAGTCCAGTCGCCCGGCGACGGGCTCGCATCGAGCGAGGCGATCACCTCGCCCAGCACGCCAGCGCGGTCGGCGGCAAGGATGCATTCGGCGGTCAGCGCCTCGATGCCCTTGACCATCACGGAGCGGATCATCTTGATCGACGAAGCGCGGCCTACCGCCCCCTCGACGATCCTAACCTTGCTGAAGCCGATCGCACGCAGCACCGCGGCGCCCTCCCCGGCATGCGGCCCCGAGACGAGCAGCGGCACCCCGGTAAGAGCAGGGTGTACCGGCGCCATCACCGCGACATCGACATAGCGCCCGCCTGCAGCCTCGATCACCCGGCTCGCCGCGATCTTGGTGTCGGGCGCGACGCTGTTCATATCGAACCACAGGGCACCGGGCTCGAGACAGGCGGCGGCATCAGTCGCTGCCTTGAGCGCCTGATCCGCTGTCACAAGCGAAAGTACCGCACCGGCACCAGCGAGCGCGTCCTTGCCGGAGCCCATGGACTGCACGTTCGCCAGGGCAGGCCGGTCCGGCTTGATATCGAAAGCCGCCAGCGACGCGGAAAGACCCGGCGCAAAGGCCATCGCCGCTTCGCCAAAGCCGATCATCGCCACCCGGATTGCCATAGGTTCGGCCTAGGGCGGGGCGCCGGGCCATATCTAATCGGAAAGGCGGCGGCGCTATTCGAAATCCTGAGTCGTGATCTCGGCGGCGATTTCGGTCAGCGCTTCGAGGAACCGCGTCTGCAGCTCAGTCGGGCGCCATCCGGCCCGCGTCGTCACGCCGATCACCCGCCCGCTTGAGGCAAGAATGGGCCCCACCGTAGCCAGCACGCCGCTGTCGATCTCGAGCGCGACCTGGTCGGGCGAGAGCAACGTGAGGAAATCGCTCTCCCGCAGCACGCCCCGGATCACCATCACCGATCCGCACTCGATCGGCGCGGCTGGCGGCGCGCTATCCGCAAACAGCCCCCGCCACAGGCTGCGCACTGGTGCGCCGGCGCGTCCGACGATCCAGGGAAAGTGCAGCAACGCCTCGCGCGGCGGCATGGCGCTTCCCGCCAGCGGATGGCCCGCACGGCCGACGATCACCAGCCGGTCGTCGAGCAGCGGCGCCTGCGCGAGGTCGGGCGGCGGCGTCTCGCGCAGCGCCCCGATCATCATGTCGATCGCACCGTCGCGCAGCGGCTCGACCAGCTCGCGCCACGATCCTTCGACGATATCGAACCGCGCGCGCGGTGCCTGGGCCGCGATCCGGGCAATCGCACGCGGCAACAGCACCGCCCGGGAAAGCGGCATCGCCCCCACCGCGATCGTGCCGCTTCCGCCCGGCTCGGCCGCGACCTCGACAATGCCCGCCGCGATCTCGGCACTCGCCAGCCTGATACCGCGCGCGAGCCGCCGCCCGGCCTCGCTCAGCCCGATCCCGCGCCCGCGCCGCTCGACCAGCACCGCGCCGCACACCTGCTCCAGGTCGCGAACGGCGCGGTGGATCGCCGGTTGCGACAGGTCGGTCGCCAGCCCGGCGCCGACAAAGCTCCCGGCATCCGCGAGCGCGAGAAAGGCGCGCAACTGCGTGGCCGTCATCAGCCGGTCTGGCCGGGCAAAGCCACGTCCGCCGCCGCGCACCGCGCCTGCGAGATGCGCGAACGCAGCTTCAGCCCGCGACGCCAGCGCCCGTCCCGCCTCGGTTGGCAGCATCCCGTCGGCGCGCCGGTCGAACAAGGCCGCGCCCAATTGTCCCTCCAGCTTCGCCAACCCCTGGGTGAGCGCCGGCTGCGAGAGGCTGACCACCTCGGCCGCGGCGCTCATGCTCCCTCGTGCGACGATCGCGGAAAGCGCGCGCAAATGGCGCAGGTTGAGATCGAACGGGGCTATCATTGCGCCGACGTATAGAGAAAACTTATTGGCCGCGCGCAATTCCGAATTGCGAGCGCGCCGCCGCTACGCGCACGCACCCTGCAAAGGAGATCGTCATGGCCAAGGTCGTCACCAACATCCAGCGCGCCGATCCGGCGGTGATCGACGGCCTCGCCGGGGCCGGAGTCGCCACGGTGCACGAGGCGCAAGGTCGCATCGGCCTGCTCGCCAGCCGGCTCAGGCCGATCTATCCCGGCGCGCGGATCGCCGGTTCGGCAGTCACGATCTCGGCCCCGCCGGGCGACAACTGGATGATCCATGTCGCGATCGAGCAATTGAAGCAGGGCGACATCCTCGTCCTCGCGCCGACCAGCCCCTGCGAAGACGGCTATTTCGGCGATCTGCTCGCGACCTCGGCGATCGCGCGCGGCTGTCGCGGGCTGGTGATCGATGCCGGCGTGCGCGATGTGCGCGATCTCACGGCGATGGGCTTCCCGGTCTGGTCGAAGGCCGTGTTCGCGCAAGGCACGGTCAAGGCGACGCTCGGTTCGGTCAACGTGCCGATCGTCTGCGCCGGCGCCGCGATCGAGCCCGGCGATGTCATTGTGGCGGACGATGACGGCGTCTGCGTCGTCAAGCGCTGCGACGCGGCCTCGGTCCTCGCAAAGGCACAGGCCCGCGAGGCCAACGAGGAATCGAAACGCCAGCGCCTCGCCGCCGGCGAACTCGGCCTCGACATCTACGACATGCGCGGCAAGCTCGCCGAACTGGGCCTAACCTATGAATAGCCCCTTCCAATCCTCCCTCACGCAGTCGGCTAGGGGATTCACCCAGCGCGCCGCGAGTCTTCTCCCTCTCCCCTTGTGGGAGAGGGAAGGGGCCCGTGCGAAGCACGGGAAGGGTGAGGGGGACTCTCGATGATGACGTCCCGAACCTCACTCCCCCTCATCCTTCCGTCGCTTCGCTCCTCCCTCCTTCTCCCACAGGGGGAGAAGGATTTCCGCGTAGCAACGCTGGGTGTGAATCCACGAGGGCGCTCCGCAAGGCAACCATCATGACATCCGCCCCCTGCATGTGGATGCGCGGCGGCACCTCGAAGGGCGCCTTCTTTCTCGCCGAAGACCTCCCCACCGACACAGCCGAGCGCGACGCCTTCCTCCTCCGCGTCATGGGCTCGCCCGATCCGCGCCAGATCGACGGCATGGGCGGCGCCGACCCACTCACCTCCAAAGTGGCGGTCGTCTCGAAATCGTCGCGCCCAGGCGTCGATATCGACTATCTCTTCCTCCAGGTCTTCGTCGATCAGCCGATCGTCACGGACGCGCAGAATTGCGGCAACATGCTCGCCGGCGTCGGCCCCTTCGCCATTGAGCGCGGACTGTTCGCCGCGACTGGCGACGAGACCAGGGTCGCGATCTTCATGGTGAACACCAGCCAGATCGCGGTCGCGACCGTGCAGACCCCCGGCGGCGTGCCCACCTATCAGGGCGATGCCCGGATCGACGGCGTGCCCGGCACCGCCGCCCCGATCCCGCTCGAATTCCGCGATACCGCCGGCTCGTCCTGCGGCGCGCTGCTGCCGACCGGCAATGCCGCCGACATGATCGAAGGCGTCGCCTGCACCCTGATCGACAACGGCATGCCCTGCGTGGTGTTCAAGGCAGCCGATGTCGGCGCAACCGGTTACGAGGATCGCGACACGCTCGATGCCGCGACGGATCTCAAGGCCCGCATCGAGGCGATCCGCCTCAAGGCCGGCCCCATGATGAACCTCGGCGACGTGACTGAAAAATCCGTCCCCAAGATGATGCTCGTCGCCCCGCCAATGCATGGCGGCGCGGTGACGGTCCGCAGCTTCATCCCGCACCGTGCCCATGCAACGATCGGCGTGCTCGGCGCGGTCAGCGTCGCCACGGCCTGCCTCGTCCCCGGTTCGCCCGCGGCCGATGTCGCGGAGATCCCCGAGCGCGCGCGCAAGACGCTGTCGGTCGAGCACCCCACCGGCGAAATGAGCTGCGTCCTCGAACTGAACGAGAAGGGCGAGGTCGCGACCGCGGCCCTGCTGCGCACCGCACGCAAGCTGATGGACGGCACCGTCTTCGGCTGAACCTCCCGGTCTGGCGAGTGCGAAAGCCGAACCGCGACTTACCAGGCCGTGAACCGATAAATGGAGGATGACGGCCAGCGCCCGGTTCAGGTCACGCCATCAGCCGACTGCCGCGCCTTCAAGCGGTCATCCGTCTCCCGAACTTTGGAGCCTGCCGATCGGCCCGATAGCACAAGGAGCCAGATGCCGACCACGATCATCGGCGTACTGAGCGTCTGCCCCATCGTCAGGCCCCACCATAGATGCTCCAGTCCCGCATCGGGCTGACGCACGAATTCGATCAGGAAGCGCGCGGTCCCGTATATGACAAGTCCCGTGCCGACCAGGCGACCGGGGCGCAACCTCGCGTTGGTTCGCCAGAACAGGTAGACGAGGACGATCATCGTCAGCACGCCCTCGAACAGCGCCTCATACAGCTGGCTCGGGTGGCGCGGAATGCCGTCTTGGGTGCCGGGGAAGATTATCGCCCAAGGCAGCGAGCTGGGCCGGCCCCAAAGCTCACCGTTCACGAAATTGGCAAGCCGCACCAGGATCAGGCCGATAGGTGTCGCGCAGGCGAAATAATCGCACACCCTGAGCATCGAAAGGCCATGGCGGCGCGTGAACAGCCACAGGGCGAAAATGACACCGAGGAAGCCGCCATGGAGCGACATGCCGCCTTGCCAGAGCTTGAGGACGTCGATCGGATGACGCCAGATCTCCGGGCGGTAGAACAGGCAGTAACCCAGCCGGCCGCCGAGAATAATCCCCAGAAAAGCGTAGAAGACGATATCGTCGACATGACGTTTGGCCATCGGTGCACCGGGCCGGCCAATCAGCTTTGTGAGATACCACCAACCGAGGATAATCATGGCGACATAGCTGAGCGCGTACCAGCGCACCTGAAAGAACCCCAGATCGAGCGCGATCGGCGACAAATGGAGCTGATCGTACCGGATTGCGGACGCCGCAGATGCGAGCATTGTCATCGAAAGTCCCTGGGTCGGATTTACGACTGCATATGCCATGATCTGGCGATCAAACAACGGCGGCTTCGGAAAGCCTCATCGCCGAACGCAAGGCAGCCATCCACGCGCCCACCGGAAAGGTTACCAGCAACCACTTCACTGAAGATGGTCGTCGTCCACCGCCAGCAGGCCAATAGCGAACCCGATGCCGATGGAAGCGGCAAGCGGGCGCAAGGGCTGGTGCTCAATCGCTTGCCTTCCCGCCGGCACTGGCGCTGCCGCGATAATACGACAGATCGCGCTGAATAGCGTGCAAGCTGCTTTGCGACGAGTGTATCGCGACGATGAAGGTGAGCGCGACGCCCACGAGCGATATGCTTGTGGTCCACTTGAGGCTGGCTTCGTCGTGCTGATCGCGCATCATCGCCTTGACGCCATCAACTGCGAATCCGAGAGCGGCGCCAAACCACAACACGCCCACAAAGGTCAGGAATACCCAGATCGGCATGCCCGCAGCCAGGAACTTCAACCCGACAGCAGCGAGAAGAATTGCCAGCGGGACGGCTATGGATAACGCAAATTTCGACGCAGCAACGTAGATAGCAAGCCCCCAAAAACCTATGGCGACTATCATGCGAGACATATCGAAATTTCCTTTTGGGCCTATGGCTTATGGCACCTCCGTTAATGGCGAGTAATCGACTTCACCGGAGCAGTTGCGGTCGTACAACGATCAACCGTAAGATCGCTGCGATGAGGTGGTCAGATGGAAGTGCATAG
The DNA here is from genome assembly GCF_056402635.1 of Sphingomonas sp. P3_C5. NCBI lineage: Bacteria > Pseudomonadati > Pseudomonadota > Alphaproteobacteria > Sphingomonadales > Sphingomonadaceae > Sphingomonas > Sphingomonas sp. P3_C5. Next base: position 90,342 of record NZ_JBFUHA010000005.1, read on the forward strand.
CGCGGCGCAGATTTTATCCCTCGAGGACGGAGTGGTCCAGATCGCCTTCGACCTGAGTGGCTCGGCGCCCGAATACCTTATCATCTCCGCGCCGGACGCCGGTAGTGAAGCGGAAGGCGATTTCTTCGGCCATGACCACTATGTCGAGGTGAAGGATCAACTCTTCGGCCGCTATGGCGGGTTGAGTTCGATAAGCCTGCCAACGGACGATCGCCTCGAAGTTCATCTCACCTACGATGTGCCAGAGGTCGGAACAGCGCTGGCGATCAACATGAAAGCGCCGATGAGCGCTGCGATTATGTCTCAGTTGCGGCGCCTACAATCCCGCTGAGCGAATGGCAGCTAAACATCAGCTGTCGCCGTTTCCGTGCCGCCGGATAACGGGGCCCGTCCGAAACAGCCGGTCGGCAGTCGCCCCACTTGCGGTCAGTTCGGTCTCTCGTCACAATCACAACGGGTGCGTTTTCGCTACAATAGAAGAGGGCGGTATGAGCGCAAAGCTCGATGGCTACACAGATGTAATTAGCCGTCTCGCCGGCGAAACGGTCAAGTGTTCCCCAGCATCTTGGCATAGGGCCATGCTTTCAATTCAGTGCGATGGCACGCGCATCACGTATCAACTGAAGAGCGATGACAGTCCCGAAAAAGGGGCGATAAGCGAAGCGCTGCGCGACCAGATCGACGAGCTTTACGTGCGCATGCGGAATGTGGGAGATGTCTGGAAAGAAGCTTATCTTCATTGGTGGCGTGAGGATGATGATCTCAAATTCAAAATAGACTTTTCATATGACAAGGCTGATCCAGCAGAGGCGAGCATTCCCGAGCCGGAGGACAAAAAACGTTGGTGGCCGTGGAGTCGTTGACCGAGCTGCTACCATATGTCGGCCGGCCAAACCGCCAGCCACGGCAGCTACCACCACCTCCACTATCCCGCTCATGAGTCCGCGACCTGACCGCAACGCTAAACCGTAACAGGCTGCGCCCCACGATCCGCACCGCCGAACACCCGCAGATAGCGCGCAATCTCCGCCGGTTCCCCGGTCGCTTTCTCCAGATTGTCGGATAGCTTCACCGCCGGCCTGCCATTGGCGCTGATCACCTTGCAGACGAGCGAGATCGGCGCGAGGCCGGCATCGCCGTCTGGGTCGCAGCCGCGGAAATCGTTCGTCAGATTGGTGCCCCAGCCAAAGCTGGTGCGCACCCGCCCGTCGAAATGGCGATAGGTCGCCTCGATCGAATCCACGTCCATCCCGTCGGAGAAGATCAGCAGCTTGCTGCGCGGATCACGCCCATGGGCCTGCCACCAGGCGATGATCTGCTCGCCGCCCGAGATCGGCGGTGCGCTGTCGGGTCGGAAGCCGGTCCAGTCGGCGACCCAGTCAGGCGCGTCGTGCAGAAAGGCAGTCGTCCCGAACGCGTCGGGCAGGGCGATCAGCAGATTGCCGCCATAGGTGTGCCGCCAGTCGTCCAGCACGCGGTAGGGCGCGGTTGCGAGCGCGGCATCGTCCTCGGCCAGCGCCGCGGTCACCATCGGCAGCTCATGAGCGTTGGTGCCGATCGCCTCGAGGTCGCTGTCCATCGCCAGCAGCACATTGGACGTGCCGATGAAGCGGCTTCCCAGCCCTTCCTTCACTGCCTCGACGCACCAGCGCTGCCACAGGAAACCGTGCCGGCGCCGCGTCCCGAAATCGGAGAGGACGAGGTCGGGCAGCTCGCGCAGCCTCTCGACCTTACCCCACATCTTCGCCTTGGCGCGCGCATAGAGGATATCGAGCGCAAACCGCCCCTTGCCGCGCATCGCCGCCCGCGCGCGCAGCTCGTTGATGATCGAGAGCGCCGGGATCTCCCACATCGTCGTATCAGTCCAGGGCCCGGCGAAGTGGAGCTCGAACTGCCCGTCCACGGTGCGCAGCTCATATTCCGGCAGCTGGAAATCCTTCAGCCAGGCGAGGAAAGCCGGCTCGAACATCCGCGCCTCGCCGTAGAAGCTGTTGCCGGCGAGCCAGATCAGCTCCTTCTTGGTAAAGCGCAGGCTCCGCGCATGGTCCAGCTGGGCGCGCAGCTCGCCTTCGTCGATCACCTCGGCCAAGCGCACAGAGCGGGTCCGGTTGATCAGCGCGAAGGTCGCATGCGTGTCGCGGTGGAGCCGCCAGATCAGCTGCAACATCAGCAGCTTGTAGAAATCCGTGTCGAGCAGGCTCCGCACGATCGGGTCGAGGCGCCAGCCATGATCATAGGTGCGGGTGGCAATGTCGGTATAGACCATGAGTGGCTCCAGGAGGTGAGGGCGGTTCAGTCCGCGTCGCGCAGACGGAAAAGTTCGGCGGGGCGGTGCGAGGCATTCTCTTCGCGCGTCCGGGTCGCGACCAGCCGGCCGCTATCGAGCATCCGCCGGCGAAAACCGGACTTGTTGAGCGGGACGCCCAGCACCGCCTCATGCACATCCTGAAGCGCGCGCAGAGTGAACTGTTCGGGGAGCAGGGCAAAGGCAATGTCCGAATAGTCGATCTTGCCGCGCAGCCGATCACGGGCGAGCGCCAATATCCGCTGATGATCGAACGCCAGCGGCAGCGGCGTGCCCGTATCGCCGATCGCCTTGAGCAGTGCGCCGGCCAGCGTCGCGGCACGCACCAGCCCGCCATGGATCGCGGACGCCAGCTGATCCTCTCGCAACAACCCCAGATAGGCGACGGTGATCACCCGCATCCGCGGATCGCGATCGACCGCGCCGAAACTGTAGAGCTGTTCGAGATGCGCCTCTTTGATCCCCGCCTTGTCGCGGAGCACGCGCGACGCTGCGGCGTCGAGGCTTTCGTCCATCGCAACGAAGCCCCCGGGCAGCGCCCAACACCCCGCCTGCGGAGGCTGATCGCGGTGCATCAGCAGCGCCGAGAGCTTGCCTTCGCGCATCCCGAGCAGCACGAGATCGACCGTCACTGAGGGACGATCGAACGCGGCTGGATCATAATCGCGAAGGAAGCTCTCGTCGCTCATCATCGACCTTATATGCAAGATGCACTTTACTTATATACGGAATGCGTATATGTCAAATCACAGATTGGAGATGTGTCATGCAGCGTTTCATCATCATCGTGGATACCCAGGCCGATTTCATGCTGGCGGACGGCGCCCTGCCGGTCAGTGGCGCTGAGGCGCTGGTCACGCCGATGCAGGCCTGGCTGGCGGCGCTCCGGCCCGAAGAGACGGCAGGCATCCTCTTCACCTTCGACACGCATTCCGCCGAAACCTATCCAGGCTCGGCCGAGGCGGAACAGTTCCCCATCCATTGTGTTCGCGGCACCCCGGGCTGGAACAATATGCTCGACGCAGCCACGATCGATCCGGCCATCCCGACCTATCGGCTCGAAAAAAACGTGTTCGACATGTGGGCGGAATCCGGCGTCCAGGTCGCGGGTGCGGGCGAGGGCGTCGAACGCGACCGGTTCTTCACCGAGCTCAAGGCGAGCGGCGTAACGGACGTCGCGGTGATCGGCGTCGCCGCCGACTATTGCGTGCGCTGGGCAATCGAGGGCCTGCTGGCCCGCGGCTTCAACGTCGAGATTCCGGCCGGACTGACCCGCGGCATCGAACGCTCAATCGAACAGGTCGCCGAAAGCGACTTCCCCGGCGCCGCGATCCGGCTGGACGTGGCGGCGTGATGGTTCAGGGGGAGGCTACTTCTCCCTCTCCCTCTCCCTCTCCCAGCGGGAGAGGGAAGGGGCCCGTGCGAAGCACGGGAAGGGTGAGGGTGACTGGCATGAGCGTCTCGCACTCAACCTTAACCCGCAATACTGACCGCCATCCTCAACCCTCGCCCGCGGCCGCCTCTCCTCGCATCATCGCGACGCGCGTGTTCAGGATCAGATCGATGATCTCGCATGGCAGGGGCTGATCCGGAGCGAAGCGCACCGTATCCTTCTTGTCGCGATACGGTGCCAGGGCAGCCTCGAAGTCGGGCGGGCCACGATAGATTGGATAAAGCCCCACATGCGCCCTCCAGGCCGCATAATAGAGGATGTTCTTTCCCTTCAGCGTCGCCGTCGGCATCCCGTATTTGATCCCCTCCACAGAATCCGGGGCGGCGGCGGAGATGCGCTCCCGGATTTGCGCTCCAGATAGGCATCGATGGTTGTTGGTGCCGTGCCTGCCATGCCCTACCCGCCTTTTCTGAAAGCGATCCCCGGCCAGTCCTTGTTCGGCATTCAACGAGACGAACGACGCCTGTTTCAGTCCCTTGTGATGACGCTCACGCCTACCAGATTCGCACGCGATCCTTCGGATCAAGATAGAGCCGATCGCCCGGTTTGACGTCGAACGCCGTATACCAGGCGTCCATATTGCGGACGACGCCATTCACCCGGAATGTCGCCGGGCTGTGCGGATCGGACGCGAGGTTGGCAAGTAGCGCCTCATCGCGGATATTTTCGCGATAGGTTTGCGCCCATGACAGGAAGAAACGCTGGTTGCCGGTGAAGCCGTTCAGAACGGGTGCAGCGACTCCGTGCAGCGACACGTGATAGGCTTCGAGCGCGATGTTAAGCCCGCTAAGGTCGCCGATGTTCTCGCCGAGCGTCATTTGCCCGTTCACCTGATGGCCCGGCAGAGGCTGGTATCGCGAATACTGCTCCGCTAGCCGCGCTGTCAGCGCCTTGAAGCGCGCGACATCCGCTTCGGCCCACCAGTTGCGCTGAGCACCGCGCGCGTCGGTCTTGGCGCCCTGATCGTCGAAGGCGTGGGCCATCTCGTGGCCGATAACCCCACCAATACCGCCATAGTTCACTGCCGGATCCGCGTCGGGATCAAAATAAGGCGGTTGGAGGATCGCGGCGGGGAAAACGATCTCGTTGAAAAAGCTGTTCGAGTAAGCGTTGACGTTTTGCGGAGTCATGCCCCACTCGTCGCGGTCGGTCGGCTGACTGAGGCGCGCAATCCGCCGCCTCCAATCCCACAGGATGGCACGCTTTCGGTTGCCGACGGGATCATGCGCACGAACCTCGAGCGTAGAATAGTCTCGCCAGCGATCGGGATAGCCGACTTTCACCCGCATGCCCGCAAGCTTGGCCAGCGCCGCTTGCTTGGTATCGGCCGACATCCAGTCGAGCTGCTCGATCCGGGTCCGGTAGGCGGTGCGCAGATTCTCGACCAGCGTGGTGATCTGCACCTTAGCCGCGTGCGTGAAGTGGTGCTCGATATAGAGCTGGCCGACCGCCTCACCGAGCGCCGAATTGAGTGTGGTCGTGGCGCGCTTCCACCGTTCGCGCTTCTGAAGCTGGCCGCCGAGAACGCGGCTGTTAAAGTCGAACGACAGGTCGTCGAACGCCGCCGGCAAGATGTCGGCCATGCCGTTAAGATAATGGAACGTCATATAAGCGCGCCACGTCCCGACCGGAGTGGCGTGAAACAGCCGTGCGAGGTCGCGGATCGCGCTATCCTCCTTCACTACGAAGACGTCCTGACCGGGAACACCGAGTGCGTCGAGCATTGCCTCCCAGGGATAGTCGGGCGCGAACGCCTTCAGCTCGGCGCGCGATTTGGGGTGATAGGTCAGGTCGCGGTCACCGCGCCGCTCCCGCGTCCACTGCAGTCGCGCCATCGCCGTTTCCAGCGCCAGGACCGCGTTGGCGGCAGCGTCCGTGTTCGCATAACGGCCCCGCGCCAGCATCGCCGCGACATAGGTTCGGAACTTGACGCGCACCTCGATCGATCGCGCATCGTCCTTCAGATAATAGTCTCGATCGGGTAGGCTGAGCCCGGACTGGACAATGTTGATCGCATAGCGGTCTGGGTTGGCCGCATCGGGCCAGGGGGTTGGCGACACCGGGCCGGCGACGCCCAGTTCGGGCCGCCCCATCAGTCGCGCAACGTCAGCGTGCGACCGCGCGGACCAGATCGCGGCGAGGTCCGCGGTGACTGGCTTCAGTTCCGCCGCTTCGATAGCTTCGGCATCGAGATAGGCGTTATAGGTATCGGCGATCTTCCGCTCGATCGAGCCAGCGCGCTGCGGCCGGCCGGCGATATCGTCGACGATCGCCTTGACGTCCGCCTCTGCGTTGGCGCGGAGCATCGCGAATGGCCCCCAGGCGCTGCGGTCGGGTGGGATCGCTGTCGTTCGCATCCATTCGCCGCCGCTGAAACGGGCGAAATCGTCGCCAGGGTGGATCGATCCGTCCATGCCGGCGAGATCGAAGCCCCATGGCGGCACGCTCGGCGCCGCGCCAGTCAGTGCCGTTGCGAGCGCCGCCGCGACGATCACCCGTAGCGGAAGGCGTTTGACGATCATGCCCACAAGAATACGCGATGCTCGCGGCCGGTGACGGCGCGGAAAACCAACAAATCGGGCAGCGACCCTATGAAATCGGGCTCGGGCACCGTGATCGCCGGCCCGGCCGCACGCGCTCGCCCTCGAGCATGGGCTGTCGCCCAAATCGAGGTCATACCGCCGGCGGAGAGCAGGTCGCGACGTCGCATTCCTCTATTATGTAGGTACCTACATAAGTGTCAATCGTCCTCACTCACCTGCGCCGTGATGCCGGCCTTCTCGGCGATCCGATCGAACAGGGATTTCTGCTCCAATGCATCGTCGAGCCTGTCCAACACTCGGACAACATCCCCCGCCTCCGTATTCAATTCCTCGGCGGCATCGCTGAACGCGAGCCATAAGGAAGCGAGTTGCGCGACGAGTTCTTCGCCTTTCCCCGTCAGACTGAGCTGCCGACGGCGGGCATCGGCCGGCGAAGCGGCGGAAGTGATGATGCCTTCGGTTTCAAGCGAGCGGCTCGCCTGGCTGACCGAGACATGGGTGATGCGGAGGGCTTGTGCGATTTCGCCGATCGACATCGGGCCGTTTAGGATCAGCTGGTTGAGCAGGCCGTACCAGCGCTGCTCGAACCGGATGCTATGCGCGGCGTAGATCCGCGTTGCGTCGCGATCGATCCGCTCCGACAGACGCCGCAAGCGCGCGGCCAGCGCCGCTCCCCCGGCCTCCCGGCTGTAGTCAGAGGATTGATTCATTGCCGGCTTCAGACCTCCCGCAAAGCGTCTCACCAAATCTGTTTGGCGCTGACATCCTATTTCGTCGTCGCTTCATGCACGCGGTATATTCTCCAATGGCGACTTTTCCCATTTCCTCTTGGACCATTTCAGGGTTCGCATTCCGACGATAGAATGTCGCAACTCTGGAGCGACGCGGCTGACCGGGAGGTCCGACAGCCAAGGTCTATTGCTGGGAACGCTACGCCAGGCCGCATTCCGCCGCCGCTTGCCGTCAACGCCGCGATTTTTGAAAATGGCGCACCCGACAGGATTCGAACCTGTGGCCTCTGCCTTCGGAGGGCAGCGCTCTATCCAGCTGAGCTACGGGTGCTTAGGTGGCAAGCGCCTAGCAAAGGCCGCGGCGCTACGCCAGCCGTTTCGATCGTACCGTCAATGCTTGACGAGCTTCACCGGTTGAAACTGCCCGAGGCCGCAGGTCGCGCCGTGCCCGACCGGCGGGTCAGTCAGAACGGTGATGGTGTCGACCGAACACAGTTCGCCGGTTGACGTCTTGTAGAGAAACTTCTCCTCGAACCCGAGCTGCGGGCAGGCATAAGGGAGCGTGTTGCGATAGATCTTGCCGCCGCCCATGTCGAAATCGATCACGCTGTCGCTGCGGACATGGGTCTGGCGGATCGAGATGGTGCGGATGCAGCTTTCCGGCTTGCCGACGGGTGTCGCCTCCGGGACCTGGTTGCGGTCGCGCGCGCCGCCGGGCGCGGCGACGGCGGCAATGGCGAGAGCGGTCAGGATCATGCGCATGGCTTGGTCTTCCTGGGCTATGGCGCGGCGCGCGTCTTGGGCGCTCCCGTCTTGGGTGGGGGCGTCTTGGGTTTGAACGCACAAAGGTCGTGAACGATGCAGCGCCAGCATTCCGGCGTCCGTGCCTTGCAGACATAGCGGCCATGCAAAATCAGCCAGTGATGGGCATGGAGGCGGAATGGCTGGGGCGTCGCCTTGTCGAGCTTCAGTTCGACCGCCAGCACCGTCTTGCCCGGCGCCAGCCCGGTGCGGTTGCAGACCCGGAAGATATGGGTGTCGACCGCGAAGGTCTCGGCGCCGAACGCTGTGTTCATCACCACATTGGCGGTTTTGCGCCCCACGCCCGGCAGTGTCTCGAGCGCGTCGCGGTTCGCCGGCACCTCGCCGCCATAATCGGCGATCAGCTTTTCGGAGAGGGCGATGACATTCTTCGCCTTGGTGTTGAACAGCCCGATCGTCTTGATGTGCTGCTTCAACCCCTCCTCGCCCAGCGCGACCATCTTTTCGGGCGTATCGACGTCCTCGAACAACCGTCGCGTCGCCTTGTTGACGCCGATATCGGTCGACTGTGCCGACAGCGCCACCGCGACCAGCAGGGTATAGGGATTGGTGTAACTGAGCTCGGTCTCGGGATGCGGATTGTCCGCCGCGAGCCGCGCGTAGAATTCGACGATATCCGCCTTCTTCAAAATCCCGATACCTTCTTAAAGGCCCAATACGTCGCCCATCTGGTAGCGCCCCGCCGGCTTGTCCGCGAGCCAGAGCGCGGCGGTAATTGCTCCCTTCGCGAAGATCGCACGGTCCTCGGCGCGGTGGCCGATCTCGATCCGCTCGCCCGTGCCTGCGAAGATGACCTGGTGGTCGCCGGCAACCGATCCGCCGCGCAGCGACGCAAAGCCGATCGTCCCTTCAGCCCGCGCTCCGGTGAGTCCGGAGCGGTCGGCGACCTTCACCTCGGCAAGCGGCACGCCGCGCCCGGCCGCTGCCGCCTCGCCGAGCAGCAGCGCAGTGCCGGACGGCGCATCGACCTTGTGGCGATGGTGCATCTCGACGATCTCGATATCCCAGTCGCTGTTCAGCCGCGCCGCCGCCTCGCGCACGAGGCGTGCGAGCAGGGTAACGCCAAGCGAGACATTGCCGGTCTGCAGCACTGCGACCTTCGTCGCGGCCGAGTCGATCAGAGCATGGTGCGTCGGTGAGAGGCCGGTGGTGCCGATCAGGATCGGCGTGCCCTTGGCGACAGCAGCGGCAAGATTGGTCTCGAGCGCCGACGGCGCCGAGAAATCGACCAGCACATCCGCCGCCTCGGCAAGGGCCGCCGGATCGCCGCCGGCATCGATTCCACCGGCAAGGCTGGCACCCAGATCGTCAAGCACGGCACCGAGCGCCTGGCCCATCCGGCCCGCGCTGCCGATGATTCCGATTTTGGTCATGCGCTTCCTCTCCGGGGACTCGAGCGATTTTCGCCATTCTGGATCACGCCCCGAATCCATATTCAAGCCGTTGGCGGGCAGATGCCACAATGCAATGCGATAGGACAGAGGCCCAGGTCGGCGAGCCTCGCCGGCCGCGCTTGGGCCCGGTTCGGGCATGTGGATATCGGGCGTCATGGCGTCGATCATAGTGACTCTGGATATTGTTGCGCTTTCGCACCGAGTGAGCGGGCGGTAAAAAAGCCAATACCGAGTTGCACGGCAAATCTATCCTCTTTTCTCCGGCTTGCCGGGGGGAATGGCGTTGCCATGGGCCGTGGGCATGGTGCGCCACGGGCTGGCTCGGGGGGAGACATGTCATGACCACAGGCACGACCATCTTGGGTCCTAATCAACTCGTCACCGGAGTGCGCGGCTGGACCGGCTCCGATGTGGTGCTGACCGGGTCCAACGCGGCAATCGATCCGGTCACCGCGATGATCTATCTCGGCCCGCTTTCGCCGACCGACAGCGCCGGCATTTATACTCTGACGCCCGGCATCTTGGGGCGGACGGCGACGACCTCGACCTTCTATGGACCGGACACCTTCATATTCAATCCAGGCCTTGGCGAGGGAAATATCCGCGCAGTCGGCAGCTACCAATATGACGGAAGCGGCGACGTCCGGAATTGCGGCATGGTCTATGAGGGGTCGCCCCAGGGTGGCGGAGGCTGGTCGCAGCTCGACGTGCCGAGCAGCGAGGTTGGCGGGGAAACGGTGTGGAACACCATCCCGCACAGCACCATGGGCGATCTGGTGGTCGGCAATTACGATCTGCTCGGCGTGCGCCTGTCTGCCAATGCCTTTGTCTATCATATCCATACGAAGCAATGGACCCTGTTCGACATCCCAGGCTGCACCCTGACCACTGCCTATGGGATCTGGCAGAATGGCATCGGCAGCACGCATTTCACGATCGTCGGCGGAACCTGCGACGGGCACGGCGTAAATAAGGGCCTGGTGATCGACTATGATTCAGAGACCCGCAAGTTCAGCAATATGAAGCTCTACTCCTATCTCGATCAGCCGCAGCTCGTCACCCATTTCGAAGGCATTGTCGCCACGCCCAAGGGCTTCAACCTGGCGGGGGGCTCGACCGGCTCGCCCGCCTTGTTTGCCTCGATCGAGGTCAATCCGGACGGCTCGTTCAGCGACGCGACCTGGGTTTCCTTCAGCTATCAGGGTTCGGAGATCACCACCGGCAACAGCATCTACGAGAATAGCCTGATGGGCATCTACGCGGTCTCGGGCACGACCGGGGTCAACAGCTATGTCGTGCCGATCGAACCGTGAAGCGCGGCCGGTCGGATCATAAAGGCTTGGCGGTAGCGCCCGTGGTCATGCTCGCCTAAAAACACGGCATGACCAAGCCTCGCAACATCGTGATCCTCACCGGCGCCGGCGTCTCCGCCGAAAGCGGCCTCGCAACCTTTCGCGGGCCGGGCGGCCTGTGGGAAGGGCACCGCGTCGAGGATGTCTGCACGCCCAAGGCACTCGCGGATGATCCCGATCTGGTGCACCGCTTCTATGACGCACGCCGCGCCGCGCTCGCGACGGTCGAGCCCAACGCGGCGCACCGCGCGCTTGCGAGGCTCGATGCCGAATGGCCGGGCGAGCTGCTGATCGTCACCCAGAATGTCGACGATCTGCACGAGCGCGCCGGGGCGAAACGCTTGCTGCACATGCACGGCGAGCTGAACTCGGCCTTGTGTGCGGCATGCGGCGCGCGGTCGAGCTGGTCGGGCGCGATGCCGCCGCGGACGCCATGCCCGGCATGCAGCGAGCCCACACTCAGGCCCGACATCGTGTTCTTCGGCGAGATGCCCTATGCGATGGATCGGATCGAAGCTGCTCTGGCCGAGGCCGATCTGTTCGTGTCGATCGGCACCTCAGGCGCGGTGTATCCGGCGGCGGGCTTCGTCCAGACCGCCCGCTACCACGGCGCGCAAACGCTCGAAATGAACCTCGAGCCTTCGGCCGGCAGCGCCTATTTCGCGGAAACGCGGCTTGGCCCGGCAAGCGAACTGGTGCCGGATTGGGTCGAGGGGCTCCTCCTTCCTTAATTCCTCCTTAGTTCCTCCCCGGAACGGGGAGGGGGACCATTCGCCACTTCCGGCGAATGGTGGAGGGGCTTGGAGCGAGGCAACCGTGCCGCGCTCCAAGCCCCTCCACCACCCGCTGAAGAAGCGGGCGGTCCCCCTCCCCGTGCCGGGGAGGATCAAGAAGGAAACCGGCTCACTCCACCCAGTCGAGCCCCATCTCCCGGTAGATGTCCCGCTCGTCATCCCAGCCGGGCTTCACCTTCACGTGCAGATACAGATGCACAGGCTTGCCCATGATCGCGCTCAGCTCGGCTCGTGCCCGCGCACCGATCTCCTTGATCCGCGCACCGCCCTTGCCGAGCACGATGGCGCGCTGGGTCGGGCGTTCGACGAGAATTTGCTGGCGGATCTCGACCGACCCGTCCTCGCGTTCCTTATACTGCTCGGTCTCGATCGCGCTCGCATAGGGCAGCTCGGCATGGAGCTGCAGGTAAAGCTGCTCGCGCGTCACCTCGGAGGCGAGGCTGCGCTCGGTCGCATCGGAGACCTGGTCCTCGGGATAATGCCACGGCCCCTCGGGCATTGCCTTGGCGAACGCAGTCTTGAGTTCGGCCAGCCCATCGCCGGTCGTCGCGCTGATGAAGAAGGTCTCGGCGAAGTCGACGATCCCGTTCAGCCGCTCGGCATGGAGCAGCAGCTTCGCCTTGTCGGCGAGATCGACCTTGTTGAGGATCAGATATTTGGGCTCGCGGCGGTTGGCGATCGATTCGGCGATCGGTATCACCTTCGGTCCGAGCCCGCCCTTGGCGTCGACCACCAGCGCGATCACGTCAGCGCCCTCGGTCCCGCCCCAGGCGGCCGAGACCATCGCCCGGTCGAGCCGGCGCTTGGGCTCGAAAATGCCGGGCGTATCGACCAGCAACAACTGGGTACCGCCCTCGATCGCCACGCCCATCAGCCGCGCCCGGGTGGTCTGGGCCTTGGGGCTGACGATCGCGACCTTCTGGCCGACCAGCGCGTTGACGAGCGTGGATTTGCCCGCATTGGGCGCGCCGACGACGGCGACAAGGCCGCAATGGGTTTGGGTGTCAGTCATGAGAAACCTCAATCAGGTGATCAACGACCCGGGACTGGCCCGCGTCGAATGGGGAAGCGAGGCTGCTATACGCCTTGCGCCGGCTTTGTCGAAATCGATGTCAGCCCGCGCTGCGACAAAAATTCGGCCAGTTTAATTTTCTCCTATTAAATCGATGGGGATTGCGGCATAAAGATGGCGGACGCTGATCAGGTCGGGAGAGGGCGAGCTAATGGGGCGCGTCCGGGGCTCGATCTGAAATTACCAGGAGATAGTCCTATGAAGAAGCTCATGATCCTTTCGACGGTTGCCGTTGCAGCTCTCAGCCTCGCCGCTTGCAAGCCGACGCCGCCCGTCGACAATTCGTCCAACGGCACCGAAGTGCTGAACACCGAGACGCCGCTGGAAGGCAACGTCACGGAAGAGACGCTCAACACCAGCACTGTCGACAACGCAACCGTTGTGGAAAATGCGACCGCGATCGACACCGCTTCGAACGCAACCGCAAAGTAAAGCGCTGGCGCGGTAACGCGCTGACGCCCAGCCGGCATCGACGCTCCCCCCAAGCGGCGTCGACGCACCGGGAGACCGCGTGTCCTGAGAAGGGCGCGCGGTCTTTGTTTGTGCGCTCGATAGGGCGTGCGCCCAAGCCCGCCTGTCACCATGCCAAGCAACAGTTTATATCCTATCGATGAGATAGGAATTATACCGCTTTACGCCGATGCTCCCTAGCGAACGGCACAACCTCGGGCCCGGCGCACTGCGCCGGGCCGATTTTGATATTATGCTGGTTTATCAATCACTTGATTAGAACGGCGAACGGTGTGGGGCGGTTCCCATACAGTCTACCGAAATTATCCAACAAAGTGCCCACCCCGAGGGGCTCGCGCCCTATCGCGCCGGCACGCTTTCCAGCTTTTCCAGCAATGCCGCCGCTGCCGCGGTCTCCGCCTCCTGCTTCGAACTCCCCTCCGCTACCGCCTCGGCGAGCGCGCCGATCGAGGCTTTCACGGTGAAGCGCGGTGCGTGGTGCGGCCCGGAACGCTCGATGACCTCATAGGCCGGGGTGCGGCGATTATGCGCGGCGGCCCATTCCTGCAGCGCCGATTTCGGATGTTGCGGCGCGATCGAATGCGTCACCACTCGACCGCCCCACGCCTTGCGGATCGCGGTGCGCGCGACGTCCAGCCCGGCATCGAGATACAGCGCGCCGATCAGCGCCTCCATCACATCACCCAGCACATTGTCGCTGTCGGCCGCTCCGTCGTCGCGGGCCTGTTTACCCAGCCTGAGCTGCGCGCCGATCTCGAGCCCGCGCGCGACATCGGCGCAGACCGCGCCCGTCACCAGCGCATTGAGGCGCTTCGACAGGGCGCCCTCGGGTTCGCCCGGAAACACCTCGAACAGCCATTCGGCCATCACCAGGCCGAGCACGCGGTCACCCAGGAATTCGAGCCGTTCGTAATTCGCCGCCGCCTGGCTGCCATGGGTCAGCGCGCGCTCGAAGCTGGCGAGGTCGCTCGGCGCATGGCCGAACGTCTTCTTGATCCAGGCGCCGAGCGGGCTGCTCAAAAGCCTTCTCCGATCCTTTTCCAGCGCGCTGCGGTGAACCAGGTCCAGGGCAGGAACCAGTTTGCCGTGCCGTCGGTCGAGAAGAAGGAGACGACTGCCTTGCCTTCGATCCGGTCCATCGGGACATAACCCATGCCGCTCGCTTGCCCCGGCAGCGCGTCGGCGGGGGCCGGGAAGCGGCTGTCGCCGCTGTCGTCGCGATTGTCGCCCATCACGAAGACGTGGCCGGCCGGCACCGAATAGATGCCGGTATCGTCACGGTCAGCAAACTCGCCGCGATCGAGCACCATATAGGTCTTGCCGTTCGGCAGCGTCTCGCGGAACTGCTGATAGCGGCAGATCGGTTCGCCCTTGGCGTCCGCATCCTGGAACTGCGTGGGGCACTCACGATCGGCCGGATAATTCGGGGTGATCGGAATCGTGAAATCAGCGACCCGCTGCTTCGGGATCGCCACGCCGTTCAGAATCACCTGGCCATGGCGCACCTGGATCATGTCGCCGGGCAGGCCGATGACGCGCTTGATGACATCATGGTCTTCCCCCGGCGGCCCCCGGAACACCACGACATCGCCGCGTGTCGGGTCGCGCCCGAAGATCCGCCCCGGGATCAGTGGCGGGCCGAACGGCAGCGACCAGCGCGAAAAGCCGTAATTCCATTTCGAAATGAACAGATAGTCGCCGATATAAAGCCGCGGCAGCATTGATTGCGATGGAATGCTGAAGGGCGACAGGAGGAAACTGCGGAAGATCAGCACGACCACAGCCAGTGTGACGAGGAAGCGGAGCGTGCTGAGTATCTCGGAAGGCGGCTTTGTGGCCGCTTGAGTCGTGCCGCTGGCGGTCGCGGGTTCGGGCGGGGCTTCGGTCTCTGACATGCGCGGCGGTTTGCTGTGGCGGGCGGCGGGCGTCAAGCTGGCGGTTGTAACGAGGCGGCGCTAGGGCGATCTAACGGGGGATTTCTTCGGGACGATGAATGAGGTGACCATGCCTGCCGACTGGACTGCGATCGAAGCCCTGCCTTCGCCCAGACTCGAAACCTTGTTCGCCGAGGATGGCGATCGGCTGAAGAGGCTGAGCCTCGATGTCGCCGGCCTGCACTTCGACTGGTCGAAGACCCACCTCACTGCGGATGCCATCACTGCCTTTGAAAAGCTCGCCAAGGCGCAGGATCTGGCGGGTAAGCGCGAGGCGCTCTTCGCAGGCGAAATCGTCAACGTGACTGAGGGCCGCGCCGCGACCCACACTGCCGAGCGCGGCGAGGGTAAGGCCGATGATGTCAGTCTCGCCCAGGCCTTTCACGCAAGGATGCGTGCGCTGATCGATGCGATCGAGGCCGATGCGCTTGGGCCGATCCGCCATGTCCTTCATGTCGGCATCGGCGGTTCGGCGCTTGGGCCGGACTTGCTGGTCGATGCACTCGGTCGTGAATCGGGGCGCTACGACACAGCGATCGTCTCCAACGTCGATGGCGTCGCGCTCGAAGAGGCGTTCAGCCGCTTCGATCCAGCGGCGACTTTGCTTGTGGTCGCGTCCAAGACCTTCACCACAACCGAAACGATGCTCAACGCCGAAAGCACGCTCGAATGGATGGAGGAAGCTGGCGTCGAGGATCCTTATGGTCGGGTGATCGCACTCACGGCCTCGCCCGACAAGGCGATCGAATGGGGCGTTGACGAAACCCGCGTGCTGCCCTTCATGGAAAGCGTCGGCGGCCGCTATTCGCTTTGGTCCTCGATCGGCTTTCCGGCCGCGCTCGCGCTCGGTTGGGATTGTTTCGAGGAATTGCTGGAAGGTGCCGCCGAGATGGACCGGCACTTCCGCCTCGCATCGCTGTCGGAGAACGCACCCGCGCTCGCTGCCTTTGCCGATCTCTATTATACTCAGGTCCGCCACGCCGAGACGCGGGCGACCTTTGCCTATGACGAAAGATTGCGGTTGCTGCCCTCCTATCTCCAGCAGGTAGAGATGGAGTCGAACGGCAAGAGCGTGACGGTCGACGGCAAGCCGCTCGGCCGGCCAAGCGCGCCGATCACCTGGGGCGGTGTGGGGACGGATGCCCAGCATGCTGTGTTCCAGCTGCTCCACCAGGGCTCGCATCTCGTGCCAGTCGAGTTCGTCGCGGTGATCGAGGCTGGCGATACGCTCGCCGAGGATCACCACCGCCAGCTCTTGCTCAACGCATTTGCCCAGGGTGCGGCGCTGATGAAGGGGCGCGCGAACGACAAGGATCCGGCGCGCAGCTATTCGGGCGATCGGCCGAGCTCGACGATCCTGCTGGACGATCTCGACGCACGCACGCTCGGCGCCCTGATCGCCTTTTACGAGCACCGCGTGTTCGTCAATGCCACCTTGCTCGGCATCAATCCCTTCGACCAGTTCGGGGTCGAGCTCGGCAAGGAAATGGCCAAGGCGGCGGGTGAGGGCGGACAAAAGTTCGACGCCTCGACCGAGGATCTGATCAAGCGGGCATTCGGCGACAGCTGATAAAAGGCCGTCATGCCGGACTTGTTCCGGCATCCAACGTGCAGCAAATGCGCGGTAATTGTGGGGCAGTGGACCCCGGAACAAGTCCGGGGTGACGAAGGAAGTGATGATGGCCAAGGCCGAGTACGACTATGATCTTTTCGTCATCGGCGCCGGCTCGGGCGGCACCCGTGCCTCGCGCGTCGCTGCCGCGCACGGCGCGCGGGTGGCGGTCGCCGAGGAATATCGGGTCGGCGGCACCTGCGTCATTCGCGGCTGCGTACCAAAGAAGCTGCTGATCTATGGTGCGCATTTCGCCGAGGATCTGGCCGATGCACGGCGCTTCGGCTGGAATGTCCCCGATTGCGAGTTCGACTGGAAGGTCCTGACGAAAAATGTGTTCGAGGAGGTCGACCGGATCAACGCCGCCTATTCGGGCACGCTGACCAATAACGGCGTCGAGATCATCCTCGAGCGCGCGACCATCACCGGCCCGCACAACATCAAGCTCGGCGATGGTCGGGAGGTCACCGCCAGGACCATCCTTGTCGCGACCGGTGCCACCCCGTCAGTGCCGAAATGCCCCGGCCATGAACATGGCATCACCTCGAACGAGGCCTTTCATCTCGACGCCGTGCCCAAGCGGATCCTGATCGCGGGCGCCGGCTATATCGCCAATGAGTTCGCCGGCATCTTCCACCAGCTGGGCGCGCACGTCACGCTGATCAATCGCACTGATGTGATCCTGCGCGGCTACGACGAGTCGATCCGGGATCGGCTGCTCCAGATCTCGCTGATGAAGGGGATCGAATTCCGCTTCCACGCCGATTTCCAGGGCATCGAGAAGATGAAGGACGGCTGCCTCAAGGTCAGCATGTCGGGGCACGAGCCGATCATCGTCGATTGCGTGATGTTCGCGACCGGACGCGATCCCAATACCGAAGGGCTCGGGCTCGAAAGCGCCAGCGTCGAGGTCGACGAAAAGGGCGCGATCAAGGTCGATGATGACAACCGTTCGACCTGCCCCAGCATCTATGCTGTCGGCGATGTCACCAACCGCATCCAGCTGACGCCGATCGCCATTCGCGAGGGCCAGGCCTTTGCGGATACCCTGTTCGGCAACAAGCCGACCCGGGTCGATTATGCCAATGTCCCCTCGGCGGTGTTCAGCCATCCGCCGATGGCGGGCGTCGGCCTCACCGAGAGCCAGGCCAAGACGAAGTTCGGCGCCGTGAAGGTCTATACCTCGGACTTCCGGCCGATGAAGAATGTCCTCGCCGGCCGCAACGAGCGCGCGCTCTACAAGATGATCTGTGACAGCGAGACGGACAAGATTCTCGGCCTCCACATGATTGGCCCCGACGCGCCGGAAATCCTGCAGGCGGCCGCAGTCGCGGTGAAGGCGGGCCTGACCAAAGCGGCCTTCGACGAGACGGTCGCGCTGCATCCCACCATGGCGGAGGAACTGGTGCTGCTGCGTTAGGCGGTCGCACCGCCTCGCCGCCTGACCGCGAAGCGCGCGAGAGCCGGCCCGGCGATGACGCAGGCAAAGAAGCGCAGTGCCTGGAGCGCCATCACATAGGGCACATCGACCTTGGTCGAGGCGGCGATGATCGCGACTGAGTCCATGCCGCCGGGGCTGGTCGCGAGATAGGCGGTGACCGGATCGACCCCGCCGACCTTGGCGAGCAGCATTCCGAGCATGGCCGAAAAGCCGATCAGCAGCGCGATCGACAGCAGGATGCGGGGTAGGGCCCGCGCCGCCGCGCGTACGATATCGCGGGTGAAATGCAGGCCGATCCGCCAGCCAACCACCGCATAGCTCACAGCCAGCAGCCAGCCCGGTAACTCGAAGTGGATGAGCCCAACGATGTTAAGCCCCGCGCCAAGGATAAGCGCGCCGATCATCGGTGCCGCTGGCAGCTTGAGCCTGATCCCGAGCCACGCGCCGATCGTCGCGATCAACAGAGTCTCACCGAACGCGATCGGGTCGATCGCCGGAAACCAGACACTCGTCGGGCTGTGCGCTCCACCATGTGCACCGAGCAGCGCGGCCACGATCGAGGCCGTCCCGGCGACGCAGACCACACGGCTATAGGTCATCACCGCGACCAGCCGCCATTCAGCGCCATAGGATTGCGCCATCAGCACCATCGCCGCCGCGCCGCCCGGCATGCAGCCCCAGATCGCGACGCTGCCAGGCAGCCAGCCAAGCCGCGCGATCAGCCAGCCGATTAGCACCGCCACGCTCAGCGTCGCTACCGTGGTGCCAAGGAACACGGGCCAGTGCGCGCCGACCATGTGAACGGTCCCGGCATTGAATGAGGCCGCGACCAGGCACCCGACAATCGCTTGCGCACCCTGAAACGGCAAAGCCGGAACGCTCACTGCCTGCCCGCGAATAGCAAGCAGGATCGCCGCGATCATCGGCCCGAGCAGCAATCCGGCGGGCAGGCCGATCCAGTCGAGCACCCCTCCGAACAGCGCCGACAGACTAAGCAATAGCGCCCAGCGCTTCAGCGGCGAGAGCGCCTCCGCTTCAGGCACCACGGACGGCCAGGCATTGGGCGCGGGCAAGCAGTTCCACGGGGCCTCGTGCGGGCTGGAGGGGAAGCTCCTCTCAACCCGCTCGACACGCGCTTGTCCAGCCACCCCGTCAGGCGGCTACGGTTTCCCGCGCAGCAAGCGCATTAAGACGGTCCCATGTCGTCGCAGCCATGCTCGGTCGCGCGTCCATTCGCTCGATCCAGGCGGCGAGATTGTCATGCCGCGACAGGATCGCCCGCCCTTCCGCGAAATGCGGCAGGAAGACGAGATGCGGCGCCAGCATCAGGTCAGCGAGCGACAGCGCGTCGCCCGCCATGAAGAGCTGGTCGCCGAGCAGCCGCGCAACCTCGTCGACCACCTCGGTGGCAGGCCCCACCGCGGCGGCCACCGCCTCCTCGTCGACCGGCATGCCAAAGCCGGGTGCGACCACGCGGGGGAAGGTAAGTGGGCCGCTGAGCCGCGACGCCAGATAGCTGTCGGTAATACCGATCAGCTGATCCATCCGGGCGGCCTTTCTCGGATCGGCCGGGGTCAGCGCCGGCTCGGGAGCAATCCGGTCGAGGTAATTCAAAATGGCCCGGGTTTCGTACAAACGGAAATCGCCATGATCGAGAGTCGGGACTTTCTGGAAAGGGTGGATCGCGCGATATTCGGGCGTGCGGTTGCCGCCCATCGGTATCGCGGCAAGGCGCCAGGGCAGGCCCTTTTCCTCAAGCGCCAGCAAGGGCGTGCGGACATAGGGGCTGCCGGGGATTCCATGGAGGACGAACTGTTCGGTCATGCTGTCTTCTCCTGCACAAAAGTGGCGAAGCGTTCGACAAGGCCGGGCCAGCCGCCGGAGAGCTTGCCCACCATCGTCTCGGTGCTGGGCCCGAAGCGCTCGAGGTTGCGATGCGTGAGCGTGACGCGGCTCCCGGTCGTTTCGGGCTCGAAGGTCACCTCGACTTCAGTGATCAGATTGGGGTCGAAGGTGAAGCTGGCGTCGAGCTGCCAGGCAAGCAGCAACCGCCCCGGCGGTTCCCAGGCGAGCACGCTGCCCCATTGGCATTCGGCGCCAGACGCATCGCGCTCGAACCAGCGGCCGCCAGCATGCGGCTCGACCACGATCTCCGTGAAGGGCTCGGGCGCGACATGCATATTGGGCGACCACCAGCGGCCGATATCGCCCGCGAACAGCGCAAAGGCGCGCTCGGGCGGCACCGCGACGGAGACGGATCTGACGATCGGCGCGATGGTCATGGTTGCTTCTCCTCTTTCGCCTGCGCGTCCGCATAAGCCGCAAAATTGTCGAGCGCGTCTTGCCAGAACTGGTCCAGCCAATCGCGCATGGCGCCAAGCCCGCGGGGATCGATACGATAGATGCGGCGCGTGCCGGATGCGGTCTCGGTCACCAGCCCGGCCTCCTTCAGCAGCTTCAGATGCTGCGAAACCGCAGGACGCGAGACCGGCAGGCCAGCTGCGATCTCACCGACAGCGGCGGGCGCGCGACCGATGCGCTCAAGTATCGCCCGGCGCGTGGGATCAGCGAGCATGTCGAAGGCATGTGCGACTCGGTTAGCCATGACTAACGGTAAGTCATGGCTAACATATCAGTCAAGCGTTTTGAAAAGTCCTAAACCACCCGGTTCGCGACCAGATCATCCACCACCGCAGGATCGGCCAGTGTGCTGGTGTCGCCGAGGCTCGACACGTCGCCCTCGGCGATCTTGCGCAGGATGCGGCGCATGATCTTGCCTGAGCGCGTCTTGGGCAGGCCGGGCGCGAACTGGAGCTTGTCCGGCGCCGCAATCGGGCCGATCTCGCTGCGGACCCATTTCACCAGCTCCGCGCGAAGCTCGTCCGACGAAACCTCGCCCGAGTTGAGCGTGACATAGGCGTAGATGCCCTGGCCCTTGATGTCGTGCGGCATGCCGACAACCGCTGCTTCCGCCACCTTGGAATGCAGCACCAGCGCGGATTCGACCTCGGCGGTTCCCATGCGGTGGCCGGACACGTTGATCACATCGTCGACCCGGCCGGTGATCCACCAATAGCCATCCTCGTCGCGCCGGGCGCCGTCGCCAGTGAAATATTTGCCGGGATAAGTGGTGAAATAGGTCTGGAAGAAGCGATCATGGTCGCCCCACACAGTGCGCATCTGGCCCGGCCAGCTCCGCGCGATGACGAGATTGCCGGACGTCGCGCCCTGCAGCACCTCGCCCTCCGGATCGACCAGTTGCGGGTCCACTCCCGGCATCGGCTTGGTCGCGGAGCCCGGCTTGAGGTCAGTCGCGCCCGGCATCGGCGCGATCATCGCGGCGCCGGTTTCGGTCTGCCACCAGGTGTCGATGATCGGGCAGCGCCCCTCGCCGACGACATCATGATACCAGCGCCACGCCTCCGGGTTGATCGGCTCGCCGACCGTGCCGAGCAGCTTCAGCGACGCGCGGCTGGTCTTGGTGACGAACGCATCGCCCTCCTTCATCAACGCCCGGAGCGCAGTCGGTGCGGTGAACACCGTATGGACCTTGTGGCGGTCCACGATCTGCCAGATGCGGCTTGCGTCGGGCCATGTCGGCAGGCCTTCGAACATCAGGGTCGTCGCCCCGTTCGCAAGCGGGCCGTACAGGATATAGCTGTGCCCGGTCACCCAGCCGATATCGGCCGCGCACCACCAGACGTCGCCGGCACGGTAATCGAAGGCGAGCTCATGGGTGAGGCTCGCCCAGAGCAGATAGCCGCCCGATGTGTGCAGCACGCCCTTGGGCTGGCCGGTCGAGCCGCTGGTGTAGAGGATGAACAGCGGATCCTCGGCGCCCATCGGCTCGGCGGGGCAGGTGGCGGGCAGATCTTCAGCCGCCTCATGATACCAGATGTCGCGGCCTTCGCGCATCGTCACCGCGCCGCTCGTCGCCTTGACGACGATGACCGTCTTCAGCGCCGGCGCGCGCTCTGCCGCGGCATCGACATTGGCCTTCAGCGGAATGCGCTTGCCGCCGCGTCGGCCCTCATCGGCGGTGATCAGAAAGGCGCTGTCGCAATCGGTGATTCGCCCGGCCAGTGCCTCGGGCGAGAAGCCGCCGAACACGACCGAATGGATCGCGCCGATGCGCGCGCAGGCGAGGATCGCAAACGCGGCTTCGGGGATCATCGGCATGTAGATGGTGATTCGGTCACCCTTCTTCGCGCCCTGGCCCTTCAGCACATTGGCGAAACGGCAGACCTCCGCATGGAGCTCGCGATAGGTGAAGCGGCGCGGTTCCTCGCCGGGTTCGTCGGGCTCCCAGATCAGCGCGATCTGGTCGCCGCGCTTGGCGAGGTGGCGATCGAGACAGTTCGCGGCGACATTGAGCTTGCCGTCGGCAAACCACTGGATGCGGAAATCCTTCTCGTCGAACGACCAGTCGCCCGCGATCTCGGGGCGCTTGATCCAGTCGAGTCGCCGCGCCTGTTCGAGCCAGAAGGTTCCGGGATCGGCCAGCGAACGCCCATGGAGTTTCTCATATCCCGCCGCATCGACACGTGCGCGCTTCGCCCATTCCGAGGGTACGGGGTAGAGATCCTGATCGGACATGCTTTTCTCCTGAGCCCCCATTTGCCGGGTCGAGGGCGGGGAATGCAAGCCCGCTTGGCGAACGTTCAGTTCAATGCAACAACCTGGCGCGATAATAAGGGAGACGCGTGATGGCAGGCACGATCCTGGTCACCGGCGGCAGCGGCTATATCGCCGGCTATCTGATCCGGCAGCTCGCAGCCGAAGGCTGGACGATCCACACCACGGTCCGCTCGCTGAAGCGCGAGGCCGAGGTACGCGCCTGGCTCGGCGTGCCCGAGGCGAGCCTGCGCTTCTTCGCTGCCGACCTGATGGACGATAGCGGCTGGGCGGAGGCCGTTGCCGGGTGCAGCCACGTCGCGCATGTCGCCTCGCCCTTTCCAGCGGGGGCGGTGAAGCACGAGGACGATCTGATCGTGCCGGCACGCGAAGGTGCGCTTCGGGCACTCCGATTCGCAGCGGACGCGGGCGTAAAGCGCTTCGTGATGACGTCTTCTGTGGCGGCGATCGCTTATGGTCACGCGGGGGAGCGAACTTACACCGAGGCGGACTGGACTGACGTGAACGCCCCCGGCCTTGGCGCCTATGTCAAATCCAAGACGATTGCCGAACGCGTGGCGCGTGATTGGGTGGCCCAGAACGGCGGCATGATGGAGTTCTGTACGATCAACCCGTCGGCGGTGCTCGGACCTTTGCTGAGTGATGATTTCTCGACCTCTATCGAATTCGTGAAGCGCCTGATCGACGGGTCCATGCCGGGCTTTCCCCGCCTCGGTTTCGCGGTCGTGGATGTACGGGATCTCGCCGATCTCCATGTCCGCGCCCTCAACGCACCGAATATGGCGAACGAACGATTCATCGGCGCCGGGCCTTTCATGATGATGCGCGAGGTCGGGCAACTGCTGCGCGACCGGCTCGGCCCTGAGGCACGCAAGGTGCCGAAGCGGGTCATTCCTGATTTCGTCCTCCGGCTGATGGCGATGTTCGACGGAAGCATCAAACAGGTCGTCGGCGAACTCGGCCGGACACGCGCGGCTGATTCCGCCTATGCCCTTGCGGTCCTCGGCTGGAAGACGCGCCCTGCGGAGGATTCGATTATCGATACCGCACGAAGCCTGATCGATCGCGGAATCGTGAAAGTTTGAGGCACTTCCGACCCGTCTCCGCCGTCATGCCGGACTTGTTCCGGCATCCATCTCTCCGCGAGCGCAACAGGCGTAAGGGGCGCGGTGCGATGGACCCCGGAACAAGTCCAGGGTGACGGAATGAAGAGTTGATTGATTGGTCAATCAACTAGGCGTACATCTCTTGAGTGAGCACTCAAGAACCAAAGCAATCCACGTCGGAGCGCCTCGTCCACACGGCGATGATGCTGTTCATGGCGAAGGGCTATCAATCGACCAGCGTCGCCGACATCCTGCGCGAGGCGGGCGCGAATTCCGGCAGCCTTTACCACGCCTTCCCGACCAAGCAGGATCTGCTGCTCGCCGTGCTTGAGCGCTATCGCCAGGGCATCGGCCCAATGCTGCTCGATCCGGCATGGCAAGGCGTGGAGGACCCGATCGAACGGATCTTCGCGCTACTCGCCCGCTACCGTGCCGGGCTGGAGATGACCGATTGCACTTATGGCTGCCCGATCGGCAGCCTCGCGCTCGAAATCCACGAGCCCGATCCCCCGGTGCGCGAACTCCTCGCCGCAAATTTTGACGGGTGGGTGGCGGCGATCAAGGGGTGCCTCGATGCGGCCGTCGACCGGCTTCCTGCGGGGACCGACACGCAGGGGCTCGCCCAGTTCGTGCTGACGGTGATGGAGGGCGGCGTGATGCAGTCGCGCACGCACCGCACGCTGGAAGCCTTCGACGCTTCGGTAGCCGGCCTGCGCGACTATCTCGACCGCCTTCTGGCCGCCCGATGAGGAGAATGACCATGCACACCTTGCCCGCTCTGATCGCCCTGACGTTCTGGGCGGCTCCCGCCATGGCCGCGCCCGATCAGCCTGCTCCCACATTCGAACAGGTCAAAGGCACCGCCGGAGACGGTACGCGATTTTACGAGGATTCGCTCGTCATCGACGCGCCCGCATCGAAGCTGTGGGCCGCCTTCACCGATGTGACCGTGTACCGGCAATGGGCGGTGCCCGTCTCGGCGATCGACTTCCGCCTCGGCGGCGCGATCGAGGCCAGCTACGATCCGAAGGGCCATATCGGCGATCCGCAGAATATCAGGAATGCCTTTATCGCCTATATTCCAGGCCGCCTTCTCGTGTTCCAGAACGTGCAGGCGCCTGACCAGCGTCCGGGCAAGGCCGACTATGCCAGGACGGTGAAGACCGTCGAGTTCGAGTCGCTCGGGCCGAACCGGACCCGCGTCACCGTCTCCGGCATGGGCTTCGCAAACGGTGCGGGCTTCGACCAGCTTTATGCCTTCTTCTCGCAGGGGGACGGTCAGATGCTGGTGACGCTGAAAAAGGCGATGGAGACATAATCAACCGGGGAGAGAGCAAATGAATCGGAAGGCACTGATCATAGCCACTGACATCGGGCTGGTTCTCCAGCTGATCATGGTGATCGCCGGCCATTATCAATCGGCCATCGCGGCATGGTTCGCGATCGGCGGCATGCTGATCTCGCTCGTTGCGGGCATGACCTATGGCCGAATGGCGCGAAACGGATGGAAGGATTCGCTTGTCGGCGGAGCGCTCGCCGGCGGAATCTGCGCGCTGGTCGGAATCGCGGTGTCATGCGCGCTGGGCGATGTCGCGGCGATGATATTGGTGTTCGGCACGATCGGATCGGCAGTGGCCGGGCTGATCGGCGGGGCAATCGCGAAGCTGGTTCCCTGATCCAACTCCCATAGTTCGTCCACCCTCGAACCAATAGGGTCGCCTGCACCGCTATCGGTTCGCGATGCACGACATCTCACGGCAAGATCCGAACTATCGCTATGTCACCGAGTGGTTCTGGCCTTTCGACAGACTCGCACGCGCGGCCGGCATATCAGCCGCTGATCTGGGCGACCTGATCGAAGCCGGATGCGGTCCGGACGCGATTTACGCGTTCAGCAGCCGATATGGCTGGTGGAGTGCGCTTGCGGGCCATGTCGACGGCCATGAGGAACCGCCACCCCCGGAAGCCGAACGCTGGCTCGCGCCTGCAGCCGTCTGGGGTTTTCGGCGTGCAGTTCTGGCGCGGCGGCGGGGTGCCTCGCTCGAAGAAGCCGCCCGGCAGAATGCCGCGCTGTTCACCGAGGAGTTCATCGAAGCGCTTGAGCGCCTGCCCGAAGCGCGGTTCGGTTTTGCCGATTGTTTTGGCCCGCACGGCCTTGTCGACACGGTCGCGCGCGCCCGCGCGGCGGAGGAATGGGCAGCATGGATCGAAGGCGGATACGCGGTCTGCCTCCGGATCTTCACCGGCGAGACGTGCGTACGGAAGGAATCGCTGGGCGCCTGGCTGAAGGCGCATATCGCCAATCCCGAGAACCATCCGCTCACAGCGGACGCGGTGTTGTCGATCTGCGAGAAACTGGCGCAATTGATGCTGCCCTTCGCCCCGTGGCAGCGACCGCACGGCACACCGGGCGTGACGATCGACCGGCTAGTCGCCGATCTGGGGCTCGGCGTCGAACTCCCTTTTCGGAGCGATGACGAGGTGCCGGGTTAAAGGAAGTTATTCGGCCAGATCATCGTCCGCCACATATGCGCGGTGGGCGAGCCGTCGAAGCCGAGCCCCTCGACTGGCTGGCGGAAATTGCGGCCGATCACATCGGTCAGGAATTCCGGATCGGGCGCGGGCGTGTCGTCGAAGAAATAGCGGTCGTAAAGCGTCACCAGCCGGGCGCTCATATACCAGCGGTGCTTGCGCGCAGCCTCCGCTTCGCGCCTGATATAATCGGGCGGAACATAGTCGGCGCCGAAGAAGCGATGATAGCTTTCGGGATATTCATAGCCGACTGAGGGATCGGCGAAATAGCGCAGCGCCTGATGCTGCTGCACCGCCCAGGCGACTTCCTCATCGACATAGGGCGCAATCATCTGCGCGCCCCAATAGCCATGGTCGGCACGGATCAGGCACGCGTTGGAGATGTCGTGGAGCAGGCAGGCAAGGACGATCTTCTCCTCCTGCCCCTCGTCCAATGCGCGCTTGGCGGCGGTCAGCAGATGTTGCGCGGTGATGCCGGTGATCCGCAGGCGGAAGAAATCGAGCAGGGTCGGCGCCTGGGGCATCCGCGGCAAGGCCGGGTTGTCGCCCATCATCATGACCGTGTCGGGCCCGAGCCTGGCCAGCGCTTCATGCTCGCCGGTCGACTGCCCCGTGCCGACGATCGCGACGGGGGCCGGCACGATGATCCGCTCGCGGCCCTGTTGCGGCCACTCGGCTTCGGGAAGATGATCCATGCACATGGTTATGCTGTGCCAAATCGCGGGCACTGGCGAAAGGGGCTCACACCACCCGGTACGGCACCGTGCCCCGCATGTCGGGATCGACGCTGATCTCGCGGTCGGCGGGCGGAAAGGCGCGCTGGTCGCAATCGTCGCGCGAGCAGAGCCGGCACGAAATGCCGATAGGGATCGGCGCCGCGCTGCGATCGATCGCGTCGGCATAGACGAAATCGGCGGCGTGCTCCGCCTCGCAGCCGAGCGTGACCGCATAACGACGCGGGCTGCGGGTGAAGCTGCCGCTCGGCTTCACCAGCCCCTTGGCCATCGAGACATAGCGCACGCCATCAGGCGTCTCGGCATGCTGGACGACGATCCGATCAGGGATCGCGGCCGCCTCATGGACGATCCACAAGGGACAGGCACCGCCGAAGCGGGCGAATTGCAGCCGCGTCGCCGAATGCCGCTTGGTGATGTTGCCGGCCATATCGACCCGGCAGAAGTAAAAGGGGATGCCCTTCGCCCCGGGGCGTTGCAGCGTCGACAGCCGGTGGCAGGCCTGTTCGAAGCTCACCCCGAAATGCCGGCACAGCCGGTCGATATCGTGGCGCATCGTTCGCGCGGCGCTGCGGAAGCGGCCATAGGGCATGGTCAGTGCGCCCGCTGCATAATTGGCGAGCCCGATGCGGAGCAAGTTACGCGCTTCGTTGCTCGATACCGCGGCCGTCTCGACGATCGACTCGATCATGCCGGCGAACACCGTCGCCGCAAGCTGATGCGCGATCAGGAAGCGGCGGCTTTCAGGTGGCAATGCGCCGCCCAGCGTCAGGGTGCCGCGCTGGCGATTCAGTGCGCGCAGGGGGGCGCTGTCATCGGCTGGCGCGAGGATCGCGATGCCCAGTGAAGCGAGTCGCGCGACATAGGCTGCCTCGTCCGATCCAAGCTCCTCCGCCAGGGCTTCGGCGGCGCGATCGAGCGGATCGATATAATTGCCCGAGATATGGAACCAGTCGCGCACCGCTTCCCACGGCATGCGTGCCCCGGCTCCCGACGCGCCCGCAGCCATGCTCTCCTCGACCATTTGCAGCCGCTCCTCGGCAGTGCGTACCGCGCCGTGCAGCGCGATGATGCGGTCGGCGATCTCCGGCCGCTCCTCCGCCAGTCGGGCGATCACATCCGGCGCCGGAGATGGCGGCAGGACGGGATCGGCCAGCGCATCGGCAAGGGCTGAGAGGCGCAGCGCCGGTGCTGCGCTTTCGATCGCAGCCAGCGCGCCGGGGTGCCGCCGTCGCAATGCCGCCGTCACCGCGGGGGTCAGCGGACGGTCGCCGCTTTCGAGTTGTGAAAGATAGCTGACTGAAATGCCGAGCCGCGCAGCCATCGCGGCCTGGTTGAGTCCAGCCGACCGGCGGATCGCACGGAGCTGTTCTCCGGCATAGAGGCGGGGCGTGGGGGTGCGCATATCATGCAGTACTTCGCAAAATAACTGTTCGCAACTTCGCAAATTCACATTTGCAAAGTGCCCCGCAGCTTGAAAGAGGGGGGCATTCGTTATCCGGGAGCGCGCATGTCATCGACGATCGCCGAGCTTGAACGCAAGCGCGCAGCTGCCCGATTGGGCGGCGGCGAGAAGCGGATTGCCGCTCAGCATGCGCGCGGCAAGCTCACCGCGCGCGAGCGGCTGAACATCCTGCTCGACGAGGGATCGTTCGAGGAGCTCGACATGTATGTCGAGCATAATTGCGTCGATTTCGGCATGCCCGCCCAGACCATCCCCGGCGACGGCGTCGTCACCGGATCGGGTACGGTCAATGGGCGGCTGGTGTTCGTCTACAGCCAGGATTTCACCGTGTTCGGCGGCTCGCTTTCGGAGCGGCATGCGCAGAAGATCTGCAAGATCATGGACATGGCGATGAAGGTCGGCGCGCCGGTGATCGGCATCGCCGATTCGGGCGGCGCGCGAATCCAGGAGGGCGTGGCGTCGCTCGGCGGCTATGCCGAAGTGTTTCAGCGCAACGTTCTCGCGTCAGGCGTTGTGCCCCAGATTTCGCTGATCATGGGGCCATGCGYAGGGGGTGCCGTCTATTCCCCCGCCATGACCGACTTCATCTTCATGGTGAAGGACAGCTCCTACATGTTCGTCACCGGCCCGGATGTAGTGAAAACCGTTACAAACGAGATTGTCACGCAGGAGGAGCTGGGTGGAGCGGTGACGCATACCACGAAGTCGGGGGTCGCTGACGTGGCCTTCGAGAATGATATCGAGGCGCTGCTCGCGGCCCGCGACTTCGTGGATTTCCTTCCCGCCTCGAACCGTGAGGCGGTGCCCGAACGGCCAAGTTCAGACCCGTGGGACCGGCTCGAGGAAAGCCTCGATACGCTGGTGCCGGCCAATGCCAACCAGCCCTATGACATGCACGAGCTGATCCGGAAGACGGTCGACGAAGGCGATTTCTTCGAGGTCCAGCCGACTCATGCCGGCAACGTCATCATCGGTTTCGGGCGGATCGAAGGTCGCACCGTTGGCGTCGTCGCCAACCAGCCGATGGTGCTGGCGGGCTGCCTCGATATCAACTCGTCGAAAAAGGCCGCGCGCTTCGTGCGCTTCTGCGACGCGTTCGAAATTCCGATCGTCACCTTTGTCGATGTCCCGGGCTTCCTGCCGGGCACCGCGCAGGAGCTGAACGGCATCATCAAGCACGGTGCGAAATTGCTCTTCGCCTATGCCGAGGCAACCGTGCCCAAGATCACCGTGATCACGCGCAAAGCCTATGGCGGTGCCTATGACGTCATGGCGTCGAAGCATCTGCGTGGCGATCTGAACTATGCCTGGCCAACCGCAGAGATCGCGGTGATGGGTGCCAAGGGCGCGGTCGAAATCATCTTCCGTGGCAAGAGCGCCGCCGAAATTGCCGAGCGCACTGCTGAATATGAGGCGCGTTTCGCCAACCCGTTCGTAGCGGCATCCAAGGGTTTCATTGACGAGGTGATCCTGCCGCATTCGACCCGGCGGCGCATTGCGCTTGGCTTGCGCAAGCTGCGTGGCAAGAGCCTCGAAAATCCTTGGAAGAAACACGACAACATCCCGCTGTGACGCGCGCATTTGCATCAGCCCGGCGCGCGGCTCGCGTCACCGAGCGATCTCTTGCGCTTCGCATCGGCTTTGGCGCAGGGTTCGCACCTCAACTCAAGACAGGTGACGCATGATCCTTTTCCTGACGATGGCCCTGCAGGCTGCTGCGCCCGCCACTGCGACTCCGCCCGCACCGCCGCCGCCGCCATGGACTCCGCGCATGAAGATGGACCCGCTCACCAATCGGCCGGCGGGTTCGGTTTCGGCGACATCGCAGGACGGCAATGCCAGGCTGGTCGTCCGTTGCGATCGTCGCGTCGACAATGTCGTGTCGATCCAGTTCATCCCGACCGTGCCTTTTGCCGCCGCGACGCCACGGCCGGTGTCGATAACGGTCGATGGCGGCGCGCCGCTCGGCACGAACTGGGATTTCCCGGGCAGGGGCGCAGTGATCTCGGATCCAACAGTCGTGACCAATCTCACCGTCGCAATCGCGCACGGGAAGACGATCAAGGTCCATGTGATCGATCCATCCGAAAAGCCGCTCGACGCAACCTTCGTCGGCCCGCCGAGCGAAGCGCCGATCAAGCAGGTTGTCGAATCCTGCGGCTATACCTTTGGTGTCGCGCCTGTACCTGAGCCCGCACCGCCGGCGACGCCGAACCCATGAGCATCGGGCGCCTCAACCATATCGGTATTGCGACTCCATCGATCGAGACCTCAATCGCGCTCTATCGCGACCTGCTCGGGGCGACGAAGGTGCATCCACCGTTCGATCTCCCCGCTCAGGGGGTGAAGGTCTGCTTCATCGATACGCCCAACACTCAGATCGAGCTGATCGAGCCGCTGAACGAGAGTTCGCCGATCGCCGCGTTCATCGCGAAGAACCCGACCGGCGGGCAGCATCATGTCTGTTTCGAGGTGCCCGATATCCATGTCGCGATCGCCGATCTCACTGCAAAGGGCGCCAGGGTTCTCGGTGAACCGCGGATCGGCGCGCACGGCACGCTGATCGTCTTCGTGCACCCGAAGGATATGGGCGGCACGCTGGTCGAGCTGATGGAAACACCGCGAGAGGCGCATTGATGGCTTATGACATGATCCGCAGCGAGCGCCGGGGTGACATACTCGTTCTTACCCTCAACCGGCCCGAGCGGCTCAACGCCGCGCCGCCGCATATGTTCGATGAACTGCGCGATGCCATCGCCGATCTCGGTGGTGCCCGCGCAGTGCTGGTCGCGGGCGAGGGCCGGGCGTTCTGTTCGGGTGCCGATGTCGGAGGCGGCGCGCTCACCAGCGACGATCCGGGCGAGGCGACCTTTGAGGCGCTCACCAACCATTTCCATCGGACGATCGCAGCCTTTGCCGATCTGGCGGTGCCGGTGGTCAGCGCCGTGCGCGGACCGGCGGCCGGGATCGGTTGCAGTCTCGCGCTTGCCGCCGATTTCTGCCTCGCCAGCGAAACGGCCTATTTCCTCCAGGCCTTCGTCAATATCGGCCTGGTCCCTGACGGCGGGGCGAGCTGGATGCTGCCGCGCCTGATCGGCAAGGCGCGTGCGACTGAGATGATGATGCTCGGCGAGCGGGTTCCCGCGGCAAAGGCGTTCGAATGGGGCATGATCTACAAGGTGGTGGCTGACGACGCGCTCGACGCCGAGGCGTTCGCGCTAGCCGAGCGGCTGGCGGCGGGTCCGACCGTCGCGCTCGGCCTGATGCGCCGCGGCCTCGCCCATGCGCTCGAAGTGGATTACGCGACGGCAATGCACCGCGAGGCCGAGAACCAGCGCGCGGCGCGGGGTTCCGCGGATTCGATGGAGGGCGGCATGGCCTTTCTGCAGAAGCGCAAGCCGGCGTTCCGGGGGGCGTAGGCGGTGAAGGCGCATGTCATCGTCGACTGTGAGGCCTCGGGGCCATGTCCCGGTTTCGGGAGCATGATCTGCTTCGGCGCTTTCGTCGCTGAGCCTGAACTGGCGAGGGGCTGGCGGTCGGCGACAATTCATCCTTATTCGGATTCGCATGTCGACGCGGCTTATGCCTCGATCGGCATGACGCTCGCTCGCCATCTCGCCGAGGCGACGGAGTCGCTCGCCGAAGCAATGGTTTCGTTTGACGCGTGGCTGGAATCGCTTGCGGCGGACAGGGTGGTTTTCTGGTCGGATAACCCGGCTTTTGACTGGCAATGGATCAATCATGGCTTTGCCGTCGCAGGCTTGCGCAACCCTTTCGGCTTTTCAGCGCGACGTATCGGCGATCTTTATGCGGGCCTGACGCGAAATTTCGGCAACACTCAGGGCTGGAAGAAGCTGCGGCAGACCGTTCACGATCATGACCCGCTGAACGACGCGAAAGGAAATGCAGAGGCGCTCGTCAGCATCCTTCGCGAGCATGATCAATTAGGCAAGCTGCGATGACTGACAAACCGACCATCGAAACCTGGGCCGCCGCTGCCGCAAAGGAAGTGAAGGGCAAGGATCTCACCTGGCACACGCCGGAGGGGATCGAGGTCAAGCCGCTCTACACCGCCGCTGACGTTGCCGATATCGACCCCGGCCTGCCCGGCTTCGCGCCGTTCACGCGCGGGGTGCGCGCCTCGATGTATGCCGGGCGGCCCTGGACGATCCGCCAATATGCCGGCTTTTCGACCGCTGAAGCCTCGAACGCATTCTACCGCCGCAATCTGGCCGCCGGGCAAAAGGGCCTGTCGGTCGCCTTCGATCTCGCCACGCACCGCGGCTATGACAGCGATCATCCGCGCGTGACCGGCGATGTCGGCAAGGCCGGCGTCGCGATCGACACGATCGACGATATGAAGATCCTGTTCGACGGCATCCCGCTCGACAAGATGAGCGTCTCGATGACGATGAACGGCGCGGTCATCCCGATCCTCGCCTTCTTCATTGTCGCGGGCGAGGAGCAGGGCGTTCCTCAGGAGCTTCTGGACGGCACGATCCAGAACGACATCCTGAAGGAGTTCATGGTTCGCAACACCTATATCTACCCGCCCGAGCCGAGCATGCGGATCATCTCGGACATCATCGGCTACACCTCGCGCCATATGCCGAAGTTCAACTCGATCTCGATCTCCGGCTATCACATGCAGGAAGCCGGGGCGACGCAGCTCCAGGAGCTCGCCTTCACCATCGCCGATGGCCGCGAATATGCGAAGGCGGCGATGGCCTCGGGGCTCGATCTCGATGCATTCGCCGGACGCCTCAGCTTCTTCTTCGCGATTGGCATGAACTTCTTCATGGAAGTCGCGAAACTCCGCGCCGCGCGGAAGCTCTGGCACCGGGTGATGACCGATCTCGGCGCGAAGGACGAGCGCTCCAAGATGCTGCGCACGCATTGCCAGACTTCGGGCGTGTCGCTGACTGAGCAGGATCCGTACAACAATGTCATCCGCACCACGATCGAAGCGATGGCCGCGATGCTCGGCGGCACGCAGAGCCTGCACACCAATGCTCTCGACGAAGCGATCGCGCTGCCGACCGACTTCTCCGCCCGGATCGCCCGCAACACGCAGATCGTGATCCAGGAAGAGACCGGGATGACACACGTCGTCGATCCGCTCGGCGGCTCCTACTATGTCGAGAGCCTGACCCAGGAACTGTACGACAAGGCTTGGGAGATCATCGAACGCGTCGAGGCTGAAGGCGGCATGGCGAAAGCCGTGGCAGCGGGCTGGCCCAAGGCGATGATTGAGGAGGCCTCTGCCGGCCGTGCGGCACGGGTCGACATGGGCGAGGACGTCATCGTCGGCGTGAACAAGTACAAGCTCGCTGAAGAAGACGATATCGACATTCTCGACGTCGACAATGTCGCGGTGCGGGAATCGCAGATCGCGCGCATCCAAAAGTCGAAGGCCGGACGTGACGAGGCCAGGTGCCAAGCGGCTCTCGACGCGCTTCGCGAAGGCGCTCGGGGCAGCGAGAATGTGCTCGGTCTCGCGGTCGAATGCGCCCGCCAGCGCGCCACCCTCGGCGAGATCAGCCAGGCAATGGAAGATGTCTTCGGGCGCTACGGCACCAATCCGACGCCGGTCTCGGGCATCTACGGCGGCGCGCATGAATTCGACGCGCGTTGGAATGGCCTGCTTGAGGGCGTCGGCTCGCTGACTCACCGCATGGGTCGCAAGCCGCGTCTGCTCGTCGCGAAGATGGGTCAGGACGGTCACGATAGGGGCGCCAATCTCGTATCGTCCGCATTTGGCGATCTCGGCTTCGAGGTTGTGCCGGGCCCATTGTTCCAGACGCCCAGGGAAGCCGCTGATCTCGCGATCAAATCCGATGTTGATGTCGTCGGCGCTTCATCGCTGGCGGCTGGCCACAAGACGCTGATCCCTGAACTGATCGGCCATCTCCGCGATGCCGGCCGGAGCGACATCAAGGTGATCGCCGGCGGCGTGATCCCGGCACAGGATTACCAATATCTCCGCGACGCCGGCGTACAGGGGATTTTCGGCCCCGGCACCAATCTGGTAAGCGCCGCGACCGAAGTGTTGAAATTGCTGGGCCACAATCAGCCCCCGATCGAGGAAGCCGCGGAATGAGTGCAGTTCTTACTTTAAGCCCCTCCCCTTCAGGGGAGGGGTTGGGGGTGGGGGACTCTGCCTCGCTCGTGACGTCGCTTGAGGCACTGCCCCACCCCAACCCCTCCCCTGAAGGGGAGGGGCTTTTGAGGATCGACTGGACCCGCGCGGAAATCGCCGCCCTGTTCGATCTCCCCTTTACCGAGCTCGTCTTTCGTGCCGCCGAAACCCACCGCGCGCACCACGCCGCCGGCGAGGTCCAGCTCTGCACCCTGTTGTCGATCAAGACCGGCGGCTGCCCAGAGGATTGCGGCTATTGTTCGCAATCATCCTCGGCTGATTCCGGCCTCAAGGCCGACAAGCTGATGGAAGTGAACGCCGTTCTCGCCGCCGCCGCCGAGGCCAAGGCATCCGGCTCACAGCGTTTCTGCATGGGCGCCGCCTGGCGAAATCCCAAGGATCGCGACATGGGCGCGGTCGTCGCGATGGTCGAGGGCGTCAAGGCGATGGGCCTCGAAACCTGCATGACGCTCGGCATGCTCGAGCCGCATCAGGCGCATCAGCTCGCCAAGGCCGGACTCGATTACTACAACCACAATATCGATACCTCGCCCGAACATTATGGCGACGTCATCACCACCCGGACCTTCCAGGACCGGCTCGATACGCTGGAGAATGTGCGCGAGGCCGGCATCAATGTCTGCTGCGGCGGCATCGTCGGCATGGGCGAGAGTCGCGCTGACCGAGTCGGTTTCGTCCACGCGCTGGCGACCTTGCCGAAGCATCCCGAAAGCGTGCCGATCAACGCGCTGGTGCCGGTGAAGGGCACCGTGCTCGGCGACATGCTCGCCGACACGCCGCTGGCGAAGATCGATGATATCGAGTTCGTCCGCACCGTCGCGGTCGCGCGCATCACCATGCCGCTCAGCATGGTCCGCCTGTCGGCCGGCCGCGAAAGCATGAGCGACGCGACCCAGGCGCTCTGCTTCCTCGCCGGCGCCAATTCGATCTTCACAGGCGAAAAGCTGCTCACCACCGGCAATGCCGGCGGCGGCGCCGACGCGGCGCTGTTTGCCAAACTCGGTCTCAAGCCGATGGAGGGCGAGGAGCCGATGCGGGTCGCGGCCGAGTGATCAGGCCTCTGCTCATCGCTGTAGCGTTGATTGGTGTCGTTGGTAGTTTCGCCTCTGCGATCCGGGATATCTATCGGTTAGCCGAAAGGTTTTGCGGGCCTGACGAGGGTGGCGGCAATTGTCGTGCAATCGCGCAATATTTCGCGCTCGACGACATCGTGATGTTCGCCGTTTTCGCCTCAGCGCTGACGATCCTACTTCTGGTCTCTTTCTTCAAATCGTCGGGTAAATAGATGTTCAAGAAAATCCTGGTCGCGAATCGCGGCGAGATCGCCTGTCGTGTCATGCGTACCGCCAAGAAAATGGGCATCGCCACTGTCGCGGTCTATTCGGACGCCGACGCCCGCAGCCCGCATGTGCTGATGGCCGACGAAGCCGTCCGCCTCGGCCCGGCGCCCGCCAACGAAAGCTATCTCAAGGCCGATCTCATCCTGCTCGCCGCAAAGGAAACCGGCGCTGACTGCATCCATCCCGGCTATGGCTTCCTCTCCGAGCGCGAGAGCTTCGCCAAGGCCTGTGCCGAAGCGGGCATCGCCTTTGTCGGCCCGCCGCCGAACGCCATCGCCGCGATGGGCGACAAGATCGAGTCCAAGAAGCTAGCCAAGCAGGCCGGCGTCAACGTCGTTCCCGGCTTTCTCGGCGAGATAGATGACACCGAACATGCCGTCCGCATCGCCTCGGACATAGGCTATCCGGTGATGATGAAGGCCTCGGCCGGCGGCGGCGGCAAGGGCATGCGCCTCGCGTACAGCGAGCAGGATGTCCGCGAAGGCTTCGAAGCGACCAAGCGCGAAGGGCTCGCCAGCTTCGGCGACGACCGCGTCTTCATCGAGAAGTTCATCGAGAGCCCGCGCCACATCGAAATCCAGGTGATGGGCGACCAGCACGGCAACATCGTCTATCTCGGCGAGCGCGAATGTTCGATCCAGCGCCGCCACCAGAAGGTCGTCGAAGAGGCGCCGTCGCCCTTCGTCACGCCCGAGATGCGCAAGAATATGGGCGAGCAGGCAGTCGCGCTCGCCGCCGCCGTCGGCTATTATTCGGCCGGCACCGTCGAGCTGATCGTCTCCGGCGCCGACACATCGGGCAAGGGCTTCTACTTCCTCGAGATGAATACGCGGCTCCAGGTCGAGCATCCCGTCACTGAGTGCATCACCGGGCTCGATCTGGTCGAGCTGATGATCCGAGTCGCCGCAGGCGAACCGCTCGGTTTCACGCAGGACGACGTGAAACTCACTGGCTGGGCAGTCGAGAACCGGGTTTATGCCGAGGACCCCTATCGCGGCTTCCTGCCCTCGATCGGCCGCCTCGTGCGCTACAATCCTCCCGAGGACGCGCGTCCGGCTTACGGCCCGGTCGATGCGAAAGGCGAGGCCTATGTCCGCGTCGACGACGGCGTGCGCGAGGGCGGCGAAGTCTCGATGTTCTACGATCCGATGATCGCCAAGCTGATCACCTGGGCGCCGACCCGCCTCGAAGCGATCGACCAGCAGATCGCCGCGCTCGATTCCTTCGAGATCGAAGGGCCCGGCAACAATATCGATTTCGTCTCCGCGCTCATGCAGCACCCCCGCTTCCGCGAGGGCGCGCTGACCACCGGCTTCATCGCCGAGGAATATCCCGACGGCTTCCACGGCGCACCGGCATCGCCCGATCTGCTGCGGAGCCTCGCCGCCATCGCCGCCTTCGCCGCTACCGCCGAGGCGGACCGGGCGCGCCGCATCGACGGCCAGCTCGGCAAGCGCCTGCGCCCGCCAGCCGAATGGAGCGTGAAGATCGAGGGCGCCGAGCATCAGGTCTCGGTCTCGACTGACGGCATCCAGGTCGATGGGGAAGAGCTCGAGATCGCGCTCGAATATACGCCCGGCGACCGCGTCGTGGCGGCCGAGCTCGGCGATCACGATCTTGTCGTGAAGATCGCCCGCACCCGAGCCGGCTTCAAACTCACCACGCACGGAGCAAGCCATGTCGCCCGGGTCCTGCCAGCCCATATCGCGCCCTATGCCGCGCATCTCATCGAGAAGATCCCGCCCGATCTCTCGCGCTTCCTCCTCGCACCGATGCCTGGCCTGCTGATGCGGCTCGATGTCTCGGCCGGCGACAAGGTCGAAGCCGGCCAGTCGCTGGCGGTGGTCGAGGCGATGAAGATGGAAAATATCCTCCGCGCCGAAAAGGCCGGTATCGTCAAATCCATCAACGCCGCGCCAGGTGACAGTCTCGCGGTGGACGAGGTGATTCTCGAGATGGAATAAGGACTTGTCGGCGCCGTTGGCTCGCCCGCGGCGTCGGATTGGTTGTACCAGGTTACAAATTGCGACAATATTTCGGTGGACCCAAATCGGCACGATAGCCATTTGGACGACATGTTTCGCAACCGTATCGCCCTGTTGCTCGTCACCACGCTGTCGCTCCAGGCATGTGCGGTTGGCCCCAATTATGCGCCGCCCGCACCCGTGGCGCTGGGCGTGCCCGGCACCTATTCCACGCCAGCACCGGCCGGCGCGCCTGGCGATATTCAGGCGTGGTGGACCAACTTCAACGATCCGGAACTAACCTCGATCGTCGAACGCGCCCGGGCCGGCAATCTCGATATCGCCCAGGCCGTGGCGCGCCTCCGTCAGGCGCATGAGGCGCTGATCCAGTCGCGCGCCGATCTGGTTCCTTCGGTCTCGGGCTCGGCAGGATATAACCGCGCGCTGCTCGACAATGTCGGCGCCCGCGACAATTTCTCGCTGGGCGCGAATGTCGCCTATCAGGCCGATCTGTTCGGCGGCGTGCGCCGCGGGATCGAGGCGTCGCGCGCGACCTATGAGGCAAGCGGCTTCGATCTCGCCACCATCCAGACCTCTATCGCCGCCGAGGCAGCGCGCAACTATATCCTCGCCCGCCAGGCCCAGGCCAATCTCGCGATCGCGCGCAACTCGCTCGCCATTCAGGACGACAATCTCGAAATCACCGGCTTTCGCGTCCAGGCCGGGCTCGTCTCCTCACTAGACGTCGAGCAGTCGCGCCAGCAACGCGCGCAAACCGCCGCGACGATCCCCTCGCTCCAGCAAAGCTATCAAAGCGCGGTCAATCTGCTCGGTGTGCTGACCGGCCAGGCGCCCGGCGCGCTCAAGGCCGAGCTCGAGGCGACCGCGCCAATCCCGAAAGGCCCAGACTCGCTCGCGGTCGGCATTCCCGCCGATACGCTGCGCCAGCGCCCCGATGTCCGGGCGGCGGAACGCCAGCTCGCCGCCTCGACCGCTCAGATCGGCGTGGCCGAGGCGCAGCTTTATCCGGCCCTCAACATCACCGGCAATATCGGCACCGCCGCCAGCTCGATCGGCGGGCTCGCCAGCGTCGTCACCGGCAGCCTGTTCGCCGGGCTGACCCAGCTGATCTTCGACGGCGGCCGCACCCGCTCCCGCGTCCGCGCGCAAGAGGCTGCGGCCGAAGGCGCGCTCGCCAACTACAAGAAGGTCGTGCTGACCAGCCTCGAGGATGTCGAGAACGCGCTCACCGCGCTTCAGGCCGCCAAGGATCGCCAGGCGCAATTCGCGATCGCACTCGACGCATCGAACAACGCGGCGATCCTGTCGCGCAGCCAGTATCGCGCCGGGCTCACCGACATCACCACGCTCAACACCAATGAGAGCGCCCTGCTCTCCGCGCAGAATGGGCTCTCCAACGCCCGGGCCGATCAGGCGCAAGCGCTCGTCCAGCTTTATCTGGCGCTTGGCGGCGGCTGGGACAGCAACAGCGTCCCACAGGCACCCGCCAAAGCCCAACTGCCCCGGGAATGACGATGGCCACAACCGACACCAATAATCTGGACGATTTCCTGGGCGTGAAGCCGGCGCCCTGGTGGCGACGCTATGTGAAATGGGTGGCGATCGGCGTCGGGGTCCTCCTCCTCATCCTGCTCGGCCTTCGCTTCTTCGGCGGCAGCGCGAAGGTCGATTATGCCACTGAGACGGTGGAGCGCGGCTCGCTCTCGGTCAGTGTCTCGGCGACCGGCAAGCTCGCCCCGACCAACCAGGTCGATGTCGGCTCCGAACTGTCGGGCCTCGTCACCAAGGTGGT
The DNA here is from genome assembly GCF_056402635.1 of Sphingomonas sp. P3_C5. NCBI lineage: Bacteria > Pseudomonadati > Pseudomonadota > Alphaproteobacteria > Sphingomonadales > Sphingomonadaceae > Sphingomonas > Sphingomonas sp. P3_C5. The sequence continues at coordinate 130,015 of NZ_JBFUHA010000005.1, forward strand.
GGTCGATGTGAACGATCGGGTCGTCGCTGGCCAGCCGCTCGCCCTGATCGATCCGTCGCGCTTTAGCGATACGGTCAACCAGAGCAAGGCGGCACTCAACGCATCGGTGGCGACGGTCGCGCAGAATCAGGCGACGCTCGATCAGGCAAAGGCGACGCTGGCTCGTTTCCAGGAAGTCAGCAGGCTTTCGGGCGGGCGCGTGCCGGCCAAGACCGAGATGGACCAGGCAATCGCCGATCGGGACCGCGCCATCGCCAATCTGCGCGCGGCGCAAGCCAATGTCGTGTCGGCACAGGCGACGCTGTCCTCGAATGCCACCCAGCTCACCAAGACGGTGATCCGCTCGCCGGTCAACGGCGTGGTCCTCGCCCGCCAGATCGAGCCGGGCCAGACGGTCGCCGCCTCGTTCAGCACCCCGACCCTGTTCGTCATCGCCCAGGATCTCAGCCAGATGAAGCTCGAAGTGGCGATCGACGAAGCCGATGTCGGCTCGGTGAAGGAAGGCCAGCAGGCCAAGTTCACTGTCGATGCCTTTCCCGGCAAGACCTTCCCCGCGTCGATCACCCGCGTCGATCTCGGCTCCAACCTGAGCGCCCAGTCGAGCACCACGACGACCACCAGCTCAGCCCAGGTCGTCTCCTACGGCGCGACCCTCACGGTCGCCAATCCGGACCTGAACCTCCGTCCGGGTATGACAGCGACCGCCGATATCGTGACGACAGCGAAGAACAATGTGCTTCTCGTCCCCAACGCCGCACTCCGTTTCAAGCCGACCACCGCCACGCCGGGCGCCGCTCCAAGTGGCGGCATCGCCGGCGCGCTCGTGCCGACGCGGCCCCGTCGTGGCGGCGGCGGCAGGGGTGATGTGTCAGTCGTGCGCGGCGGATCGCAGACGGTCTATGTGAAGGACGCGAACGGCCAGCCAAAGCCGGTGAGCATCACCACCGGCGTCACCAACGGCACCATGACCGAGGTGATCGGCGGCGATCTCCAGCCCGGCATGCAGGTCATCACTGGTCAGCTTTCCGGCACCAGCACCAAGCGGCGGCGTCCGGGCGGCGCGGGTGGACCGGGCGGCGGCGGGCAGCAAAGTGGCCAGTAATGCGTCCGGCCACAGCGCACCGATCATCTCGCTGCGCGGCGTCACCAAGGTCTACGGCGAGGGCCCGACCGCCTTCCAGGCGCTGAAGGGAATCGATCTCGATATCGTGCCCGGAGATTTCGTCGCGGTGATGGGTGCATCGGGCTCGGGCAAGTCGACGACGATGAACATTCTCGGCTGCCTCGACGTGCCGACCTCCGGCACCTTCCTGTTCCGTGGCCATCATGTGGAGACGCTCGACCGCGATCAGCGCGCGCTGTTGCGCCGCAAATATCTCGGCTTCGTGTTCCAGGGCTTCAACCTGCTCGCCCGCACCAGTGCGCTCGAAAATGTCGAACTGCCTCTGCTCTATCGCGGCGACGCGAAGAAGGACCGGCATGACGCGGCGATGGCCGCACTCGAAAAGGTCGGGCTCGACAAATGGTGGGATCACACCCCCGCCGAGCTTTCCGGCGGCCAGCAACAGCGCGTCGCGATCGCCCGCGCCATCGTCACCTCACCCGACGTCCTGCTTGCCGACGAGCCGACCGGTAATCTGGATTCGGAGCGCTCGGTCGAGATCATGGAACTCCTCAGTGGCCTCAACCGGGACAGCAACATCACTGTGCTGATGGTCACCCACGAGCCCGAAATGGCCGCGTTCGCCCGCACCATCGTGCACTTCAAGGACGGCCTGGTGGAACGCATCGAAGCGCAGCACCCTCAGGGGGAGCGAGTGTCGTGAAAACACGCGCCCTAAAATCCCCCTCCCAAAAATGGGAGGGGAGTAGATGCTAGGCACCACCTTCCTCCTCGCGATCCGGTCGATCCTGCGCCACAAGCTGCGCTCGTTCCTCACCACGCTCGGCATCATCATCGGTGTCGCCGCCGTGGTCACGATGGTGACGCTCGGTCAGGCTACCACAGCTGCCGTGCAGAAATCGATTTCGTCGCTCGGCACCAACATCCTCCAGGTCCGTCCCGGCCAGGGTTTCGGCCGTGGCGGCGGCGGGCCCCAGCCGGCCAATTTCAAGCCCGAGGATGTCGATGCGATCGCGCGCCAGATCGCCGGCGTCACCGCCGTCGCGCCCCAGGCGCAGTCGAGCACGACGGCCATCTATGAAGGCGCCAACGCGACGACGACGATCAACGGCACCACGAGCGGCTATTTCGAGGTCCAGCCCTGGCCGCTCACCGGAGGCCGCATTTTCACCCGCGCCGAGGAACAGGCCGGCAAGGCAGTCTGCATCGTCGGCAGCACCGTCGCCAAGAACCTGTTCAACGGCGGCGAAGCGATCGGCACGCGGATTCGGCTCAGCGGCATCTCCTGCGATGTGATCGGTACGCTCTCGACGCGCGGCCAGGCCGGCTTTGGCGGCGATCAGGACGATGTCGTCATCATGCCGATCAAGGCAGTGCAGCGCCGTTTCACCGGCAACCGCGACATCCGCCTGATGCTGGTCGGCGTCGACGAGGCCTATTCGACCGCCGCCGTCCAGGCCTCGATCGAGGATCTGCTGCGCGAACGCCGCCATATCACCGGCGGCAAGCAAGACGATTTCAACATTTTCGATACAGCCCAGATCTCGAACACGCTGAGCGCGACCACCAATCTGCTCACCCAGATCGTCACTGCGGTCGCCGCCATCAGCCTGATCGTCGGCGGCATCGGCATCATGAACATCATGCTCGTCTCGGTGACGGAGCGGACCCGCGAGATCGGCATCCGCCTCGCCATCGGCGCGGTCGCGCGCGAGGTGCTCACCCAGTTCCTCGTCGAAGCCATTGCCCTGTCGATGCTTGGCGGCGTCATCGGGTTGCTGCTCGCCCAGATCGTGATCGGCGCGCTCTCAGCGCTCGGCGGCCTGCCGTTCCTGTTCGTTCCCGAGATCAATCTGATCGCCTTCGGCATCTCGGCGCTGATCGGCGTGGTCTTCGGCTATTTCCCGGCAAGACGCGCCGCCGCGCTGAATCCGATCGACGCGCTGCGACACGAATAATCATTCCTCCCCTGGGAACCAGGGGAGGGGGACCGCCCCGCTTCTTCAGCGGGGTGGTGGAGGGGCTTGGAGCGCGGCACCGTCGCCGCGCTCCAAGCCCCTCCACCGCGCAAGCGCGGTCCCCCTCCCCGAGCAAGCTCGGGGAGGAATGATTCACCGCAACGCCCTAAGCCGCTCCAGATCCTCCGGCGTATCGATATCAAGCAAGTCGCCCTCAGGCGCGATCACATGCCGCCCGCTGCGCACCATCGCCCGCGCGCCCGCATCGCCTTCGAGCGTCAACAGCGCCTCGAACTGCCCCGCACCGAACAGGGCAGGTGGCCGCGGACTCACGCCGTCGCTGGATGCGACCACGGCGTCATGGCTGTCCGCCGCGTCGAGCAGATTATAGATATGGTTCGCCGTGACACGCGGCATGTCCGCAAGCGCGATCAGCACCGCCTCGGCCCCCTCGTCACGCGCCGCCGCGACCCCCAGCTTTACGGACTCCGACATGCCGATCTCCGGCTGATCATTGTGCAAGGCGCGGTAGCCCCGGCTCTCGAAATCGAGACTGGTACCGCTCTTCACCACGAACCGCGTCTGGAACGGAACACCCTCCAGCGCCGTCACCACATGGAATGCCAGCGGCTTGCGCAGGAACAGCTGTTCCAGCTTGTCCGCATCGCCGAACCGCTTCGATCGGCCTGCCGCGAGCAGGATCAGCGCAGTCTTGTCGGCCGCGATCATGCCGTCTTCCTGTCTCCACGTGCGTTGAACGCGCCCACCATCGCCGCGGCAATCGAGAGCGCGATCTCCGCCGGACCGATCGCGCCGATATCGAGGCCTACCGGCGCGTCGATCCGGTCGAGATCCGTCTCCGAAACCCCCGCCGCCGCCAGCCGTTCCCGCCGCGCGGCATGGCTGCGCCGCGATCCCAGCGCGCCGACATAGGCGGTCGGCGCCGCGAGCGCCGCGATCAGCGCCGGATCATCGATCTTGGTATCATGGCTGAGCGTCACCACCGCAGTCGAAGGCCCTGGCGCATAGGCGGCAATCGCCTCGTCCGGCCAATTGTCGTCAAGTTTCACGCCTGGAAACCGCTCCTCAGTCAGGAAGCGGGCGCGGGGATCGATCACCACCGTCTCGATCCCGAGCTCCCGCGCCAGCCCGGCCAGCGCTTGCGCGATTTGCACCGCACCGACGATCAGCAGCCGACGCGCTGGATCATAGCGATTGATGAACACCGATCCGGTTTCGATCGGCCGTGCATCGCTATGCCCGGTCTCGAGATTGGTCGAAACCGTCAGCGCCTTGCCCGCTTCCCGCGCCTCGGCGATCCGGTCGAACAATTCGGGATCGAAGCCCTCGGCCGAAACTGGCTGGACCAACACTGAAATCTCGCCGCCACAGGGCAGGCCGACTTCCCACGCCGCCGCATCGGCAACGCCGTAGGTTTTCACCTGGAACGGCGCCCCCGCGATCACCTCAGCCGCAGCCGCCAGGATGTCGCTCTCGACGCACCCGCCCGAGACCGATCCTTCGAACCGGCCATCGACATGGACGAGCATATGGCTCCCCCGCGGCCGCGGCGCCGATCCCCAGGTCGAGACCACCGTGGCAATCGCCATCGGCGCCCCCTTCCAGCTTTGCGCGGCGGCGAGGACAGTGTCGTTATCGGCCATACACACCACCCTCCGTTCGCCCTGAGCTTGTCGAAGGGCTGTTCTCCCTTCGCGCCGCAAGGGGAAAAGAAGGGTGCTTCGACAAGCTCAGCACGAACGGGTGTTGGGGTTCCCTCATACCGGCGGCAACCCGGCCAGCACCTTGTCGAGCGTCATGGGGAAATCGCGCACGCGCACACCACAGGCGTTGTAGATCGCATTGGTCACCGCCGCACCCGCGCCCGAGATGGTCAGCTCGCCAAGCCCCTTCACCCCGATCGGATTGGCATGCCGGTCGATGTCTTCAATGAAATGGACATCGAGATGCGGCACATCGGCATGGACCGGCACATGATATTCGCCGAGATCATGATTCACGAACTGACCGTAGCGCGTGTCGAGCTCGGCGCCTTCCATCAGCGCATAGCCGATCCCCCAGATCATCCCGCCGATCGCCTGGCTGCGCGCCGTCTTGGCGTTGAGGATTCGGCCCGCCTCGAACACGCCGAGCATCCGCCGCACCCGCACCGCGCCGCTCACTGCGTTGACCGCGACCTCGGCGAATTGAGCGCCGTGCGCCGCCTGGCTGAAGCTGCGCGCATTCCTGCCCTGGCTGATCTTGCCCGTCGCGACCAGCGGCGCATCGCCAACCAGCGTGTCGAGCGCCACCCGCCGATTGCCCGCAATCGCATGCCCGTCCTTCAGCGTCATATTCTCAGGGCTGGTGTCCATCCGCTTCGCCAGCTCGGCGACGATGTCCTCGCAGGCAAGCGCCACGGACGAGCCTGCGCTCGCCGCGCCGAACGATCCGCCCGACCCGGCCCCGGTGGGATGGTCGCTGTCGCCGAGCTTCACGTCGATGCAGTGGACCGGCAGCCCAAGCGATTCGCCCGCGATCTGCGCCAGGATCGTATAGGTGCCGGTGCCGATATCGGTCATGTCGGTTTCGATGGTGGCGCGGCCGTCAGTGCCGAGCGTCACCCGTGCCTCGGAATCGACCAGCAGGTTGATCCGCACCGCAGCCGCCACGCCCATGCCGATCAGCCATTCCCCGTCGAGCACTGAGCCGGGCGTCGGCTGGCGCTTCGCCCAGCCGAAGCGCCGCGCGCCTTCGTCGAGGCATTCAGCCAGCCGCCGCGTCGAAAAAGGCGCGCCGGTCATCGGGTCGACCGGTGGCTCGTTGATCTTGCGGAAGTCGATCGGATCGCGACCGAGCCTCTCGGCGAGTTCGTCGACTGCTGTCTCAAGCGCGAGCATGCCGACGGCTTCGCCCGGCGCGCGCACCGCGCCCGCCTGCACCATGTCGAGCGTCACAACCTTGTGGCTGAAATGCCTGACCGGCGCCGCGTAGAGCGAAATCGAGCCGAGCGCGACCGGCTCCATGAAGCCGCCGTCAGGCCCTTGGCTCACCACGCTGTCATGGCCGATCGCCGTCATCCGGCCTTCGGCGTCAGCCGCGAGCCGGATGCGCTGATGGGTGTCGGTGCGCCGATAGATATTGTGGAACAATTGCGCACGCGCCATCGCGATCTTGACTGGCCGGCCCAGCCGCTGCGCCGCGATCGCCGCCATCACCGCTTCGGGCCCGAGCAGTTTCCCGCCAAATCCACCGCCGATATAGGGCGAGACCACCCTGACCTGATCTGGCGCGATGCCAACCGCTTTCGCCAGGATCGGCTTCGCCGCACTCAGGATCTGCAGGCTCGAATAGAGCGTCAGCTTCCCATCGTCCCACACCGCGATCGAGGCATGCGGCTCCATCGCGGCATGCACCTGGTTTGGGGTCGAATAGACCTGGTCGACGCATGCCGCCGCCTCGGCCATCGCGGCGTCGATATCGCCCTTGGCGATGTCCTGCAGGCGCGAATCCGCTGGTGGCCCGCTCGCCTCGGCAATGTCGGCCATGGTGTCGAACCGCCCCGGCTCCTCCTCGATCGTCACGCGCACAGCCCGCGCCGCCGCGCGCGCCGCCTCGAAGTTGGTCGCGATGGCGGCGCCGAGTACCTGGTCCCAATGGTCGATCGCGTCATTACCGGCCGCCGCCGGGACGAAGCCGGCCGCCTGCCGCGCGACACGCTGATCGTCGATGATGATGTCGAGCACGCCGGGCAGGGCGCGGGCCGCTTCGGTATCGAAGCCAGTCACCTTGCCCTTCGCGGCGGGCGCGGTGATCAGATAGCCATAGGCGACATCGTCGCCGACCTGATGTTCATAGCCATAGGTGGCGGCGCCCATCACCTTGAGCACGCCGTCGATCCGGTCGACTCCCTTGCCGAGCACATCCTGAACCCCGCGATCCATCGCGAGGCCGGGATGGTCTGCGTTCATGACATAGTCGCTCATGCCGCACCGCCCGTCAGGTCGCGCAGGCACGCGATCAGCACGCGCCTGGTGAGAGGAATCTTGAAGTCATTCGAGCCAAAGCCCTTCGCTCCGGCGAGCAGCGCATCCGCCGCTGCCTCGAACGCAGCGGTCGACGGCGCCTGGCCGATCAGTGCTGCCTCAACCGCTGGATTGCGCCACGGCATCGGCGCAATGCCGCCAAAGGCAAGCGCGGCGGAAGCGATCCTGCCGCCCTCGACCGATATGATCCCCCCCACTGAAACCAGCGCAAAGGCATAGGACGCCCGGTCACGGACCTTGCGATAGAGCTGGGTGCCCCTGGGCGGCGGCGGCAGCTCGACATGCGTGATCAGCTCACCGGCCTCGAGCACCGTCTCGATCTGCGGCGTGTCGCCCGGCAGCCGGTAGAAATCGCCGATCGCGATCCGGCGGCGGTCGCCATCGGGCTTCAGGGTCACGATCACCGCGTCGAGCGCGCGCATTGCCACCGCCATGTCGCTCGGATGAGTCGCGATGCACTGATCACTCGTCCCGAGCACGGCGAGGATCCGGTTAAACCCGCCGATCGCCGAACAGCCGCTGCCGGGCGTCCGCTTGTTGCAGGGCATGGCGGTATCATAGAAATAATAGCAGCGCGTCCGCTGGAGCAGATTGCCGCCGGTCGACGCCTTGTTGCGGAGCTGCCCTGACGCACCCGCGAGCAACGCCCGGCTCAACACCGGATAGCCCCTGATCACGCGGCGGTCGGCGGCGAGGTCGCTGTTCGGCACCAGCGCGCCGATCGTCAGCCCGCCATCAGCGCGCTCCTCGATATCGGCCAGATCGAGCCGGCTGATATCGACGAGTTTGTCGGGCGTCTCGATCTGCAGCTTCATCAGGTCGAGCAGATTGGTGCCGCCGGCGATGAAGCGCCCGCCGGCTGCTACCGCAGCTTCGGGGCTGTCGGCTTTCGCATATTCGAAGCTTTTCATGCCTCCGCCTCTTTGCCAACGGGCGCAAGCCCGGCCACTTCGGCGATCGCGTCGACGATATTAGGATAAGCCGAGCAGCGGCAGAGATTGCCGCTCATGCGCTCCGATATCTCGGTGTCGCTGAGCTCAATGCTGTCGAGCGAGCCGCTGACATGGCTTGGCCAGCCCTTCGCCACTTCGTCGAGCATCCCGACCGCCGAGCAGATCTGACCGGGCGTGCAATAGCCGCACTGAAAGCCGTCATGCTTCACGAACGCTGCCTGAAGTGGATGAAGATTGTCGGCGCTGCCGAGGCCCTCGATCGTCAGAATGTCATCATCCTGATGCATCACCGCCAGCGTGAGACAGGAATTGATCCGCCGGCCGTTCACCAGCACGGTGCAGGCGCCGCATTGGCCATGGTCGCAGCCCTTTTTGGTGCCGGTCAGCCCGAGATGCTCACGGAGCAGATCGAGCAGCGAAGCGCGGATATCGGGCTCGGCCTCATGGGCCATCCCGTTGATCGTGAAGTGCATGGGGATCGCCCCTCCTGGTTTTGGGGTAACGCGTTCAGGCTGGATGGTTTCCGGGAGATAAGTACGACTATGAAACTTTTTAAGCGGTCCTTGCGCAAGCGAAATATTATTCCGGCCCTGCTGCTGCTGGCGCCGGCCGCCGCCATCGGGCAAACTGCGCCCGTGGCCCCGCTCTCACCCCCGATCATCATTGCGCATCGCGGCGTCAGCGGCATGCGCCCCGAACATACGCTCGCCTCCTATCAGCTCGCGATCGAGCAGGGCGCCGATTTCATCGAGCCTGATCTGGTCTTCACCAAGGACGATGTCTTCGTCGCCCGGCACGAGAACGACATCACTGACACGACGGATGTGTCGAAGCATCCCGAATTCGCTGATCGCAAGACTGTGAAGGTGATTGACGGCGAAAAGCACAATGGCTGGTTTACCGAGGACTTCACGCTCGCCGAGCTGAAGACCCTCCGCGCGAAGGAGCGGCTGCCCTTGCTCCGCCCCGACAATACTCAGTTCGACGGCCAGTTCGAAGTGCCGACGCTCGTCGAGATCATCGCGCTGGCCAAGAAGAACTCGGTCGGCGGCCGGGTCGTCGGCATCTACCCCGAGACGAAGCATCCGAGCTATTTCGCCTCGATCGGCAAGCCGATGGAGAAGAAGCTGGCGGCGCAGCTCGCTGCGGCCGGCTGGCATGATGCGCATGCGCCGGTGTTCATCCAGTCCTTCGAGGTGAACAATCTGAAGCTGCTGCACAGCCTCACCGGCATCCGCCTGATCCAGCTGATGGATGCGAGCGGCGCGCCCGCCGACAACGCCGCCCCCAGCTACGCCGCGATGGCGACGCCCGAGGGCCTGAAGGCGGTTGCTGCTTACGCCTGGGGAATCGGCCCCAACAAGGAGATGATCCAGAAGGGCGACAAACCGCCAACGACGCTTGTCGCCGACGCGCATGCCGTCGGGCTCCGGCTCCACCCCTGGACCTTCCGCGCGGAAAACTACTTCCTGCCGTCATCGCTCCGGGTCGGCATAAATCCGCGCGGCCATGGCCGTCTTTCTGACGAAATTCAGCGTTATCTGGCACTTGGCATCGACGGCTTCTTCACCGATTTTACCTATATCGGTGTCCAGGCCCGCGACGCCGCCGCCCGGAATGGCCCGGGCCAGTGAAGAGTTTTTCGCGATGCGCCGATATCTGCTCCCCGCCGCCGCGCTGCTGCCGATGCTGGCCGGCGGCTGTGCTGCAAAAACCGCCTTCGATGTCGTAACCTTTCCGGTCAAGGCGACCAGCAAGGCCGTCGATTGGACGACGACAAGCCAGAGCGAAGCCGATCGCAATGCCGGCCGCAAGGCCCGCAAGGAGCGGGAGAGGGCCGCAAAGGAATGCCGCAAACACGGCGGCCCCGATTGCGAACGCTATCGGGACGACGCGCGCTAGGGCAACGGGCCGGTGTTTCGCCCGACATCAGGTGTTTCAGTCATGTGAAAGAACAGACGCGGTGGCCTCGGGCATCCGTGACCTTGCCGTTATGGCCGATTTCGCACCGTGTTTGAATCGCGTCGGTAGTGCCGCCGGCGCAGGGAATGGCATCGCTTTGTTGGAAATGTCATGAGGGGTAGCTGACATTTCCTACATGTACAGAACATTGTACATAGTTTGCCAAAGGCAGCATCTCTCCGCCTCGGCAGACGATAGCCGATTCTGCGTAAGTCACTGATTAAACAGGTAATTTGTTGCGGCTTAGGCGCCGGTCGGAAATGTGTCCGCGTCTGACATTTGCCACGGTCTCGACTGACTCAGTCTTTCCCCGACAACACGTCGGCGAGCGTGCGCAACGTCTCCGGCCGCACCTGCACACCGAGATGGCTGCTCCGGATCTCGATATTGCGGCAACCGGGGTCGTTCGCGCGGCAGATCAGCCCGTTGACCAGCCCGTCGGTCCGGCTCCAGATCGCAGTCGCCTTGACCGGCAAGGGCTGCGCGATCTCCGCCGCCTGGGCGCGGACATGGTCGCTGTCGATCCGGTCGCCGGTCAGGAATTCGAAGGCGCGCCACACATTGGTCGCCCGCGGCGAGCCAGCGAAAGGCGCGCTGATGGTGATCACCTCGCGCACCAGATGGGGCGCGCGGTGCGCCGCGAACCGCGCCATGATCCCGCCCAGGCTGATGCCGATCAGCGTGACCGGCTGACCCGTCTCGGCGTGAAGCGCGCTGATTCGCTCGATCAGTTTCTCGCCATTGGTGCCGATCGCCTTTGTGCCAAGGTTCCGGCCGAGGCCCCAGCCTTCGACCCGATAACCGAGCCATTTCAGATAGCGCCGCATCAGGAAGTTCGAGCGATCCGAATTGACCAGCCCGGGCAGAAGCAGGATCGGCCGGCCATCGCCCTTCGCGCCCGCCGCCAGCTTAGCGCCCGCCCAGAGCAGCGAGGCAAGCCCGAAGGCACCGCGCGGCACCTCGGCAGCCCAGAGCAGCTTGGACGGCGCCCTTACCGTCATCGTTCCGTCTGCAGTCCCGATCATATCCATTACGCGAACCATCCCAACACGGTCACAGGAAAGGGTGTCCACGCCCCGATGCGAACGCCGGCGTGGCGCAGCGCATCGCCTGTCCATGTATTACAGGTTGTAATAGCACTGTAATGACCCCGCGCTGTATAAAAAACGTCATAAACGTCATAACCATATTGGTGGGCAGGTCGTTCCCTCCGGTCGCTGCTGAAACTTCCGCGAATATATTCAGCCAGACGACGATATTCCTCGGGTCGCAGGGTGATGACGCGGATATCGTCATCGGCACCGAGGCGCGGTTCGGGCACGTGATCCACATGCATCACCGTCCGGTCGCTGCCGATCGCGGCTGCGGCCACGGTCTTGAACCGGACATCACCCCAGGTCGGTGTCTCGAGATAGAAGGTCCGCTCGCCCCAGCCGATCAGGACATGGCTGTACCCGGCATAGCGCGGATCGCGTACATCCTCGGGCTTGAGCAGATCGCGCCAGTCCACCCCTTCGGCGACCATCGGCACGACGAGCCCGGTATGAATGCCGTTGCTCTCGACATAGATGCGCACGCCCGTTTCAGGCGCACGCCAGCCGGCATTGGAGGGGATCGCGCCGCCCACCATCCCGGCCGCGCCATAGCTCGCAAACAGGAGGACAAGACCCGTGGCAGCCCATCTCGCCGCGCGCATCCCGTGGTTGAGGCCGGTTCGCGCGGCTGAGGTTTTCGGCTCCATCGGGAATATGATATGGCATTTTGATGTCAGACGAAACGCATGTTCTCGATCGCCCTCCTGAAGGCGCCGCGGCGGACTGGACCGTGCCACAGGAATGGTCGCATTATTCGGCCGACGAGCATGCGGTCTGGGACAAGCTGTTCGCGCGCCAGGCGAGCCTGCTCCCCGGCCGCGCCTCCGAAGCCTATCTGCGCGGGCTTGATGTGCTCAAGCTCTCAAAGCCCGGCATCCCCGATTTCGAGGAGCTGTCCGAACGGCTGATGAAGCTCACCGGCTGGCAGGTCGTCGCGGTGCCTGGGCTGGTCCCCGACGCGGTGTTCTTCGAGCATATGGCGAATCGCCGCTTCGTCGCAGGCAATTTCATCCGCCGCCCCGATCAGCTCGATTATCTGCAGGAGCCGGACGTCTTCCACGACGTGTTCGGCCATGTGCCGATGCTCGCCGACCCTGTGTTCGCGGATTATCTCGTCGCCTACGGCCAGGGTGGCCGGCGCGCGCTCGAACTGGGCGCCCTGAAGCATCTCGCCCGGCTTTATTGGTACACAGTCGAATTCGGCCTGATCGCGGAGCCCGAGGGCCTGCGCATATACGGGTCCGGCATTGTCAGCAGCTTTGCCGAAAGCCGTTTCGCCCTCGACGATCCAAGCCCCAACCGCGTCGCCTTCGATCTCAAACGCGTGATGCGCACGGAGTATCGGATCGACGATTTCCAGCAGAATTACTTCGTTATCCCCAGCTTTAACGAACTCCTCCGCGTGACAGTCGAGACTGACTTCGCACCGCTCTACCAGGAGATCATGGCCGAGCCCGACATCCCCGTCGCCGCGATCGCGCCGGACGATATCGTGCTGACCTACGGCTCCCAGAATTACGCGCGAGAGAAGGCGGCGACTTCTTAGTTCCTCCCCGAGCTTGCTCGGGGAGGGGGACCATTCGCCACTTCTGGCGAATGGTGGAGGGGCTTGGAGCGCGGCGACGGTGCCGCGCTCCAAGCCCCTCCACCACCCGCTGAAGAAGCGGGCGGTCCCCCTCCCCGTGCCGGGGAGGAACGTCAGGCCCGCATCCGCAACCGCAAAATCGCCCAATCCCCAAGGTCCAGCCTCGCCGCCAGCCGCAGCCCCTGCCGCCGATAGGCCCGCGCAACGCCGTCAGCCTGGGTCTTCAGCAATCCCGCCAGCACGAGCTGCCCGCGCGGCGCCATGATGCCGGCGATATCCGCGGCCATCTCGACCAGCGGCCCGGCAAGGATATTCGCGATCACCAGATCATAGGGCGCGCGCCGCTGCACCAGCGAGTCGTCGGTGCCATCGGCAACGGCCAGCGCCACCCGGCCCTGGCGCTGCCCCAAAGCCACGCCGTTCGCCTCGGCATTCTCGCGCGTCACATCGATCGCGATCGCATCGATATCCGTCGCGGTCGCATAAGCGCGCGGCCACAAATGCAGCGCGGCAAAGGCGAGCAGGCCGGTACCGGTGCCGAGATCGATCAGATTCTCAACCCGCGAGCCGCTCCGCTTCATCGCATCGAGCATCGTCAGGCAGCCGGTGGTCGTCTCGTGATGCCCGGTCCCGAACGCCAGCCCCGCCGGAATCGCGAACGCCCGCACATCGGCCGGAATCGCGCCCGCATACTCGGCCGTGTGAACAAAAAACCGACCCGCGCGGACCGGCTCCAGGCCAGCCTGACTCAACGTAACCCAATCCGCATCAGCCACGGGCTCGGCCTTCGCCTTGCTCCCGGCCGCACTCGGCACCAGCGCGCGGATCGCGGCAATCGTCGCCTTGTCGGGCTTGGCGTCGAAATAGGCATCGAGCCGCCACCGCTCGGCGTCGTCGACCACCTCCTCGGTCGTCATCAGCACCGGGGGCGGCTCGAGCATCGCCAGCGCGTCCATATCGACATCGATCGCCTCGGCTTCCGCGCGTGTGCAGGGGAAGGTGAGTTTCCAGCTGGTGGTCATCAGTCGATCGCAATCGAATGCGAGGCGGTGACCTTGAAATTGCTCATGTCGATCATCCGATAGAAAAGCCTGCGCTTGTCGCGCACGATAATGGCGACATGTCCCGCATCCGGCATCCAGACCGAGTCGACGCCGTCGATCCCGTTCAGGACGAGCGCCTGCCTTTCGCCCGCGATCGATCCCACCATCAGGTCGACGAGATGGGTATCGCCCGGCTGGGCAATGACCAGGTAATAGCTTGTCGCTGGTTTCGATGCGGGATCTCCGACCGTTACCTCGTCGCGATTACCGTGATCGCCCGGCAGGAAGCCATATTCGTCGATGTGGCGATGATTGTCCGGAAGTATGCGGCGACTGGCACCCGTCACCGTATTGAGCAGGACGATGTTGCGCCGGTCGGTGCCAGATCCGCGAACGCTATAGCCCGATGCGCCACTTTGCTCGTCCGAGGGGTGGACCTCCATGCTGATCAGGTCAGTGTGCGGGACAGGGTTGATGTTTTCGACCGTGAAAACTTCATGCGTGGCTGCAGCTTCCACCGCCGCGGGCGCGCGTCTCGGGCTATTCATCTCTACAAGCATAATGATAACCATGATGGCGACAAAGGCGAGGCAGCCAAGTAGCCCGAGCGCGGCAAAGCTGCGTATCGTCCATTTGGCGAAAATGCCCGAACCGGCCGGCGCTGGTTCAGCGGACATAGCTTGCTCCATTCACATCGATCACCGCGCCCGTCATCGACGGTGGGGCGTCGAGCGCAAGGAAGCGCGCTGTCTCGGCGATCTCCTCGGGCGCCGCCACCCGGCCGAGCGGTATGTCGGCCAGCAGCTTGTCGCCGCCGCGGCTCGCGAGATAATCCTCGGCCATCCCGGTCATGGTGAAGCCAGGGCAGACAGCAAAGGCCAGTATGCCCTCGGCCGCATAGCCCCGCGCGATGCTCTTGGTCATTGCGACCATGCCGGCCTTGGAAGCGGCATAATGCCAGTGCGCCGGGCTGTCGCCGCGATAGGCGGCGCGGCTGGCGATGTTGACGATCCGCCCGCCCGATCCGCGCTGCTGCCAGTGCAGGATGGCGAGCCGGCAAAGCTCGGCAGACGCGGTCAGGTTGATCCGCATCGTCCGCTCCCAGTCAGCGACCCATTCGCCCTGCGGCCGGTCGATCGGGTTCGCCTCGAAGATGCCAGCATTGTTGATGAGCACGTCGATGCGCCCATCAAGCCGGGCGAGCGCGGCGTCCCATAGCGCATGCGGCGCCGCCGGATCGGCGAAATCGGCGGGAATGCCGCTCGCTGTGCCATGGCCGACAAGGGTCACATCGGGTCGGATAAGCGAGGCAGCGATCGCCGCGCCGATCCCCCGGCTGCTGCCGGTCAGGAGAATATGGGTCATCGGGGCCTCTTAGCCCCGGCGACCCCCATCCGTCACCCCAGGCGGTCAGGCCGCGACGCTCTCCGAGAAACTGTCGGCAGCGCCCTTGAGGTTGCTCAGCCGGTCATCGACCTCGCCGAAGTCGCGCTCGAGCGAGTCGATTTCGGTGGCCACGCTTTCGGTATCCTCACGGATCGTAGCGATCGTGTTCGACATCGAATCAGCCGCAAGCGCGGTCTCATCAACGGCTGCGGTGATCGCAGTCACCGTCTGCGCCTGCGCTTCCATCGCAAAGCGGATCCGGTTGGCGCTTTCCTGCACCTCGGCCACCGTCGCCTTGATCGAGGCATTGGTGTCGACCGTGCCCTTGGTCGCCGACTGGATCGCCGCGATCTTGGCGGCGATATCGTCGGTCGCCCGCGCGGTCTGGGAGGCGAGGCTCTTCACTTCCTGCGCGACGACGGCAAAGCCGCGGCCGGCATCGCCGGCCCGTGCCGCCTCGATGGTTGCGTTGAGCGCAAGCAGATTGGTCTGTCCGGCGATATCGCGGATCAGGCTCAGGATCGATTCGATCGACTGGGCATGGTCGCTGAGCGCTTCGGACATGCCGACAGCGGCCCCCGCCTGAGCGGAGGCGCGCGTCGCGATCTCGGCTGCAGCTTCAACCTCGGTACGGGCATCCTCGATCGCGCGGATCAGCCCGGTGGCAGTCTGCGCCGCCTCGCGCATCGCCACGGCGGATTGCTCGGCGGCGGCGGCGACTTCGGAGGTCTTGCCCAGCATGCCGCGCGCTGATGCAGACGCGGTCTGCGCCTGCACGCGAAGCCGGTTGCCGAGCGAGGCAGTGCCCTCGATCGACCGGGCGATGCTCTCGCTGAACTGGGCCGACCGCGTCCGGCGCTCGTCACGGGCCATTTCGGCATCGCGCGTGCCGAGGTGCGATGCCATCACATCGGCCTCGACCAGCGCCATCCGCTGGACGACATCGGATAGCAACCGGAAGCGCTCGCGGTCTTCTCCCAGTTTTTCTTCGATCACCTCCAGCGTGCGGCTGTGCGCGACGCTCAGCGATGCCAGCAGGACCTGGAGCGGGACACTCGCCTTTTGCGACTCGGCGGCGTGGCCGAACGCCATCGTCATCCACTGGTCGTCGAAGACATGCATGAATTTGATGCGCGTATATTGGGCGCTCTTCGTGGCCTCGCGAGCGAGCCGGTCCGCGTCGAAATGGTGGCGGAGATGTGCTGCGGCCGGCAGCGAAAGATAATGCTTCCAGAAGGCGGTCGAAATGGCTTCTTCCTGGCCTTCGATCAGCCGGGCGATTTCGGCGGTCGCGGGGCCCATCGCCCCGTCCCAGTCATATTCCCTCACCCGGTCGGCGATGCTGCGCGATTGCCCGCCCCATCCGCCCAGATCCTCAGCGTGATTTTGCGCCATCAGTTCGACACCCCCACCTTGCTTACGCAGCAACTTTGGCGACGAACTCGCCTGCGCTGTGCTTTAAAGTCCCAAGCCTACTATCCAGTGAATCGAATCCCTGGCCGAAATGCTCGATGTCGGAGGCCACGGTTTCGGTGTCCTCGCGGATCGCGGCGATCGTGTTCGCCATCGAATCGGCGGCCAACGCCGTTTCATC
The DNA here is from genome assembly GCF_056402635.1 of Sphingomonas sp. P3_C5. Lineage (NCBI taxonomy): Bacteria > Pseudomonadati > Pseudomonadota > Alphaproteobacteria > Sphingomonadales > Sphingomonadaceae > Sphingomonas > Sphingomonas sp. P3_C5. The sequence goes on from NZ_JBFUHA010000005.1 coordinate 146,759, forward strand.
GACGGCTGCGGTGATCGCGGTCACCGTCTGCGCCTGCGCTTCCATCGCGAAGCGGATTCGGTTGGCGCTTTCCTGCACCTCGGAGACGGTCGACTTGATCGATGCGTTGGTGTCGACGGTCGAGCGGGTCGCTGACTGGATCGCGGCGATCTTGCCGGCGATATCGTCGGTTGCGCGCGCGGTCTGGTTGGCGAGGCTCTTCACTTCCTGAGCGACGACAGCAAAGCCGCGCCCTGCGTCGCCTGCGCGTGCCGCCTCGATTGTCGCGTTGAGCGCGAGCAGATTGGTCTGCCCGGCAATGTCGCGGATCAGGCTCAGGATCGATTCGATCGACTGGGCATGTTCGGAGAGTGCCTCGGACATTCCGACAGCGGCGCCTGCCTGCGTCGCTGCGCGCGTTGCGATCTCGGCTGCTGCTTCGACTTCCGTACGGGCGTCCTCGATCGCGCGGATCAGGCCCGCAGCGGTCTGGGCCGCTTCTCGCATCGCCACCGCTGATTGCTCGGCGGCCGCCGCGACCTCTGATGTCTTGCCCAGCATCCCGCGGGCAGAGGTGGAAGTGCGCATCGACTGGCCACGTAGCGCAGTCGATTCCTCAGTCGCATGCTCAACCATGGAGGCGATGCCGTCACGAAATTCGGCGGCGAGCTTGTCGCGGCCGGATTGAGCGAGATGTTCGCGATAGCCGTTATAAAGCGCAACGGTGATCTCGCCCTCGATCGCCGAGAGCCGCATCAGCGTGTCGACCAGCACCGGCAGCTTTACGTCGGTGCGATCTACGGCGCGGGTGATCACATCGAGCGCGACGCGGTCGCTGGCGTTGATCATCGACAGCAAGGCAAGCGGCGATACCTCGCCGACATAGGCGGCGGCGACCGAACGCTCGATCGATTCGATCCAGGCGCGGCCCGAGGTATCCAGGAAACGATTCTTGAGGAACGTGCAGCCGACCTCGATCATCTTTTCGGTTTCGTGCGACTGCCATGCGCCGTTGTCGGCGAAACAGCGCTGCCATTGCTGCCAATAGGCCTCTGAAATCGAGCGGATTTCCGGCTCGATCACTTTCCAGGTGTCTCGGCTGGCGCTTGCCAGTGAGCCATCCACATCGAAGACGCGCAGCCGCGCGGAGACATCGATCGTCGCAGCGATGGTGCCGGGAACGGGCAAGTCGGAAGGGGTCAAAGGGTGAAACTCCGTGTGTGGCAACTATTCGCCTGTTGGCGGTCCTGAGTACGGGCTAGTATGATTAGGTTAAGGGGGCGTTAGGGCGCGATATCCGTGCCCCTCCCTAAAAGAGGCATCCCGGAGGCGCTTGCATCATGGGGCGTGCGGACTAATACGGCGCCACTATCGCCCGAGAGGACCCTACGCCTTGGCCAGCCCACGCAATCCCGCCCGTCCGCTCTCGCCGCATCTCACGGCGTGGAAGCCGGGCATCCACATGACCGTCTCGATCGTCCACCGCATCACCGGAGACGGAATGGCGACGGTCGGGACGCTGTTGCTCGTCTGGTGGCTCGCGGCGCTGGCAAGCGGCAAGGAAGCCTATGACAAGTTCGTCGATGTCTTCACCTATTCGAACGGCGCGCTGAACATCCTCGGCTATATCATCGGCGTCGGGCTGACCCTGTCCTTCTTCCAGCACATGTCGAGCGGCATCCGCCACCTCGTGATGGACGCGGGCGCTGGCTTCGAGCTGAAGGTCAATCGCATGGGCGCATGGGCCACGGTCATTGCCTCCGTCACGCTCACCGTCCTGTACTGGGCCTATCTGATCATGGGGAAGTAAGATGGGGAACGGCACTGAACTCGGTCGCGTTCGCGGCCTCGGCTCGGCGAAAGAGGGCACGCATCACTGGTGGCACCACCGGCTGACGGCCGGCTCCAACCTGTTCCTGATGCTGTGGCTGGTCATCTCGGTCGCGCGCCAGCCGGCCTATGATTTCGGCGCGCTCCATGCCTGGATGGCCTCGGCCTGGGTAGCGATCCCGATGATCCTGCTGATCGTCTCCGTCTTCTACCATTTCCGCCTGGGCCTGCAGGTCCTCATCGAGGATTACCAGCATGGCGAAAGCCGCGTCGTGACGATGGTGCTGCTCAACTTCTTCGTGATCGCGACCGCAGCGATCGCCATCTTCTCGATCCTCAAGATCGCGCTCGCCGGAGTTCCAGCATAATGGCTGATGCCTATAAGATCATCGACCACACTTATGATGCCGTGGTCGTGGGCGCCGGCGGTTCCGGCCTGCGCGCGACGATGGGCATCGCCGAGAGCGGCCTCAAGACCGCCTGCATCACCAAGGTCTTCCCGACCCGCAGCCACACCGTCGCCGCACAGGGCGGCATCGCGGCCAGCCTCGGAAACATGGGCGCCGATCACTGGACCTGGCACATGTTCGATACCGTCAAGGGCTCGGACTGGCTCGGCGACCAGGACGCGATCGAATATATGGTGCGCGAGGCGCCGGCCGCAGTCTACGAGCTCGAACATGCCGGCATGCCGTTCAGCCGCACCGACGCGGGCAAGATCTACCAGCGCCCATTCGGCGGCATGATGCAGAATATGGGTGAGGGCCCACCCGCGCAGCGCACCTGCGCCGCCGCGGACCGCACCGGTCACGCCATGCTGCACACGCTCTATCAGCAGAGCCTGAAGTACGACGCCGACTTCTACATCGAATATTTCGCGCTCGATCTCATCATGGAGAACGGCCAGTGCCGCGGCGTGATCGCGCTGTGCATGGACGACGGATCGATCCACCGCTTCCGCAGCCATGCGGTCGTGCTCGCGACCGGCGGCTATGGCCGCACCTATTTCTCGGCGACATCGGCGCATACCTGCACGGGTGACGGCGGCGGCATGGTGCTCCGCGCCGGGCTCCCGTTGCAGGACATGGAATTCGTCCAGTTCCACCCGACCGGCATTTACGGCGCTGGCGTACTCATCACTGAGGGCGCACGCGGCGAAGGCGGCTATCTTACCAACTCCGAGGGCGAGCGTTTCATGGAGCGCTATGCCCCGAGCGCCAGGGACCTCGCCTCGCGCGACGTCGTGTCACGCTCGATGGCAATGGAAATCCGCGAGGGGCGGGGCGTCGGCAAGGAGAAGGATCATATCTATCTCCATCTCGACCATATCCCTCCCCACGTGCTGCACGAACTCCTGCCCGGCATCACCGAAACCGGCAAGATCTTCGCCGGCGTCGATCTGACCCGCCAACCGCTGCCGGTCACGCCGACCGTGCATTATAATATGGGCGGCATCCCGACCAACTTCCACGGCGAGGTCGTCCAGCTCAAGGACGGCAATCCGGACACGGTCGTCCCCGGCCTGTTCGCGGTCGGCGAGGCGGCCTGCGTTTCGGTCCACGGCGCCAACCGGCTCGGCTCCAACTCGCTGATCGATCTCGTCGTGTTCGGCCGCGCGACCGGCCTGCGACTCAAGGAGACGCTCAAGCCCAACACGTCGCACAACCCGCTGCCCAAGGGCTCGGAAGAACTGGCGCTGGGCCGGCTCGATCATTTCCGCAACGCCAAGGGCGGTTCACCCACCGCCGAGGTTCGCCTCGAAATGCAGCGCACCATGCAGAAGCATTGCGCTGTGTTCCGCTCGGACGAGCTGCTCAACGAAGGCGTCACCAAGATCGCCGGCACCTACAGCCGCATGACCGACATCGGCATCCAGGACCGCTCGCTGATCTGGAACACCGATCTGGTCGAGACGCTCGAGCTCGACAATCTCATCGCCCAGGCGGTGGTGACGATGAACTCGGCGGCCAACCGCAAGGAAAGCCGCGGCGCACACGTCAACGAGGATTTCCCCGAGCGCGACGATGCCAACTGGATGAAGCACACCACCGCGACCTTCACCGGCTGGGCTGGGACAGGCGGCGCCACCAATATCGGCTATCGCCCGGTGCACGATTACACGCTCACGGACGATATCGAATATATCAAACCTAAGAAGCGGGTTTACTGAGGTGCGCATAGTAGCAGGAACGGCGAGCCTGCTGCTGCTGACATTGGTCGCTGCCGCAAATGATGGCGCCGATGCCGTCGTGGGGCGGACTCGTACCACCAGCGCTACCTACGCGACCTATTCCCGCGTCTTTGCACTCACCGATGACGGCGATGCCGATAATGGCTGGGCCGCTGAATTTCATTCGGGAGACTGGCATCGCAATGAGAGCGCGAAGTTTCGCGTCATCGCTAACTGCCGAACGCATGTTGGCTACGCCTTTGATGTCGAAAGTCAGCAGCTCCAAAAGGCGCCCGACATCTACAAGGGGGCTTGCGGCATCGTCGATGCCCCCGATGTGATCGCGACCGATCGGCTTGCGCCAGTCACCGGCAAATATGGCCGGCTCGATGTGGTCAGGATCACGGATACGAGATTTACGCGCTTCTATGCGATAGATGCGCATGGCGTGATCGTCCGATCGATCTGGTCGGCGAAGAATGGATCGCCGGCGCCATGTTTTCAGATCGAGCCGAACGCCATTATGAATGTCTTGCCGGCCGGCAATATCTTCAGCGTCGCCTCGCTAAAGGATTCCGTCGTTCCGACACGTTATCGGGTCATGCGGCAACGCATTCCGGATGTCGGACTCTCCGGAAAGAGCTGCGGATTGGCACGCTGAAGATCGTGGTGCCGGCTGCCGGCTTGTCTCCACACACGGCCCGTCGCCTGCCTTCGATCGCGCTCGCCATCTTCTTGATAGGTTCCGCAAGCCCCATCACCACGCCCCCGCCCGGCTTCGCTGACCCGTTCTACGCCAAATATGTCGACGCGGACGGCATCCCGGTCCTGTCCTCGGCCAAGGTCCCGGATCGCGCACTGCTGAGGGCGAAGGCGATCGTCGAGGGGCTGCTCGCCCATCGGCCGGACCTTGCACGCGTGCTGGTCGCCTGGAAATTCCGCGTCGCGATCATGGCGGAGGATGAGAGCACGCTGGATCTTCCCGAACAGCGGGACTGGAAGAAGCCTGCGCGCGACGACAAGCGGCTCACCCGGTGCGAACGCAAACATTATGACGAGCGGATCGGTCGCCTGACTGACCGCGATTATTGGAACGCCCGCGCGCGCGGCATGTCGGGCGCGCTCACCAGCGGCTCGGTCGAGGATCTGCTCGGCCAGCGCAATTCGCGCTATTATGGCCAGACGATCTTCCTCCACGAATTCTCCCACAACCTGCTCTGGGCGATCCGCGCGGTCGATCCGCACCTCTATGCCGAGGTCGGCCGCGCTTATGCCGCTGCGCGTCGGGCCGGCCGCTGGAAGGGTGAATATGCCTCGACGACGATCGACGAATATTGGGCGGTGGGCAGCCAGTTCTGGTTCAACTCCGGGCGGGTGGTGATCTTCAACAACCGCCGCATCCTCAATGATGCCGATCTCAAAGCCTATGATCCAGCGCTCTATTCGGTGCTGGAAAAGGCTTATGGCACGAACCACCATATCGACGCCGACCCCTTCTACATGAGCGAAGCACGGGTCCCACCCGGCCCACTCCCAGCTAACACCGCGGAGGAATGCTGAGGGCGGATTGATCCGGGGGAGCGGGTTTTTCGGCTCACCTCCGGAACATCGACGCCAGCGCGCAGTTGGGCGCCCCATGCCAGATACTGCCAGATACCCGCTCCTCGCCAGGCCACATATTCGCCTGTCGGGAACCGTCGATCAGTTCATGTACCAGAGCTTCCGCCAGCAACTCGACGCTTGCCCCGAGGAAGGCGCGCTCGTGATCGCGCTGACCACGCTCGGCGGTGACCCCGAAGTCGCCCGCACCATGGCCGACGATATCCGCCTGCTCGAGGATCATGATGGCCGCGAGATTTTGTTCCTCGGCAAGGTCGCTGTCTATTCGGCGGGGGCGACCTTCATGGCTGCGTTCCCGGTCGACCGGCGCTTCCTAACCCGGCACACGCGACTGATGATCCATGAGCGGATCATCTCGAAGCAGCTCAATATCAACGGGCCGCTCCGCATGTGCGTCGCGTCGATCAAGGCGGCGCTTCACGAGATCGAGCATTCGATCCTGATCGAGGAGGAGGGCTTTCGCGATATCGTGAAGGGCAGCCGGGTCGATTTCGAGGATCTGCGCGAAAAAGCGCCGGCCAACTGGTATATCGAGGCCGAAGAAGCGCGCGATCTGGGGCTGGTCCTCGACGTGATCTGATCCGGAGATACGGGTCTTCGGTTCTCTGCGAATGCGGCGATTCAAACGCAGCGCGAGATCGGTCATGGGATAGGCACGGGACGCTTCAGAAGCCCGAAAAGTTCTTTCTCATCGTCGGATCCTGAACGTGTTTCGCTGCGCCGGCGTCATCGCCTGCGCGCGCGATTTCCCTGAAAATTCCCTGTTATTTCCCTGTTATTCCCTGTTCCGGGGCCCAACAGAAGGATGAAGTTTTATATAAGTTATTGTTGAATAAGAACATTTCGGAGAATTCAACTGGAAGCGGCATCGAAAAAAAGAAAAAATTCCCTGTTAACGGCGGCGGAACAGGGAATTTGCATCGCCGCCGTGTCCCCGAGCAGTCCGCGCGCCCGCCGCCAGTTTGAACGAACGAATCGAAAGTAACGCCACTCCGGTCGAGCATTCTCCGCCTGCACCCGATCTGCACAATCATTCCTCGCGATCGACTTTGGCCCCTCCGATCGCGCCTCCCTATCCCGGAGCCTCCTACAGGGAGGTTCACTATGTCCGCTCGATCTGCATCCGAACGCTCGCCGACGATGAAGCTTTTGCTTCCGTCCTTGATCGGCGCGCTGCTCGCGATCCCGCTCTTTGCGATCTATCTGCTCGTCTATGATCGCCAGGCGCAGTCCGAGACTGCGCAGACCTCGATCGCCCAGGGGTCGGGCGGGCCGCAGGTGATTGCGGGGCCGGTGCTCGTCATCCCCTGGTCGAAGCAGGTCAGCGAGACCATCACCGGCGAAGACGGCAAGCGCACCACCAAGGTCAGCACTGAGTGGCACGATATGATGCTCTCGCCCGATATGGCTGATCTGAAGACTGATCTCACGCCCAATGTGCGCCACCGTTCGATCTATGATGTGGTCGTCTATGAGGCGCACAATCGCGGCAGCGTGCGTTTTATGCTGCCGCCCGATCTCGATCGCTCGGGGATAACGCCCGACACTTTGGCCTTCGATCGCGCCCAGCTTCGCTTCGGCATCAGCGATGCGCATGGGCTGTTCGGGGCCCCGCCCGCAGTCGTTGCGGACGGCAAGCGCCTCGCCCTCCAGCCCGGCAACGGTGTGCGTGAAACCGGCGGGTCGGGCTTTTCGGCCTTTGTCGATGCGAGCCAGTTGAAGGCCCGGTCGATCGCCGTGACCTTCGAATATGGCGTGCGCGGCACCGGATCGCTGTCCTTCGTTCCAAACGCCGGTGACACGAGCTGGAAGATGGCCTCGTCCTGGACAAGCCCAAGCTTCCAGGGCAGCATCCTGCCGAGCGCTACGCCGGTGATCAACGATACGGGGTTCTCGGCGACCTGGCGCGGCGGTAACCTCGCGCTCGGCAAGGCGCTCGTCGCAGTCGATGTGCCGCAGACGGATCCCCCGCGCGCCGAGAGTGCCGATATTTCGTCGCGGTCGGACGCGATCGTAAGCCCCAATGGCGCTCTGGTCGCGCGGGTCGACCTCGTCACGCCGGTGGATATCTACAGTCAGGTCAATCGCTCGGTGAAATACGGTTTCCTGTTCATCGGCTTCACCTTCCTCGCCTTCCTGATGTTCGACGTGATCGGCGGCGTGCGGGTCTCGGCGATCGAATATGCGCTGGTGGGCTCGGGGCTGGTGCTGTTTTTCGTGATGCTGCTCGCTTTTGCCGAAGTCGTCGGCTTCACGCCGGCCTATCTGATCGCTGGCGGCGCGATCATCTCGCTGCTCACCTTCTATTCGGCGGCGGTGCTCGCCAGCCGGAAGCGCGGTATGTTCATCGCGGTCCTGCTCTCGTCGCTCTACGGCATCCTCTATCTGCTGCTCAGCCTGGAGGACCTGTCGCTCCTCGCCGGCTCGGTGCTGCTCTTCCTGGCCCTCGCCGCAGTGATGTACCTCACCCGGGGGATCGACTGGGGCGGCGCTGCGCCGGAGATGGAGGAGGCGCTTACAGCGGAGTGAGCGCGCATCCGCTTCTTCAACCCCTCCCCTTCAGGGGAGGGGCAAGGGGTGGGGCAGCAACGAACAGGGCTCGATGCCCTGTTCGTTGCTTTTTACGGGCGTTGCAGAGTCTTTTGAGCGTGCACACGCACGCCCCCACCCCCAACCCCTCCCCTGAAGGGGAGGGGCTTAGTTGCGCCACCTCAAATTCCCCCGGCCAAGCTCGGCAACCGACTTCACCCCCATCAACTTCATGTCGCGCTCGATCTCGTCATGCAGCCGCCCGAGCACCCGCTCGACCCCGGCCTGGCCCGCCGCCGCCAGCGCATAGAGATACATTCGCCCGCCCGAACACGCCTTGGCGCCAACGCTCAGCGCCTTCAGCACATGGCTGCCGCGCCTTATGCCGCCGTCACAGATCACGTCGATCTTGTCGCCGACCGCATCGACGATCTCGGCGAGCTGATCGAACGGCGCCCGCGATCCGTCCAGCTGTCGTCCGCCATGGTTCGACACCATGATCGCCGTCGCGCCGATATCGACCGCGCGCCTGGCATCCTCGACTGACATGATCCCCTTCAGGCAGAATTCCCCGCCCCATTGCGCGCGGACATTCTCCGCCGTCTTCCAGTCCATCGACGGGTCGAGCATCTTGTTGAAATAGTCGGCCACCGACAGCGCGACATTGGTCCCCTCGGACACATGGTCCTTGAGATTGGTCAGCTCGAACTTCTCGCGGAACAGATAGTCGAGCGTCCAGCGCGGGTGAGTCGCAAAGCTGATGGCGGAGGAGGGCGTCAGCCGCGGCGGCGAGCTGAAGCCGGTGCGCAGGCAGCGCTCGCGATTGCCCGAGACGATCGTATCGACGGTCAGCGCGATGCAATCGAACTTCGCTTCCTTGCACCGCTCGACCAGCGCGTGATTCAAACCCTTGTCCTTATGGATATAGAGCTGGAACATCTTGGGGGTCGATATCGTCCGGCCGATCTCCTCGATGCCGACTGTCGCCAGACTGGAGATGCCGAAATAGGTACCGAACTTCTCCGCCGCCCGGCCCACGCCGCGCTCGCCCTGCCAGTGGAACAGCCGCTGCAAGGCGGTCGGCGACAGGAACAGGGGCATCGCGATCTTGCGGCCCATCACGGTCGTGCTCATGTCGATCGTCTCGACGCCGGCGAGCACGCGCGGCACCAGGTCGCAATCGTCGAACGCGCTGGTGTTGCGCGCCTTGGTCGTCTCGTCGTCTGCGGCGCCGTCGATATAATGATAGACCGGCCCGGGCAGGCGTTTGCGGGCGAGGGTCCGGAAATCCTCGACATTATGGCAATCGCTCAGTCTCATATTTTGCCCCATTCGCCCATATTCTGGACTTCGCCTTACGGTCCGCGTCCAGCGGTCGCAACGCCGGTGATGGTGCCCGCTCCGCCCCGCGTTCCGCAACCCGTCATATTGTTGGTGCCGCTGAGTACGCCAAAGGGTTGCACGCGCGCGCCGAAAGGCATAGCCGCTACCGCGACGCACCATTTCGCATCCGCCGGAGAGTTTCAGGCATGGCCGAATTCAGACTGCCCCCGAACAGCCGACCCAAAAAGGGCGGCAAGGTCCATAAGGCAGCGGCGGACGCAAAGCGGGTCCGGAACTTCAAGATCTACCGCTATGATCCCGATGCCGGCGAGAATCCGCATTACGACACGTTCGAGGTCGATCTCGACAGCTGCGGGCCGATGGTGCTCGACGCGCTGATCAAGATGAAGTCGGAGCAGGATTCGTCGCTCACCTTCCGCCGCTCGTGTCGCGAGGGGATTTGCGGTTCCTGCTCGATGAACATCGACGGCAAGAACGGCCTCGCCTGCACCACCGCGATCGAGGACGTGAAGGGCGATATCCGGATCAGCCCGCTGCCGCATATGGACGTGATCAAGGATCTCGTGCCGGATTTCACGCATTTCTACGCGCAATATTCCTCGATCAAGCCGTGGCTGCAGACCGTCACGCCGCCGCCCTCGGGCAAGGAGCGCCTCCAGTCGCCGGCTGACCGCGAAAAGCTCGACGGGCTGTACGAGTGCATCCTGTGCGCCTGCTGCTCGACCGCCTGCCCGAGCTATTGGTGGAATTCCGACAAGTTCCTCGGCCCGGCCATCCTGTTGCAGGCCTATCGCTGGCTCGCCGACAGCCGCGACGAAATGACCGGCGACCGTCTCGATGAGCTCGAGGATCCATTCCGCCTCTATCGCTGCCACACGATCATGAACTGCGCGAATGTCTGCCCCAAGGGCCTGAACCCCGCCAAGGCGATCGCCGAGATCAAGAAGATGGAAGCCGAGCGAGTCGTCTGAGGCCGTAATGACGGAGGAAGCCAGGCCAGCCACCTTCCTCTATGAGGAAGATCCCGATCATCCCGGCTGGATGCGCTGGGGCTTCACGGATCCGACGCGGTACAACAGCTTTCTCGGCCCGATGCTGGTGAAGGTCGACGCCGGTATCGCCCTCGTCCGCATGACGCCCGAGCGCCGCCATTCGAACCTGCGCGACAATGTCCATGGCGGCGCGATGCTCGGTTTCATCGACGTCGCCCTGTTCGCCGCCTCGCGCAGCTTCGGGCTGATCACGGCCGGATCGGCCGTGACGCTCGACCTCTCCGTCCAGTTCATCGGCGGCGGGCGCATCGGCGAGCTGCTTGAGGCCCAGGTCGAACTCCTGAAGGAAACCGGCCGCCTCCTCTTCCTGCGCGGCCTGGTCGTGCAGGGCGATGAGAAGGTCGCAAGCTTTTCCGGCACGATCCGCAAGTCGGCCAAGACCATTCCCCAGGCCGAGGGCTGACGGCATTGCCCAACGTCCTTGCCCGCTACGAAGCGCTCGTCGCAGCCGGCGAACTCAAACCCGATCCCGAACAGGCCGAAGCGGCGCGTCGCCTCGACCAGCTCGCTACCGAACTGGAAACAGTACCGAAGCGCGGCAGCGTGTTGTGGCGCGCGCTCGGCCGGCGGCCCGATCCGCCGCGCGGCATCTATCTCTGGGGTGGGGTCGGCCGCGGCAAGTCGATGCTGATGGACCTGTTCTTCACCTGCCTCGATGTCCGCCGCAAGCAGCGCACCCATTTCCTCGAATTCATGCTCGACATTCACGCCCGCCTCCGCGTCGAGCGCGTCAAAGAGGTCGGCGATCCGATCCTGCCGGTCGCAGCCGCGATCGCCGACGAAGTGCGGCTGCTCGCCTTTGACGAGATCATGGTCACCAACAGCCCCGATGCGATGATCCTGTCGCGCCTGTTCACTGAGCTGCTGCGCGAGGGCGTCACGGTTGTGATGACCTCGAATCGCCCGCCGCGCGATCTCTACAAGGACGGCCTGAACCGCGAGCATTTCCTCCCCTTCATCGATCTCATCGAGACTAAGATGGACGTGCTCGGGCTGAACGGCCCGGTCGATTATCGCCGCGATCGGCTCGGCCAGGTAGAGACCTGGCTCGTTCCCAACGGCCCCGAGGCGACCGCCCAGCTCTCCGCTGCCTTTTTCCGCCTGACCGACTATCCGCCTGAGGACCGCAAGAACGTTCCGGCCGAGGACCTGCCGCTCGGCGGCGGTCGCACCCTGCACGTGCCGAAGAGCCTGAAGGGCGTCGCCGTCTTCTCGTTCAAGCGGCTCTGCGGCGAGGCGCGGGGGGCGGCTGACTATCTCGCGATCGCGCGGCGGTTCCACACCGTGATCATCGTCGGCATCCCGAAGCTCGGCCCCGAGAACCGCAACGAGGCGGCGCGCTTCGTATCGCTGATCGACGCGCTCTACGAGCATAAGGTCAAGCTGCTCGCCGCGGCCGACGCTCAGCCCGGCGAGCTCTATGAAAAAGGGGACGGCCGCTTCGAGTTCGAACGCACGATCAGCCGGCTGGAGGAGATGCGCTCGGACGAGTATCTCGAACAGGGCCACGGCGCGCACTGATCGCCACCGCGCCGTCGATCAGCGCGGCGAGCCGGGCACGCAGCACCGGTTCGGCCACCCGCACGACCCCCCAGGCAGAAACCAGCACCGTCGCCAGCGCAATCATGATAGCAACCGCGAACGGCACCCCCTGCCGCATCAACGCGGAGACGATCGCCGCACCGACCTCCTGATGGAGCAGGTAAAGCGGATAGGTCATCAGTCCCAGGGTTGCCGCCAGCCGCGCATCGATCCGCCTGCCAAGCAGCCCCTGCAGTCGCGCCGAGCCAAGCACGACGCCGAGCCCGACGGTGAACGCAAGGATCGGCACCAGCGGCCCGGCAGTGATACCCAGCGCGTGGGTGCGTTCCACGGTGCGCCCCGCGATCTCGGTCAGTGCGGTCGCGAAGAAGATGGCAAGCATCAGCACCCGGCCTGCCGTCACGCCCCGGTTCAGCATCGCCCAGGCCAGCACGCCGATCGCGAAGAAGCATCCATGCGGCAGCAACAGCAACTGAGCCGGACGATAGTCCATCAGCGGCGTCGCCGCCCATCCCGCCATCACCGCGAACAGCCAGAAAGCGCTGGAGATGGCTCCGAGCAGCACCGCGCTGCGCTCGATCGTCTCGGCACGGCCGGCGCGGCCAAGCGTTGCCGCGATCACCGCATAGAAGACCACCTCGATCCCCAGCGTCCAATAGGACGGATCGATCCATGGCCCTTGCAGCCAGAAGCTGATCGAGCGCAGCCACTCACGGATCAGCCCCGGCCCTTGCGCGACGATCATCAGCGCCAGCAATGTCGCGGTCGCGCAGATCCAGGCGGCGGGCAGCAACCGCAGCGCGCGGCGGCGCAGGAACACACCCCGGCTCGCGCCTTCGGCCGACATGGCGATGACGAAGCCCGAGATCACGAAGAACAGCTCGACGCCGATCCACCCGAACCAGGTCCAGGGCGTGGCCACATCGGAGATCGGCAATCCTCCGAGCATCTCCACATTCGCCCAGCCCGGAGCCCGCGCGAACGCGCAGCCGAAATGAAAGGCAACCACCAGCAACGCGCTGACGAAACGCAACAGATCAAGGGCGATGATCTCGCGGGGCTTGGGACTGGCCATCCATGCTCCGATGCCCGATCAGGTTTTAAGATCGCGTGTAACGCTCGCACCGGAGCGCGAGAATCGCTAGGATGGGGCGTCACCAGAGGGGGATTCGATGCTCGTCACCACCACAGAGAATGTACCGGGCCACACTGTCACCAGGACGCTCGGCCAGGTGTTCGGCGTCGTCGTCCGCAGCCGCGGCCTGGGCGGCAATTTGATGGCCGGCCTGCGCTCGATCGTCGGCGGCGAAATCCGCGAATATTCGCAGCTCGTCGAGGACACCCGCCGCCACGCGATCGACCGGCTCGTGACCAACGCCGCGTTGATGGGCGCTAATGCGGTGGTCATGATGCGCTTTGATTCGGGCGAGCTTGCGCAATCGATGAACGAGGTGGTGGCCTATGGCACCGCCGTCATCCTCGATCCCGCGCCGGAATGATGCTGCGCACATTCGTCCTGGTCGCGGCGATGCTGTTCTTCACGGCAGCGGCAATCGGCGTAGTGGTCGATCCCGCGGTCTGGCCAACGCTGATCGCCGCCACCGTCCTGCTTGCCGGAATCCTCTTCGAGCGCAGGCGCTACGGCGCCGCCCAAGCCCGGCCCGCCAGCTCCGCCTGGCGCGAGACATCCGAGCGTTTCATAGACGATGCGAGCGGCCGCCCAGTTGCGGTCTGGTATAATGAAGCAACCGGCGAGCGCCGCTATGTCGATATTGAAGGCGATACGCCGCTCTAAATGCAGTTGCGAAGCATTCGCATCATGCTCGCATAATTGCTAGTCTTTACCGGTTGCCCCCACGTCAAAACGCGCCTAAGCCGCCGCGCAGTTTGGCCGCGCGCGCGGCGATAGCACCTCCGAAAGGACGATGAATGGCCCGCAAGAAGATCGCGCTGATCGGCGCTGGGAATATCGGCGGCACGCTCGCCCATCTCGCAGCCCTGAAGGGTCTGGGCGACATCGTCCTGTTCGACGTGGTCGAAGGCGTCCCCCAGGGCAAGGCGCTCGATCTCAGCCAGTGTTCGCCCGTTGAGGGCTTCGATGCGACGATCACCGGCTCTAATGATTACGCTGACATCAAGGGCGCGGATGTCATCATCGTCACTGCCGGCATCGCCCGCAAGCCGGGCATGAGCCGCGATGATCTGCTCGGCATCAACCTCAAGGTCATGAAGGCAGTCGGCGAGGGCATCGCCGCCAACGCCCCCGACGCGTTCGTCATCTGCATCACCAACCCGCTCGATGCGATGGTCTGGGCGCTGCGCGAATTCTCCGGCCTGCCGCACCAGAAGGTGGTCGGCATGGCCGGCGTGCTCGACAGCTCGCGCTTCAGCCACTTCCTCGCGGAAGAATTCAAGGTCTCGGTCAAGGACGTCACTTCCTTCGTGCTCGGCGGGCACGGTGATACCATGGTGCCGGTGATCAGCTACTCGACCGTTTCGGGCATTCCGGTTCCCGACCTGATCGAAATGGGCCTTTCCACCCAGGAGCGGATCGACGCGATCGTCCAGCGCACCCGCTCGGGCGGCGGCGAGATCGTCGCCCTGCTCAAGACCGGCTCGGCCTATTATGCCCCCGCCACCAGCGCGATTTCGATGGCCGAAGCCTATCTCTACGATCAGAAGCGCCTGCTCCCGGCGGCCGTTCACCTGACCGGCCAGTACGGTGTCGACAATCTTTATGTCGGCGTGCCGGTGATCATCGGCGCCGGCGGTGTCGAGAAGGTCATCGAGATCAAGCTCGACGCCGAAGCCAAGAAGAATCTCGACGTCTCGGTCGAGGCGGTCAAGGAATTGCTGGTCGCCTGCAAGGCGATCGACGGCTCGCTGGCCTGATCCTTTTCGTACCCCCGCAAGGGCGTACGGCATTCCCGAACCCAGATGAGCCCCGGCGTCGGCCAGGGAACAATGAGGAAGAAAACCGAATGAGCATCCTCGTCGACAAGAACACCAAGGTCATCACCCAGGGGATGACCGGCGAAACCGGCACCTTCCATACCCAGCAGGCGCTGGCGTACGGCACGCAGATGGTCGGCGGTGTCACGCCCGGCAAGGGCGGCACTGAGCATATCGGCTTGCCGGTGTTCGACACCGTCGCGGAGGCCGTCGCGAAGACCGGTGCTACCGCTTCCGTCATCTATGTTCCGCCCCCCTTCGCCGCTGACTCCATCCTTGAGGCGATCGACGCCGAGGTGCCGCTGATCGTGACGATCACCGAGGGCATCCCGGTGCTCGACATGGTCAAGGTCAAGCGCGCTCTGTCGGGCTCGAAGTCGCGGCTGATCGGCCCGAACTGCCCAGGCGTCCTCACCCCCGGCCAGTGCAAGATCGGCATCATGCCCGGCTCCATCTTCAAGCAGGGTTCGGTCGGCGTTGTAAGCCGCTCGGGCACGCTTACCTATGAAGCCGTGTTCCAGACGTCGAATGCGGGCCTCGGCCAGACGACCGCGGTCGGCATCGGCGGCGATCCGGTCAACGGCACGAACTTCATCGACGTGCTCGAACTCTTCCTCGCTGACGACGAGACCAAGTCGATCATCATGATCGGCGAGATCGGCGGCTCGGCTGAGGAAGAAGCGGCGCAGTTCCTCCGCGACGAAGCGAAGCGCGGCCGTTCGAAGCCGATGGCTGGCTTCATCGCCGGCCGCACCGCGCCTCCGGGGCGCCGCATGGGCCATGCCGGTGCGATCGTCTCGGGCGGCCAGGGCGGCGCCGAGGACAAGATCGCGGCGATGGAAGCGGCAGGGATCAGGGTGGCGGACAGTCCCTCGGAACTCGGGACGACGCTGCTCGCAGTATTGAAGGGCTAACAAAAACCTTCTGCCGTTGGGCAGGAGGTGGCGCTGAAGCGCTAAATGGGCGAATGGTAGCGGTAACGTAACCCTCGCCCCCTCCTCTGCAGGGGAGGGAAGGAAGGACGAAGACGATGGGCTATGAAGGCCAGGATTTCGCGGATATCGCAGGCGGGGTAAGCCCCGCCTTTATCGAGACTCTGTACGCGCGCTACAAAGTGTCGCCCGACAGCGTCGAGCCGTCATGGCGCTCCTGGTTCGAGGGGCTCGAGGGTTCCGCCCAGGGCCCAAGCTGGGAACAGGCCAATTGGCCGTCCTCGACTACCGACGATCTGACCGCGGCGCTCGATCCGACTCAGATGGAACCTGCGCCCAAGCCCGCGAAAGGCGGCAAGCCAACGACTGCGCCCGTTGCCGCGACACCGTCGCAGGAGGATATCACCCGCGCCGCCGCCGATTCGATCCGCGCGATGTTGCTGATCCGCACTTACCGTGTGCGCGGCCATCTCGCCGCCAATCTCGATCCGCTCGGCCTGTCGAAGCACGAGATGCCGGCTGATCTCACCACGGAATATCACGGCTTTTCTGATGCCGATCTCGACCGGCCGATCTATCTCGGCGGCACGATGGGCCTGCAATGGGCGACGGTGCGCGAGCTGGTCGACATCCTGCGCGCGAATTACTGCGGCAATGTCGGCCTCGAATATATGCACATCGCTGATGTCGAGGAGCGCCGCTTCCTCCAGGAGCGGATGGAGGGCAAGGATAAGGCGATCGAGTTCTCAGCCCTGGGCAAGAAGGCGATTCTCAACAAGGTGATCGAAGCGGAGCAGTGGGAGAAATTCCTCGGCCGCAAATATGTCGGCACCAAGCGCTTCGGCCTCGATGGCGGCGAGAGCATGATCCCCGCGCTCGAATCGGTCATCAAATATGGCGGCCAGCTCGGCGTGCGCGAGATCGTGTTCGGCATGGCGCATCGCGGCCGTCTGAACGTGCTGTCGAACGTGATGGCCAAGCCGTTCCGCGTGATCTTCCACGAATTCGGCGGCGGCTCCGACAATCCCGATGATGTCGCCGGTTCGGGCGACGTCAAATATCACCTCGGCACCTCGACTGACCGCGAGTTCGACGGGATCAGCGTCCATATGTCGCTGGTCGCCAACCCTTCGCATCTCGAGGCCGAGGATCCGGTCGTGCTCGGCAAGACCCGCGCGATCCAGACGATCAACAATGATCTCGCCGAGCACAAGGGCGCGTTGCCCGTGCTGATCCATGGCGACGCGGCGTTCGCGGGGCAGGGGATCGTCTGGGAGTGTCTCGGCTTCTCAGGGATTCGCGGCTATAATACCGGCGGCTGCATCCACTTCGTCATCAACAACCAGATCGGCTTCACGACCAGCCCGCAATTCGCGCGCTCCTCGCCCTATCCGTCGGATGTGGCGAAGGGTGTCCAGGCGCCGATCTTCCACGTCAATGGCGACGATCCCGAGGCAGTCACCTTCGCCTGCAAGATGGCGATCGAGTTCCGCCAGCGCTTCCACCGCGACATCGTCATCGACATGTGGTGCTACCGCCGCTTCGGCCATAACGAAGGCGACGAGCCCGGCTTCACCCAGCCCCTGATGTACGATCGCATCCGCGCGCACCCGCCGGTCAGCGAAGTCTATGGCAAGCGCCTGATCGAGCAGGGCGTGGTCGACCGGGCCTGGATCGACGATAACATCACGCAATTCACCACCCTGCTCGAAGGCGAGTTCGAAGCTGGCGCCGCCTATAAGCCCAACAAGGCTGACTGGTTCGCCGGGCGCTGGTCGGGCCTGCACGCGCCGGCGGATAGCGAGAGCGGACGCCGCAATGTCGAGACCGGGATCGAGACCAAGCTGTTCGATTCGATCGGCCGCACGCTCACGACCGTCCCGGACGATCTGACCATCCACAAGACGCTTGCCCGCGTCATCGATGCCAAGCGCGAGATGTTCAAATCCGGCGCCAATTTCGATTGGGCGACGGGCGAGGCACTCGCTTATGGCTCGCTCCTCTCGGAAGGGTATGGCGTCCGTCTGTCGGGCCAGGATTCGGGGCGCGGTACGTTCAGCCAGCGCCATGCCGTCTGGATCGACCAGAAGGATGAGCATAAATATCTGCCGCTCGCGCAGATCGAGCATGGCCGCTTCGAGGTGCTCGACAGCCCCTTGAGCGAATATGGCGTGCTCGGTTTCGAATATGGCTATGCACTCGCCGACCCCAAGACTCTGGTCCTGTGGGAAGCGCAGTTCGGCGATTTCATGAACGGCGCGCAGATCATGATCGATCAGTTCATCGCCAGCGGCGAGGCCAAGTGGCTGCGCGCCAACGGCCTCGTGATGCTGCTGCCGCATGGCTATGAAGGGCAGGGGCCGGAGCATAGCTCGGCGCGCGTCGAGCGTTTCCTGCAGCTCTGCGCCCAGGACAATATCCAGGTCGCGAACTGCACCACCCCGGCCAACTATTTCCACCTGCTGCGCCGGCAGATGCACCGCTCGTTCCGCAAGCCACTGGTCATCTTCACGCCCAAATCGCTGCTGCGCCACAAGCTCGCGGTGTCGAAGGCGCAGGATTTCCAGGGCGAGAGCCACTTCATGCGAATCCTCTCGGATCCTTCGGCGCCCGCTGACGCAGAAGTGAAGCGGCTGGTGCTGTGCACCGGCAAGGTCGCTTATGATCTGATGGAGGCGCGCGACGCTGCCGGCGACAAGAACACCGCCATCGTCCGCGTCGAGCAGCTCTATCCTTTCCCGAGCGAGCCGCTGACGATCCGCCTCAAGAAGATGGCGAATCTGGAAGAAGTGGTCTGGGCGCAGGAAGAGCCGAAGAACAATGGCGGCTGGTCCTTCGTCGAGCCCTTCATCGAGGAATGCCTGAAGGAAGCCGCGATCAAGCCGCAGCGTGCCCGCTATGCCGGCCGCGCCGCCGCCGCTTCGCCCGCGACCGGCCTGATGAAACGCCACCAGATGGAACAGGCCGCGCTCGTCGCCGACGCGCTCGGCCATAATGTCCGCGAAGAGATCCGCCGGACGCGCAAGAACTGACGATATTCATGCTCCCGCGAATGCGGGAGCCCGGTCTGGCGCCCCGCGCTTGTGGGGCACAACAGGAAGAGAAGATGGCAACCGAAGTCAAAGTGCCCGTGCTGGGCGAGTCGATCACTGAAGCGACCCTCGGCGAATGGCTGAAGCAGCCGGGCGATCCGGTGAAGGCCGATGAGCCGATCGCCAGCCTCGAGACCGACAAGGTCTCGATCGAGGTGCCGAGCCCGGTTGCCGGCGTGATGGGTCAGCATGCGGTGCAGGTCGGCGATACCGTCCAGGTCGGCGCGATGATCGCGACGATCGACGCAGGCAGCGGCGCTCCCGCCGCGGCGACCGCGCCGCAGCCGGCCGTAACCGCATCGCCAGCGCCGGTCCTGGCCAGCGCCGCCCAGCCGGCACCCGCCGCCGGTGACGGCCCAGCGGCCCTTTCGCCGTCGGTGCGCCGCGCGGTGCTCGAGCACGGTGTCGATCCGTCGACGGTCAAGGGCACCGGCAAGGACGGCCGCATCACCAAGGACGATGTGATCGCAGCCGCTGCGACGCCCGCCGCTCCGGCTCCCGCGCCGTCACCCGAGCCGCAGCTCGCACCATCGGTTGTAGCCGCCTCGGGCCGCAAGGAAGAGCGCGTCCGCATGACGCGCCTCCGCCAGACGATCGCGAAGCGTCTCAAGGAAGCGCAGAACACCGCCGCGATGCTCACCACCTTCAACGACGTCGACATGACGGCGGTGATCGAGGCGCGCACCAAGTACAAGGATCTGTTCGAGAAGAAGCATGGTGTCCGGCTCGGCTTCATGGGCTTCTTCGCCAAGGCAGCCTGCCTCGCGCTGAAGGACGTGCCGAGCGTCAACGCCTCGATCGACGGCGACGAGATCGTCTATCATGATTATGCCGATATCTCGGTCGCGGTGTCCGGCCCGGGCGGCCTGGTCGTCCCCGTCGTGCGCGATGCTGATCAGATGTCGGTCGCGCAGATCGAGCGCACGATCGGCGATTTCGGCAAGCGCGCCAAGGACGGCACGCTCAAGATGGAAGAGATGAAGGGCGGCACCTTCACCATCTCCAATGGCGGCGTGTTCGGTTCACTGATGTCGACCCCGATCATCAACCCGCCCCAGTCGGCGGTGCTCGGCCTTCACCGCATCGAGGATCGCCCGGTCGTCCGCGACGGTCAGGTCGTGGTGCGCCCGATGATGTACCTCGCGCTCAGCTACGATCACCGCCTGATCGACGGCCGCGAGGCAGTGACATTCCTCGTCGCGCTCAAGAACGCGATCGAGGATCCGACCCGGATTTTGATCGACTTGTAAGGATTTCGGGATGGGAATGGTGCTTTGCCTCCGGCGCGTCGCAGACGTCCCCGCGCTTTGGGAAAAAGTCGTCGACCCCGACGGATTCTATGAATTTCTCAACGAACCCGAGGCTGCCGGCGATCTCGTCGATTTCGATAAGGCGTGGCAAGCGATCCACTTCCTCCTGACCGGATCGCCATGGGAGGGGAGCGGCCCGCTCACCTTCCTGCTGCACGCAGGCTCACCGATCGGCGAAGACTTCGGCTATGGCCCCACCCGTCTCGCTGCACCAACCGAGGTCCGGGCGTTTCGTGATGCCTTGGCGGAGCTCAGCGACGACGAGCTCCGGCGCCGCTATGACCCTGCAGCGATGGCCGCTCAGGACGTCTACATTGCGAGCTCCCTCGCCGATGAGGGAGAGACGGGCTGGGAATATGTGATGCAGAGCATGCCTGAACTCCGCTCCCTTCTGGATCGTAGCGTTGAGACCGGCTCCGCAATCGCTATCTGGATAACCTGACACGTTACGAGACGGGCCGCTCGCGGTGCGCAAGAACTGGAAACCAACAATGGCTGACTATGATTTCGACGTCCTGGTAATCGGCTCCGGCCCGGGCGGTTATGTCGCCGCGATCCGTGCTGCACAGCTCGGGCTCAAGACCGGTTGCATCGAGGGTCGCGAGACGCTTGGCGGCACCTGCCTCAATGTCGGCTGTATTCCCTCCAAGGCGATGCTGCACGCGTCCGAGCTCTATGACGAAGCCGTCTCCGGCCGGCTCGCCAAGCTTGGCGTGAAGGTCGAGACCAGCCTCGATCTCGACACCATGCACGGCCAGCGCAAGGACGCGGTCAAGCAGCTCACCGGCGGCATCGAGTTCCTGTTCAAGAAGAACAAGGTGGAATGGCTGAAGGGCTATGCCAGCTTCACCGGCAAGGACAGCGTCAAGGTCGGCGACCGCGAAGTCCGCGCGAAGAACATCATCATCGCCACCGGTTCCTCAGTCACCCCGCTGCCCGGCGTCACCATCGACCAGAAAATCGTGGTGGATTCGACCGGCGCGCTCGAACTTCCGGCCGTGCCGAAGCACATGGTGGTGATTGGCGGCGGCGTGATCGGGCTCGAGCTCGGCTCGGTCTGGCGCCGGCTCGGCGCCAAGGTGACGGTCGTCGAGTTCCTCGATCAGATCCTGCCCGGCTTCGATGGCGAGGTCCGCAAGGAATCCAACAAGATCATGAAGAAGCAGGGGCTGGAATTCCGCCTCTCGACCAAGGTCACCGGCGTGAAGGTCGACGGCGCCACCGCGACGCTCACCGTCGAGCCAGCCGCCGGCGGAACGCCTGAGACGATCGAGGCCGATGCCGTGCTCGTCTCGATCGGCCGTCGTCCCAACACCGACGGCCTCGGCCTCGATGCCGCCGGCCTGGCGACCAACCAGCGTGGCCAAATCGAAACCGACCACCGCTTCAAGACTTCAGTCGACGGCATCTGGGCGATCGGCGACGTCATCCCCGGTCCGATGCTCGCGCACAAGGCCGAGGACGAAGGGATCGCGGTCGCCGAGAACATCGCCGGCCTCACCGGCATCGTGAATCATGACGTGATCCCGAGCGTGGTCTACACCAGCCCGGAGATCGCCGGCGTCGGCCTCACTGAGGAAGCGGCGAAGGAGCGCGGGGAACTGAAGGTCGGCAAATTCCCGATGCTCGCCAATTCGCGTGCCAAGACCAATCACGAGCCTGACGGCTTCGTGAAGGTGATTGCGGATGCAAAGACGGACCGAGTGCTCGGCGTCTGGGTCATCGCCTCGGTCGGCGGCACGATGATCGCCCAGGCCGCGCAGGCGATGGAGTTCGGCGCGACCTCGGAGGACATCGCCTATACCTGCCACGCCCATCCGACGCATTCGGAAGCGATCAAGGAAGCGGCGATGGCGGTGTTAGGGAAACCGATCCACATCTGATCGGCACGCGCAGTTCAGTCCTCAGCCACTCCGGCCTCATGCCGCCGCGCGGCGGAGACGGCGTCCTCGATCGTCGTGCGGTAACGCACTTCAGGCGGCCGCCCGCCATGCAACAGCAGCAGGCGGCGCACCGCCGCACGCGCCCCCGCGACATAGACGGTCGCGCCGTGCCGATGTGCCTGGCGCGCAAAACCGGCGATCGTGGCGGCAGCGGTTGAATCGAGCACCGGCACATTGGAGACATCGATCACATAGGCCTTGGGATGCTCGCCGATCCGGTCGAGCGCGGCCGCGACCGCACCCGCTGCGCCGAAGAAGAAGGCTCCGGTGATGCGATAGACGATGATGTCCGGGTCGGTTGCGAGCGCCGCATCATAAGGCGTGCGATCGTCGCCCTCGGCATCGTCGCTCAGGTCTCCTTCGACGCGCAACGCCGGCTGCTCAATCTCCACCGCCTGCGCCATGCGGTGCAGGAACAACAGGGCACCGATGCCGAAACCGACCAGGATGCCCTCGGTCAGGTCGCGGAAGATGACGAGCAGGAAGGTTGTGATCAGCACCACCGCGTCACCCCGTGACGC
This sequence comes from Sphingomonas sp. P3_C5, assembly GCF_056402635.1. Taxonomy (NCBI): domain Bacteria; kingdom Pseudomonadati; phylum Pseudomonadota; class Alphaproteobacteria; order Sphingomonadales; family Sphingomonadaceae; genus Sphingomonas; species Sphingomonas sp. P3_C5. The sequence continues at coordinate 169,575 of NZ_JBFUHA010000005.1, forward strand.
GCGCAACAGGATCGCGAACTCGTGCTTCTCGGCCATGTTCCATGCGACAACGGCGAGCACCGCCGCGAGCGACGCAAGCGGGATCAGGCTCGCCAGCGGAGCTGCTACCAGCATGAAGCCGAGCAGGATCAGCGAGTGAAGCATCCCGGCGATTGGCCCGCGTGCGCCGGCGCGGACATTGGTCGCTGTCCGGGCGATGGTGCCGGTCACGCAGATCCCGCCAAACAGGGAAGAGGCGATATTCGCCGCCCCTTGCGCGACCAGTTCGCAATTCGAGCGGTGGCGCCGCCCCGTCATGCTGTCGGCGACGACTGCGGACAACAGGCTTTCGATCGCCCCCAGCAGAGCAAAGGACAAGGCCGCCGGCAGCACTGCCTCGATCCTCGCCAGCGACAGGTCGGGCAGATGCGGTATCGGCAGCGAGCGCGGGATTCCGCCGAACTTCGTCCCGATCGTCTCGACCGGCAATGCCAGCAGCCAGACGGCAAGTGCGCCTAGTGCAACCGCGATCAGAAAGCCCGGCCAGTGCGGTCGCAGGCGGCGCAATACCAGGATCGCCGCCACGGAAACCCCGGCGATCGTCGCGGCGGTGATGCTGAGGCTCGGCAAAGCTCCGCCGAGTGCGAGGAGCTTGGGCAGAAAGGGCCCGGGCTCGGTGCCGGCCAGCGTCAATCCAAGCAGGTCCTTGAGCTGGCTCGCGAAGATGATGACCGCGATCCCTGAAGTGAAGCCGACCGTCACCGGGTAGGGGATATATTTGATGAAGGTGCCGAGCCGAAGAAAGCCCACCACCAGCAGGATCAGGCCCGAGAGCATCGTCGCGAGGATCAACCCGTCGACACCATATTTCGCAACAGTCGCGGCAACCAGCACAATAAAGGCGCCGGCCGGCCCGCCGATCTGAAACCGGCTGCCTCCGAGCGCCGAGACGAAGAACCCGCCGACGATTGCGGTGTAAAGCCCGCGATCCGGCGTCACACCAGAGGCGATCGCGATCGCCATCGAGAGCGGCAGGGCGACGATCGCAACGGTCAGCCCGGCAAGCGCATCTGCTTTCAGGTCAGTCCATGAATAGCGCTCGCGCAGGACGGTCACGAGCTTGGGGGTGTAGAGATCGAGAAAGCGCGGGGAATGCCGCGCCTGCATCGTCACCGGCTGGCTCTGTCGACGCGCCCGCCCTGCTTGAGCCGTACGCCCCTGCCGCCGTCGCGGCTTTCCATGCCCTCGCCGATGAGCTCAACGCCCGCGCGCTCAAAGGCTTCGACGACTTTGGTCAGCGTATCGATGACGCCGCGCACATTGCCCCCGCTGGCTTCCATGCGCTGGATGGTCGGGAGCGAAACGCCGGAGAGCTCGGCAAGCTGGCGCTGGTCGATCCCGGCTAGGGCGCGTGCGGCGCGCATCTGGGCGGATGTGATCATCTGTTCCCTCGGTGGGCAGGCATGTATCATACATCATGACAGATGTTCAATATATTAGTGATAATACTCAAGACACCAGTTCTGCATGTTTTCACACAAGCCACTGCCAGCGGACTTTTACGCATTGAAATGAAGGCTTGGCTCGATATGCCGCCATTGCGGCCGGCGCGTCAGACGGCGCGCGGTCCCCAGGGGCCGGTTTGCGCACCCGCACGGGAGAGTGCCGCGATCGAGATTGCCAGCGCTCCGGCGGCACCCGCCGCGAGCCACAGCGCCTTGCTGTCGAACGCCCCATAGCAACGCGCGCCCATCACCACGCCGCACAGGAATGCGAGCCACAACAGGAGATGGCGCAGCCATCCCCAGCGATCGGCATCCCCCATCAGCGCACCCGCCAGGCCTTCGCCCATCCGCACCAGCAACCCGGTCATCCGCGCGAGCCCGACACCGATCTCGCGTCCGCGTGCGAACCCGCCATTCTCGAGACCCATCGCACCGGCGAGCAGCAGCAGCGTCCTTGTGTCGGGCTGGTGTTGCGCGAGCATAGCCGCAAAGCCGATCAGCAGCGTGACGCCGATCATTGCCATCGTCTGGGCGCGCTGTGGCCAATGCCTGGCGATAACCGTGGCGATCATCGCCCCGCTGACGAAGCTCAGGATCAGCGCCCCAGCCATGCGCACCTCATCATAGCGACCGGCCGCAAGCGAAACCCCGAGCCGGGTCGTGTTCCCGCTCATGAAGGCGGCGAAGAAGCCGCCGAGGCTCGAAAAGACCAGGGCATCGACGAATCCCGCCAGAGCGGCGAGGCAGACGGCGAGGACGATCATCGGCGACTGGGTGCGTTGCATCGCGTCCATATGTGTCAGCACGCTCCGCATCGCTAGAGTCTCCTGCTGAAAACTGACCACAGGTTTTCGGCTTTCGTGACCTAACGACAAAAACCTGGATCCGCCGCAGCGATTTGGCGTCGCGTTGCGCCGGGCGTAGAGAGTGCCGATGCACGCCCCGCTCCTCTGGCAATTCGGCTCGATCCTGCCCTGGCTCGATCTGTTCGGCATCGCTGTGTTCGCGACCACCGGCGCGCTCGCCGCGACGCGCCGTGCCCAGACTTTCGTTACCGCCGCGTTTTTCGCGCTGGTGACGGGCGTCGGCGGCGGCTCGATCCGCGACCTGCTGATCGGGGCGCCCGTCTTCTGGGTGCACGATCCGCTCGTCGCCGGGATCTGCCTCGCAGTCGCGGCGCTTGTCTGGGTGACGCCACAAGGCTGGTGGCGCGACGCCGCGCTCGACTGGCTCGATGCGGCCGGCCTCGCCGCCTATGCGGTGTTCGGTGCCGCCAAGGCGCTTGCGTTCGGCGTCCCGCCGGTGCCCGCCGCGCTGATGGGCGTCATCACCGCCTGTGTCGGCGGCATCATCCGTGATGTCCTCGCCGGCGAGCCCTCGATCCTGATGCGGCCCGAGCTCTATGTTACCGCGGCGGCGCTCGCCGCCGGGCTTCACGTCATGCTGGTCGTCGCCGGCCTTCCTGCATTCGTGGCCGCCATCATCGCCGCCACCGCAGGCTTCGGACTGCGCGCCGCCGCGATTCACTGGAAACTGGCGCTGCCAAGCTATCGCGGGCGCCGCTGAGCGCGCCGCCAAGCCTATCCGAACAGCGCCTTGCGCCGCGCAAGGCTCGCCTCGGGCCAGAGCGTCTTGCTGTCATAATAGGCCTCGACCGCGGGCACGCCCTCGGGCAGCTGCACCCACGGCAGTTTCGAGCGGGTATAGATATGGATGTCGGGCGGCAGACCGCCCGGTTTGTCGAGCGTGCCGACCCGCACGAAGCGCAGGATATCGGCCGCGCCGCCATAGTTGCTCCACAGCGCAACCCGGCAAGTGGGGCAACGCCATATTTGCTGCCCCCTGCCGCTTTCCGACGGCGTCAACACCGGCTCAGGCCCGCCCCTGATGGCCTCCACCCGATCGCTTTCGATCATCGCGTTGATCACAAAGGCCGATCCTGTCTCGGTCTGGCAGGAGGTGCAGTGACAGCAATGCACGAACATCGGCGCTGAAATGAGCCGATAGCGGATCTCGCCGCACGCACAGCCGCCGGAAAATTCGGTCATCGACACCTCCTGCATCGGCGCGATCATATCGCACCGATACGGGGTCACAAGTACCGAGGCAGCAAGCCGCTAGCGCTGCTCGATCCGGGCCTCCTTGAAGCGCACATTGGCGCGCGGGCTGATTCGCTCCGCCGCCTTGAGCGCGGTAACGCCGGTGACTCCGGTCGTCGGTACGAGCACCAGCGAAGCGTCACCGCTGACCCCGAGCGAGGCAAGCGCGTCTGTCGCATCGAAGGTGCGCGATGCCGTGTCAGCCATATCTTCCATGCCCTTCATGTCGTCATGGTGCGGTGCTGTGTCGTTGAAGAAGTTGATCACGCCAACCAGCGCCCGCTTGCCGTCGGCGCCCTGAACATAGACCTCGTAGAGCACGCCCGGCGGCTCGTCATAGCTCAACCCGTCGATTACCAGCATCGAGCGCAGCGCCCGGCCCTTCGGCACCGGCGCCGTCAGCATCTGTTTGCGCGTAGTCGGCGCAAGCTTGAGCGGCACCGTCGTGGTCCCGCGTTGCAACTTGATCGGGCCAGTCAGCGGATACACGTGAAACGGCCTTTCCAGCTGCGCATAGATTGGCGGGAATTTGATGATCAGCGGACAGCCGCCGCCCGAGGCATAACGATAATGGAGTTGGGCCAGCGTCACCATGTCGCCGACCTTGCTCGAGACGAGTGTACCGCTGCCATTGATGAAGCTGAAATGCGCCGCGAGCTGCGCCGCATTGTTCGGCAGCCGCGCCGCCGGGTTCACCCGCAGCCAGCATTCATAGAGACGGTCGATATTGGCGTGGTGGCTGTAGAAGATTGGATCGTTCCCGGCCGAGGGCACATAGCCCATATAGCCGCTCGGGCAGCTCGCCACGCCCGTCGCGCAGTGCACCGATCCATGCGGCGTCTGCTCGAGCGCTGTGTTGAACGGCGAATAGGTCGTGCTCGGCATCGCGCCCGCGGTCGAGGTCACCGCTGAGGTCAGCGCCGCCGTGCCGGCATTGAGCTGGGCCTGGCGATTGGCGATATAAAGCGGGTTGGGTTTGGTCACCCCGCCATCCACATAGGTCGGCGCGCGATAGGCGGGCGGGAGATGGCCGTCGGTCTCATAGTCCCAGAAGGGCAGGCGAAGGTTCGGATCGCCCGAGGCCTGTTGCAGCACCTGCTCGAAATAGAAGAGGTACATGCGGTGCCAGGTCAGGAACTGGATGGTGCCGTGCTGGCACGTGCACCATGTCGCGATCTCGTCGGGCGTGGCCTTGGATTGCAGCGATAGCCCGCTCATGCCGGGATAGCTGAGCCCCGAATCCTTCGAGCAGCCGGCACCGATATAAGCATGCATGTTCGCCCAGTAACGCAGGCTGCGCTTGAAATTGGCGCTGCCATGCGGCGCCGAATTCCACGCGATCATCTGCGCGATGCCCCGGCGCAGGCTGGCGAGCTCGGTCGCGCTGAGCAAGGTGATCGACTTGCGGGTGATGTTGAGCGGCGGCGGCGGGGGAGGCGGCATCGCGGCAACGGTCGTCCCCAACGCATCGGCGGCAACGGCCTGCAGCCGCGCGGCCGCGAATGCCCACATCCACTGCTCGCGCTGCGCTTCGTTCGCTCGCAGCAACGGGCTTGCTGGGAGCCGCGCAGCCACCGGGCCGGTACCGGGCGCCCCGGCTTGGGCAGCGGTGGGCACCGCGAGTGCCGCCGCGCCGAAAAATAGGATGGAGCACATGCTTGCCTGGATTTTCATGACGGATACCCCTCAACCGGACGCGCATGTCGCCGACATGCAAATAGCGGATCAGTCGACCTCGGCGCCAACCCTCCGACTCGCGGCGATTCCACTTCGCCGTCGCGGTGATCATGGTACAATTTAGTAGCGAGCTGGTCTTGGAGAGATAACGCCGGTCTGGTGGGAAAACCATATTGCGACTTCGCACGCATTGCCGGTGTCAACGCTCAATCCGTCGAGGGACTTTGGATTGGCTCCGTCTTGACGGGACGAATCAGACGCGCGGCCCTCACTTCACGCTATAGGCCACCAGCGCAGCGTGCCCGTTCAGCGTGGTCGTGACCAGCAACAGACTGTCGCGCGAAATCGCGATTGAACCTGGGGTCGCCGCCGACCACACCACTGGGTGCGCTGGATCGGTTGCCGAGACCGCATAAAGTTTCGACAGAGTGCTCACGAAAATCAGCGTATCCGTCGCGATGACATTGTCTGTAACTGAGGTCTGGTCGTCCGCCGGCGGCGACCAGGTCCACAGGATCGCTCCATCGGCCTCGTTCACCGCTTCGAGGTGCGCCGTGCCGTTTTGGGTGCCCGCCGCATAGATGACACCATTCGCGAAGGCCGGCGGAGCCTGATAGGTGCCTGAACCGAGTTGTGTCGCAACTCCCGCTGGCGTGAACTTCACCAGCGGAACCTGCCCGGCGGCGTCATTGGGCAGAATCACATTTCCGCCGGTGCCCAGCATCGGGGCACTGTAATAATAATGGTCGGAAGAGCCGCTATGACTGGCGAAGTCGTAATTGGGGTCCCGGATGGACATGGTGCGCTGGCCCGTGGCCCGATCGAAAAAATCGACATAGCCGCCGCTGTAATAATAGACATGGCCGTCATCGACCGCCGGGGTTTCGCCACCCCAGATCCACGCGCCCTGGCCGTAGGAAGTCCAGCGCCGCGTTCCTGCTGCGAGGTCGTAGGAGATGACCTCGTTCCCATTATATCCCGCTGCGACGTAAAGACTGTCGCCGAACGGCGTCGGCGCGAGGAGCGGCGAATATTGCGAATCGAACGTTATCGCCGGGGTGACGGGCGCGCCCGTGGCCACGTCGAAGGCGCTGATCGGATTGTCGTTGCCAGACACGGGGATGGAGGGAAAATAGACCGTGTCGCCTGAAACCGCCGGCTGCCCGACCCAGGGCGCCAGTCCAATCGGAGAAACCCAGATCGGCGCTCCCTGCATCGTCAGCGCAACGACGCTGGTGGGGCCTCTGTTATCCTCGCTCCCGACAAGGATCGTGCTCCCCTTCGTCGCAACCCGCGTGAATCTGTAGGTACTCGATGGCTGCCACACCCAACGCTTCTTGATGACGCCTGCATAGCTGGCATGGACATAGCCACTATGCCCGGCATCGCGCTGATACGTCACCCAGTCCTTCAGCGCGACGTTGATCGTGTAGGTGAAGACCTGCTCAGTACCCGGCCACGGACGCGTACAGGGGCTGTCGCGGCACATACGGAAGGTGATGGTGCCGGTCGTCACGCCGCCCGGCAAGGTCGCGACCGTCTTGAACGCGGCGTGATAAGTGTTCGGCGCCGCGGAGGATATCGGGCCGTCCTGGGTCAGCTTGGCCGAATCGAACTGCACATCGGGGAAGAGCGGCTTGTCATAGCCTGGCGTCACCGCGTCGAACTGGACCGCCGTATCAGTCGCACCCTCGGTGACGCTCGCAGTCTGTGTCGAAGGGAAAAGCGTCGGCGTTGTCTGGGCCATCACAGGCGCAGCACCTGCCGCGACCAGCGCCGCGATCATCCCGAAAACCACACGCATCATATATTCCCCTGAACCGCCACCGCGCTCGCCGCGTCGAAATAATGGGCGGCCAAGTCTTAAGATTCCCGCCAACCCATTGGGAAACTTGAAATGCACGACGTGCAGTCTTGCCATAAGCGCGAGCACCGCCGCTGGATGGCGGCCGCCTGGCGACGTTGCAGCAAGCGACTCATGCCGCGCCGCCGATGAAGGGCAGGGCGGCGAATTTGGTCACCACTCCCGTCACCTTGTCGACCACGCCGGCCACGTCAGCGATCGTGTGGGCGATTGCCTGGATCCGGTCGGCTTCCTTCTTCGCCGCCTTGGACAAGCTATTGATCTCGCTGATCAGCGGCCCGGAGGCGATGGCGTCGTCGATCTGGTTGATGCCAAGCACGGCGTGCCGACGCAATGCGTCGAGCAATTTGTTGTCGGTCGCGGTGGCACGCTGGAAATCGGAGTTCGGATCGTCCGAAAAGGGTGCCGATTGCAGGATCTGCATCGACATCGTCAGGTCCTGGACCAGCGTGTTGCGCGTCTGCGCCCAGGCGCCGAGTGTCTGGATTTTGACCGGCATCACTCGCCCTCCTTCTTCTTGAGTGCGTCGACCGCGGTGTTCGTTACGCTGGCCAGTTCGATCACCGCGCTGATCGCCGCTTCGAAATCGATCGTGTTGCCGGTCCGCGCCGCCTCGGCGAGTTTCGCATGGGCCTTGCCGATCGCCAGATAGCGCTGCTGCTCGCTGCTGCGTGCGTTGAAATCAGCGACCCTGGCGAACAACGCGTCCTGCGCCGCGCGCAGGTCCGACGGCGGGGCCGACGCCGCCGCAAGACGCGATGCCGCAGTCTGCGCGGCATTGGCCGCCTGTAACAGCCCGACCGAATCATAGAGGTTCAGCCGGTCATCAACGTCCGCCAGGATGTTGGTGGCTTCCTGCACCAGCGGGTCGCCGGCGATAACGATCTTCTTCAGTACGCGCCCCCGTTGTGCCGCCAGGATTAGCCCGCCGGCCTTGGCGACGACCGCGGCGACAGCGCCGATTTTCGCGCCCGAAGTGCCAGGCGGCGCGCCGGTCGCCTTGCGGATCGCTCCGTCGAGATTGCCAAGTGACGTGGCAAGCCCGGTCACCGAATCGGAAAACGCCGCCTGATCCTTGGTGGTGTCGGCCGCGAGCAGGATCAGGTTGTCGGAATAGTCGGACAGCGCCTGGTCGAGCGCCTTGATGTTCGAGTAGGTCGGTATCTTCTCGATCGGCTTGCCCGTTGCATCGACCAGGGTGCACGGCGCTGGCGGTGTTGTTGCTGTCGGATCGGGCGGCAGGAGCAACAGCGCGCACTGTGGCGAGAGGCGCAGATCGACATGGTTGTCCGCCAGGGCCTGATGGATCCGCTCGCTCTCGGCGGCAGCGAGGGCAGTCAGCCGCTGGTTCTGGATCGCGACTGATTCCTTGGTGAGCGTGCCGAACTGACCGATCGAGTCGCGATAGGTCGTGTTGATGCAGCCGCCCAGCAGCGCCGTGGCGGCGGCGACCGCCAATATCGTGCGCAGCCGATTGATCCGGCTTCTTCGCGCCAAGCCTCTGTTCATAAACCCGCCTCCCCGTCGTTCACACAGGCTGATCCAAAAACGCCCGATGTGAAAGTGGCTCGTCCGAATTGCCACCGGATTGGTGTTATCCTTGGCTGTCGCCGGGGGGTGGCACGAGGGAGGCATGGCTCTTGACGGGCTCCTTGTTCATTGAGGCCGGGCAGCCCTCCAGGGCGTTACCTGGAAGCCAGAACAGCATGATGCCCGCGCCGAACAGCGCGAGCCAGACTGTTGCCGCCGACAAAGCAGCGATCGGCTCCTTGAGCGCCTCGGCCACGTCCTTGATCGCGGTCGCGCTCCGTGCCAGGCGCGGTGTCGGCGGCGCACACCCTCGCATGTGACGGCCATCACGCCCCCCGCAACGATCGCGCGGCCTTGCCACCGCGCCCGCGCACCCCCACATCCGCGCTTCACGCGTTGACCTCCGGCGCGGCCTCCATTATCGCTAGAACAAATCTGGAACAGAGCGGTTTATGCTGACCCACATCTCCGTCCGCGGCGCGCGCGAGCACAATCTCAAGGATGTCTCGATCGACATCCCGCGCGACACGCTCACGGTCATCACCGGGCTGTCGGGGTCGGGCAAGTCGAGCCTCGCCTTCGATACCATCTATGCGGAAGGCCAGCGACGCTATGTCGAGAGCCTCTCGGCCTATGCGCGCCAGTTCCTCGAGCTGATGCAGAAGCCCGATGTCGATCATATCGAGGGCCTCAGCCCCGCCATCTCGATCGAGCAGAAGACGACCAGCCGCAACCCGCGCTCCACGGTCGCGACCGTCACCGAGATCTATGATTATATGCGCCTGTTATGGGCGCGCGTCGGCATTCCCTATTCGCCCGAGACCGGCCTGCCGATCGCCGCGCAGACGGTCAGCCAGATGGTCGACCGCGTCATGGCGCTGCCCGAGGGCACGCGGCTTTATCTGCTCGCCCCCGTCGTACGCGGCCGCAAGGGCGAGTATCGCAAGGAGATGCTCGAGTGGCAGAAAGCGGGCTTCACCCGCGTCCGCATCGATGGCGAGTTGTACGAGATCGATGAGGCGCCGGCGCTCGACAAGAAGTTCAAGCATGACATCGAGGTGGTGGTCGACCGGATGGTGGTCGGGCCCGATATGGCAACACGCCTTGCCGACAGCTTCGAGACCGCGCTGAAGCTGGCCGAAGGGCTGGCTTATGTGGACCTGGTCGATACGACGGTGGCTCAGCTAAGCCCCTCCCCTTCAGGAGCATCGCTGCAGTCCTTTCCCCCGGAAAGGACAAAGGGCAGCGATGCTGGGTTGGGGTGGGGCAGTGCCTCAAACTCTGGCGCGAGTGAGTCCCCCTCCCCCAACCCCTCCCCTGAAGGGGAGGGGCTTAAGAACGCCGTCCGTGAAATGCCTCAAACCTTCGTCACCGAAGGAAAAATGAAAAACACTGGCATCCCGGCCAATCGCATCGTCTTCTCGGAAAAATTCGCCTGCCCCGTCTCCGGCTTTACCATTGCCGAGATCGAGCCGCGCCTCTTCTCCTTCAACGCTCCGCAAGGCGCTTGCCCGACATGCGACGGTCTCGGCGAGAAGCTCCTGTTCGACGAGGAGCTCGTCGTCCCCAACCATGCGCTCAGCATCAAGAAGGGCGCCGTCGTCCCCTGGGCGAAATCCAACCCGCCCAGCCCCTATTACATGCAGGTGCTCGGCAGCCTCGCGCGCGAATTCGACTTCAGCCTCGATACGCCCTGGGAGGATCTCCCGGCGGAGATCCGCGACATCATCCTCTACGGGACCAAGGGCAAGCCGGTCACGCTGACCTTCATCGACGGCCGCAAATCCTATGACGTGAAGAAGCCCTTCGAAGGCGTGATCGGCAACCTCAACCGCCGCATGCTCTCGACCGAGAGCGCCTGGATGCGCGAGGAACTCTCCAAATATCAGAGCAGCGCGCCCTGCGAGGTCTGCCACGGGGCACGCCTCAAGCCCGAGGCGCTCGCGGTCAAGATCGGCATGCGCGATATCTCCTCGGTCACCCGCCTCTCGGTGGTCGATGCGCTCGCCTGGTTCACGGGCGTTCCGGAAGTCCTTACCGGCCAGCAGCGCGAGATCGCTGAGCGCATCCTCAAGGAAATCCTCGAGCGGCTCGGCTTCCTCAACAATGTCGGTCTCGATTATCTCAATCTCGATCGCACCAGCGGCACGCTTTCGGGCGGCGAGAGCCAGCGCATCCGCCTCGCATCGCAGATCGGCTCGGGCCTGTCGGGCGTGCTCTACGTCCTCGATGAGCCCTCGATCGGCCTCCACCAGCGCGACAACGACATGCTGCTGAAGACGCTCAGAAGGCTCCGCGATCTCGGCAACACCGTCCTCGTCGTCGAGCATGACGAGGATGCGATCCGTACCGCCGACTATATCATCGATATGGGCCCCGGCGCCGGCGTCCATGGCGGCGCGGTCGTGGCACAGGGCACCCTCGACGAGGTGCTGGCGTCCAAGGGCAGCATCACCGCCGATTATCTCAACGGCACCCGCGAAGTCCCCCTCCCGGACAAGCGCCGCAAGGGTAATGGCAAGAAGCTGACGGTCCACAATGCCACCGCCAACAACCTGCGCGGCGTGACGGCAAGCATCCCGCTCGGCACCTTCACCTGCGTCACTGGCGTGTCCGGCTCGGGCAAGTCGAGCTTCACCATCGACACGCTCTACGCCGCCGCCGCGCGCTCCTTGAACGGCGCTCGCGTCCTCGCCGGCAAGCATGAAAAGGTCACCGGCCTCCAATATCTCGACAAGGTGATCGACATCGATCAGTCGCCGATCGGCCGCACCCCGCGCTCGAATCCGGCAACCTATACCGGCGCCTTCACCCAGATCCGCGACTGGTTCGCCGGCCTCCCCGAAAGCCAGGCGCGCGGTTACAAGCCGGGCCGCTTCAGCTTCAACGTCAAGGGTGGCCGCTGCGAGGCCTGCCAGGGCGATGGCCTGCTCAAGATCGAGATGCACTTCCTGCCCGACGTCTATGTCACGTGCGACGTCTGCCACGGCGCCCGCTACAATCGCGAGACGTTGGAGGTGAAATTCAAGGGCAAGTCGATCGCTGATGTGCTCGACATGAACGTCGAGGACGCAGTCGAGTTCTTCAAGGCCGTCCCGCCGATCCGCGACAAGATGGCAATGCTGGCCGAGGTCGGCCTGGGTTACGTCAAGGTCGGCCAGCAGGCCACGACGCTCTCTGGCGGCGAGGCGCAACGCGTGAAGCTCGCCAAGGAACTCTCTCGCCGCGCGACCGGCCAGACGCTCTATATCCTCGACGAGCCCACCACCGGGCTTCACTTCGAGGATGTGCGCAAACTGCTGGAAGTGCTCCACGCATTGGTCGATCACGGCAATACGGTGGTGGTGATCGAGCATAATCTCGACGTGATCAAGACCGCCGACTGGGTGCTCGACCTCGGCCCCGAGGGTGGCGTGAAGGGCGGGGAGATCGTGGCGGAAGGTACGCCGGAACAGGTTGCCAAGGCAAAGGGGTCATTCACCGGACATTATCTGAAGCCACTGCTCGAGCGCGGGCGGGAGAGCGTGGCGGCGGAATAGTCTCCGTCCGCTTCCCGCTTCTGTATCCAGGCGGATCAGTGCGCCTGCCGGAAAGGCCGAACCGCGTTCGGCACAGGGTTAAATCAAGCCGGGCAACGAGCGCGCTGGGCCATCGGGCCGCTCCCGATCGACCGGGCAAGATATCACGCCTTCGGTTGTAACTGCCCTGGTCACCGCCACTCCCCGTGACGCACTAGTGGAACAAAATATTCCGTCCAGTCAGCAGGTTCCTGCGGCACCCTCAGAAAGTAGCAGGTCTCGCCGCAAACAGCCGAATTAGGGATCTGTTCATGAATCGTTTCCAAAATTTTAGGTAGCTAAGACTATAATCAAAATCGAAAGCCGCCTTGTAGCAGAAGCACTACTCCGGATCGGGTGAATACTCAGAGTGACTGATCAAGCCGGTATCGACGCGCAAGTGGCTCCGCCCCGCAAGAATGTGCTGCTGTCCGCGACCATCGAATCCGGCGCGCTCAAGGTGCCGGTGCGGATTCGAAGCCTGTCGGAGAGCGCGGCGATGCTGGACGGCACTGTGCTGCCCGATCCCGGCACTGTGCTGACGTTGCGCCGGCTCCAGCTCGACGTCGCCGCCACGGTCATGTGGTGCGAGTCCGGGCGCTGCGATATCTCGTTTGCCGGCAAGGTGTCGGTGGAGGATTGGGTGGCGGGCAACTGCCTGCCGCAGCGCTTCGTGGTGCCCGGCCAGGCGCGGGTCGATGCGATCCAGTTCGCGCTGCGCCGTGGCGAGGCGCCACCCGAAGAAGCGCCGCCGCCAAGCATGCCGGTCGCGGTTGCCGATCTGGACCAGCGCATTGCCGAGGAGATCGAAGTCGTGCGACGGCTCCTGGAGACCGTCGGCGATGAACTCAGCGACGATATGGAGCTGCTCCAGCGCTACGGTGAGGCGCTGCAGCGCTTCGATTTCGGCTGCCAGGCCCTCAGCCATCTCGCCGCCGTCCTCAGTGCCACGGACCGGGCGGCGGCGGTCGCCGGCGTGACGATGGAGGAATTGCGCAACCGCCTTCTGCAGAAGCCGGCTTCGTGAAGGCTCCCCCGCCGCGTTGAGCTGCCTTGCGTGAACGCCGCGTAGCGCCGCCGTGAACCGGTTCGCGGGGCTCCTGACCAACGCGCCGCTCCCACCACCGCAACTGCTTGAACCTGCTCGAACTTCGGGTAACGTCAGCCCAAGGGGGGCCTGTCACATGAAATTCCTGCGCGTCGCCGCGTGTCTCATTCTCGCGCTGCCGGCTGCGTCGGCGGCGCCGGCCCAGACTCGTCCCGCCGCGGTGCCCGCGCTTTCGCGCACCGCCCAACTCGATCTCATGGCGGATTTCTTCGTTCCCCGAAGGGCGATTCTCGCGATGAGCCGCGAGATGTGCGACACGGCCTTCCGCACCGCGCTGGTCGGCGATCCGGAAATGGCGAACATCCAGAAAGTGCTTCCAGGCATCATTGATCGGATGGTCAAGGCAGCCGCATCGCATTGCGACATCGAGATGGCCGGGGTGCTCGACCGTCGTCAGGATCAGGTCCGCACCTATTGGGCCGCCCAGGTTTCGCCGGCCGATCTCGCCCGTCTCGCGCGCACCCTGGCCGTCTCCGTCGAAGAAGCTCGGGGCCTCAGGATCGAGGTCCGTCCCGGCGACACGATGAAAGACATTGTCGACCGCATTCCGCCGGAGCCCGCGGCGTGGAACCAGCGCTTGCGCGCCGGGCAGATGGCCCTGGCGCGGACGCCCGGCGGTGTCGCGCTCGTGAACAAGGTTGGCGCGTATCAGCGCTCGATGACACCGCTGCTCGAGCAGGATCATAAGGCGATCGTCGACATCGGCACCAACGCCTTCAAGCTGGCCCACCGCGAAGCCAATCTCTACGCGCAGGAAAGGGGCCTGTTGGAGCTCTATGCGGACGCGCCCATTCCGCCATTGGCGCCGCCCCCGCCCGGGTCCGCCGCCGCGCTTCCCGCGAAGCTGCAGGGTTCCTTCGTCTATGTCTATTCGTTCCTCGATGTGCGCGAGGACGAATATACGCCGAAGGTGCTCGGCCAGTTCGATGCCGATCTGACCGCACGGCTCGGCGCGCTGCACATCTCCAGCAAGATCCTCCGCTTCAACGAGAGCAGCCGCGGCAAGGAGGAAACCTACGCCCAGAAGACGGGCTATGGGGACAGCAGCAGGTCAGTCCCGGTCGGCGAAACCATCGCGCGCAATTTCGACGACGAACATGTATCCGGCGCGCGCTTCCGGCTGACCATCTTCCCGTCCAACTTCACCACCTCGGGCGTCTGGCGCTTTTATGACGTGCGGTTCCAGCTGATGGATACCATGCTCAACAAGCAGCTTTGGGAATATGTCTATAGCGGCAAGCATATGGTGATGCTCAAGGACAGCGAGAACGCCCAGGCGCGGTCGAAGAAGATACTGGATCATGCGTTTGCGGAGCTGAAGGCGAAGGGGTTTTTGTGATTAATAATAACCCCTCAATGCACCACATCTGCGAGCGACATGAGAAAAAGACTTGCCGTGCGTTCACCGAAATCGGAGACAACACGAATGAGCCCGGAAGGCTTATTGCGCGTAGCACGGTAACTGGTAACTGCGCACCGTAACTGCGTCGCCGGAGCGGTGGACATTTGATGGATGGCAGGAATACTGTTGCAATCGTGGACAAAATCGAGATCGGGGCGGCTGATTAGATTTTTGATCTTAAACGCTAACGCGGAGCTTAGCTGAAGGCGCACACGCCGGGGGTCAAGGCGAAAGACACTCTCGGCGCGCGGTATCTGGCTTGTGGTTGGAGTGCGGTGAACGCATCGCGGTGGAGCAAGGAAAAACGGGGGACGGCATTCATGTGGATTAAAAGCCTGTCTGTTGAAAGTTTCGCCTCGTTCGGAGACCGGACGGAACTCGAATTCGCGCCGGGCATCAACCTTATTATTGGAGCCAATAACTCTGGAAAAACGGCGATTTTGAAATCGATTACTACGCCAGTGGAGGTAAATCCACACAGAGGCTTGGACGGTTATCTGCGCGGAGATACGACTGAAACTGCGATCGGACTAGAGATTATAACTACCGGCGCTGAAATATCCGAGCTATTAGCCGAGACCTCGCAAAGAATGACTATACCGCTGGAAGGTCAGGAGCCGGAATCGAAGCAATCTGCAATTGATTTCTTTGATAATACGGAGCACATATCATTTAGTGTGACTCGCGGTAATCCGAGCCGCTTCTCTAATCCTGTCCCTTTTTCGTATTTAAACAAGGCTAATACGTACGCTTACCTAAGCATAGTTAACGCTGCTGTTACAGTGTCTGGCTACGTAGGTGATGAAAATAGTCTCGCCAAGTTATTCGATCACAATATTACGAATACTATATTCTATCTAAGGCCGCAAAGGGTCGCTCCGGAAATTTTACCGTACGGCGAGGCAAGCGTACTTACGCCTAATGGAGATAATCTGCAACTCGTATTGACATTCCTACAGAACAAGAGGCCAGATGTCTTCAACGAGATCGTGGTTCACCTAAATTCCATAATAGGAAATGTCCACGAGATTACTGTTGTGCCGCGCGGAAGCGGGTGCGAAATAATGATTTGGCCTACCGACCGAATGGATCGAGAAGAATTGTCATTTAGACTTAGCGATAGTGGAACAGGCGTCGCGCAGTGTCTAACAATATTAGTTGCTGCTTCTTCTGGTTTTCCATCATGCATATTAATTGACGAGATAAATAGTTTCTTGCATCCGCGCGCAGTAAGATCACTCATATCTATTCTGCGAGAATACTATAATCAACATCAGTATATTGTTTCTACGCATTCCGCTGATGTTATAGCGTTCGCGTCACCCTCTACTGCTTATTTTGTTGAAAAAACGGGATTCGTTAGTAGCGCAAAATCTCTAGATCTAAAAAAGATAGAAGATGCCAGATCAATATACCGATCTCTCGGTGTATCTATGATGGATGTGTTTGGGGCTGACAGAATATTCTGGGTAGAGGGGCAGACTGAAGAGATTTGCTTCCCATTATTATTGAATGACACTGAAGATATGTCTGGAATAATAATAAAAGCTGTGCCCGCTACGGGCGATTTTACCGCAAAAAAACGAACAAAAAAGATGATAATTGATCTGTATAATTCAGTGGTGTCGTCGGTCGTTCCTCTCATAGAGGGAATGGTTTTTTCGTTTGATCGCGAAGATTTGTCTGATGAGACGGTAAATTTATTCCAGTCTAATTTTAAAGACAAAGTTTATTTATTGCCGCGAAGAAATATAGAATGCTATTTAATAAATTGCCATGCGATAACGACGGTGATTAATAGTTACATCAAAGAAAACCTCGTTTCCGAGGAAATTGTCAGAAAATGGCTCGTAGAAAATGGCGGAAAAGAAATTTATAGTGCCTCTAAGTTTTGGAGGGGTGAGATAACCGACCGAGACTGGCTTAAACGAGTGGATGGAGCAAGATTAATTGGCGATTTATTCGCAGAATTATCTGAAAATAGAGTTGAGTTTCGTAAAACGAAGCATTCTTCTGAAATTCTTATAGAAATAAAGAATGCTAACCCGAAGGATATTCGAGAGCTCCAAAGATACATTCGGATAATAATCAATAAATTGAAAAAGAAGAAAGGCTAATCGGACCGTAGCTTAATTTCCGTCACGCATGCAGAAAAATGACAAATTAAGCTCGCTTGCGAAGACGGGGCAATCCGCGCAAAACTACGCTAACCCACACACCCATGCCGCCCCCAAGCCCATCCCCGCCGCGAACCCTACTCATCCTCGATCTGGACGAGACGCTGATCCACGCCGCCGAGCAGCCGCTCGATCGCGCCGCGGACTTCTCCGTCTATGGCTATCACGTCTATCGCCGCCCCCATCTCGACGCCTTCATCGCCGAATGCGCCCGGCATTTCGAACTGGCCGTCTGGTCCTCGGCGTCCGACGACTATGTTCGGGCCGTGGTCGAGCACATCTTCCCCGATCCCGCCGCGCTGCACTTCGTCTGGGGCCGCAGCCGCGCGTCGTTGCGCCGCATGTCGCCTTATGACGACGGCTATATGCTCGATCCCTGGGACCATCTTCATTACATCAAGCCGCTCACCAAGGTGCGGAAGGCGGGATGGCGGCTCGAGCGCGTGCTCATCGTCGATGACACGCCGGAAAAATGCGTCCGGAATTTCGGCAACGCGATCTATCCGCGCCCGTTCGAGGGCGCCGAGGGCGATGACGAGCTGAAGCACCTCGCCACCTATCTCGCGACCCTGAAGGACGAGCCGAATGTGAGGACGATCGAAAAGCGTCGCTGGCGCGAACGGATCGTCGGGCACTAGCGCATGTCAGGCGCGGGCGACAATTGCTGATCCGCGCGGCGCCTATTTCTACCACCGCCGCATCATCTTCGCCCGCGCCTTCTTCTCCTCCTCCGAACCGGGGATGCGCTCCTTGCGTTGCGGGATCGGCCGGGTGGGGTCGAGCTGGATGAACGTCGCACCGGTCGGTGCAAGGATGGCCGCGATACGGTCGCGATCCTGGTCAGTGGTGACGATGTAAAGGCGCGCGCCCTTCAAGGCTCCGGGCTTCACCGCGCGCGCGGCATCGCCGAGCACGCGCACAAGATTGTCTGGCGGGCCAACCGAAGCGATCGAGACCACGTCGCCCTTCCCACCTTCCTTGAGGGCGTCGTGCACCCAGGTCTCTGAAGCGCCATAATCCTCTGCTGTGGGATCGCGCAGCACGGTGGTCGAGCTATTGGGTTCCATCCATCCGGCGTCGGTCCGCATAAAGGCCTCGCGCAGATAATCGTGCCATTCGCGCTCCCCCTGCGTCTTGGGCCCGTACAGAGGGTCGATCAGCGCCTTGATCCGCGCCGCTTCGTATGCCTGTTGCGCTGTCGCCACGCGGTGCGCCTGCGCCAGCGCTGCCTCCCATGCCGGACCGGCTGGCGGGATGACCCGGCCCGTCGCGAGGTCGATCTCGATCCGGACGAAGGCCCTGGCCTCCGGGTCGTCACCCTCCGGCGGAATCGTGACCGGCAGGATCAGCCGCTCGCCCGCCGCGGACAGGGACGGCTCGCCGCGCCAGTGGATCGAGCTGACCGAGTGCGGCAATACGGCGACATAGTGTTTCGGGAGGAACGCCGTCAGCGGCATGGCACGTACCGGAGTGCCGTCGGCGCCATAAATCACCACCGCGTCGTCGCCCCAGCCCAGGCTGTGCCAATTGTCGAAAGTGATCACATGCGCGCCGTCGTTCGAGACAAGCGCGCTCACCGGCGCCACGTCGTTGACCAGCGGCTTGCGCCACAGGATCGTCCAGCTGCCGTCCGGCCCCCGGCGCTCAAGCCATCCTTCCGCCTTGGTGGGGCCGCCACGTTGCTGGCCGGCGAGTTCCTTGTCCTTCACCTTGTCCTTGAAAAAGGCCAGCGGCGATTTGATCTGACGCGGCTCGACCGTGAAGCGCGCATTCTGATCGGCGGAGAGGTAGGTCTGGCGCGTGGCCGGCGCCCAGCTGTCGGCGCGCGCGAACGAAGGCAGGCACATCAGCGCGAAAAGCCAGGCCAGCCACAAAGTCCGCATCATCTCGCCTCTCCCGCTTGTCGACGCGGCCAAGGCTGGCGCTGACGAGCCTGCCTGTCAATGCGTTATGTTATCTTATTACGTAACCTTATTGATTCAACTCGCGATCGGCTTCGGGCATCGTGCTGCTACAGGTGGTACAACAGTCGCGGAGCTCCTTCACATGACCGAGACGCAGCCCACGGCTTCCCTGTTATAGCCGGAACAGGGAACCGGTTTTCCCTGTTCCGGCGATAACAGGGAAAGCGATCTTCCCTGTTAATTCCAACAGCTTCCCTGTTAATTCCAACAAAATTACCGCCATCAGGAGCATCTGGATCCGCAGAACTTGCTGAAGGATAATGGAAATATCGCCAGATGAGGCGTCGGGCGGGGCAGCCGCAAAAGTTTTTTCGGCGAATAACAGGGAGGAACAGGGAGGAACAGGGAGGAACAGGGAAGCAACCGGGCCGACGAGGACCAAATCCGCCTGTTCCGATCCCGCCTCAGGGATAGTCGCTCCCCCAGTCGTCCGGATAGGGCGCCTGCCAGCGCGCGGGTGCGACCCACGCCGTGCCGCGCGGCGCGAAATGCGCCTCGATCCTGCCGACCCGCCGCAGAGCATCTCGCGTCGCCGCCTCGCGGCAACTCGGCTCGAGCACCGAGCTACTGTCGTCCTCGCCGAGCCGGTCGCAGAGATAGCGCGCGGTCAGGCTGATCCGGCGCCGCAATTCGGCGCGGTCCTCGCGGTAGCTCAGATCAAGATCGGCATAGCTCACATGCTGTGACGCCGATTCCACATCGCTGGGCAGCCGGCCGTAATGGCCGGTGATGACGATATCGTCCTGATATTCCGGTTCGTCCTGCGCCACGGCCGGCGTCGCCGCGGTCATCATGGCCATAGCGGTCAGCAGCCCGCAACACGCGGGCGCGATCAATGGCATTTTCATGGGTGCTTCTCCTGGTTCAAGGCGCGGCCAAAGCCTGCGCGGTCGAACCCCCGCACCGTCAAAACCCGCAGGCCCCGCGCCATGTTCCCCAAAAGCGCGCAAGCTGTCGCCGGCGCGGGATATGATCGCACGCCAGCCGACAGGCGTCAGGCGAGCAACGCCTCGATCTGGCTTCGGATATCGCGGAAGGTGGGGTCGCGGAACGGCGATTCGCGTCGGCGTGCCGATACCATCGCCTTCACTCTCTCTCGCGCAACATCCCGCTCCCCCGCCCGCGCCGCGACAGCCGCTTCCGCCGCCATGAAAACGGGCGTCGTGACGGGGAGGTCGGCGCGCTCGGCCAGCAAGGCTCGAGCGCGATCAAGGTCCGCCTCCCACATCGCCGTCAGATAGGTGTCGCATGCCGTGAGCCATTCGCTCGACTCGTTGCTCGCGCGAAACTGATCGATCAGGCGTCGGGCAAGCGCGGCATCGACGGGCGACGAGTCAAGAACCTGACCGATCCGCAGCGTGGCGCAAGCTCGTGAGACTTCCGCTAATGGTGCAGGGATATCCTCCACTCTGGCAAGCAGCCACTCAGGCAGATCGCGAAGACGGACATTATAATGCAGCATCGTGCCGATCCACTGCAGTGCCTTGCTAGCCTCATAATTGCTGTCTGTCCGCCGTGCTGCCCGCCACTGGGCTCCGTCCGACGCGACGCCGTCAGCCGCCGACGGCAATATGGCGAACACGCAGACCTTCAGCGACTGGAGCCCCAGGCCAAGCGCGACCCCGCTAAAAGCAATGCCCGCATGGTCCGGCTCCTCCGAAAAAAGCCAGCACCCGAAAAAAGCGATCAGCGCGAGTGCCAGGCTGGCTGCGGGGCCGGCCGCCAATATGGTACACCACTGCTCCTTTTCCCTGGAATCGAACTGGTTGGGCACGGTCGCCACCCAGCCGCGAAACTGTTTCTTGAAGTCGCGCGGCAGCACGACGAGATTGCGGTTGGGGATCTGCCAGGCCAACGGCCGCACTACAAAAACGATGATCCGCCACCCGCATGCGAGAGCCGCCGCAGCATGCCCGGCCTCATGCGCGAGAGTGCAGATAAACGCTCCGACCAGAAGAGAGAGCGCTACAAGAATGACGTGCGGCTGATGGCGGTAAGCGGCGACGTAGACCGCAAGGATCGCAATCCACCACCCGATCGCAAGGGTCCGCTGGAGGAATTCCTGCCAATAGGGAAGTGCGGCCTTGTCGCCCTGGTTCACGACGGGGCCCTGGCAATCGGAAGCGGCATCCGCCAGGGCATAGATCACGCCTTGATCGCTGCCAACCGCGCTGCTGATGCCGAAAGCCTCGGCAGGAGCAGAATGGTCCCCGGCCAGCGCGGCGGAAAATACGAAGATCGTCAGATTTGCGACGAAAAATCGATCATGTCCGGGCCCGGAGGCCGGTTCGTGCGTTACCGCCGATTGGCACTAAAGGGAGATACCGCAATGACAGGGAGCAGCCACGAAATCCGCACGCTGAATGGGCTGATCGCCAACACATTCGACAGCATGGATGGCTTCACAGTCGCGGCCGAGAACGCCAAGGACAAGCGTCTCGGCGGCATGTTCCGCGCTCACGCCAATGAGCGTCGCGCCGTGATCCGCAACCTTCAGGCCGAGGTCGTGCGTCTCGGCGGCGAGCCGGAGGAGCAGGGCACTCTCCTGGCCGGCCTGCACCGCAACTTCCTCACACTGAAGACAGCGGTGATCCGCAATGATCTTCGCGCGATCCTGGACGAGGTCGAGCGTGGCGAGGAGCATCTCGAGGCGATGTTCGAAAGCGCCCTTGCCGATGACGCGCTCCCGCTTCCGGTCGAGGCGGTGGTCCGCGCCAGCTTCGCCGCAATCCGCGACGGGCATGTCGAGATGCAAGAGCTCGAGAACGAGCTCGCCGTCGCTGCCTGATCAGGCCACGAGCCGGATCAGTCCCCGCATTTCCGCGCCCGCTGCAGCCCGCGCAGGAAGCCGCGCCGCGCAAAGCCGGCGGTGACCGCCGCCGCATAGCGCCGCTCGGCCGGTGCCGCGCCGCTCACCTCGCGGACGATGCCGCGGAACGGGATCAGCGAGTTCACCACCGCCTGGCCGCCGGCCTTGATGAGGCTCTGCTTCTTCGGCGCCGCCGTGCTCTCATAGTCAGGGCCGATCACCGCGCTGAGGTCGCGGATCGAGGCCGCGATCTGCCGGCATGTCGCGGTGCCGTCCGGGCCATAGGGATCCTCGCTCACCTCCACCAGCAGCGGCGGGATCTTGGTCTTGGCAAGGCCGACATCGCGCACCGGCTGGGAAACGACCTCTCCGGCCTGTTTGACGTTCGACTCCTTCTGGACGGTCTGCGCGGATGCCGGCAGCGCCGCCAGCACCGCCAGAGCCGCCATCAGGGACGAGACTGAGCTGGATCTGGCAGATATCATTTCCGTGTTCCCTCATCCCTTGAAAGCGCTGAACGCGCTCCCGTAACGCCCGGCGTCAGCCCTTCTTTCCCGCGAGCCCGAAAAACGCCGCCGCCTTCCTCGCGATCGTCACGCCCTCGCTCTTCGCGATCGCCGCGGAGAGATGGTCGAGCATATGGTCGGCGCCCGGCACGATCTGCAGATCATAGGTCGCGCCCGAACCCGTCATCACCTGCCGTGCCCGCGCTTCGGAGCTCCAGGCCACCTGCGCCAGTCCCCTGGTGCCGCGCCCGCCGGCGATCGGCACATTCTGGTCGTCGGCGCCGTGGATCGCGAGGATGCGCTTGCCCTTGGCGCCGGGGCAATGGGCGGCCTCCAGATTGAGGGGACCGGAGATCGCGACGCCCGCCGCGTAGAGGCTGGTCTCGCACAGGATCCGCTGAGTCATCATCGCGCCGTTCGAATGGCCGATGCCGAAGACACGCGCACGGTCGATGCCGTATTTCCCTGCCAGATAACCGACCGCCCCGCTGATATAGGCGACATCGTCAGTCCCGTTCCGCGCCGGCTGCCCGCAACACCCGCCACCGGCATTCCATCCCAGCGCCTTGGCACTGAGCAGGCGCGTCACCGCCGTGCCGTTCAGATAGACCACGACAAAGCCGTCCCGGTCCGCCTCGGCGTCCAGGTTGAGCCCGCTCTCGGACTGGCTGTTGGCGATCCGGTCGGCATTGCCCATCCCGCCGTGCAGCACGACGATCAGCGCGCGCGATCCGCTGGACGGCAATCGCGCCGGCACATGGACGACCATATCCCGCCCGCCATAATGGTCCACCGTATCGGCAGCCTGGGCCGATATCGGCGCGATCACCGCACCCGCAAACGCCAGCAAACACCAGTTCCGAAACAGGATCATCGCGCGTCCCTCCCGATAGTCCGGGAAGGGTTTATCAGGCGCCGATCGGCAAGGGCAGGGGGGTCGTTCCAGTCCAGCCCTGGGTCGTCACCGCCAAAGGCCAGCCGCGCGCAGTGCATCCTCGATGACCTTCTGAGGCCCGTTCACCCGCTCGCGTGGCTCCTTCTCAGCAGCGGGCTCATGCCGCCGGGGCGCCGGGCGCGCGTTCATCGTCGCGGGCCTGCATTCCGCGATTCCCCAGGACCTGGCGATCTGCGCGGTGCTCGATATCCCCACATCCAGCATGTGCGGCGCCGCATTGCCCAGCCCATCAGGCCCGCGCGGGTCGATCGGTGTCCCGTGCCCCATCCCGGCGATCTCATGCTGCTCGATCGCCACCCGGCCATCGGCATCGTGCCACACCGAGTGCGTATCCTTGCCCAGGACCTCGACCATATCGGCCGCCTCGTCGGTGCCGTGCAGGTCCCGCCACTGAGCGACGATCCGGCCCATATTGGCGACAGTGACCGTATGGTCGGCGGTGCCGTGCCAGACCGAGATCGTCGGCCAATCGCCGCGATGGCCGCGCGATGCCTCGCGCACCAGCGCGGCCAGTTCGCCATCGTCGGGCCCGCCATGCCCGCGCATCCGGTCGAACGCCTCAGGCACATTATGCGCTGATCCATAGGGCAGCCCGGCGATGATCGCGCCGCCAGCGAACAGCTCGGGATAGGTCGCCAGCATCACTGAGGTCATCGCGCCGCCCGCCGACAGGCCGGTGACGAAGATGCGCGCCGGATCGAGATCATGCGCGAGGATCATCGCCCTGATCATCTGGCGGATCGACTGCGCCTCGCCGCCCTCGCGGCCAATGTCCTCGGACATGTACCAGTTGAAGCAGAGGTTCGGGTTGTTCGCCCGTGTCTGTTCGGGGAACAACACCGCAAAGCCTTCGCGGTCGGCGAGCGTCGACCAGCCGGCACCATGATCATAGCCATCCGCCGTCTGCGTGCAGCCATGCAGCACCACGACTAGCGGCGCGGCGGACCGTAGCCCGGCCGGCACATGATATCTCGCCACCAGCGCGCCGGGGTTGGTGCCGAACGCAGTGAGCGTCGCAAGCCGCGGTGGGACGACCGGCCCGGCTCCGCGCTGGGCATGGCCGCCGGGCGTCAGCTCGCGAAATGCGGCGAGGCGCGCCATCGTGTCGGTAATGCTTCTCATGCCGCCACCTGCTCCATCGCAATGCCCGGGGAACGGCACCGACTCGAATAGAACGTTACCCCAGAAATTTGGTTGCTGCACTGCACAAAAAGGATGAGGCGCCGCGCGCGCATGGCGTCCGGCGCTTCTCCGGCTCTCACGCGGCGAGTGCGTCGACGAAACTGGTCGTGACCGCATCCATGCGCGCAAGCTGGCCGTCGACCCGGCCAAAGCCTTCGCCCAGGCGCACCACGTCATCGGCCATGCCGCGCGTCCGGTCAGTGATTGATGCCACGAGCTGCGAGACGGTGCGCACCGTGAGCGCCGTCTCATCGACTGCCTCGGCGATATGCGAGACCTGCTGGCTCTGCCCGGCCACCTTCTCCGCCATCCGCTCCGCCGTCACACGCACTTCGGCGATCGTGTGCTGAGCGGAAGCGACTGAAGCGACGGACTCGGCATTCGCTGCCTGGATCGCAACGATCTTCGCCGAGACCGCGTCAGTGGCGTGCGCAGTCTGCGCTGCGAGCGACTTCACCTCCTGCGCCACCACCGCGAAACCGCGGCCGGCATCGCCCGCCCGGGCAGCCTCGATCGTCGCGTTGAGCGCGAGCAGGTTGGTATGGCCGGCGATTTCGCGGATCAGCCCGATGATCGAGGTGATCTCCTGCACTTCCTCGGAGAGGGTGCCGGAGGCATCGACCGTGTGGTTCATCCGGTCAGCGGCCAGCAAGGTGATCTTGGTCGCGTCCTTCAACTGGTCGTTGAGTTCGGACAATACGCCGTTCAGGCCGGCCGCGGTGCGCGCCGCACTGTTCATCGCGTCAGCTGACTGCTCGGCGGCAGAGGCGACTTCGGCGATCTGCTCGAGCGTGTCACGGGTGGATTTGATCGTCGTGTCGGTGAGGGTCTGGAAGGCGCGTGCATCGTCGAGAGCGCCGGCGAGCGTGGTCGAAACCTCGCGGTGGAATGCCTCGCTCCTCTCCATCCGCTCGGCCGCTGCCTCCCACCGGCGCAGCTCGCCGACCTGCCATGAGAGGATTTCGCACTCGAAGGCGCAGAGTTCCCGCAGGGTCTCGCAGATCCGCGGGGCAAGCTCGCGATCGTCCACATCCTTACGGATGCGCGCGACGGTGCTGCTGACGATCCTGGTCTTGCTCCGGATGATAACCGGAATCGGCGTGGAGCGCCGCGTCATGGCGATCGCTTCCTCGGCGATATATTGCACCCATCTGGCGTCCACCGGCCGTTCGAACTTGTGATGCAGCGCCTGCATCGCGCCGGCGAGAGTGGCATCTCGCTCAGCCTGTGGCGTGGCGCCGCTGGGCCCGGCATTGTCCAAGGCTGCCGTCAGCCATTCGCGCTGGGTCTCGACAATGATCGGCCCGGCGGCGGCCCAGGCCTCGGCCAATGCCTTCCCCAGCGCGTTGTCGGGATTATAGATTTTCAGCCGCAGGGCGATGTCCCGGTCGGACATCATTCCGGCTTCAGCGCCGTCTTTGTGCTGGTTTGCCATCATCGATCATCGCCCTCCCTTCCCGCACGGGTGCTTGTGGACGATCATCGTTTAATTTCGATTTACATTATATGTGTTTACGGTCTCACCGCACCGGGTCGAGATCCCGGTTGCTGCAATCGGGCTCGCGGCGCACCGGGTTGCACCGCGCCACTACGCCGCCCGGCAGCCGCACCTGATAGCCTCCAGGAAAGCGCGGATCAGGCCAGAGATAGTCGGTCGAGACATATTGCGCACCGCTCGCCAGCGCCGCCTCGCGTCGCCTGGCGTCATTGAAGCGAGCTTCCTTGGTGTCCGCATCGGCGCGGGTGCGCACGATATAGCCCGCCGCCACGTCGCGCGCGATGCGGGGGCCGTCAGCGATCGGGTCGTTGAGCGTGAGATAGGCGGCGGCGGGCGAATCCTCGTCAGTGTTGATGAAGAATATCCGCCCCTCGAGCGACCGCCGCGCACCGCGATAGGCGGCCACCTTGGCGGGCGTTTCGTCAAGCGCGAACAGGAACCGCCCGCGCGCCTTTGCGAGCGTCGGCCAATGGTCAGCGCGCACCGCGTCTCGCAGCGTGGGATAGCTGCCCTGGACATCGTCCGGCGTGATCAGCTTTCGCGCAGGCATGACTGACCGGATCTCGGCGTCGAGCGCGTCCCAGGCGGCGGCATCGAAGGGCAGGGCGTCGATCCCGCCACGCGCTGCATATTGCTCGTCCTTGGCGTTGAACATCAGCATGATCGGCACATGCCGCGGATGCGCATTGGACCAGCGCAGGATAATCCGCAGGCAGTCGGTCAGCAGCACGCAGCTGCTCGAAGTGTCGATGCCGGGAATATGCAGCACCTTGAAGCCCGGGCGGAGCAGCGCGGGATCGCTCGATCCCTTCCTATAATGCCCGCCCTTTGGATCGTAATTGACGTCGATCTCGAGCTGCCGCGCGCCAGCGTCGAGCTGCTCGGCCAGCGGGCGATGCGCATAATCGAGCGAATCCGCGATCGCGATGCTGACTGCGCGCACCTTCGCCATCGTCTCGGGCGGCATCGCCTTCTTGTAGCTGTTGTGCGTGCCGACCACGCTGATGTCATTGAGGCGCAGCTCGGCGGGCGCCTCTGCGGAGAGCAAGGCGGCCAGCGGCAGAAGAGCCCATCGCAACAGGTTGGTGCTCTCGGGCTCATCCCGGCTCATTGCTCGCCCCTCGCATCTCCGGACGCCGGTATATGGCGACAGCGAGGCGCCGCAAGGCCCCTCACCAGAAGGCGGCGGGATCGGGCGTCGGTGCCTTGCAGGCGCGATTGTCGCCATGCTTGCAGGCGTAAACCTGGTGCCGCCACACCGCCATGGCATCGGCATAAGCGCGTTGCTGGCGATCGGCGATTCGGGCATCGGCGGCGACGGCGCGGCGATGCGCCCGCAATGCCGCGCGGTACGATGCCATGTCTGCCTCATATTGGTCCTGGCTCGCGGCGGCGGCATCGGCCTGCGCTGCCTCCACCGTCTGCTGCCGGGCAGCTGCCTGCGCTGCGACATCACGGTTGGCGGCTGCCTCAGGCGTGTCGGCGGGCGCGGGTGCAGGGGCGGTTTGGGCCGGCGCGGCGGTCGCGATGCCCATCAGGGCCGCGGCGATGGCGAGGCTGGCGATCTTCATGATCATTCTCCGAAAGGTCGGGCGGGGTAAACGGACAGACGGCTCCGGCCGTTCCCCTCCGGCCTGTTTCCCGTCCGGCTGGCCGAGGGCGGCGCTTGCCTCGCGCGGGCGTCCACCCCATCATCCGGCGCATGTGCAATGAAGCCGCCCGCCGCGTCTCGGTCGATCAGATCCACGACGCGTTCAAGGAACTCCGCATCCCGCTGCTCTTCCCGGACGGGCTGCCCAACCTCGCCGCGCTCGACAGCATCCGCATCACTGACCCTAGCGTGATCGTCCGAGCTGCCCCGGCAGGCGCGAACGCGGCTGAACTGGTCCAGCGCCGCTGGAGCTGGCCCGGCCCGAGCGGCAAGCCGGTCTATAATTATCGCGGCGAGGGGCGCTCCTTCCACAATTCGCCAACCGGCGGCCGCTGCCTGATCCCGCTCGATGGTTTCTACGAATTCACCGAGCCCGGCACACCGGCCGATGATGCGCCGAAACCGAAGCGCCAGAAAAAGGACAAATGGCTGTTCACGCTGGCGCCCGGCAGCATCATGGGCAGCGACTTCTTCTGCGTAGCCGGCGTGTGGCGCGTCGATGCGAAGGTCGGCGAGGCGTTCAGTATGCTGACCTGCGAACCGGGACCCGACATCGCACCCTATCATCACCGCCAGATCGTGCTGATGCCTCGCGCCCATTGGGGCGACTGGCTCTCCGGCACCGTCCCGGCGCCCGAGCTAATTCGCCCGACTCCGGCAGGCACCTTGTCCGTCGCGCCGGCGCGCTAAGGCGATTCAGGAGGGTTTCGCGCGCCGCCCCATCAGCTTGCCGAAGAGTTTGCGCAGCAACAGCAATACCCCGATCGCCCCCGCAGCCAGCACGCCCGCCACACCAATCGCCGCGATCGGATGCGCCAGCGCCAGGAACAGCAGCCCGCTGGTCGCGACGTCCTCCCCGGTTGAAAGCAGCAGATTGCTCACCGGCTCTGGGCTCATATTCGCCGCAGCCCGCGTCCCGGCCTTGGCGCTGTGAGTCAGGAACGAGGCGGTGCCGCCAAGGATCAGAGCGATGACCTGCCAGGTCGGATCGCTCGGATCGACGATGGCCAGTGCGAGCAGCGCGCCGCCGATCGGCCGGATCAGCGTGTGGACAGCATCCCACAGCGTGTCGATCCACATCACCTTGTCGGCGAGGAACTCAGCCAAGGCCGCTACGCCGGCGACCCCGATCACCCAGGGGTTAGCGAGCACGTCGAGCTGATGGAGATGCTCAGGCAGCGCGATCCAGCCGCCGCGCATCGCGAGGCCGGTCGCGAACACGCAGAGATATAGCCGCCAGCCTGACAACAGGCTGACGCTCGCCGCTACCCCCAGGATCTCGCTCGCGCCCATCGCCGTGCAGGATCACATGCCATCCCGGCGGGCGCAACGCTGATCAGCCCGAACCGGCCAGATGTTGATCCATTCGATTCCTGCGGTACACTTGCACCCCTGACCGGCGCCCGCCGGCGCCCCCGGGGGAAAGCAATGAACGACGTTCCGTCGAATGCCGGTGACGGCACCCCGCAAAGTGGCGGTGCTGTCGTGCCGCAAACCGTGGGCACCTCCGCCATACCCTTGCAGCAGCGCGCGCTTGGGCTGTGGGGCAGGACCCAGGCCGGCTTGTCCGAGGAATTGCACCAGGCCGGCACCACGATCGAGGCAGTCCATCGCCGCCTCCTCCTGGTGGTTGCAGCGCTGATCGGCATATTGCTGCTTGGTGCGGTCTTCCGCAGCCTCGATTTCCCGAAGCTCAATTATCTGCTGATCGCGCTGTTCTGCATCGGCGCGCTCTATGCCTTTCTCAACCCGATCCATATCGCTGGCGTGCTGCTGCTCGGCGGCGGCGCGGGCATTGCAAAGGGCGCTGATGGGGCACGGGCCGCACTGCTTGGTTATGCGAAGCTGCTTGGCCGCTGCTTCCTCGTCTTTCTGGTGCCTTTGCTGGTGTTCGCGCTGGCACCTGGGGACCGCTCGCTTGGCACCTCGCTCAGCTTTCTCGCGCTGGTGCCGGTCGCGGCGATCGCGCTCTGGCTGTTCGGCCATGTGGCGCCAAAGGTGGAGAAGGCCGTGTTCGTCGGGCTTCCGCTCGGTGCGCTGCTGGTCGCGGGCGGGAATATGCTCATCCCGCCGAATACATTGGCTGCGCTCGGCATCCCCGCCTGGCTGCGAGCCGCACGCCCGCAGGACGAGGAGCTTGCCCGGGTGGAGGCGTTGATCGAGCAGCGCAAGAACGAGGCGCGCGCGGCGCAGCTCCACGCGATCCGCCTCAAGATAGAGGCGGGCGAGCCGCTCACGCCGGAGGACGAAGCGATCGTCGCCAATGCTCAGAAGGACCGCACCACGCTGACCGGCTGGGTCGGCCAGAAATATGATTCGGCACTGGCGGGCGTCCAGGCGCATGTCGAGGCGCGCAAGGAAGCGGCTGCGACCGAGGCGCTGGCGGTGGTGCCGAAGCCCGGCAATGTATCGGCGGCGCGCAAGGACTGGTCGGAGAATGTGCCGGTTCCCGCCGGCTACCGCCTTTGCGCCGATCCGGCGCGGGGCGCGGATTCCTATGTCGGCGAATGTTCGTTGCGGGGCGATCCGGAAGGGCTCTGGTATTATGAGACGAGCGGACGCTGCGAGTCCGACATGGTCGCGCGCATGCGCTTCCGCAGCAATCGCGTGCGGCAGGATATCGGCTATCGCTTCATCCCCGTCGGCCAGGCCTGTTCGTAGGGGCGCTCTCAGTCTTGCAGCGCTTGGCCGCGTAGAGAGGAACACCGGCGGCTCAGGTCCGTTGGTGCGGTCGATCCCATTGACAGCTGGACCCCCGAGCATGGCGAGCAAGAAATCCGCGAAGTCGTCGAAGCCGAACCGCACCGTTACCGCAGTTTCAGTGGGCGCAGCCGTGCTGGCGATCGGCGGCGCGATTGCGGCGATCTTTGCGCGCCGCCGGGATAGTGCCGGCTCGGCCGAACACCCGGCGCCGGATCTCGCGCTCGATCAGCCGCATCCCGGGCCCGACGCCCGTGCGCCGATCGACTTCCGTCCGGATCCGACCGCGCCGGTCCCGCCAGGCGAGCGCGACGCGCTTCGCCCCGCTACCGGGCCGGCACCTTCGCTGGTCGAAGATCGCGGGGCAATGAACTCGGCAACGGCCGGCGCGAACGGCTGACGCGCCGGAGTACGACCGCACTCAGGCGTTCTTGGTCAGCGAACTCTTCCGGCCGCCATCATCCTCCGCCGGTTTGCCGCGATCGAGCCCGGCGGCTGGAAAGCGCGCATCGCCCTCCTCCTGATGCTCAGTCGAAAGGTTGGGTGCTGGCTGAGTCTCGGTCTGGTCGGCGCCATGATCATCGCCGCGCGGGCGCTCGGTCGAGATGTTGGGGGCAGGCTGGGTGGTGGTCGGCTTGACGTCGCTGTCATGGGTCATCGCGGGTCTCCTCGCCCGATCAACCCGCTTCGGCGCGCCCTGTTCCTTGGCCCGATCGTTCAGGCGACCGCCGCCGCGAACCGCCTTTGCGTCCACACGCGCAACAGGCGCAGCCATAGCGGGATGGTCACCAGCGCCATCTGGCTGAACCGCGGATCCCAGATGGCGACCAGCATCGCGCACAGGGCGCCGAGCACGACCGACGGGCCGCGCGCCCGGACAATCGCAATCCGTTCGGCGCTCACCGCCTCGGAGACGATCGGGGGTGCGGTGACGATTCGAATCAGCCGAATGTTCAGCAGCGCGGCCGCGATGAGCGACAGGTTGTAGACCTGGACCGGGACGAGCGTGCCGATATTGTGGCTCATAAAGGATGTGCTGAAGGGCAGGAACACCACTGAACAGAGCAACATGAGGTTCGGCCCGTTGAGCTTTTCCGAATAATGGCCCGCCAGTGCAAAGGCGCGGTGATGCCCAGCCCAGAAGGCGCCGATCACGAAGAAGCTGATGAAGAAGCCGAACAGGCTCGGCGTCAGATGGAGCAGTGCGTGGATATAGGCTTGGTCCGGCGACCCCAATCGCACTTCGGGCGCATGCACATCGATGATCAGCAGGGTGATCGCGATCGCGAACACCGCGTCAGAAAAGAAGATCAGCCGCTCGAGCGGATGGTCGGGCCTGTCCCCACTGGCTTTCCCGCTGCCTGTCGTCATG
The DNA here is from genome assembly GCF_056402635.1 of Sphingomonas sp. P3_C5. Lineage (NCBI taxonomy): Bacteria > Pseudomonadati > Pseudomonadota > Alphaproteobacteria > Sphingomonadales > Sphingomonadaceae > Sphingomonas > Sphingomonas sp. P3_C5. Next base: position 201,110 of record NZ_JBFUHA010000005.1, read on the forward strand.
TCGCCCCCGGATTGCACAGCCGCATTCTCCATCCCATATGCCGCCCATGAGCGGGAACGACAACACGTGGCACGGCACGACAATTCTCTCCGTGCGCAAGAATGGACGCGTCATCGTCGCCGGAGACGGCCAGGTGACTCAGGGCCAGACAGTCATGAAACCCAATGCGAAGAAGGTCCGCCGCCTCGGTGACGGATCGGTGATCGGCGGGTTCGCCGGGGCGACGGCCGATGCCTTCACCCTGTTCGAGCGGCTCGAACGCAAGCTCGAGCAGCATCACGGCCAATTGCTGCGGGCAGCGGTCGAACTGGCCAAGGACTGGCGCACCGACAAATATCTCCGCAACCTCGAAGCGATGATGATTGTCGCCGACAAGGATGTGACTCTGATCCTCACCGGCAACGGCGATGTGCTCGAGCCGGAAGCGGGGATCGCGGCGATCGGTTCGGGCGGCAACTATGCCCTCGCGGCCGCGCGCGCGCTCGTCGATTACGAGGACGACGCCGAGAAGATCTGCCGCAAGGCCATGGCCATCGCGGCCGAGGTCTGCGTCTACACCAATGACCGATTGACCGTTGAGGCGCTCGACAGCGCGACCTGACTTCAAAAGCCCCTCCCCTTCAGGGGAGGGGTTGGGGGTGGGGGACTCTCCTCCGCCCCCGCATCATGACACATTGCCCCACCCCAACCCCTCCCCTGAAGGGGAGGGGCTAAAGAGTAGAAAATGAACGAAGCACTCACACCCAAGACCATCGTCGCAGCGCTCGACGAGCACATCATCGGCCAGGCCGACGCCAAGAAAGCGGTCGCGGTTGCGATGCGCAATCGCTGGCGCCGCCAGCAGCTCGGTGCCGATCTGCGCGATGAGGTGACCCCCAAGAACATCCTGATGATTGGCCCGACCGGCTGCGGCAAGACCGAGATCAGCCGCCGCCTGGCAAAGCTCGCCGACGCCCCTTTCGTGAAGGTCGAGGCGACCAAATTCACTGAGGTCGGCTATGTCGGCCGCGATGTGGAGCAGATCGCGCGCGATCTCGTCGAGGAAGCGATCAGGCTCGAAAAGGAGCGCCGCCGCGTCGCGGTGAAGGACAAGGCCGAGGAGGCCGCGATGGCGCGCCTGCTCGACGCGTTGACTGGCAAGGGCGCCAGCGAGGCGACCCGCGAGGCCTTCCGCCAGCGCTTCCGCGACGGCCATCTCGAGAATACCGAGATCGAGGTCGAGCTCGAAGCCCAGCCGCAAATGCCGTTCGAGGTGCCTGGCCAGATCGGCATGATCAATCTCGGCGAGATGATGGGCAAGGCGTTCGGCAGCGGCGCACCGCTCAAGCGCCGCAAGCTCACCGTCCCCAGCGCCTGGGAAAAGCTGATCGAGGAAGAGGCGGACAAGCGTCTCGACCAGGATGAGGTCAGCCGCGTCGCGCTTGCCGATGCTGAGGCGAACGGCATCGTCTTCCTGGACGAAATCGACAAGATCGCTGTGTCGGACGTGCGTGGCGGCTCGGTCAGTCGCGAAGGCGTGCAGCGCGATCTGTTGCCGCTGATCGAGGGCACCACGGTCGCGACCAAATATGGGCCGATGAAGACCGACCATGTGTTGTTCATCGCGTCAGGCGCCTTCCATGTCGCCAAGCCGAGCGACCTGCTCCCCGAACTCCAGGGCCGCCTGCCGATCCGCGTCGAGCTGAAGGCGCTGACCGAGGAGGATTTCGTCGCGATCCTGTCCGACACCAAGGCATCGCTCACGCAGCAATATGTTGCGCTGATTGGCACCGAGGGGGTGACGATCGAATTCGCCGAGACCGGCATCCGTGCCGTGGCGCGCATCGCCGCCGAGGTGAATGGCGAGATCGAGAATATCGGCGCCCGCCGGTTGCAGACGGTGATGGAGAAACTGCTCGAGGAGGTCAGCTTCAACGCTGAGGATCGCCGCGGCGAGACCTTGGTGATCGACGGCGCCTATGTCGACAAGCAGCTGGCCGCGATCGCCCGCAACACCGATCTCTCGCGGTTCGTGCTGTAGGTCTGAGTCAGGACGTACTGAACAGCATACTGGTCCTACCAGTTTCTGCGTTTTGGTTACCCGATCGCGGCTAGGCCTGGACCGCCGCGCGGTAGCGCTCACGCGTCGTCGCTGCAGTCCGCCTCGCTTCTTCGACCGCCAGCTTTTCGGTGGTGAAGAGAAGGTGCTCCATCACGGCGGACAAATGCGCGCGCATCGCAGCGCGCGCTGCCATGGGATCGCGCGCGCGCAACGCGACCGCGATCGCACTGTGCTCGGACACGACCGGCCGCACCTTGGCACTGCGGGCCTTGTCATGGAGCAAGGCGCATTCGGGTGAAGTGGAGCGCACCCGCCAATAATTTTCCAGCGTCATCACCATCGCCGCATTGCGCGTCGCCTTGGCGATGGCGAAATGAAACTCGCGGTCAGCGTCCTCCGTCACCTCCGTTTTCAGGTTTTCGCGGCCGATCTGCTCAACCAGGGCGTCGAGCTCATCAAGTTCCTCGTCAGTGATATGCACTGCAGCCAATGCGGCTGCTTCACCTTCGAAAACCAGCCTCGCTTCAGTCAGCTCGAACGCCGTAATGGCAAAGCCTTGATGTTCTTCGTCTCCCGGCAACCGCCGCACAAAGGCGCCGGCTCCAAGGCGCACCTCGACATAACCCTGCACCTCGAGCGCGATCAGGGCCTCGCGAACAGCAGGACGGCTGACCCCGTGTTCGAGCGAAAGTTCGCGCTCTGCCGGCAGGCGATCGCCAACGGCGTATTTGCGCGTCGCGAGCTCGTCAAACAGGATTCGAGCAAGGCGCTGATAAAGGCGATCCCCGCCGCGCCGGTCTTGAGAGTCCAGGAGATTGGGTCGCGACGCCATGGGCATGTCCTGGTTGGTTGAAGCTGCCGAGCGATATCACATCCGCGCCTATAATCTACATGGCCTGATCGGAATCCACGCCAAGTGGCGAGTCTGCCGTGCCAATAAAGGCTAAATTGGCCTTGCCAATGCGCGATTGACATTATGACCAATCCTATAGCATGATAGCGCTATCATAAAATGTTATGACAGGGGCGGGATTTCAGTGATGTGGCTATATCCGGTGTCATGGCGGTTTTGCCCCCGATTATCGGGCGCCCAGTGCAGGCCATCGAATAGTCGCGCCCCGGCAAGTGCCCGATCCAGTCCCTAACGACCGCTTTCACCCGCCCACAGCTGTCGCGCGCTTCATGAAGAGGCGGCGAAACTCAGAGAGGATACCGAAATGCTTCAGATTGAATCCCGCCAACGCCTCACCCGCGCTGCCTTGCTCTGCGCCACCGCAGCCGCGGTGCTCCCCATCAGTTTCGCGAGCGCGCAAACCGCGCCCCCGCAGGACCAAGCCGCCGCAGCGCAGGATGCGAGCCCGCCGGCACAGGGCGCGACGGAAGATATCGTCGTGACTGGCTACCGCTCGAGCCTCGCCAAATCGACTGACGCCAAGCGTGCATCCACCGGCTTCACCGATTCGATCTTCGCTGAAGACATCGGCAAATTTCCCGACACCAACATCGCCGAATCCTTCAACCGCATCCCGGGCATCACGATCAGCCGCGATATCACCGGAGAAGGCGTGAACGTCGCGATCCGCGGACTGGGGTCTAATTTCACCAACGTGACGCTGAACGGATCGCCAATGCCCGTAGCGTCCTCCGGCGCGACCGATGCTCAGGGCACCGATCGCTCGGTCGATCTCAGCTTTTTCCCGACGGATCTCTTCACCAAGCTGACGGTCAACAAGAGCTACACAGCCGATCTGCTCGAGGGCGGCGCGGCCGGTAATGTCGATCTGCGCGCGGCGCGTCCGTTCGACCGTGCCAATAACTATATCAGCTACAATGTTCAGGGATCACAGCAGGGCATCGAACATGCCCTCGGCGTTCGCGGATCGCTGCTCGGCAGCTGGCACACCGATACGATCGGCATCCTCGCAGGCTTCTCCGGCCAGCGCCTGCACACCGAGACGCGGGGTTTCGAGACGATCGGCTATACCAATCCAGCGCTCTCGGCCGCGCAGTGCGGCGCCGCCACCGGTTGCAACAGCACGGGCGGCGGCAACTGGACCATTCCGGCGGTCGTTCCGGTGGGCGCGGGCGGCGGGCTTGTCGCCGGCACGGTCATCGACCAGGCCTTTCTGCTCGCCCATAATCCGGGCGCGACGATCCAGCAGATCGACAATGCACTGCTGCCGCGCCTTGGCCGTCCTGCGGACGAGCGCGGCACGCGAGACCGCTTCAACGCCATTGTCAGCCTGGAATTCCGCCCCACCGACACGCTGCATTTCTATGTCGACGGGCTCTATGGCTACAAGCACAACGACCTGATCCGCGAAGATATGGCCTGGATCGTGCGCAACAGCGCCATCATCCCGCTCAATCTGAAATTCGACAAATCGGATTGCAGCGCCGGCTGCTCGGTGACCAGCGGCACCTTTGCCAATACGCAGTTCTTCGATGAATTCCGTCCCTATATCGAGACGACTCGCCTGTTCAACATCAACCCGGGCGGCGAGTGGGAGGTTTCCGACTCGTTGAAGGTCGAGGTCCAAGGCAACTATTCCCGCTCGACCTTCCATCGCGAGAGCCCGACCGTGGGCGGGACGACTCCTCTCGGCCTCGGCACGACAGTCGATTATACGAATACCGGCGGCGTCCCGATCATCAAATCGAGCATCGACCTCAACAATCCGGCGAATTTCGGCTGGAATACCGGCGCGCGCGTCAATCTCCAGGACGAACGCCGCCGCTATGTGACCAAGGGCGTGCGCGGGGATGTCATTTGGGGCAGCGCGGCGCTCAACCTGAAGGTCGGCGCCGCCTTTGACGATGTGTCGCGCCTTATCCAGGGCTTCGACAATACCCAGGCGTGGCAGAACGCGGCCTGCGGCAACAATCCCAATGTGTTTGTGCCTTCCCCCAACACTCAGCCACCCTGTGTCGGACTGAATGCGCCGGGCGCTGCCCCCGCCGGCTATCCGACCTATCCTGGATATGGCACCGGCTATACGTCAGGCTTGACAGGCCCGGTGACCTATGGCGGTTCGCTGGTGCCGAATTCGGCCTTCCCAGGCTATCTCATGCCTGGTCCTGCAGGCTTTGTGACGGTGAATTTCCCGGCCTTCGCCAAGGCGACCAATTACAAATTTTATCACGACAATGAGCCTGACACGGGCGGCGCCAATACCGGTGCAAGCGGCGGCTTTATTCGTGAGGTGGTGAAATCCGCCTTCGCCACCCTGAACGGCTCGCAGGAGCTTGGCGGCAATACGCTGCGCTTCAATGTGGGTCTGCGCTACGTCAACACGATCCAGACGATCAGGGGCCGGGTCTCGTTGCCCGATCCGCGCAATACCACTGCCGGCGGTGCGACTATCCCGGATGGCAGCCGCTATCCCAATATCGTCAACCAGGTGACGACCCGCAACCAGTATACGAACTGGTTGCCGGCGGCGACTTTCGCCTATGATATCGGCGAGCACGCCGTTGTCCGCCTCGCCGGATCGCGTACCATGACCCGGCCCGATCCCTCGGCGCAGCTTCCGGGCGTGAACTTCGGCGCGCCATCGGCCGACCAGGCAACGATCGGCAACCCGGCGCTCAAGCCCTATCTGTCAACCAATCTCGATCTCGGCTTCGAATATTATACCGGGCGCGAGGGCGTGATCAGTTTCAATGCGTTCCGCAAGGCGATCACTGGCTTCACGACCACCAACATCACCACCGTGCCGTTCACGTCGCTTGCCCAATACGGCATCACCTATGACACGCTGAATCCCACTCAGCAGATCGCGATCACCTCGCGCGGCGGCCCCACCGCGGCGCAGGTCCAGCTGACCTCACAGATCAACGTGGCAGACAAGCTGACGATCAACGGCCTCGAATTCCAGTGGGTCCAGCCGCTCGACTTCCTGACCCGCCACATCGGCGTGACCGGCTTCGGCTTCAACGCCAATGCGACGATCGTCGATCAGACGACCAAGGGCGCCGCGGTCGCCTTCGGCGTCGCGCCGTTCACCTACAACATCACCGGCTATTACGAGAAGCACGGCGTGATGCTGCGCGTCTCGACCACGTCGCGGCGTGGTTCGCAGAGCTCCGGTCCGGCGCAGAACGGCATCCCGGCCGCGGCGCTGTTCAACAGCAATTATACGACCTACGACTTCTCCTCGGCCTTCGATCTCGACAAGATCCTGGGCGTTCCGCATCTGCCGCAGCTGACCGTCAACGTATCGAACTTCACTGATGCGACGCTGCGCTCATACTTCCAGTTCAGCAACGACACCTTCACGCAGTACAAGCCGGGCCGTCAGGTGCTGGTCGGGCTGCGCGGTACCTTCTAGCTGACAGGCCGGGGGCGCACTGAACCGCGCCCCCGTCTCCTTCCTGATCAGGTTGCCTTACCGAGCGCGGCGGCAGGTCTCAGCTCTTCGGCTTCTCGTACGGGGTGAACATCCCCAGCCGGCAATGCGGGCCCGGGATGCGGGAGCCGCCGCGCTCGAGCGTATAAAAAAGGTCGTTGCGGCACAGCTGGCTGCCATGGATCTCGGCCACGATGATCGAATCATCATCGAGCCCCGGACATGCAGCGGGCAGGTCGTTGCGCCAGACCCGGCTACCCGCGCGATAGATCAGGGTGCGGTTGCCGATAATCTGCGGACCGTCCGTCCAGGACGAGCTCATACAATCGGCGGGCTTTCCGGGTGTGCGGCCGGCAAGCGCCTTGGCGAGATCGCGTTCATCGCGGTTGCTGTCGGCGGCCATTGCGCCCGCTGCGACGAAGATAAGCGCGAGAAGGGGGAGTTTGGTCATTTCGGCCTCCGATAGGGGATGAAGCTGCCGAGCGAGCAGCTTCCGGTCTGGAAACGCGGCGAGGGGCTGACGGTCCGGCCGATATCGCCGCGGCACAGCCGGCCCGAGATCGATTGCGTGACCAGGATGTCGCCACTCGCGATGTGCTCGCAGCCGCCACCAGTGTCGTTGCGATACACCAGGTTCTTGCTGACCCTGTAGAGGATCGTCGAGCCATAAGCTTCGAGCTGCGACGGCTGAGTCCGATCGGTGAGACAGTCCATCGGCTTGTCGGGAACCAGGCCTTTCAGCGCGGCGGCGAGCTTCTCCTCATCGGTCTGGCGCGGCGCACGATCGGCAGCAACCGCCGACCCCGCGAGAGCGACTGCGAGCAGCGAGATCAGGACACGCATCACAAGCTCCTTCGTGCGACGCCCCCGCCACCTGTCCCATAGCGCATTCAGCCGCGAAAAGCATCCTTTGCCGCGCGTCGCTCGGCGAGCTCTTCAGCTGAAGTGGCGCGGAGGAACGGGTTGGTCGCGCGCTCCTCGGCGATCGTCGTCGGCACCGTCGCCTCGCCGCGTTCGCGCGCTGCATCGACCTCAGTCATACGATCGGCGACTGCATGGTTGTCGGGCTCGGCGACCCGCGCGAAGCGGCCATTGGCCTGGGTATATTCATGCGCGCAATAGACGATCGTCTCGGGCGGGAGCGCCGCCAGCCGCTGCATATTGTCGAACATCTGCTCGGCATCGCCCTCGAACAGTCGTCCGCATCCCATCGCGAACAGGGTATCGCCGGTGAAGACGACTGCGTCGCCGGGGAGATGGAAAACGATATGGCCGGCGGTGTGGCCCGGCGTCTCCAGCACGGTCGCAACGTGAGTGCCCAGCCGCACCGTGTCGCCCTCGCGCAAAGGGATGTCGAGCGTCGGGATGCGCTCCGCCTCGGTGGAGGGACCGAAGACCAAGGCCCCGGTCGCCGCCTTGATCGCAGCATTGCCGCCGGTGTGATCGGGGTGCCAGTGGGTGTTCCAGATCTGCCCGATCCGCCAGCCCCGCTGGTCGGCTTCCGCCAGCACCGGTGCCGCTTCTGCGGGGTCGACCACCATCGTCTGGTCCGACACCGAATCATGGACCAACCAGATATAATTATCGCTGAGCGCCGGGATCCGGACGATTTCGAGATTGGTCATGCAAAGCTCCCGGAAGAAAGGGCGGCGCCGCCGAGGCGCTCGGTCAGGACGGCCGCGGGCTCGGCGCGGGCCAGTGCCACGCCCTGGCCCGCCCAGAGCGGCGAGAAATCATCCCGTCCCTCAGCCTCGGCATGGGCGCGCAACGGGGCGAGCGCTGAGCTCGCATAAGGGAAGGGCGGTGCCGCATCGCTTACCGGCCCGAGCCCGTCGACCAGCCGGTTGCGCAGGCCCCGTGCGAGCCCGCCGGTGAACACATTGGTGAAGACGCTGTCGTCAGCCGTCGCGGTCTCAAGCCGCTTGCGGTGGACCGCACTCGGCTTGGCCTCGGGCGTCCGCAGATAGGCGGTCCCGATCTGGACCGCCGCCGCACCCAGCCCGATCGCCGCCGCCGCACCGCGCGCATCGGCAATGCCGCCCGCCGCGATCACCGGCACGCGAACCGCCTCGACGATCTGGCGGACCAGTGCGAACAGCCCGACCGGATGATGGCCCGACAGGAAATGCCCGGCATGCCCGCCCGCCTCGAAACCCTGTGCGATTACCGCGTCGCAGCCATGCTCTGCGAGCCAGATCGCTTCGGCCAAGGTGGTGGCATTGCCGAAAACACGCGCGCCGCTCGCTCGGACTCGCGCCAGCAGGGCGTCATCAGGCAAGCCGAAATGGAAGCTCACGATCTCCGGCCGCACTGCCTCGACCGCATCCGCCAGCGCAGCATCGAAAGGCCGGCGCAGCGGTGGGCTGTCGGTCGGCTGCGCGATGCCCTCCTCGGCATAGAAGCGCGCAAGGCTCTGCCGCCACAGCGTTTCGTCAGGCGCCGGGCCGAGATGATGGCAGAAGAAATTGAGGTTTAGCGGCCCGCTTGCGGCCGCCCGCACCGTCGCCGCCTGCGCCGCCACCGCCTCGGCATCCAGCACCGCGCAGGGCAGCGATCCAACCGCCCCCGCGCCGATCGCCGCGATCGCCAGCTCGGTCCCGGCAAAATTCGCCATCGGCGCCTGCACGATCGGCAAGCGCGCGCCGGTCATCGCCAGAAAGGCGCGCGCCGCCGCGCTCATGCTACCAGACGCCCGTATTCGGCATCGATACCCATGGCTCGGCTGGCGCGAGATGCCCGTCCTGCAGCAGCTCGACCGAGATATTGTCCGGGCTGCGGACGAACGCCATATGGCCGTCGCGCGGCGGGCGATTGATCGTCACGCCGGCGTCCATCAGCCGCTGGCAGGTCTCGTAGATATTATCGACGCGGTAGGCGAGGTGCCCGAAATTGCGCCCGCCGCCATATTCCTCCGGGTCCCAGTTGTGCGTCAGCTCCACCTCGGCCTTACCCTCTTCGCCCGGCACCGACATGAAGATCAGGGTGAAGCGCCCCTGCTCGCTCTGGATCCGCCGCACCTCTTTCAGGCCGACCAGCTCGAAGAAACGGATCGTCGCATCGGGATCGGAGACACGGATCATGGTGTGGAGATATTGCATTGTCAGGCTCCAGTCGGGACCACAGCCAGATAGGGCCGGACGGCCGTTCTTGCCAGCCCCGACAGCCCCGAACCCTATGGTTTTGCGGGCGGATCGAACTGCCTCAGGGCATTGCGCGCAGCGCGGCCCGCAGCGCCGTCCGGCTTGATGCTCACCGCCCGCTGCCAGGCCAGCTTCGCGCCCGGCTCGTCACCTGCGAGCGCTGCGATATTGCCCGCCTCGAGCTGCACCGAGGCATCGTCGCCGGCAAGGTGGAGCGCCTGGGCGATGTCCTTCTTCGCCCGCGGCACCTCGCCCATCCGCCGCGCGAGCGTCGCCGAAAGCAGCCAGGCAAGCGGGTCGCTCGCGGCATCGACACAGGCGCGATCCAGGTCGGCGCGGGCACTCGCAAGGTCGCCGCTCGCGACGAACGCCCGTGCCCGGTCGAGATTGGCCTCACCGCGCTGCAGGCCCTCGAGCGTACCGCTTGCCAGCGCCGCGTTGAGCGCGCCGCGCGCGTTCAGCGGTTGGCCCGCGGCGAGCCAGGCATTACCCGCCTGAGCCCAGTAATTCGCCGCGCGCCTGTCATGCGCGATCTCGCCGCCGCGCGCCGCCGATTCGAACTCAGCCGCCGCCGCGCTCCATCGCAACTCGGCCGCATAGGTGATGCCAAGGCATTGATGCGCCAGGAATCCGCCGCCATCGCGCTGCCATTGGCCGGCGTCGCCCTCGGCCTTGACCGGATCGCTCGATGCGAGGTTGACGCACCGCTCGAAGCGCTGCTCGACCGGATCGGGCGGCCCTGCCTGCGGGGCAGCGGCGGCTTGCAGAAGCATTGGTAGAAGCAGGATCATAGGCGCTGGATCACATCCTCGACTGCCTGGATGAGCAAAGCGATATCGCGATCGCGGGACAGGCGGTGGTCGCCGTCCTTGATGAGTATTGTCTGCACATCGGCTGAACGGATCAGCTCGGTGAGCCGTGTGGTGCGAGTCCACGGCACATCGGTATCGGCCTGACCCTGCAGCAGGCGCACCGGCACATCGATGGCGATCTGCCCGAACATCAGCCGGTTCGCCTCGCCCGATTGCCAGAATTTCGCGGTATAAAGCGTCGGCGTGTCCGAATAAGCGGAAGGCCGTTCCAGGCGACCGGTCTGGAGCAGCGCCATCTTCTCCTCCATGGTGAAGCCCCAGTCAGTGAAGTCGGGCGCCGGCGCAACGCCGACCAGCGCCGCCACCTTCTCCGGCCGATCGCGCGCAACGAGCAGCATCAGCCACCCGCCCATCGACGATCCGACCAGCACCGCCGGCCCTTCGACCAGCTGGTCGAGCATCGTCACCACATCGTCGCGCCACCCCGCCAGGCTCTGCTCCTCGAACACGCCCTCACTTTGTCCGCAGCCGCTATAATCGAACCGCAGAAACCCCCGCCCCGCCGCTCTTGCCCAGGCCTCGAGCGCAAGCGCCTTGGTGCCCGACATGTCGGAGGCATAGCCCGGCAGGAAGACGATGGTCGGCCCAGAGCCCTTGGTCAGATGATAGGCAAGCGCCGGGCGGCCTGGGGGAGATGCTGAGAGAGGGGAGTCGGACATGGCCGGCTATCTACGAGATGCGTCCGGCAGCGTCACCCCGTCAGAACCGAAATCCCCCGGCCGCGCCCGGATGGAGCGCGGCCCGGAGAAGGGTCAAGCGTCCCTTAGTTCCTCCMCGGCGCGGGGAGGGCGTTGGAGCTTTGGCCTGCCCCCGGCAGGCCAAGATCCTGTCCGGGGGACAGGATCTCGCTCCGACGCATTCGCCATCTTCTGGCGAATGGTGGAGGGGCTTGGAGCGCGGCGAGATTGCCACGCTCCAAGCCCCTCCACCACCCGCTGAAGAAGCGGGTGTGCGAGCGAGATCGTGTCCCCCGGACAGGATCTTGGATTGCCGGGGGCAATCCAAAGCTCGCGCACCCCCTCCCCGAGCAAGCTCGGGGAGGAACAGAGTCACTTCCCCTCAGCAAACACCTTCAGCGCCGCCGCAAACGCCGCCGGCTGATCAAGCATCACGAAATGCGCTGAATCCCCGACATCGACAAAGGTAACATTCGGCGCAGCCGCATAGGCGCCGCGATAAAGCGGATCCGCCATGGCCTTGGTCGGCCCAGTCTCTGCCCATGGATAAACCAAAGTGATCGGCGTCTTGATGCTCGCCAGATCTTCCCGCAGGTCCGTGGTCAGATCCTCATACATAGCCTCGCCCGAAACCCGGGGATCAGCCGCCATCACCCAAGCCTTCACTTTGGCCCGCGACTCAGGCTTCAGTGCAAGCCGGTTCGCCGTAGCCTCCGCCTGCGTCGGATCGGCCGGCTTGCCATAAGTGGCGGCCATCTGGTCACGCATCGCCTTGCCCTGAGGCTCGACCATTGCGACGGTCGCAGTCGGGCCGAACAGCATGCCGAAAAAGGGCAGCGAATCGACGATCATCAGCCGCGAGACATGGTCTGGATGCGCCTTGGCGAACATCAGGCCAACCAGCCCGCCCATCGAATGGCCGACGATCGCCGCGCCCTTGATGTTGCTCTCCACAATAAAGCTATCGAGATCGGCGACCACGCCGTCGAGAATCCCAGGCTTCAGATTGGCGCCGGGCGCATCGCCACCGAAGCCGTTGACCTGGACGAGATAGACACGGTGGGTCTTTGCCAGTTCAGGCACGACGCCCTCCCAGGTCGCGCGCGGGCTGGCGAGGCCGGGGATCAGGAAAATCGGCGATCCCTTGCCCGTCACCTCAATCGAGATATGGTCCATCACCACGGCGATGTGCCAACGCCCATCAGGGGCGGTGACCGCAGCTGCCGGCGCGGCGTGCGCCGGATTGGCGTTGAGCAGGAACAGCGGGAAAGCGAAAGCGGCAATCAGGCGGCCTTTATTGGCGGGCGTCATTGGTCATTCTCCCTGGAAGGGCTGGTGAAAATCTGTTCGATCGAGAGCTCGAAAAGCTCGGCGATCCTGAAGGCGAGGGGGAGCGAGGGGTCGTAGCGCCCGGTCTCGATCGCGTTCACGCTCTGGCGCGAAACCTCGAGCCGGTCGGCAAGGTCGCCCTGGCTCCAGTCGCGCTCGGCGCGGAGCACCTTGAGGCGGTTTTTCATGCCTCACCTCGCCGTGTCTGAAATGCGTTGAAGCAGGAGCCGAGCCCAAGCCCGGCGAACCACAGGATCGCGGCGTAATAGGCATAGACATGGGGCACGAGATCGAAATTCTCGAGGAACCCCCAGGCGCTGGCGACGCTGAGCGTAAAGCCGCTGGCGATCAGCGCCTTGCGGACGAACTGGTCGCGCAGATACTCGTCCGTCTCCTCGACGAGATAGCGGCCGATCACCACGAAGATGCCGATGATCGGCAGCGCCGGCAGCACCGCAGCGACATAGGCGACCGGCCCGCTCAGCAAATGATGGACGAACAGATATACCGCGCCGCACAGCAGCAGGGCGTAGATCAGGCTCAGGATGATGACGCTCCGGTTGTAGCGCTTGACGGCTTGGTTCTTGGTCACGGGTAAAGGCTCCTTTCGAATCAGTGAAGGAAGCTTTACAGTCAAGGTCGCCTGCCTGTCAAGCAAGGTTGTCAAATGGACGTGTGTGTTTGTCAGGGAAATCCGGGTCATTGCTGTCGGAGTCCGCAATGCCGTAGACCTTTAGGATCGGGAGATTGCGTGCCTCCTGCGCGGATCGACCAGAGAGAGACGGGATTGACTGCGCGCCCTGGAATAAGATGACGTGACCCCCAGGAAGCCCTATCTGCTGATCATGCCAAGCCGTTTCGACACCCTGCCCCATCGCCGCGCCATCATTGATCGCCGGGGGCTCGCTGATGCGCTCGCCGCGATCGAGGGCGACGACAAGACGGTGCTGCGCCGGGACGCCACCGCGATCCTCAAGGTCGCGCTCGACGCCGGACGCGCCGAGATCGCGCGGCGGCTGATCGAACATCCCTCGCGCGGGCTCGAAGCGGCGGCAGCGCAGGCCTTTCTAACCGATCAGCTGCTGCGGCTGCTCTATGATTTCACCACCAAGCGCCTCTATCGCAGCAGCAACCCGACCGCAGGCGAGCGACTCACCCTGATCGCGGTCGGCGGCTATGGGCGCGGCGAGATGGCCGCCTATTCGGACATCGATATCGGCTTCCTGACCCCGTGGAAGCAGACCGGCTGGGCTGAGCAGATCATCGAGACGATGCTCTATGCGCTATGGGATCTCGGGCTGAAGGTGGGCCATTCGAGCCGCTCGCTCGATGAGATGGTGCGCCAGGCGAAGAGCGACGTGACGATCCGCACCGCCTTGCTCGAGGCGCGCTATGTGTGGGGCGACCAGCCGCTCTATGACGAGGCGGCCGCGCGCTTCCGCGCCGAGGTGCAGGCCGGCACCGCGCGCCAGTTCATCGCCGACAAGCTGATCGAGCGCGACCAGCGCCACAAGAAGATGGGCGACACCCGCTATGTCGTCGAGCCCAATGTGAAGGAAGCCAAGGGCGGCCTGCGCGATCTCCACACGCTCTTCTGGATCGGCAAATACGCCTATAACGTCACAGAGCCCGCCGAGCTGGTCGAGGCAGGGCTGCTGAGCCGCGCCGAATACCGCCAGTTCCACCGCGCCGAGAATTTCCTCTGGGCGGTGCGCTGCCATCTCCACAGCCTTGCCGGCCGCGCCGAGGACCGGCTGACCTTCGACCTGCAGCGCGAGATCGCCGAGCTGATGCATTTTGCCGACCGGCCCGGCAAATCGAGCGTCGAGCGGTTCATGCAGTATTATTTCCTGCAGGCGAAGACGGTGGGGGATCTGACCGGGGTGTTCCTCGCCCATCTCGACGAGAAGTTCGCGGCGCGCGGGAGCCGCTTCGGCTTTCCGACGCTGCGGCGCTCGCCGGGCAAGCTCAACGGCTTCACCCTGGTGCGCGGGCGGATTGCGCTGCCGTCCGACGATTTCCTGCAAAAGGATCCGGTGCGGCTGATCGAGATGTTCGCGCTCGCCGACAAGCATCGCCTCGAGATCCATCCGCTGGCGATGCGGGCTGCTGCGCGCGACGCCAAGCTCGCCGACGATATTCGCCGCGACCCCAAGGCCAATGCGCTGTTCCTCGATGTGCTGGCCAGCCCGCGTGATCCGGAGACAGTGCTGCGCTGGATGAACGAGGCGGGTGTGTTCGGCCGCTTCGTGCCCGATTTCGGCCGCGTCGTGGCGCAGATGCAGTTCGACATGTACCACCATTACACGGTCGACGAGCACACTATCCGGGCGATCGGGCTGCTGTCGAAGATCGAGCGCGGCGAGCTCAACGAGGACCATCCGCTTTCGGCCGCGATCATGAAGCAGATCGTCTCGCGCCGCGTGCTTTATGTCGCGGTGCTGCTGCACGACATCGCCAAGGGGCGTGGCGGCGACCATTCGCTGCTCGGCGCTGAGGTTGCGAACCGGCTGGGGCCACGCTTCGGGCTGTCACCGGCCGAGACCGAGACGGTCGCGTGGCTGGTGCGCTGGCATCTCCTGATGTCGGCGACCGCCTTCAAGCGCGACCTTTCGGACTTTAAGACGATCCTCGATTTCTGCGACATCGTGCAAAGCCCGGAACGGCTCCGGCTGCTGCTGGCGCTGACGGTGGTCGATATCCGCGCGGTGGGCCCGGGGGTGTGGAATGGCTGGAAGCGTCAGCTCCTGTCCGACCTGTATGAGTCAGCTGAGGAAGTGCTGCGCCTCGGCCACAAGCAGAAGGGTCGCAGCGAGCGCATCGCCGCCAAGCAGGAGGCGCTCAAGACAGCGCTCGGCTGGGACGAGAAGCGTTTCGCCGCTTTGGTGAAGCGGTTGCCCGAACCCTATTGGGTCGCCGAGCCCGAGGACATCCTGGTCCGCAACGCGCGCGTTATCGAGGAGGCGGGCGATGCGCAGCTCTTCATTGCAGCACAGGTCTATCCCGAGCGCGGCGCGACGCTCGTCACCGTCTATGCCGCTGACCATCCGGGCCTGTTCTACAGGATCGCGGGCGCGATCAGCGTCGCGGGCGGCAACATCATCGATGCGCGGATTCACACGACGCGGGACGGCATGGCGCTCGACAATTTCCTCGTCCAGGATCCGGTCGGGCGGCCGTTCGACGACACCGTCCAGCTCAACCGGCTGAAAGGGGCGATCGAGGACGCGCTCGCCAACCGCTCCCGGCTCGCCGACCGGCTGATGGCCAAGCCATTGCCGCGGACCCGCGCCGAAGCCTTCGACATCGCCCCCAATGTGCTGATCGACAACCGCGCCTCGAACCGCTTCACCGTGATCGAGGTCAATGCGCGCGACCGGCCGGCGTTGCTCCACCAGCTCGCGCACGGCCTGTTCCAGTCCAAGGTGACGATCCACTCGGCGCATGTCGCGACCTATGGCGAGCGCGCGGTCGATACCTTCTATCTAACTGATCTGATTGGTGACAAGATTGCCGGCGCGGCGCGGCTGAAGGCGATCGAGCGGCGTTTGCTCGAAGCAGCGGCGGGTACGCCGATCAAGGAAGCTGCCTGAACTGAAGGCCCGAACTGAAGGAGAGTGCGATGCCGGTATTGGGAATTGGCGGGCTGTTCTTTCGCGCAAAGGATCCCGACGCGCTGAATGCCTGGTATCGCGAGCATCTGAATGTGGGCTCGGGCTGCGTCGCGACGGCTGGCGGCACGGCTGACGAATGGTCGTGGCAGACCGAGGGCGGGCCAGTGGTGTTCGGGCCGTTCAAGGAGACCACCGACTATTTCGCCGCCGACAAGCAATGGATGATCAACCTGCGGGTCAGCGATCTCGATTCGCTGCTTGAGCAGCTGAACGCCGCCGGCGTCGAGATCATCACCAAGCCCGAGTGGAACGACCCGTCGATCGGCCAGTTCGCGCGAATCCACGACCCCGAGGGCAATGCGATCGAGCTATGGGAACCGCCGGCAGCCGCTGACTGACCGGCGCGAGACGTTACTTGGGCGCGAGTACCATCAGCATCTGACGGCCTTCCATGCGCGGATAGGCTTCGACCTTGGCGGTCTCGACGACATCGGCCTGGACGCGCTGGAGCAGCGCCATGCCGAGCTGGCCATGGCTGAGCTCGCGGCCGCGGAAGCGCAGGGTGATCTTCACCTTGTCGCCCTCGTCGATGAACTCGAGCACCTTCTTCATCTTGGTGTCGTAATCATGGTCGTCGATGTTCGGACGCATCTTGATCTCCTTGATCTCCTGCGTCTTCTGCGACTTGCGCGCGAGGTTCGCCTTTTTCTGCGCCTCGTATTTGAACTTGCCGACATCGAGGAACTTGGCGACGGGCGGATCGGCGTTGGGCGACACTTCGACAAGGTCGAGCCCGACGCTCTGTGCCTGCTCCATCGCTTCGCGGGTGTACATCACACCGAGGTTCTCGCCGTCCTGATCGATCACGCGGACCTTGGGCGAGACAATGAATTCGTTGAAGCGCGGGCCGTTCATCGGCACGGGCGCCCCTTGCGGACGCCGGATCATGGGAGGACGGATAGGTATTGCTCCTTGGAGGTTAGGCGGCGGCATATAGTGATTTTTAGTGCGTTATGAAAGGTGCTGCTTTGCCGGCATCCGAGCCACCATCCCCGAAGTGGCGGGAATGGTGGCAAGGGCGTCACAGATCGGGCGGGGTCGCGTCTTTCCTGAGCATCGCGATAGCCTCGTCGAGGCTCAGCATCTGCTGCCGTTCGCTGCCGAGCTGGCGCAGCGCGACGGTACCTTCCTCGGCCTCGCGCTTGCCGACGACGAGCAGGTTCGGGACCTTGGCCAGCGAGTGCTCGCGCACCTTGTAGTTGATCTTCTCGTTGCGCAGATCGGTCTCCACTCGCAGGCCGGCCGCGGCCAGCTTCGCCGTGACCTCTTTCGCATAATCGTCAGCGTCCGAGACGATCGTCGCGACCACTGCCTGTACCGGCGCGAGCCAGAGCGGGAAGCGGCCGGCATGGTGCTCGATCAATATGCCGAGGAAGCGCTCGAACGTGCCGAGGATCGCGCGGTGGAGCATGACCGGCCGGTGGCGATTGCCATCCTCGCCGACATAGCTCGCATCGAGTCGCTCCGGCAGCACGGTATCGGCCTGCATCGTGCCGACCTGCCACGTCCGGCCGATCGCATCGGTCAGATGGAACTCAAGCTTCGGCGCGTAGAAGGCGCCTTCCCCGGGCAGCTCCTCCCAGCCATAGTCTGCGGTCGCACGGCCGGTCGCTTCGACCGCATCGCGCAGCGTCTGCTCGGCCCGGTCCCACATCTCTTCGCTACCGAAGCGCTTTTCGGGGCGGAGCGCCAGCTTGATCGCGTAATTCTCGAAGCCGAGATCGCGGTAGATGCTGTCGAGCAGATCGCAGAACGCCTTGATCTCCTCGATCTGCTGATCCTCGCGCACGAAGATATGCGCGTCGTCCTGGGTGAACTGGCGGACGCGCATGATGCCGTGCAGCGCGCCGTGCGGCTCGTTGCGGTGGCAGCAGCCGAACTCGGCCATGCGGATCGGCAGATCGCGGTACGACTTGATCCCCTGGCGGAAGATCAGGACATGCGCGGGGCAGTTCATCGGCTTCAGCGCCATCAGCTCCGCCTTGCCGGAGAGGATCGGGCCCTCTTCCTCGGCATTGGGGATCTCGTCGGGGACGATGAACATGTTCTCGCGGTACTTGCCCCAATGGCCGGACTGCTCCCATTGGCGCGCGTCCATCAGCTGCGGCGTCTTGACCTCGACATAGCCGGCCGCATCGAGCCGGCGGCGCATATAGGCCTCGAGCTGGCGCCACAGGATGAAGCCCTTGGGATGCCAGAACACCGACCCTTGAGCTTCGGACTGGAGATGGAACAGGTCCATCTCCTGGCCGATCTTGCGATGATCGCGCTTCGCCGCCTCTTCCAGCCGGAAGAGGTGCTGGTCGAGCTGCTTCTTGCTCAGCCAGCCGGTGCCGTAGATGCGGCTGAGCATGGCGTTGGCCTGGTCGCCGCGCCAATAGGCGCCCGAGACGCGCGTGAGCTTGAACGCCTGGGGATCGAGCTTGCCGGTCGAGGCGAGATGCGGGCCGCGGCACATGTCGAGCCAGTCGCCACCCGACCAATAGACCGTCAGCTCCTCATGCTCGGGGAGTTCGGCGGCCCATTCGGCCTTGAAGCTCTCGCCCTGCTCGCGCCAGCGCGTGATGAGCTGCTCGCGGCTCCAGACCTCACGCCTGATCGGCTTGTCCGCGGCGATGATCTTGCGCATCTCGGCCTCGATCGCCGGCAGATCCTCCTCTGTGAAGGGGCGGTCCTTGGGCGCGAAGTCGTAATAAAAGCCATCGTCCGTCGAGGGACCGAAGGTGATCTGGGTGCCGGGGAACAGGTTCTGCACCGCTTCCGCCAGCACATGCGCGAAATCATGGCGGGCGAGTTCAAGCGCATCCTTCTCATCCCGCGCCGTGACGAGCGCGAGGTTTGCGTCGCCGTCGAACGGACGCATGGCATCGCGCAGATCGCCATCGACGCGCGCGGCGATCGTCGCCTTGGCAAGGCCCGGACCGATCGCCGCAGCGATGTCCGCCGGGGTAGTCCCCGGGGCTACCTCACGGACGGAACCGTCGGGCAGCGTTATGCGGAACATCTCAGACACGGGATTGGACTTTCTATCGGAGGGGGTATCGGGAGCGCGGCTTATGCCTTCGCCCGGCTCATATAGGCAAGGCGCTTGGACTTGTCTCATCTCAAGCGCCCTCCATCATCGCGCGACTCGGCGCAGTCCCGCCGAGCCAGCGCGGTTCTGATAAACCGGCCGCCATTCCCGTTGAATTCAGCATCAATATAGTAGCGCATGTCTCGGTATCCGTTCCTGGCGCCTTGATGAAAGCGGAAACGGGGAGAGACGCCGACTCACCCGTTTCCGGGTGAAGTCTTCGGCGATAACGTCAGTTGAAGATGCGCACGCCGAAGAACCCCCGGGGACCCGAGGGAGTGGTAGTCGTGACGATGGCGAACCGGCGTTGCATGGCACGCATATAAGAGATTGCCCTGTCCGGCGCCAGAGCACCCGCAACGACACCCATGCGCGATTCCTGGCATTCTTTGCGCGGCTGCAACAGGAGGACGATCCCCCGGCAATCAGGCCGGTTCGAGGATGACCGTCGCCGCGGCGGTGTTGCTGATCGGGATGTGATAGTTGCGGCTCGCCTCGTGCAGCGCAACGTCGCCGAGAGCGCCGCGTGCGGCGATCCAGTTCAGGATCTCGACGCCTTGGGTGCCCCCTTTCGCGACGATCTGGCGAACGCTGTCGTGAGTCAGAAGATCGGGCTTCAACGCCAGATTATCGAGGCAGAACCGATCATAGACCGGGTTGATGAAGCCGGCGCGCTGGCCGTCGAGTTGATGCGACAGACCGCCGGTTCCGATCACCACGATGCGCTCCTCGCCGGGCCAGCTGCGGAGAGCGCGGTTGACCGCGCGACCCAGCGCCAGGCAGCGCTTCGCCGAGGGCAGCGGGTGCTGCACCGTGTTGATCGCGATCGGCACGAGCCTGACCGGCCATGCGTCGCAATCAGGCCAGGCCAGTTCGAAGGGAATCGACAGCGCGTGATCGACCAGCATTTCCTGGCACATCGTCACGTCGAACTCCTGCTCGACCAGCGACTCGATGATGTGCCAGCTCAGCTCGGGCGCGCCGCGGAACGGCTTGTACACGGGAAGGCCCCAGCCCTCGTCCGCGTTGCGATACTCGGGCGCCGCGCCGATGGCGAAGGTCGGCATCTTGTCGAGGAAGAAATTGAGGCCGTGGTCGTTGTAGAACACCACCGCGATCTCCGGCCGCTTGCGCGCAAGCCAGTCGCGCACCGCCGGGAAGCCGTCGAAAAAGGGCTTCCAATAGGGATCCTCCTCATCGCCACGAACGATCGCGCCGCCGATGGCGGGGACGTGGCTGGTGAAATAGCCGCCCAGGATCTCGCTCATCGCGCCACCTCCGCCTGGCAGAGCAGCATCGCCTTGAATTCCGGCACGCTCATCCCGGTCTGGGCGGCACCGACGTCCTGCACGTTCAGACCCCAGATGCCGGCGAGCTTTGCCAGATAATAGATGTTGCCGCCCGCCGCGATCAGGCCGAGCACGTCCCTGTCGGCGACTGCCTGTAGCTGTTCGGGGTTCAGCTTGAACCGATCGCAATAGGCTGCCTCATTGCGGCGAAATGCGTCGCGGTTGGCGGCGTCGTTGAAGCTGAAGCACATGGCGTTCAGGGCATAGCCGCGTTGCGCCATCGCGCCGTCGAAGATGGTCGTACCCGCGATCTCCTCGCGAGCCGGCCGTGCCAATGCCTGTGCCATGTGCTTTTCGCCTCCCAATGATGCGAAGCATCTGCCGACCGGAGCGCGGCATCATTGACGAAAATCAAACGCGGATATTCAAGGGGTGACTGCGCCACGCTCAATCGTCACCCCGGACTTGTTCCGGGGTCCACTGCGCCGCAAACCAAAGCTCGATGGGTGTGCGGCACGGTGGATGCCGGAACAAGTCCGGCATGACGGCTAAATCTACTTTAAGGGGCGGGCGGCGGCACCCTGTAAGCGCCCGAACGGCACGACCTTGTTCTCCACGTCATGGCCGATATCGGCCGGACCCAGGAATGGCACGCCCATCTCCCGGCACCAGCGTTCGATGATCTGCTGGACGGTTTCGGCAAAGGGCGGATCGTTGGGGATTACGTCGTTGACGCGGCCGAGCCTCACGCCGGCAATAGTCTTGAGCTGGGTGGCATGGGCCATCTGGAAGAGCATCCGGTCGATCCGGTAGAGCGGCTCCGACACTTCCTCGATCATCAGGACATGGCCGGTGAGGTCGGGCAAATAAGGCGTGCCGATCAGTGCGTTCAGGATGGCGAGGTTGAACGCGATGGTCGGCCGATCGCCGACGCTCGGCTCGAGCGCTGACGGGTCTCGGCGGACCAGCCAGTCGAGCGTCCGGCCGATCGCCGCGTCGCCGCCGGCGCGGTTGATTTCGCCGACCAAAGGCGCGTGGATGCTATGGCCGATCTTCCGCGCATAGAGCGCGCCGAGCAGGAAGCCGGTGTCGGAATAGCCGCAATAGCTCTTGGCCGAGGCGGCGGGGGCGAGATTGCCCATCACGCTATGGAGGATCCGGTTCGCGCCATAGCCGCCCCGGGCGAACCACAGGGCGTCGAAACCGGGATCATTGGCGAATTCGAGAAAGGCAGCCGCGCGGACTTGGTCGGTGCCGGCGAAATGGCCGCCATCGCTGAGGAAGCATTGCGGATGGAAGACGAGCTCCACGGTCGGAAAGGCGATCGCGGCAAACGCTTCAGCGCGCGCGACGACCACCTTGTCGATCGGCCTTGCCGGGGCGACGATGCCGATCCTCATTTCCGTCTCCCGCGCCTGCTTGCCCCGTGCCTGAAATCCCGCGATAGCCCCCAGCCATGCACGACGGCAAATCCTACTTCTTCGTTGGCATCGGCGGCAGCGGCATGATGCCCCTCGCGATGATCCTCGCCGGCAAGGGCGCGACCGTTGCCGGATCCGACCGGACGCTCGACCAGGCGCGGCTTCCCGCCAAGTTCGACGACCTGCGCGCTAAGGGCGTGAGGCTGTTCCCGCAGGATGGCAGCGGGATCGTCTCGGCTGACCAGATCGTGGTCGCCTCCGCTGCGGTCGAGTCGACCGTCGCCGATATCGTCGCTGCCGACGCGGTGGGCGCGGCGCGGATGAGCCGGGCCGAATTGCTCGCCAGCCTGTTCAACGCGAGCGGCCTTGCGATCGGCATCGCCGGCACCAGCGGCAAATCGACCGTGACGGGCATGATCGGCTGGATCCTGCATGCGACGGGCCGCGACCCGACGGTGATGAACGGCGCGGTGATGAAGAACTTCGTGGCCGAGGATGCGCCCTTCGCCAGCGCGCTGGTCGGCGAGGGCGCGGCTTTCGTCAGTGAGGTCGATGAGAGTGACGGCTCGATCGCGCTCTACTGGCCGAAGATCGCGGTGCTCAACAATGTCAGTCTCGATCACAAATCGCTCGATGAATTGCGGACGCTCTTCGGCGCCTTCATCGCGCGGGCGGCGACCGCGGTGATCAACATGGACAATGGCGACGGCGCGGCGCTGGCGATGACCTTGCCGCCCGAGCGCCGCCTGACCTTTTCGATCGGGCGGCCGGCCGATCTCACAGCGACCAGGCTGGTCGAGCGGCCGTTCGGCGTGGATTTCCTGCTGTCCGAGCGCGGCGCGCCGCCGATTGCGGTGTCGCTGATGGTGCCCGGGCGCCACAATGTCTCGAACGCGCTGGCCGCGATCGGCGCGGCACGGGCGGCTGGCGTGCCGCTGGTGGAGGCGGTGCGGGCGATCGCGGGCTTTACCGGGCTCAGGCGCCGGATGGAGCTGGTCGGCGAGGCGGGCGGCGTCGCGGTAATCGACGATTTCGGGCACAATCCGGACAAGATCGCGGCGACGCTCGACACGCTCCACGCCTTTCCCGGACGGCTGCTGATCCTGTTCCAGCCGCATGGCTATGGTCCGCTCAAGGTGATGCGCAGCGAACTGGTCGCGACGCTCGCGACCAAGCTCGGTGCTGATGACCTGCTCGTCCTGCCCGACCCGGTCTATATGGGCGGCACCGTCAACCGCGAGGTGACGAGCGCCGACATCATCGCCGATGTCGCCGCGACCGGCCGGCACGCGCTCCATATCCCGGCGCGCGACGCGGCGGCAGCGCATCTCGCGGCCGAGGCGCGGCCCGGCGACCGGATCGTCGTGATGGGCGCGCGCGACGATACGCTCAGCCAGCTCGCGGCGGATATGCTGGCAATAATCGCGAACAAGGCTGGCAACGACGCGCAGGCGTGATATCGGGGGCCTTCGCCCATCGATGAGGTCTCGCCCATGTTCCGCCGCCTGTTTCTCGATCACCCCACATCGGTCGGTGAAAGCTATGGCGCGCATTTCGGCGTCGCCTCGCGCTTCGGCTTCAAGATGATGTGGGGCGGCGCGCGCTGTGCACTCCACGCCTTCCTGCCCTTCCTGTTCAAGACTGCCGGCAGCGACACGGTCTCCGCGCTCCACGCCGAGCTGGTGACCAAGCGCAACGCTGCGCGCGCGGCACAGACCCAGATGGCGACTGTCGAATATGTGATCTGAGGCGCTGCTCGGCCGAGTCGCCGGGCGAGCGAAGTCGCGATCTTTCCCTGTTCCGAGCGCGGAACAGGGAAGAAAAAACTTTTCTTCCCTGTTATTGGCCGTTTTTCCCGAAAAAACACCATTTTTAGCGTTTAGAATCAAAGAGATATTGTGCCCTTCCCTGTTAATTCCATAACAGGGAAGATGTTGGAAATAACAGGGAGCCTTGTTGGAATTAACAGGGAGCAGTGTTGGACATAACAGGGAAGGGGCTTTCCGGAGCAGGGAGATCGGCCGCATTCGCAACATCTTCGAGGTTCTGAGAAAGAGCGTGACGGGTACGCAGAGCGCCCCGTTCTCCAGCTTATGCGGCATCTTCCGTTCGGGTTGAATCAAGGAAGAAGGCGGCGCGGGTGCCGGCGCGTCTGTTGGAGATGTCATGCGGCGCTGACATTTCCAACGAATGTCACGTGCGACATTATTATTATAATTCAAATAGTTATGCAATTTTACGACGGCCCTGAGCCGTCACCCCGGACTTGTTCCGGCGTTCGAGCTTTGGCTTTCCCCCGGAAAGCCAAGATTGTGTTCGGGGAACACAATCTCGCTCGAACGCACCGCGCCGCAAACCACAATGTCGGTGGGTGTGCGGCACGGTGGATGCCGGAACAAGTCCGGCATGACGGCGGAGGCTGATCGAGAAGGACCTTCATCTGATAGTGCGTCGAGCTTAGGGCCATTCGCCTGACACATCAGCGAGCTCCGGCATTCTCGCCGCGGCGGGTGTGAGACGAGGCTAGCGGCGCTCAAGGCCGACCTGGAACCTTTCGGGTCGGGAGGGCTTTGGTCCGGCAATTGACACGGGACCAGTTGGTTGAGCGATGGCCAGACAGATCCTCTTCGTTCAGGGCGCCGGCAAGGACGTCCATGACAGCTGGGACAACAAGCTCGTGGCGAGCCTCGAGCATGAACTCGGACGAGGCTATGCCGTCCGCTATCCCCGAATGCCGGGCGAGGAAGACCCCCGCTATGCCGCCTGGAAGGCTGCGCTGACGGAAGAATTCGCCTCCTTGACGGACGGGGCAATTCTGGTGGGCCACTCAGTCGGTGGCACCGTGCTGATCCATGCGCTTGCCGAGCAGGCACCGAAATTCAGGATCGGTGGACTGTTCCTGATTGCCGCGCCCTTCATCGGCGAAGGCGGATGGCCGAGCGACGAGATGGACGGTCGCACGGACTTCGCTGAGCGCCTGCCGCGCGACCTTCCTGTCTGTCTCTATCATGGCGTGGACGATGCCGAAGTGCCCGTGGCGCATGTTCATCTCTATGCGAAAGCGATTCCGCACGCCCTGGTCCGCACGCTCGAAGGCGCGGATCACCAGCTCGGGAACGACCTGCGCCAGGTCGCGCGAGACATCCGACACGCCGTCGAGGAGGAGACATGTGACTGAGGACGTGATCAGGCAGCGCGTCGAGGATTGGGCGGCGGCGCTTCGCAACCGGGACCTGGAGGCGATCCTGTCCTTCTACGCGCCTGACATCGTGTCGTTCGATATCGTGGCGTCGCTGCGCTATGCCGGCGCCGACAAGAAGCGGCGGGCCTGGCGAGAGGCCCTTGCCGGCTATGAGGGGCCGATCGGCTATGACGTACATGAGCTGGACGTCACGGCGCAGGGCGATCTGGCTTTCGCGCACAGCCTGAACCGCGTGAGCGGGACACTGGCCAATGGTGAGGCCTCTACGCTGTGGCTGCGCTGGACGGGGTGTTTCCGGAAGATCGACGGGGTCTGGCTGATCGTGCACGATCATGCTTCTATCCCGGCGGATCTTGAGAACGGCCGGCCTCTCACGGATTTGGCGCCTTGAGGCCGATCCGCCGTCGCCGTTTGTGAAGGAAGAATGGTGCCGGGGGCGGGAGTCGAACCCTCACTGTCCACCTTTTGAGGGTGTCGCCTCCTGCCTGTTGAGCTAGAGGTCCTGTAACTGGTGGAGTGCGCTGGGATCGAACCAAATGCCGCGCGGCACCTCTCGCTTAGCAGGCGAAGCCAGCGACCTTCGCTGGATCACACTCCCGATATTGTGGCCTTACGCAGCAAACGCACCAAAGTGCGGATTTGCCTTGAGGCCGCGCTCTTTCGCAGTTGCGGACGCCACAAGCCGGGATATTGTCGCGCACAGACGACCGGGGGAAGGTTACGCAATGTCCGTGGTATCAATGATTGCTGCTGAGCGGGACCGCTACGTGGCCTATTTCGAGAAACTGTCGGAAGAAATTAAGTCGAGCGGCAAACCATTCGCGCGGGAACTGCTCATCTCAATCAACAATGAGACATTGGCATACCCCTATAGATACATTCGTGCCGATTTCATTACCAAGAATCCAAATGATGCCGACCAGGTTTTTGAGGCTTGGCTTGATCCGGCGGAGGACGCCGAGGCCCGTGGTTTTCAGCTCGGTCCGGTTGGTATCGAGATTTATCCGTTTACTTGGTGCGCAACACAAATTGCGTTTGATCGCCCGCTACCGAATGTCGATCGGCTTGAAGCTTTGTTGACTCAGTGGTTAGACGTAAGCGACTTGGCGGCGTCTCCATCCGGTGCGGCGAACTCAATACATTCGGTTACGCCGATAGAATCGAATGGACAGCTTTGGTATCTGACGATTGATTTCGGCTCTGCTCCTGCCGATACGCTATTGGACCTGATTGATTTTCTCATGAACGAAGGAATGGTCACGAGAATCATCATTACTAGTCAGGCACACTAGCGAATCGAGATCATCACTCGCTAGTTCTCAACTTCGCATCAACTGGGCGCGACTGGGCGGGGTCATCAAGCCGCTGCAAACGCCGTCATTGTCGGCATCGGCATCGGCCAGTGATGAACCGGCACGGCCTGCGAGATCGTTCAATTACATCACACCCTAGACCGGCAAATCGACGAGAAGCGCTTGGGGCGACCCGATAAGGAACAGCTTGAAGCGCGCCATCACGCGGCCTTCCGCGACGTGCGCTGGACGCGTGTTTCCGGGACATCGGCGGGAGTTGGCTGATCGTGCACGATCACGCCTCAGTTCCGGCGGATTTCGAGAGCGGCCGAGCGCTCACGGACCTAGCGCCTTGAGACTGGTACGCCGCCGCCGAGTGGAAATGGTGCCGGGGGCGGGAGTCGAACCCGCACTGTCCACCTTTTGAGGGTGTCGCCTCCTGCCTGTTGGGCTACCCCGGCGATTGGTGGGAAGGTGTGGACTCGAACCACTCCCCGAAGGACCGGAGTTACAATCCAGCCGGCGTATCCGAACGCCTTTCCCTTCCCGTGGTGGACCCCCTCGGATTCGAACCGAGACTGTGATGCTTCTAAGGCACCCGCCTCCTACCAGTTGGGCTAGAGGTCCGGTAACTGGCGGAGTGCGCTGGGATCGAACCAAATGCCTCGCGGCACCTCTCGCTTAGCAGGCGGAGCCAGCGACCTTCGCTGGATCACACTCCCGATATTGGCGGAGGGTGGAGGAATCGAACCCCTAACCTTGCGGATAGCCCGGTTTTCGAAACCGGTTGCACTCCATAGCGCGCCACCCTCCGTAGACGGGTGACGCAGATCGTCGTTCCGTCAGTATCGTAAACTGATACTGGATGACGAGATCAGGGCGAGCAGTGCGTTCATGGGGCGGGCTTCTAGCGATGACCTGAGCATAGTCAACCCCAAACTGCTCTCGCAAGCGGGAGGGATTTGGCGGTTACTTTGCGCGACGTGCAAAATCGTTGCCCGTGGCCATGCCCATCCCGTTGCGATCGTTCAGGGTAAGGTGGCGTCCGCGCCGCTCATGATTCCCGCGCCAGCGCCTTGAGCCGATACAGTATCTCAAGCGCGTCGCGCGGGGTGAGGGAGTCGACGTCGATCTTCTCCACTTCGGCCCGGAGTGCATCGACCTCTTCCTCAACCTCGGCGGCCATGGCTGCGAACAGGGGGAGATCGTCGAGCCCGGCCGCGAGCCCGCCAGTCTTGGCGCGGCCCGCCTCGAGCTTGGCGAGCACCGCCTTGGCGCGGGCGATGGTGATCGGCGGCAGGCCCGCCAGCCGCGCCACCGCCAGGCCATAGCTTCGATCGGCCGGCCCCTCACTGACCTCGTGAAGCAGCACCAGCTCCCCCTTCCATTCGCGGGCACGGACATGGTGAAGGGTGAGCGCCTCACAGCGCTCCGCCAGCCGGGTCAGCTCGTGATAATGCGTCGCGAACAGGCAGCGGCAGCGATTGTCCTCATGGATCGCCTCGACCACTGCCCAGGCGATGGCGAGACCGTCATAGGTCGAGGTGCCGCGCCCGACCTCGTCGAGGATGACGAAGCTGCGCGGCGTCGCCTGCGCCAGGATCGCCGCGGTCTCCACCATCTCGACCATGAAGGTCGATCGCCCGCGCGCGAGATTGTCCGAGGCGCCGACCCGGCTGAACAGCCGGTCGACCAGCCCGAGCTTCGCGGCGGTCGCGGGCACATAGGAGCCGGCCTGGGCCAGCACAGCGATCAGCGCATTCTGGCGCAGGAAAGTGGATTTGCCGCCCATGTTCGGCCCCGTCACCAGCCAGAGCCGCGAATCCTCGGACAGCCTGCAGTCATTCGCAACGAACCGCTCGCCTCGCGCGGCAAGCGCATTCTCGACGACCGGATGCCGCCCGCCTTCGATCTCGAAACAGCTATGCTCGACCAGCGCCGGCCGGGTCCATCCGCCCTCGGCCGCGCGCTCGGCAAGCCCCGCCGCCACATCCAGCCGGGCCAGCGCATCGGCGGTCGCAGCGATCTGTTCGCGCCGGTCGAGCGCGGCAGCGCTCAGGTCCTCGAGATGCGCCGCCTCCGCGGAAAGCGCGTGGGCGCCTGCCTGCGTCACCTTCAGCGCGACCTCATGCAGTGCGGGCGCATTGAAGCGGACGACGCCGGCCAGCGTCTGGCGGTGGGTGAAGCCACTCTCCGCCTTCATCAGCGCATCGGCAAAGCGCGCGGGCACCTCGATATGATAGCCGAGCACGCCGTTATGCCTGATCTTGAGCGCCGATACGCCGGTCTGCGTGCGGAACTCGGCCTCGAGCGCTGCGATCGCGCGCCTGCCGCCAGCACCGGCATCGCGCAGATCGTCGAGCGCCGCGTCATAGCCCTCGGCGATATAGCCGCCGTCCGATGCATCGATCGGCGGCATGGGGACGAGCGCGCGGGCGA
This sequence comes from Sphingomonas sp. P3_C5, assembly GCF_056402635.1. Classification (NCBI taxonomy): domain Bacteria; kingdom Pseudomonadati; phylum Pseudomonadota; class Alphaproteobacteria; order Sphingomonadales; family Sphingomonadaceae; genus Sphingomonas; species Sphingomonas sp. P3_C5. Next base: position 229,908 of record NZ_JBFUHA010000005.1, read on the forward strand.
GCAGATCGATCAGCCCGCCATGGCCGCGCAGCTGCGGCGCCAGCTCTGCGAGCAACGCGGGCGGCTGATCGACCTTGTCGAGCCGCTCGCCAAGTTTCCATGCCCCGTCGAGCCCGTCGCGAAGCTGTCCGAGATCGCGCGGGCTGCCGCGCCCCGCGGCAAGGCGCCCGAGCGCGCGGCCCACGTCGGGCAGGCTACGCAGCGTCGCGCGCAAGGCCTCGCGCAAACCGCTATCATCCGTGAGCAATTGCACGAGATCGAGCCGCGCCTCCACCGCCGCCCGATCGACCAGCGGCGCGCCGATATCGGCGGCAAGCAACCGCGCCCCGGCGCCGGTGACGGTGCGGTCGACCGCGTCGAGCAGGCTGCCCTTGCGCTGGCCATTGGTGGCGCAGGTGAGCTCGAGACTGTCGCGCGTGGCGGCGTCGATCGCCATATGCTGCGCCGCCTGGAGCAGGCGCGGCGGGCGCAGAAAGGGTAGCGATCCCTTGGCAGTGTGATCGAGATAGGCGACCAGCCCGCCCGCCGCAGCGAGCCCTGCGCGGCTGAACTGGCCGAAGCCGTCCAGCGTCGCGACGCCGAACAGCCGCTTCAGCCGCGCCTCGCCGCCGGCACTGTCGAACTCGGATTTGGGGCGAAGCGTGGTCGCGGCCTGTTCGAACGCGGTCGCTTCGGAGGCGATCGTCTCGGCCGGCGCGAGGCGGGCCAGCTGGGTGAGGAGCCCGGCCGCATCGGTCTCGATCAGCTCGAAGCGCCCCGTCGAGACATCGGCAGCGGCGATCGCCACGCTGCCGGCGACCTCGCCGACCGCCACGCACCAGTTGGCGGTGCGGGCATCGAGCAGCGCTTCTTCAGTGAGCGTGCCGGCGGTGACGACGCGGATGATCGCGCGCGAGACGAGCGCCTTAGAGCCCATCCGCGCCCGGGCAGCGGCGGGGCTTTCGGTCTGCTCGGCGATCGCGACGCGGTGGCCGGCCTTGATCAGCCGGGCGAGATACCCTTCCGCGGCATGGACGGGCACGCCACACATCGGGATCGGCTCGCCGCCATGCTCGCCGCGCGCGGTAAGCGCGATATCGAGGCAGGCCGCGGCGATCTTCGCATCCTCGAAGAACATCTCGAAGAAATCGCCCATCCGGTAGAAGAGCAGGCAATCCTCGGCATCGGCCTTGAGCGCGAGATATTGCGCCATCATCGGCGTGGGAGCGGGGGCGTGCATGGTTCGCGAGGTAGCGGGAAATTTGCGAGCCGTCATGGGGTGTAGATGCGCTGCGTCACGAGATGCGGCCGAGCGTTGGGGACGAGGCGCCGATCAGTCCCTGGTCTTCGCGCTCCAACGCTGGTGGCCCCGCTTGACTCGCAGGCCCGGTCCCGGTTTTTATCGCTCCAAAGAAGGGCCGAGAGGATTTCAGACCATGCCGGACCTGACGCGACGCCAGGCCATCGCGGGCTCGGGCGCGGCTGCGATCCTCCTGGCCCGGGGCGCTTCCGCCTCGCCGCCCGCACGATCTCTCGACGCGGCGCTCACCGCTATCGCCGCCAAGCTGGTAACTGATTCTGCAACCGCCGGAGTCAGCCTGGGTGTGGGCGGGGAGGGCCGCGCACCGCTCCTGATCGCCAGGGGCAGCGCCAACCTGGAGACCGGCAGCCCGGTCACGCCTGCAACCGTCTTCCGCATCGCCTCATGCACCAAGCAGTTCACCGCCGCGGCGGTGCTGCTGCTCGCCGAACAGGGAAAGCTCGCGCTCGATGCACCGATCGACACGATTTTCCCCGGATTCCCCGCCCATGCCGGCGGCGCGCGCCCGACGGTCCATCAATTGCTCAGCCATATCTCGGGGATCCACGATTATGTGATGGGCGGTCTGCCCGCCGATGCCGGAGACGCATGGCGCTACGATCCCGCCCGCGCGCAGGTCATCGCCCGCATGACCCCGCTCTATGATTTCGCCCCCGGCACCCGGTGGAATTATTCCAATTCCAACTATGTTCTGCTCGGCGCGTTGATCGAGAAGCTGACGGGAAGCTCTTACGGCGATTTTGTCGAAGCCGCGCTGTTCCGCCCGCTGGGGATGACATCGACTGCGCTCGACCATCACCAGGATCTCGTTCGCCACCGCGCCTCGGGATATGGCCTGGTCGGGAACAAGCCGGGCGCATTTCACAACGCCTGGTATTCGGGGCTTCCGGTTGCCGAAGGCGGGGTGCGATCGACGACGGGCGATCTGCTGCGCTGGAACGCCGCTCTGTTCGGCGGGCGCGTCCTGGCGGCCGACAGCCTGAAAAAGATGACGACAGCGGTGACAGTTGCGGGCGGCATCCCCTCGGGATCGGCGCGCTTTGTTCCACCAGGTCAGAATCCCGGCAAGCCGCCGGCTTTCGTCGAGCAGTCCGATTACGGCTACGGCCTGGAGATCAGCCGCATGTTCGGCCATCCGGTGATCTGGCACAGCGGCGGATATTCGGGATTCAACTCGATCCTGATGCACTTTCCAGACCGCAAGCTCGACGTGGTGCTGCTCACCAACACTGATAACGGCGCGGTGCCGGGTTTCGAGCCTGTCCTGCGCACCGTCCTGACCGGCTGAAGCTCAGCCCGCGCAGCGCCGGGTTCTCATGATGACGGGCCGTTATCACCGCCCGCTTTTGCCGAAGCCGGTTTTGGCCAGGAGATCATAGTCGACCCAGCGATAGGTGTAGCGGGCAGGCCCATCGCCTAACGCGACAAACAGCACTCTGCCGCGGGGCAGTTGCGATTCTGTGCAGGCCGCAAGCCGCCACCAGTTGCACTGCGAAGGCGAAAACAAGTCCCGAACCTGTCGGGCGGTCATCGCCGGCGCGTAAATATCGACTGCCTGATCCCGGCAGCCGCCGGGCGACGGCTGGCCGAAAAGGGCACGTACCCTGGGGAGAGTGGAAGGCGCTGTCGCCATGGTGAGTTGCAAGGAGGCGATGCGTCCCGCTGTCGGCGATACGGGCTGTGCAAAGACCAGGGCATTGGGATCATATCCCTTTGACACAGTCTTTATCGGCAACCGCTCATAGAAATATGCGTTCGCTGCCGCTGCCGCCTCCCCCGCGTAAACAAGAGGAAGGTCCAACGATGATGTGTTGAACATTGCAGGCTCGTAAGGGAGTCCCGCTTTCCTCCTGCGCTCCATTTCGAAGGCGTTGGCGGTTACACTGCCACCGGTTGTAAATGAAGTCGTCGCCCGGCGGATGGGCTGTCCCAGCCGGAGCGCCGGAATGGGTATTTGAGTCCCTGTGGTTGATCCGCCAAATTCGGTAAACCGCGTCGAACAGGGCGGCGCAGACCAGTATGATAGAGGCCCCACACTCTCAGGCGGCCTGTACATTCGGGCGACCGAACCCGCAGGCAACAGGATCAAAGCCAGGCTGACGGTCGCCGGAATCCATCGCGAAACGCGCATCTCAAATACCTCTCACTGCCTCGCCATCACGACGGCTTCGCGAAATACCCCTTGGCCAGCAGGTCGTAATCGACCCAGCGGTAGAAGTTGCTCGCCCCTTTCCCGGTCCGCAGGACAAACAGCACACGGCCATGGGGCCATTGCGACCGCTGACAGGCGAAAAGCTGGTACCAGTTGCAGCCGGACGTCGAGAACAGGCTGCGCACTTGCCCGGCCGTCATCGCCGGCGCGTACACATCAAGCGTTTGCCGCTGGCATGCTTCGGAGGAAGCCCGCAGCCCGCCGACCACACGCAGCTTTGGCGTGGCGGCGGGTGCTTTCTTCATGGCGAGGCCCAGCGAAACAATCTGCCCGCGGGTGTCGGAAACCGGTTGGGCAAAAACAAGTGCTCCGGAATCATAGGCGCCCGATACAGGCTTCAACGGCAGCCTTTGATAGAGATATCCGCCAGTAGTTTCAGAAGATCGGGCAGCGTAGACGATCGGCAGCGCGGATGAGGAGCTGTCAAAAATTGCCGGTACATAGGGAAGACCGGCCTGCTTGCGGCGCATCATTTCGTCGCTGTTGGACGTGCCGCCTCCGCCGGTGGTGAAGGAGGTCTTCCCGCGGCTGACCGGCGACCCAAGGCGCAGCGCAGCGATCGGGATGTCGGGGCCGCTCGTCCGTCCTCCAGGCTCGGAGATCGTCGAACGGCATGGGCCGCTGCTGGCGAGCAAGATCCGCGGCGGGCCTACGGTCTCCGGTGGAATGAAGAAGAGTGCGCTTGAACTGGAGGACGTCGCGACAAGGGCGAGGCCGGCCACCATCGAAATCGCTCGCGAAACTGCCATCTCAAATACCCCTCACCGTCTCGCCATCACGACGGCTTCGCAAAGCGCGCCTTAGCCAGCAGGTCGTAATCGACCCAGCGATAGATACTGCTTGTCGCTTTCTCGGTCCGCAGGACAAACAGCACACGGCCATGGGGCCATTGCGACCGCTGACAGGCGGAAAGCTGGTTCCAGTTACAGCCGGACGTCGAGAACAAGCCGCGCACTTGCCTGGCTGTCATCGCCGGCGCGTACACGTCCAGCGTTTGCCGCAGGCATGCCCCAGAAGAAAACAGCAGGCCGCTCACCACGCGCAGCTTTGGCGGGGCGGCGGGCGCTTTGTTCATGCCGAGGCTCAGCGAAACAATCTGCCCGCGGGTGTCGGAAACCGGTTGGGCAAAAACAAGCGGCCCGGAATCATAGACGCCCGATCCAGGCTTCAACAGCAGCCTCTGATAGAGATACCCGCCAAAAGTTTCCGAAGGTTGGGCGGCGTAGACGACCGGCAGCGCGGATGAGGAACTATCGAACACCGCCGGCGCATAGGGAAGACCGGCCTGCTTGCGGCGCATCATTTCCGTCATGTTGGCCGTGCCGCTTCCACCGGTGGTGAAGGAGGTCGCCGCCCGGGTGACCGGCGACCCGAGGCGGAGCGCGGCGATCGGGATTTCGGCGCCGCCCGTCCTTCCTCCGGGCTCGGTGATCGTCACAGCGCAGGGCCCGCCAAGCGCTATCGGCGGCGGGCCTACAGTTTCCGGCCTTCTGATCATGAACGCGCTCGAACCGGAGGACGTCGCGACAAGGGCGAGGCCAGCCACCATCGAAACCGCTCGCGAACCACGCATTCTAATTCCCCCGCACATAGTCGCGTGACTGGACGATCATGATCTGACCGCCGACGATGAGCCATTCCACATCCTGCGGGCGGTTGCCGAACCGCTCCTGGATGTTGAGGCCGATAGTGCCGAGGCGGCGGACGAGATCGTCGGACAGAACCGCACGGTTCGGATCGACCTTCACTTCCTCGACACCGCCGTCCGGCGAGAAGTGAAGCATCACATCATCCTGGGATCGGGTGAGGATCTGGACCGAATCGAGCTCGGGACGGTAGATCAGCTGCTCGGCGATCTTCTTGCCCTCGACGACGCGGATGCCGACGCCGCGCTTGGCCGCGATGAACACGCGTTTTTCGATCGCCCGCTCGTCGAAGGGATCGACTGTCGTCATCACCCCGGCGGCATCCGCATCGATCCCGATCTGGACGAGCACGGCCGCGCGAACCGCACGGTGATCGATACCGGCCCGCTCGCGCGCGGCAAAGGCCCGGTCATTCCATATCGAGCCCCAGACCGTCTTCAGCGCCCCGGCCAGCGCCTCGGTGCCCTTAACGTTGGGCACCGTGTCGTACAGGCCCGCGCCGTTGAATCCTGGCAGATCCTCGGCATTGGTGGACGAGCGGACGAAGACACCCTTGTCACCGAGCAAGGCGGCGCGACGCCGGGCGATTGCCGCCATATCAGCTTCCGGCACGCGGCCCGCCGCAAAGCGCGCGCGAAGCGATGCCAGCGCGGCCTTGCGCCATACAGCGTCGGCCCTCCGCGGATCCGTCAGCAGCGCCTCGATATCGGCGCCGATGCCGTTCGCGGCGACGAAACGGTCATAAGAGGAAAAGGGCACGCTGAACCCGGGCGGCACGACAAAACCGGGGTTCTTGATGCTGCGCGCGAACGCCGCCACCTCAGCCAGGTTGGCGGCTTTCGTGCCGGTGCGGCGCACCCATGTCGCATCCTGCTCAGCCAGCGCCGGCAACCCGACATAGGCGAGATCGGCGCGTGGCGCGCGCACCGCTATGCTCGCTCGCGCTTTCTGGGCAGCGCGGATCTCGGCGGGGGTGGCAAGGCGGACGATGACGTTCGTGCCGGTTGCATCAAGCACCACCTGGCGTCCGTTCAAACCCGCCCAAAGCTTGTCCGCATCGACATGATAGGCATTGGGGATGCGCCATGTCTTGGCGAGCAGGCTGACATGATTGATCGGCGTCGTGAAAGTCGCCGAAACGATGCCCGCGACCGGCGGAAGACGCACCGGGATCGTCCTGAGCAAGGCGATGTCGCCCGGCAGCAGCGCATCCTCGCCGTCCTCATCGACCAGCACGAGGCGCCCCGTCGCACGCCCGCTATTGAGGACAAGCTGCTCCCGGCTGCCATAGGCCTGCTCGACGCTGATCGTCGCCAGCCCGGCCTTTTCAGCGGCCGCGCGCTGTTGTTCCGAGTTTGGCTTGAAGGTCAGCGGCGCCTGGAACCCGGCCTGGAGCCGCTGCATCATCATGGCGAGGAGCTCAGGGCTGACGACATCCCCCTCCCAGAGCTCGACACCGTAGCGGCCCAGGCGCGGGTAGCGCACGACCGCGCCAAGCACGAAGCGGCGATTGGGTTTGGAATAATTCGCGTCGTTGAAAGCATCCACGTCCGCGAGCGTCAGGTAACGCGCCTGCAGATATACATAATGATATTCATAGCGTTTCGTGTCGATCCAATGGACGCGGGGCGGATTGGCGCTGCGATCGATGGCGAACATCACGCGCGGCAATGCCATGAAGCGCCCGCCGCCCTCGGTGCGGGCAAGGGCGTTGAAGGCCGCGTCGCTCGCGATGCGATCTGTGCCATGGGCGGTTTCAGCCGGGGGGCTCGCGGCGGCGCAGGACGATGTCACCGCAGCCCCCGCAATCATGACCGCCAATATCCTGGACATCGCGCCGTCTCCCCTCAACCATATGACGCATCCGGTCATGAACATCTCCTGACCGTGCGGCCAGTAGCTGCGCGTAATGAGAGCCCCGTGCGGCGGCGCTGAAGAGGGGAAAGTCGAAGCGGAGGGGCGGGCGGTCCTTTGTGGCGGGCAGGCAGGCAACCCGGCCGGCCGGCTGGCGAAGCGGGCCGCGACTGGTGTGCGGGGGAATCTGACACCCTGCTGTCCGGCCAAGCCGGCCTGTGATCCTGGAAGAGGCGTACCGGCTGGTGACGGTGCGTGACGGCCATGACGAGATCGAACCGCCCGCCAACCGGGCGCTCTTCCACGCGCCGGCGGCGATCGCCCTGAAGGGCAGCGGCATCGCGATGCGCCGCTGGAAGCAGATCGTCGAGCGCGCCGAACTCAAGCAGAAGATGGACCATCAGAGTGAGGTCGTGTTCGACGGGCGGATGGGGAAGGGGGTGGTTCGGGTTTTGCCGGGGGATGGGAAGTGGGGTGGGTGAGGTGGAGAGTCGCAGACCCACTTTGCTGGCGACCAATATCACTGTAATGTCGTCCTCCCGATCAGGCGCCTGAGCAGGCTTATAAGAGGATCCTCGTGGAGAGCCACCGGACTCGCTTCATCGCAACGAGCAGTGCTGAAATCGGACCGGTGGCTGCCGAAACGCTAGTGCCCCGGTCTGAGCGCTCGCGGCGATGGCTAACCGCGCTCCTGCGAAACCGCCGTCGGCAAGGCCGGATCGAAGTATGCGGAGGGATAGGCGCAGGGAAGTCAACAGTCGCAGCGACTATCGCCAAAGCGTGGGGTCTGCGGCTCGTCCGCGAAACTTACGAAGAGATTCCATTCTGGTCTAAATACTACCGTGAGCCCACAGAATATGAGCTTGAGAAAAACGTGAGCTTCCTGCTGGCTCACGGCGATGCCATACGATCGGGGCTCCGCGGCGCGCCACATGACCGGCCGGTCCTATTCGACTTTGCCCTCTTCCAAGACCTCGCTTATGCTGATCTGTCCTCGTCGGAAGCAGACGCGCAGGCTGTTGAGATGCTGCACGATCGTCTGACTGATCGGTTCGGCGGGCCCAGCCTTCTGCTCCACGTCCATTGCCCTGTCGGCATTCAACTCAATCGCATCCGCCTGCGCGGACGAGCGCCTGAAGCGGAAATCGGAGAAGCCTTTCTACGCGCACTCTCCCTTCGAATCGAAGACCGTGTCCAGAGGCTTCGCACACGCCTGCCGGTCATCGACATCGATACTGAAGCCCTCGATTTCGTCGACGATCCAGGTGACTCCGTTCGAACGGTGGGCGAGAGGCTTCGAGCGCGCATAGCGGAGCTCAGCGCGGCGCTCTAACGACGTAGGCAGCGACAATCGGCGTGCCCGGCTCGACACAAAGGAGCTTGGGCGCCGGCTCGGTATCCAGCGCCTCGATTCCGAGACCCTGCCGTTCCTCCACGACAAGCCCGGCTGCCTCGATCATCCGGACCTGGTCGGCCCCGTCACTGACGTAAGAAGGCATCGACAGCCGGGCTCCGTCGGCTCGAACGAATTCGGCGAGATCACGCTCGCCGTCCTGCCGGAATCGTGACGCCCATTCGAACGAAGGAGTCGTGAAGAGGCAGGCGCCGCCGGGTTCAAGAATGCGCATCACCTCCCGCCAGAACAGGGGGCTGTTGTACGGGTCGCCGAGTGAACAAACGATCAAAGATGCCGTCCGCGATGCCAACCCTGTCGCATCGGCGGAGGCAATGATTGAGCGCGCGCCGCCGGAAGTCCACCGGCGCGAATAGGACAGCATGCCTGTGGAGTTGTCGACCAAAATTACCCTGGACAGCGCACCCGTAGCCGACGCCTCCGGCGCCAAGGCTGAAAGTCCCGGTCCGATCTCCACGAGACTGCCAGTTACCGGCATCCTCATCCGCAGACGCGGCACGAGGAACCTCATGCTTAGCTCCCGCAGGTCCCGGCAAGTTGGATGGCGAGCGCCATCATAGTATTCGAAGGCGACATCCTGATAGGATGCTACGCGCTCCGCTACCTGCTGTACTGCCGCTCTGTTCATCCTGCTGGTCCCTTGATTTTAAGGCTCGGTGCGGCAGTTCGCAATGGAGCCAACGTCTTTGAAAGAGCTTCACCAAGCTGCAGGACCGATTGTGACCCCTCGATTGCTTTAGCCTTGGCCAGCGCTGCCGGGTCATCGCCGAAGGCGTTCTTGTCGGTGGAATCGATGAATAGAATTCCCATCGGGATCGACTGATGTCTCACTACGACGCTTAGGCAAGAAGGGCGCGTGTTCACCTGCTGACCATGCGCTTCCTCTTCAGTCATTCCCCAGTTTTCAATGAGAACCCCTACAGAGCCAGCCCCAGCGAAAGCGTCTCCCGTTCCGTGCGAAATCTTGGAGCGCCAACTGCGGCCGATTATACCATAACGCTGTGAGAAGCGCCTGTGGGCACCTCCACCGTTCGGATAATAGTCAACAAGCTGGTAGAGGTAGTCGGGAAAGATCACATCATTAACGTGAATCGTTCCGCGAAACCCCTTGATGCCGGAGCCCACGTTGGAGACGATCGCGTTTTTCACGAGCGTCGGTATGTCCTGTATCTCGGCAATGCGCTCATATTCTTGCGCGGCACCGGTGATCAGGTCCTGAAACGTCCCGTGGAGCTGCCGTTGCGCCAACTCCACTGTCTCCGAGTTGATCTCGATCTCGACCCCGCCCGCGCTGATCTTTCTAATGAGCCGCGTTCCGAAGCCGAAAATTCTCGCCAGGCGTGCGTTGTAGGCGACGAAGGTCAAGGTAAAGAGGAAAGCAAATGGCCAAGCCAAGCGTCCTAGCAGGACTGACCACCATGGGCCGGCATCCTTGTCCGCGTCATCGCGTTTCGGCGATGGCTGACTCGCCGCGTCACCTGCCTCAGGCGGTTTCTTCGGCGCGTCAGCCGGCCGGGTCACCGTGGATTGGCCAATGAGAGCGCCGCTGCCGCGCGGCGCTGGCACCCCGGCATTTGTCGCGAGAGTTGGCCGAGGCATGGAATACCAAACCAGTACTTCGGCCACGCTGGCCCCGACCAAAGCAGCACAAATAGCCGGCACGATGGAGATGGTTAGCCAGTTGGGTCTCATCTTATCGCTTTCGAACGTCTCTGCTTCCTAGGCCACTTAGCAGGTGGTTGGACATGCGCGAAAGGGAGTCTCAACGACGATGAGATGGCGCTTCCCGCATCTGCTACCGAACTGGGCGATCTTCCCCGCGCTGACGTTATAGGTCTGAGGGGCGGCGGCATGGTGGCGCACAGCTGAACCCAGATCGTCGAGCGGCCGAACTCAATTCGAAGATGGGACAGCTCGTGCGGCATAATTTTGTCGAGCGAAGGTCGATGACAGTGCATATATTTCGTTGGTTCTGAGCTCAGTGGTTCGAATGTTCCATTGTCAGATGGGTCATCACCCAAGCTCCGAAACGCCATGTACTTTATTTTAAATTCGTAGCGAACTATCGAAGATACTACTATCAAATAACGACTGCGCGCCTTGGCTTGGGCTTCACTTTAAATACTCTAGGATCTTCTGGTAATGTTGTGGTGCCTCCAGTCAAAACAGCATCTAACTTTTCTAGATCATCCTTTTTAATTTTCCGAACAAATTCGTTAGGGAACGCCTTGGCAACTTCATTCAGAAAACGAACGAGAGGAGATAGATCATAGGCGTTGGAGGCGATCATGCCTCGCTCTTTTCGTTTCACGCGCTGGAGCAAGCCCACCTCCTCCAGTCGTGAAACGGCGCGTTGGGCCTGTCGATCAGAAATGCCGGCGCGAACCGCCAACGTCTTAAGCGCAGGATAGGGCATCTCGTCCTTGCGCCACCACGCTCCCGCTAGCTGGAAAAGCACGATCAACTCGGCCGGACTCAGGCGCTTTTCCTCATGGAGAAATTGATTGAGCAGGAGCAAATAGTTCGGGATCTGGGCAAAGCCCCGACCCGCGACCGCACCGCCCCACTTGTCCATCATGTCCGACATTGCTATATGCATCCAAGCGCCAATTTCCATAGGCCATATAGTCCTATAATATATACCAGTCAATCTAGACGCATCAATTAATACGTATGCAAAAAGACGTATCAGGAGTATATACATTCACCCAGATGCCCGGTCATTTTTGTGATATTGGCCGGACAAAATCGCACGCATGGCGATTTTTCTGGTGCTTGACATCAGTATTCGATCGGCCCAGAGTCTGCAACGCTGCGGGACGGCAAACGGCCTACTAAGGGAGTAGGTAACGATGCTGGAGCAATAGGGCGGTGCGAGGCGCGCTTCGCATATGGTGCGCCTGAAAGCCGAGCGACCACCATCGCTTGTCCCGCAGCACTTAATTTACGTGGCGGTGTTTTTTTGGCGCTCTAATTCTTTGCCTAAAGAAGCCCGCAAAACGAAGCGCTTGCTGCCTGAGGGATGCATTCGACCTTCTTTCAGGGGCTGGGGCTGGGGCTGGGGCTGGGGCGCCGGATTTACGCTCGCTCCACCCGCTCCCCTTCCGGCCAGAGCAGGTCCACATGGCCCCGCATCACCTTCGCACAGCTCGCCGAGAGACCGGTGAGATCGTCGATCACCCGGTCGTCGCGGAACCGCCAGGTCCGCCTTTTGTCGGCGCGCATGCCAAGCCCGATCTGGCGGCTGCGGATGCCGTTCTCGTCACGCGCGGCCTGACCCGCAGCCTGTTCGGAGACTGCGGCGGCGAGCGCATCCCAGGCGGCGCGCATGCTGGTGTCGCGCGATCGCGTCTGGGCGGCGCGCTTCAGGCCGGTGGGGAGATGGACGAGCTCGACCGAATTCTGGTGCTTGTTGCGATGCTGCCCGCCGGCGCCCGTGCCGGAGAACCAGCGCGCGCTGACATCCTCGCGGCGCAGCACCGCGGGTTCGGCCACCAGGCCGTCGAGCACCGATACCGTGATGGTGCTGGTATGGACCCGGCCCTGCCGTTCGGTCGGCGGCACGCGCTGGACGCGGTGGCCGCCGATCTCGTGGCGAAAGCCGACAATGGGCGCGAGCTCGAGCGTCGCCGCGCCCTCGACGCGGACGAGCTGGTGCAGTCAGCCATGGCGATCGAGCAGGCGCACATAGGCGCTGGCCAGATCCTGGACGAACAGGCAGCTATCGTCGCCGCCTTCGCCGGCGCGGATTTCGATGATCATTGAACTTCTCGTGATGTGCGTGATGGATCGTGGGCGGCCGGTGCCGCCACGTCAGCCTTCGCGCAGGAGGAGAAGCTTCAACATGCCGCGCCTATGCCAGCGGAATCGGTTCCGGTCCAGATGCCGCCGCGCCGCCCTTTCGCGGTGCACTCTCGAAAGCAGCCGCTTCTAGGCTCTCCGTCACTCTGAAGCAGACATACGCATCGCGCCGATGTGCTCAGCGTGAGGCGAGAGAAGTGAGAACTTACCTCTTGACTGTATTGCATTGATATATCACCAATACAGCTGGAAGGCGAGCGGGGGCTGCCGGCCGCGCAAGGGATATCGGAACATGAGTCGATCATATGGCCCTACGCGGCGGGAGTTCTCCATCCTGTTGTCGGGAAGCCTGGCAGTTCCGGCGGCGGCAGCCGTTTCCAAACCCCGCCGCTCGGAAGCCGCGCGACTGCGCAGCTACGCTGAGGCGACCCACCCGCGCGGCTGGATGGCCGCTACAGACCCGGTGTGGCGAGCAGGGTGGGATCGCCTCGCCGCTGAGGCCGACGCCATGAGCCCCGAGGCCTATCTCATGGGCCTCATGGCGCGGTTGGCCTGGTTCCATGACGGCCACACGACGATGTACGTGGATGGGCGTGTGGGACCAGCGGGAATGATCAAGGCGCCCGGCTTCGACCTCACCCTTCCGATTGCCACCAACCCCTTCTTCGACGGACTCTACGTCACCGCGGCCAAGGGAGAAGGCGCGCCTCTGCTTGGTGCACGGATCACGCATGTGGATGGGGTCGCCATTGAGAAGGTCCTGAGATCCTTCGCGGCCATGTGGCCCGGCAACAACGCCACCCGCGCCCATCATGACGCGGATTTAATCCTGAGACCTGCGGTCCTGCGCGGCGCGCGATTGGCCCCGCCCGCCCGCGTCTCGGCGCCGGTCACGATCGAGGCTGAGCTAGGCGGCTCGCTCGTCAAGGCCGCCCTGATCCCGCGCGCGGACGGGCGCGAGGGGCTGGTTCCGCTTCCTCGAAAGCCGTTCCCGGTCGAAACCTGGCGGCCGGGTCTGGCGCCCAACTTCGCCCACGCGGAAGGCCGCACTTTGGTCATCGCGTTCGACCGCCTGTTCGCCAGCAAGGACTCGATCCTGGCCTTCGTGCGAGATGCCTTTGCGGCTATGGAGGCCCCCGCGATCGAACGGGTCGTACTCGATCTGCGCCGCAACGACGGCGGCGACAACCGCCTGGGCGAGGGCCTGAGGAAACATCTCGAACGGTCCCGCTTCAACCGCCCCGGCGGGCTCTATGTGCTGATCGGACCTCACACCTTTTCAGCTGCCCAGAACCTGACATCGAGGATCGAGCGGGAGACCTGGGCTGTGTTCGTGGGCGAACCCACCGGCGGCGCCCCCAATCACGAGGGCGATGCCAGGCCGTTTCAGGGCGACGGGTTCCAGGCATATGTGTCGACCCTGCCATGGTTCGACTCCCACCCCTATGACAAGCGGGTCTGGACCATGCCCGACATATTGGTCCCGCTCCGGTTCGCCGATTGGACGGCGGGCAGGGATCGGGCGATGGAAGCAGCTTTCTCCCACGTCAACGATCAACCGCTCGACGACCTTAGCGACCAGCACACTAACTATTCCGAGCGGCCGAGCCAGAAGATGGAGTGGAAGCCGTTCTGGATGGTATAGGGGCGCAATCAGCCGTCCCTCACTCCTCCCCCCGAACCACCGCCACCCCGGTGTACGGATCCGCCACAATATCATCCTCATAGCTGATGACCGGCACGCGGCGCCCATGCCGGTACGACAATTCATATTTCAGGCTCTCCGCCTCCATCACATTGTAGATCGCGATCTGGTCGCGCTTCTGCTCGGCCTCGGCCTCCCGCACCATCGCTGTCCAGCGCCGTTGCGCCATTTGGTTGCCCTTCAGCGCCTGCGCGGTCATGGCACGGAACACCGCTTCGTGCGCCGGCAGCGTCACGTCCGTGTCGCCATCCTTCACCGTCACCATGCGATAGGCCTCCGCCAGGATCACGCGCCGCGTCGGCTCGTCCGCGCCCGGCAGGCGATCGCCCTTCGCGCCGGTGACGCGCTTCGGCCGGCCATTGGGGTTGCCGGATACGCCCTTGGCGAAGCGCCTGCCCTCCGGCGGATAGCCCGGGCCGCCCGCCCTGGTTTCGGGCGTATCCGTGTCCAGTGCGTCCTCGGCGCAGCCCCGCGCCGCGCCGGTTGATTCAAATTGCTCCATGTTCATGGCACGTCTCCTTCATGGTTTCCGTGCCTCACCTAAAAGCCGATTTCGCGTTGCGGTTGAATCAACCCACCGCTGTTTTTGCCTGTTTCGCAGCGGCGCCTTCCGCTGTTTCTTCCCCTGTTCCTCCCCTGTTATGGCGGAACAGGAAAATCATCAATAAGTCTATGATTTCAATAGAGAAATTGATATGGAGAGTTGGAAATAACAGCGGAGGAAAAAAATTCCGGCGCGTAACAGGAGATAACAGGGGAGGATGGGCGTCCACCCTCCGCGCGCCGCCGGCACATTGCCTGGGGCGAATCGACGTTCAATGTCGCAGTAAAGGGTTCACGCGAAGGCGCGAAGGCGCGAAGGGTTCACCTGGAGCTGGCGTTCATTTCTCCACCTGCCGGGGGGTCGAAGCGGACGTAAGGACGATCTTCCTTATCAGCGCCCGCTCTTCGCGCCTTTGCGCCTTCGCGTGAACATCCTTCTCCCGCTCTCAAACCGACGTGCTGAATGTCGATTGTCCTAGTTCAGCACCTTGCTGCGCAGCCAACCAATCATCGCCTGGTGATAGCCGTCGGCCGGACGACGCTCGGTCATCTCGATCATTTCGCGCAGCCCGCCCGTGGGGCTTTGCTGGAGATTATGGTTGCCGTCAGGAAAGGTCCGGACGGTGAGGCTCGCCCTGGGATTCCTGCCGATGGTCCGCGCATAGAGCGCCATCGTGCTCCGCCAGTCGACGTTCCGGTCCTTCTCGCCGAACAGGGCGAGCACCGGAATATTCAACCGGCCGAGCACCCTGTCGAAACCGGGCACGTAGATCATCAGGCCGGTTCTTTTGTCGACCTTGAACGCGCCACTCGTGAATTTCGCCTGCTCGGCGAGGAACGCTGCCCTGGTCTCCTCGGCGCCGCCGGTGAAATAGATCATGAAGGGATCGCGGCGAAGCGCCTGCGTGGCTGCCATATAGTCTTCGAAGCTGCCGCCATGGCTGGTGATCTCGAAGCCGCGCCGCCACTCGCCGACGAGCTGTTTGATCTGCGCTTCCGTCCGGCCCTCGATGCGAAGGTTGGATTCCAGCAGATAGGGGAAATTCTCCTCGGCATCCGTGCCGCTGACCGAGATCCAGAATGCAATGCCGGGGTCGCGCTGGATCGCCAGCGGTGCGATCCAGCCGGCGCGGCTGATGCCCCAAAGGCCGATCTTCGCCGCCCCCGGCAAGGCGCGCTTTCTGATCTCCCGGGCCGCATCCGCGACTTCCACGGCGCTGCTCTCCACCGATTGATCGGCGTCGAAAACGCCCTCGCTCTTGCCGCAGCCCGGCTTGTCCCAAATCACCGTCGCAATGCCAAGGCTCGTGAACAGGCTGCGCAAATCGTACCAGGAGGTGCGGCCCGCAACATCCGTCTTGCCGTAACCGGGGACGATCAGGATCACGGCGCGGGCGGGGCCGTCCGCCGGCATATCGACAAAGCCCGACAGCCGCTTTCCCGCGGAGACGAATTCGAAGCTCTGCGTGTTCATTCCGGCGGCGGCCGCCGTCCCACTCATCGCGGCGCATGCAGCAAAAAGCGCGAGCGCGCGGATCAGTGCGGAAAAGATGCGGCCCATCTCGACGCCTCCCCGAAGCCTGAAACTTTGCGGCATACAGGTAACGAGGCTGCCTCGCCGCGCAATGCGGAAATGAAGCTGCTCTCGCCACCGGGCCGGATCGCTCCGCCCATCAGATCGCCCGCCGCTACGCAACCATATGCCGTGCCCAAGCATTGGCGCCGGGAGCGGAAAATCAGGAGAGTGTGATGCGTAGCTTGATGATCGGCTTGCTTGCCGTGACGACCCTAGTCAGCGGCTGTGAGACTTATGGCGACGATTCGCGGTACGCCAGCTACAGCCAATATGATTACGACCACCCCGACCCGCGATATAATGGCTATTATGCCGATCGTTATTACCGGCACGACGATCGTCGCTATCAGGAGCGTCGTCTGGCCTCGGAGGATCGGGTCTATCGCGGTCGGGATGGGCGCTATTACTGCCGCCGTTCCGACGGAACCACCGGCCTCGTGGTCGGCGCTGCGGTTGGCGGCTTGTTCGGCAACCTGATCGCGCCCGGCGGTTCGAAGGTGCTCGGCACCCTGCTTGGCGCCGGCGGCGGCGCCCTCGCCGGCAATGCGATTGACAAGAACAGCGACGTTCGCTGCCGCTGACTCTGATGTGAGGCGGGCGCGGTGGCTGGTGTCACCGCGCTCGCGTTCCAAAAGTCGCCGTCGAGTAACCCTCAGGCCGTGCGGATCGCGTGTATCGACGCGCTCCGGCGCGGCGGAGCGACGTGGCGGTGAGGCTGCCATGTCGACACGAGCGAGGGGATGGTGGCCGGCTCAGTCGCCCGACCGAACAAATAGCCCTGGCCGAGCCCGCAGCCATGGTCGAGCAGATAGCGGGCCTGGGCCTCGGTCTCGATGCCTTCAGCCACGATATCCATGCCGAGGCTGCCGCCGAGATTGATGACCGCATTGACGATCGCCGCGTCGCCGGTCGCGTTTTCGAGATCGCAGACGAAGCTGCGGTCGATCTTGATCGTGTTGACCGGATAATGCTTCAAGTGGCTGAGCGAGGCATAGCCCGTCCCGAAATCGTCGAGCGCAATTCTTACTCCGGCGGCGCTCAACAGGCGCAGGGCGCGATCGACATGATCGGCACCGCCGCCCAGAAAGACGGTCTCCGTCACCTCGAGTTCGAGCAACGTGGCGGGCACGTTTGCCCCGTCCAGTCGTTCGAGGATCCGTTCGGCGAGATCGTCATGCCTGAATTCGGCCGAAGCCGCGTTGATCGCGATGGTGCCGAATTCCACGCCGTCGTCCAGCCATTGGCGCATCAGCGCGATGGTCTGATCGAACATGCGGTCGCTGAGCGCGAGTGCCAGGTCGAGATTGTCGAACGCCGCCGATATCTCCCCCGGCAGCTGAAGGCCCCGGTGTGGATGCTGCCACCGCAACAGCGCCTCGAAGCCGACAAGCCGGCCGGTGCTCAATTCCACCTTGGGCTGGAAGAACGGCGTGACCTGCTCGTCATCGATCGCGGCGCGCGCCATGCTGAGCATTGATGTGCGGCGCTTGAGGTCAGCGCGCATTTCGGGCCTGAACATCACCAGGCCGCCGCGCGCATTCGCCTTCGCCGAATACAGCGCCATGTCGGCCGCCTTGAGCAGCTCGGAGCCATTCGACCCGTCCTCCGGGAACAGGCTCCCACCGGAGGTGGCGCGGCAATCGAGAATGCGCGCCTCGTGGACAAAGGCTTCCCCAAGCACCGGGCCAAGCTGCGCGCTTGCCCGGGCCATTTCCCGCTCGGCCGCGGGGCCGGAGAACAGAAGCGCGAATTCGTCGCCCCCGAGCCGCGCGGTAAAGCCATGCTGCCCCGCAATGGTTTGCAGGCGACCCGAGATTGTGCGCAGCAACGCGTCACCCGCGTCATGACCAAAACAGTCGTTGGTCTGCTTGAGATGATCGACATCCACCAGCATCAGGCCGATCGTGCCGGCGGGCGGGATCGCGTGCCGCATTGCCTCATCCAGCGCATCCTGGAACGCAGCGCGATTGGGGAGGCGGGTGAGCGCATCGTGGCGCGCCGCCCAGTGAATGCGATCATCCGCGGTGCGCGCATCGGTGATGTCGCGGACCGCGACAAGGATCCGGCCGGGCTGGCCGGAAGGGCCGGTCGTGCGCCACCCATTGGCGCAGACCCATCGCAGCTCGCCATCATCGGCGCGCAGGATCCGGAAGATCATTTCGAAACGCTGGTCGCCGCCGGGCATCGCTGCAGCGTCGGCAATCACGCGCACCC
The DNA here is from genome assembly GCF_056402635.1 of Sphingomonas sp. P3_C5. Lineage (NCBI taxonomy): Bacteria > Pseudomonadati > Pseudomonadota > Alphaproteobacteria > Sphingomonadales > Sphingomonadaceae > Sphingomonas > Sphingomonas sp. P3_C5. The sequence continues at coordinate 248,173 of NZ_JBFUHA010000005.1, forward strand.
GCTGCCGGTCATCGGGATGAACCAGCGCCATCGCCGTTTCCGCCGACGCCTCGACATCGGGCGGCAGGCCGAGAATCGCGCGGAGCTCGCCGGACCATTCGCGCGTGCCCCGTTCCAGATCGAAGTCCCAGATACCAAGCCGTGCCGCCTGTGCCGCGAGCCTAAAACGCTCCTCGCTCTGGCGCAGCGCATCCTGGCTGCGACGATGATCGTCGATATCCTCCAGCGTGCCGTACCAGCGCACCACCTTGCCCGCATCGTCGAGCCGGGGCGATGCACGCGCCCGCACCCATCGGTAGTTATCGTCGCCCCGCCGCAGGCGATACTCGATGTCGATCGGCTCGCCGCTTTGCAGGGCCTGCTGCCAACGATCGCGCGCCTGGTCGGCATCGTCCGGGTGAACCGCCTCGATCCAGCCAAAGCCCAGTGCCTGCTCGATATCCGTTCCGGTGAGGTCGGCCCAGTTCGGTCCCACTTCCTGAATGCTGCCGTCGGGCATGGCCGTCCATGGGATCTGGGGGCTCAATTCGACGGAATAGCGGTAGTGCTCTTCGCTCTCGCGAAGCGCTGCCTCGCTTTTGAGCCGCTCGGCGATATCGCGGGAGACGCCGACCACACCCGCGATTTCGTCCCCTTTTCGCCAGGGCACCTTGATCGTCTCGAACGGGCGCAGCTGGCCTTCGAACACAACGAGATCTTCGAGCGCCAGCGGCGCGCCGTTGCGCATGACCTGCGCGTCGGCCTCTGCATAGGCACGGCTGAGCTCGGGCGAGATATCGCTTTCAAAGTCGCAGCCTTCGCGCATTGCCTTGTTCACAAGGACGAAGTTCCCGCTCCGATCCTTCACGAAGATTAGATCCGAAACGCTGTCGATAACGGTCTGCAGGAGATCCATGCTTTCGCGCAGCTCGGTCTCGGCCTGGCGGCGCGCGGTGATGTCCTGGGCGACCGTGATCCTCGAGCGCGGAACCCCCTGTTCGTCGCACACGAACGAGACATGGACCGCGCACCACAGCGACGAACCATCCGGCCGCAGATAGCGTTTCTCGACCTGAAAGGGCGTGCCATGGGCGACATGCTCAGCGTACAGGGCCGAATTCCGCCCAATGTCATCCGGGTGGGTGAACGCCTCCATGGGCAAACCGTCGATCTGCGCGGGGGTGCGCCCGAGCAGTTCGCAATAGCGGTCATTCACGGTCAGCAGGCGCCCCTCGAGATCGCGGTGGAGGATGCCGACCATCGCCTGGTTGACCACTGTGCGCAGCTGCGCGCTGTTCTCCCGCAGCGCTTGCTCGGTGGTGACCCGGTCGTGAATATCCTCGGTCGTGCCATACCAGCGGAACAACTCGCCGGCAGGGCCATGGCGCGCGCGGGCGCGGGCCCTGACCCAACGCCACGCCCCCGTCGCGGAGCGCAGGCGAAAACTCACATCTATCGGCATCCCCTGGCGCAGTGCCGTGGCAAAGGCCTTGAGCGCGGAGGTGCTGTCCTGCGGATGGAGATAGCCGCGCCAGCCGTCGCCGAGCGCCTCCTGGGGCGGGCCGCCGGTCAAATCCCGCCACCTGTCGTTGAGGTCGAGCAGATTGCCCTGCGCGTCCGCGGTCCAGCGAACCAGGGGATCGAGCTCCATGGCGGAGCGATGGTGCTCCAGGCTTTCCAGCAACGCTTCCTGGAGCTTGAGCCGGGATGGTATCCGTTCCCGCAGAATGTCGAAGGTGCGTTCCTGCTCCGGAGACAGAGCGCTCAGCGTGCGGGCGTCGCCACGACACCCGAGCGCACCCCGAATCCTTCCGTCAGTGTCGGTGGCGAGCGGGGTCGCGATCCAGAACGGGTCAGCGGCGCCATCTGCCTTGCGCTTCGCCACCTTTGTCCGGCGGGTCACACGCGCGGAGGATCGCAGGCAATCCGCGCATATAATCTCGGCAAACGCGGTGTCAGCGTCGGAAAGCCCGTGACTCGCCACGACTCGGCATTGATCGCCGGTCTCGAGGCAGATGAAGGTGGCGGGCACGCCGAGGGCGATGGCGGCCAGCTCCGCCATCCCGTCCCACGCTTCGCGAGCCCCGGACAAAAGGGCCGAAACGCCGTCGCGGGAAAGATTATCGGACCGAGGGGAAGCGCGCCGGGCATTCTTGGACCGCGCTGCCGACTGCCCGCCAGCTATAGGGTCGTCAACGGTCGATGTTGGTTCGAACTGACCCATCAATACTCCGGCGCATACCAGCGCACGTTAGATTGAGCAGCCTAGGGACGAAGGGTTACCAAGCGTTTACTTTTTCCGACCCACCATCGCTTGAGTTAAGTATAGTGTCCCCACATCAAGGTGGGCGGGCTCTCGGAAATGACAGGTGACCGGTCTTCGCATCTTTTCCTACGCACACCCGTAGCTGATCACGATGGTGCGGCGATGTGGAGGACGGGATGCATTCATTCGGGGGCGCCTCGTTCGCAGCGGCATTTTCACCGACGCTGATGCCGGTTCGCACCGCTTTGCTCGCAGGCGTCTGAGCGTGCCGCCGGTCCCCGCGCTCGAGATCGTCCAGAATTGCTATGTCGTCCGCAATCTCGAACTGGCGTGCGCGCAGATGCACCAGGCCTATGGCCTTGGCCCCTTTGTCGGCGGCGGTGAGGCGCAGCTCGACAACCATATCTATCGCGGCAAGCCCGCCGCACCGATCCGGCTGCGCGGCGTTTTCGTCCAGTCCGGCAATCTCAATATCGAGCTGATCGAACTGGTTTCGACGACGCCAAGCGCGTTTCACGACATGTTCCCGGACGGGCAGGAAGGGCTTCATCACGTCGCGACCTTCAGCCCGGACTATGATCGGGACCAGCAGCGGCTGGTCGCGATGGGCTTTCCGGTGGCGAGCGAGTTCACGACCGTTTTCGGGGCGAGGATCTGCTATCTCGATGCCCGCGCCTCTTTTGGCCACATGATCGAGATGTACCCGGAGAATGCGATCATCCGGGGGATGTACGCGCAGACAGTCCGCGAACGCGACGACTGGACCGGCTCGCCGCTGATCGTGCCATGGGCGTGAGCGCGCCTCCGCCCGCTGTCAATGGAGCCTGATCATGAGTAGGCTGATTTCCCTTGCCTCCGGAGTCTTGCCGGAATTCTCCGCGACGCGGGTTGCGAACGCTGCGGTCCAGGGCGGTTGGCCGGCGGTCGGTCTCTGGGTCGAGCCGCCAAACTGGTCGGCCCGCACCACGAGAGAGGTACGGCGGATCGTGGAAGACGGTGGCATTTCCGTCCTGGACGTCGAGGTCATCTGGCTCCAGCCGGGCGAGGCCAACCCCGATCACCTGCGCATCATGGACATCGGCGCCAAAGTCGGCGCCAAAAACGTGCTGGTGGTCAGCTCGGATACCGATGCCGGATCGGCGACGGCCAAGTTCGCGGCTTTGTGCGCGCATGGCGAGGCGCTGGGGCTGCGCGTCGCGCTCGAATTCGGATTTTTCACTGAAGTCAGGTCCCTCGAGCAGGCGATGGCGATCGTCGGCGCGGCGGCCAGCCCGGCCGGGGCGATCCTGATCGACCCGCTCCATCTCGAACGGACCGGCGGCACAGCGCGCGAGGTTGCCGATATTCCGCGCGAGCTGCTTCCTTATGCGCAGTTCTGCGACGCATGGATCCGCGGCCCGGGCGCGGGGCCTGACGATGTTGCGGGCATTATTGAAGAGGCGATCGACAAGCGCCTGATGTGCGGCGCCGGCTGCCTGCCTCAGATCGAGCTGCTTGCAGCCCTGCCGGCCGAGGCGCCGCTGAGCATCGAGATACGGTCCAAACGGCTGCGCGAGACTTTCCCGGATCCGGTAGTACGATCCCGGGCAGTGTTCGAGGCGACCCGAGCGTTCCTGGACCGGGTCCCCCAACAGATCGCCTAACGCAGCAAAACCAAAGCCGCGCCCTCGAGCACATAGCGCGCATGGTAGAAGTCGCGCAGGCGGGCGATGCGGTCGCCCGCCCAGTCGATTGCGATCACATGAGTCGGCGGGCCGGCGGGGTCGGCCGGATCAGTGACGATCGCGGCGAGGCGGCCATCGACAAGGCCTGCCGAGAGGTGCCAGGCGGTCATCTCGCCATAGCGGCTGAAATAGGTTTCGAACGACGCGCGGCCGCCCTGAGCGCGCGCGACCAGATCGAAGCGGACGTCATCCGCCACCATGCCGCGGATGGCGTCGAAATCGCGCGCGTTGAAGCGATCGACATAAAGGCGCAGGCGATCGAGATCGGCGGTGTCGAGTGGCGGGGCGCCGGCTGGCTCCTCAGCGAACAGACGCAGCCGGTTTCGTCCGCGATGTAGCGCCGCCTTGGTCGCGGCGAGCGTCATGTCCAGGATGCCCGCCGCCTCCTCGTTGGAATAGCCGAGCACATCCTTCAGGATCACGGTGCCGCGCTGCGACGGCGGCAGCTGCATGAATACCGAAAGGGCCGCGCGTGCTGCCACGCGGCTTGCGGCCACATCGTCGCCGGAGACGAGGTCCTCTTCTTCCACCATGCGGGCTGTCCTCCGGGCGCGGGCGCGCAGGAAGTCGATGGCGGCGTTGTGCGCGATCCGGAACAGCCAGCCATCGGCATTCTCGTCGGGCGGCGCATGATCGAGCGCGGCGACGGCCCGCGCGATCGCCTCCTGCACCACATCCTCGCCATCAAGCGCCGAGCCGACCATCCGGGCTGCATAGCGGTGAACCGCCGGCCGCAATGCCACCAGCTGCGCCTCGAGCGCCTTTCGCCGATCCTCATCCATGCTGCTCATTCGTCCTTCCGGCCCCTGTCATGGATATAGACGGCGGCGGGGTGGGAAAAGATTCGTGCCCTCGCGAATCCTTTTGCCAGCCAGCGCCGTCCTGAATGGCGAAGGGGCGGCATCGGGCCGCCTCGTTCAGGAGGCTGTTCTCATGAAACTCCATGTCCTTCCCGGTTCGCCCACCTCGCGCAAGGTACTGGCGCTGGTCCATCACCTCAATCTGCCGGTCGAAATCGTCGCCATGACAGTCGAGCAGGTGCAGTCGGACGGTTACTACGCCGCAATCAACCCGAACCGGTTCGCGCCGACTCTGGTCGATGGCGATTTCACACTGTGGGAATCGAACGCAATCGGCGTCTACCTCGCGCACGACACGGTAATGTTCCCGACCGGCCTGAGACCACGGGCGGACGCGCTGCGCTGGCTCTATTGGGAAGCCGTGCAGTATAACGAAGCGCTCGGCACGATCTTCTTCGAAACCGTGGTGCGGCCGCAATTCGGCTGGGGCGAGCCCAATCAGGCCCTGGTCGATAACGGCCTGGTGCAAGCGCGCCGCTATCTTCCGGTGCTCGACGCGCATCTGGCGGATAAGCCGTTCATGCTCGGTGATCGGCTGAGCTATGTCGATTTCGCGGTAGCCGCGGCTGAGCCCTATCGCGACCGTATCCCGGTCGACTTCGACCAGTTCGCGCATGTGCAGCGCTTCTATGACGGCATCGCTCGGCTGCCGGCGTGGCAGAAAGCACTCGGCAAGGCGCCGGTGGCGGTTGCCGCCTGAACTGGCGTCGAGGTGGAGCTTCTTCAGCCCCTTCCCATCAGGGAAGGGGCTGATCAGCGGCTAGATCCGGCCGAGCAAGACCAGAATGATGATGATCACCACGATAAGGCCAAGCCCGCCGGACGGCCCATAGCCCCAGTTGCGGCTGTGTCCCCAGGTCGGCAATGCGCCGACAAGGGCAAGAATCAGGATGATGATCAGGATCGTGCCAAGCATCTGAAGTCTCCTCTCAAATGATACGGATGCTCAACAAGCTCCGTGCTTTGAGGTTCCGGTCTTCCGAATATTGCCCTGCCGTGCTTGCCCTGGCTCCGCGTCGGCGTGGGGCAGAGCGCGCAGGTGGGTGCGGCCCGTTTTCTCGCGGGCGATGCGCGCCTGTCGACGATCGCGAGCGGACAAGAATCCAGTCATGTGAAAGAGCGAAGTGGCCGCTTCTGACGGTCCGCTATGTCGCTATGGGCGACTTCAGGCACGGGTTGAATCACGAGGGCGCGCTCGCGGCGAAAATGTTGGACGTGTGACATAATTCGGCGCGGATGTCGGACGCTGGAAGGGGCTCTTACGAGGGGAATGCACGGAAAACCGGGCGCCGCTGTTGGAGAATTTTGTCACACCTATCGGGGGGTGTCACAGCCAAGCGTGAGGCCAGGTGGGCGGAGACAGCGATCAGCGTCTCCGCGGCTGTTGGGAATGTCATGAGGGGTCACTGACATTTCCTATCTGTACAGAACATTGTACAGATGTGCGTAAGCGCGTCGGCTACAGCCACCGTCACCATAAGGCGTGGGCACTAGCCCGGCCGCCCATTCATTTGGTCCGGGACGGCACCAAATGCTGCGCGGCGCGTTCAGTGACAATCGCTAAGACGATATTGGAATACAGGAGAGACTCCATGAAGATCAAAATTTTGTGCGGCGCGGCCGTTGTCGCGCTGCTGAGTTGCGCGCCCGTGTCGGCGCAGCGTTCGGATTGGCAGGCCAATTCTGGTAGCAGCTGGAACCATGACGATTTCTGGCGCGGCGCGCCGGACGCGCCACGCCAGCGAGTCGATTTTCTGCAGCAGCGCATCAATCGCGGGCTTGCCGATGGTTCGCTCGATCGCCGCGAGGCGCGGCGCGTGCAATATCAGCTCAACAGCATCCGCCGGGACGCATCGTACCGGCGGATGACGTCGGAGCGCCGCGCCATGCTCAACCAGCGGCTCGACGATCTCAGCCGGCAGATCCGCTGGGCGCGGAACGACGGCCGCTCGGGTTATCGCGATGGCGCGATTGCAACCCGGGACGACGATCGCCGCTTCGAAACGACCTATGACGCGCGGCGCTATTATCGCGATGGCCCGCAATATCAGGAGCGCCGCCTCTCCGCTCAGGACGAGGTCTATCGGGGCTCCGACGGGCGCTATTATTGCAAGCGCAATGACGGCACGACCGGTCTGGTGATCGGCGCCATCGGCGGCGGCGTGGTCGGCAATGTCATCGATGGCGGCCATAATCGGGTCGCCGGCACGCTGATTGGCGGCGTGCTCGGTGCGCTGGCCGGCAAGGCGATCGACCAGAACGGCAGCGACGTCCGCTGCCGCTGATCTCCTTTGCCGTTGATCTCCTTTCCGCCCTCGGAGCGACGCTCCGGGGGCGGAATCGCGTTACACGTCGATCGCCAGATAGCCGGTGAAATAGCGTCCCGAATTGGCGGAATAGATGCCGGGGCCGGCGATGCCGACGCCGCGATCATCGAAGATATTCGCGGCCTGAAGGCGCAACGTCGCCGGGTGGCCGCTCAGCTTGAAGCTGTAGCGCCCGCCGAGATGGAGTTGCGCCCGGGACGGGATGATGACCAGATTGTCAGTGGTCGCAGCGACGGTGCCGCGGTGGAAAACGGCGGCGTCGAGCGACAGGCCCTGGAGCAGCGGCGTGCGCCAGTTGAGGTTGAAGTTGAACAGATGCCCGGGCAGGCCGACCGGGCGCGGGCCGATCGTCCCGACTGCGCTGGCATCCCGTTCGACGCGGGGGCGAAGCACATAGCCGCCCGCGACCATGCCGAGCCGCTGGGTCAGATTGCCCGTGACGGAGAATTCAGCGCCCTGGCTGCGGGTCGTGCCGGTCTGGGTGAAGATATTCGCGGCATCCAGGCTGAAATAGGGTCGGCGCAGATCGAACACGCCAGCCACCGCCTTGATGTTGCCGGTGACGAGCCAGCGGATGCCGGCGTCCTTTTGCTGCGTGAGGATGGTCGGCAGCGGCTGGTTGCGATTGGCCGCATTGGGCGGGGCTAGCCCGCTTTCCTCGAGCCCGCGGGAATAGCCGGCATAAAGGCTGATCGCCTTGGTAACCGTGGCGGCTGCGGTGCCGTTATAGAGCCAGGGCCGGGACCGCGCGGTGACGGCGGCGACGCCGGCGAGCGCGGTGGTCTTGGCATAGTCGGCGCGGGAGACGCCGAAGCTCAACTCGCCGACATTCTTCCAGCGCCCGTCATAGGCGATGCCATAGGTCGTCTGCCGGACATGGTCGTGCGACTGGTCGCTGAAGACGAAGACGGGCGCGGGCGCGGTGACGGGTTGGCCAATCGCGGTCGGGCCGAGATCGACTGAGTCCGAGCCGCCGAACTGGCGGCGCGCGTCACGCTCGCGCAGGCTGAGGTGGATGACGTGGAGACGGGGTCCTTCAGCGATGCTGTGCGTGACGCGCAGCTCGCCGCTGAGCGAGACATTCTTCGCGCGCGGATCGGAGATGATCAGTCGATTGGCGGTGCCATCGGGCTGGAGATTGACCAGCAGGTTGGTGAAGCTGGCTTTCTGATCGAAGACTGAACGGAACGCGCCGAGCCGGATCAGCCAGTCTTTCGCCGGCGCGACCGAGGCGAGCAGGCCGTGATTGGTCGCGCTGTAGCGGAAGTCCGCCCAGCTCGGGCCGTCGAAATGGTGGATGCGCGGCTGCGGCGGAAGGAATTTGCCGCCCGGGATGTAGAAGGGCCCGGCCTCGTCATTATAATCGTTGGAGAGCGTCCAGAAGGGGACGATCTCGACGCCTGGTGCCGGGCGCCAGCGCAGGATCAGGCCTTGTGCATGGTTCCAGTTATCGGTGCCGTCGGGGAAAGCGGTGCGATTGCCGGTGACGCCATAACCGAGCGACAGGGTTTTGCTCAGCGGCAGCGAGCCGTCCACTTCGACGCCGAAACTGCCATAGCTGTCGGCATTGAGGACGATCGAAGCGGCTGCGCGGCTTTCGGGGCGGCGCAGCGCATAATCGACGATCCCGCTTGGCGCCGCGAAGGGATAGCCCTGCGCAGACAGGCCGACCTTGATGGTCGAGGATTCGGACACGATGCTGGTGAGCGCATATTGCGGATCGAAATAAAGCCCATCGATGCGGACATTGCCGGCCGCGGTCGGCGAGAAGCCGCGCGCGCTGTTGGCGGTGTAGATACCGATGGTCTCGCGTCCGACGCTGAAGCCGAAGCCATCCTCGGCCTGGGTGACGGCGTTGTCGTTCGCCCGGTCCTGAGCGAGGGCAGGGAAGGGGGCGGACAGCGCGGCGCAGCAGCAAAGTGCCGGGATGATCGTCGATAATGCCCGGCCCATTGTTCCTCCGCCCGCGTGATGTTGTATTAGCACACTAGGACAGGGCGCGCGCTATTGCCAACGGCTTTGGTACCAACAGTCGCCAATCATCGACGAACAGCATGCCGCCGGGCGGATGAAGGTGAGGAGATAGCCCAGGTCGGCAGCGCTATCGGCTACCTGTCACTCCATTAGTATGATTTTTGCGCATCATACCCTTGTCGCGGTCCCCTCCATGTCGCAAGAGCCTCGGCAACCGACATGCGGGGCGGGGTGCTTCCCGGAACAGTTCCGGGTGACGAGGGGTCACGTTGCCACTAAAGGCGGTGATCCTATAGGATTCGCGCCCGCGTGAAGGCGACGACGAAAGCGAGAGATGCATGGCCGACGAATCGAACGTCCAGTTTTCCGAGCGCGAAGCGCTGCTGTTCCATTCGGAAGGCCGGCCGGGCAAGATCGAGATCATCGCCTCCAAGCCGATGGCGACCCAGCGCGACCTCGCGCTCGCTTATTCGCCCGGCGTCGCGGTGCCGGTGCGTGCGATCTATGAGGATCCGGCGACTGCCTATGATTATACCGCCAAGGGCAATCTCGTCGCGGTGATCTCGAACGGCACCGCGATTCTCGGCATGGGCAATCTCGGCGCGCTCGCCTCCAAGCCGGTGATGGAAGGCAAGGCAGTGCTGTTCAAGCGCTTCGCCGATGTCGACGCGATCGATATCGAGCTGAAGACCGAGGATGTCGACCGGCTGATCGACGCGATCGAGCTGATGGAGCCGAGCTTTGGCGGCATCAATCTCGAGGACATCAAGTCCCCCGAATGCTTCATCATCGAGCAGACTCTCCGCGCGCGGATGAACATCCCGGTGTTCCATGATGACCAGCATGGCACCGCGATCATCGCTGCCGCCGGCCTGATCAACGCGCTGTACCTGACCGGGCGCGACATCAAGGACACCACCGTGGTCGTGAACGGCGCGGGCGCCGCCGCGATCGCGTGCGCCGAACTGATCAAGGCGATGGGCCTGCCCCACGACCAGCTGCTGATGTGTGACCGGACCGGCGTGATCTACCAGGGCCGCACCGACGATATGAACCAGTGGAAGTCGGCGCATGCGGTGAAGACCGACCGCCGCAGCCTTGCGGAAGCGCTGGACGGCGCCGATGTTTTCCTGGGGCTGTCCGCCGCCGGTGCGCTGCCGGCCGAGCTGCTGATGAAGATGGCGCCGAAGCCGATCGTCTTCGCCATGGCCAACCCGGATCCCGAGATCACCCCGCCCGACGCCAAGCGCGCGCGGCCCGATGTGATCATCGCCACCGGCCGGTCCGATTATCCGAACCAGGTCAACAACGTCCTCGGCTTCCCCTTCATCTTCCGCGGCGCGCTCGATGTGCGGGCGACGACGATCAACGACGAGATGAAGGTCGCCGCCGCCGAGGCGCTCGCCGCCCTTGCGCGCCAGCAGGTGCCCGAGGAAGTCGCGGTCGCTTACGGTGTGCGCCACACTTTCGGGCCTGACTATATCATCCCGGCGCCGTTCGATCCGCGTCTGATGGAGATCGTCCCCGCCGCCGTCGCCAGGGCGGCGATGGATTCAGGCGTCGCGACCAAGCCGATCCTCGACATGGAGGCTTATCGCCAGACGCTTCGTGCGCGGATGAACCCGACCACCTCGGTCCTCAGCCTCGCTTATGAGGGCGCGCGGGCGCATCCCAAGCGGGTGCTGTTCGCTGAAGGCGAGGAGGAGGTCGTGCTCCGGGCCGCGATCGCGTTCAAGGATGGCGGCTATGGCACGCCGGTGCTGGTCGGGCGCGAGGATGTTTATGAGCGGCTGAAGCTGCTCGGGGTGAGCGACCCCGAAAGCTATGAGCTGCACAACAGTCGCAACTCGCCTCTGGTGCCGAAGATGGTCGACTTCCTCTATGGGCGACTGCAGCGGCGTGGTTATCTGCGCCGCGATTGCGAGCGGATGATCAACCAGGATCGCAACATCTTTGGCGCGGTGCTGCTCCAGCTCGGCGAGGCCGATGCGATGATCACCGGCATCACCCGGACCTATGCGCACACCATGCGCGAGGTGCGCAAGGTGATCGATCCCGAGGCGGGCCGGACCGCCTTTGGTATCCACCTGATGGTTGGCCAGAGCCACACCGTGTTCATGGCCGACACGACGGTCAATGAGCGGCCGAGCCCCGAGGAGCTTGCCGATATCGCCGAGCAGACCGCGATGGTCGCCAGGCGGATGGGGCATGAGCCGCGGGTCGCGTTCCTCAGCTATTCGAACTTCGGCAACCCCGAGGGGCGCTGGCTCGAGAATCTGCGTGCTGCGGTGCAGGTGCTCGATTCGCGCAAGGTTGGCTTCGAATATGAGGGCGAGATGTCGCCCGATGTCGCGCTCAACCCGAAACAGCTGGCGAATTATCCGTTCGCGCGGCTGTCCGGCCCCGCCAATGTGCTGATCATGCCGGGGCTGCAGAGCGCCAATATCTCGGCGAAATTGCTGCGCGAGCTGGGCGGGGATTCAGTGATCGGGCCGATGCTGATCGGGATGGAGAAATCCGTGCAGATCGCGCCGATGACGTCGACGGCGAGCGAACTGGTGACCCTGGCGGTGCTCGCTGCGGGCGGTATTGCGCGGTAGACTTGTTCCTCCCCGGAACGGGGAGGGGGACCGCCCGCTTCTTCAGCGGGTGGTGGAGGGGCTTGGAGCGCGGCACGGTTGCCTCGCTCCAAGCCCCTCCACCATTCGCCAGAAGTGGCGAATGGTCCCCCTCCCCGTTCCGGGGAGGAACTAAAGTTATGCGTCGATCGAGGTCCCCAGCGCGGCGTTCACCAGTCCGCCATCGACGGTGATCGTATCCCCAACCACATAATCGCCCGCGCGGCTGGCGAGGTAGATGGCGGCGCCCGCCATATCCTCATCGACGCCGATGCGGCGCGCCGGAATGCCCTTTGCGATCGCCTCGCCATGATCGCGGGCCGCCTTGTTCATCTCGCTGGCAAAGGCGCCCGGCGCGATCGAGGTTACGTTGATCGAATCCTCGATAAGGCGCGCCGCCATGCGCTTGGTGAGGTAGATCAGCGCCGATTTCGACGCGTGATAGCTGTACGTCTCCCACGGATTGAGCCGCTGGCCGTCGATCGAGGTGATGTTGATCACCTTGGCCGGGCGGTCGCGGCTCGCGGCCGCTTTCAGCGCAGGGTGGAGCGCCTGGGTCAGGAAGAAGGGTGATTTCACGTTAAGGTCCATCACCTTGTCCCAGCCTTTTTCGGGGAAGACATCGAACGGCTCACCCCAGGCGGCGCCGGCATTGTTGACCAGGATGTCGAGCGCGTCGGTATGTTCGGCAAGCTGCGCGGCGAGTGCCTTACAGCCGGCGACGGTCGATACGTCCTGCGGCAGCGGGATGCATTTCTCGCCGAGCTCCTTTGCGGTTTCGAAACAGGCCTCCGCCTTGCGCGAGGAGATATAGACGGTCGCGCCCTGGGCGATGAAGCCGGCGGCGATCATCCGGCCGATGCCGCGCGAGCCGCCAGTGACGAGGGCGGTGCGGCCATCGAGGCGGAAGAGGTTTGTGGTGTCCATTTGAGCATTACTCCATTTTTACGTCATGCCGGACTTGTTCCGGCATCCACCGTGCCGCGAGCAGGCAAGCCGATGGAAAAGGTCAACGGTGGACCCCGGAACAAGTCCGGGGTGACGGAGGGGCTTACCCGCCCCGTTTGATCGTCTCTCTCGCAATGATGATCTGCTGGATCTGGCTCGTGCCCTCGTAAATCCGGAACAGCCGGACATCGCGGTACAGGCGCTCGATCCCGTAATCGGCGATATACCCCGCGCCTCCGAAGATCTGCACCGCGCGGTCGGCGACTCGGCCAACCATCTCGCTGGCGAAATATTTGGCGGCCGCGGACTCCATCACCACGTCCTTGCCGGCATCCTTGGCGGCGGCAGTCTCGAGCACCAGCGCGCGGGCGGCGAGTGCCTCGGTCTTGGCGTCGGCGATCATGCCCTGGATGAGCTGGTGCTCGGATATGGCTTTCCCGAACTGCTTGCGCTCGCTCGCATAGGCGACGCTGTCGGCAATCAACCGCTCGGCCACGCCGATGCAGACCGCGGCGATATGAAGCCGGCCGCGATCGAGCACGCGCATTGCGATCTTGAAGCCTTCGCCCTCCTCGCCGAGGCGATTGGCGGCAGGGACGGGGACATCGTCGAAGATCACATCGGCGACCTTCGCGCCCTTCTGCCCCATCTTCTTCTCGGGCTCACCGATCGAAAGGCCGGACAAGTCGCGCGGCACCAGAAAGGCCGATACGCCGCGCGCGCCTGGCTCGCCGGTGCGGGCCATCACGGTGAAAAGATCGGCCTTGTCGGCATTGGTGATGAAACGCTTGGTGCCGGTGAGGCGATAGACCTGGCCGTCGCGCACCGCCTTCGTTTTAACGGCACCCGAATCGCTGCCGACATCGGGCTCGGTCAGCGCGAAGCTGGTGATGATCTCGCCGCTCGCGATCTTCGGCAGCCACGCCGCTTTCTGTTCGGCCGAGCCGGCCATCACCAGCGCCTGGCTGCCGATCCCGACATTGGTGCCGAAGGTCGAGCGGAAGGCGGGGGTGGTGCGTCCAAACTCGATCGCGACGCGCACCTCCTCGCTCATCGTGAGGCCGAGGCCGCCATATTCCTCGGCGATCGAGAGGCCGAACAGGCCCATCTCGCGCATCTCCTGGACGATCTCGGCGGGGATCGCGTCGGCTTCCTCGACGGCATTTTCGAGCGGGCGGAGGCGTTCCGCGACGAAGCGGCGGACTGTGTCGATCAACGCATCGAAGGTTTCCGGATCCAGTGCCACCATTCTCTCCACTAGCGTCATGCCGGACGTGTTCCGGCATCCATCTCTCCCCCAGCGCTGGCGCCTGTGGAGAGATGGACACCGGAACAAGTCCGGGGTGACGGTTGGTAGTGTTGGGCGGGCCGCGCCGCAAGCGTTCACAAACCCGAAATTCCAAAAACGCCGGATTGACCGGTTCAAACCCCATACTATGCTACCCAAAACAAGAAGCAGGAGAGAATGTGATGCGCTTTTCGGGCAAGCGCGCCGTAGTGACCGGCGGCGCTTCTGGCATCGGTCGCGCGACTGCGCTGCGGCTGGTCGACGAAGGCGCCGAGGTGTGGATCGGCGATGTCGATGAGGCCGGCGGGCGCGAAATTGCGGAAACCTCGAACGGGCGAATCCATTTCCTGCGCACTGACGTGACGGTGACCGAGGACATTGCCGCACTGATGGCCGCGGCCGATGCGGCGGGTGGGCTCGATGTGGTGTTCAACAATGCCGGTGCCGGCGGATCGCGCGACCGGATCGACGAGATCTCGGCTGAGGACTGGGACCGGACCCAGGCATTGTTATTGCGCTCGGTGGCGATGGGGATCCGCTTTGCCGCACCGTTGATGACCGCCCGGGGCGGTGGGGCGATCGTCAACACCGCCTCGGTCGCCGCGTTGCAGACCGGGGCGGCGCCGACCGCTTATTCAGTCGCCAAGGCAGGTGTGCTGCATCTCACCGCGCTCGCCGCCGCCGAACTGTCCCGGCACAATATTCGGGTCAACGCGGTATGCCCGGGCTTCATCACCACCAATATCTTCACGGCCTCATTCGATATCGATGCGGAGAAGCGCGCGCAGGCGAACGGCATGATCGCGGGCATCGCATCGCATGCCCAGCCGATTCAGCGCGCCGGCCGGCCCGAAGACATCGCCGCCGCCGTCGCCTATCTCGCGAGCGACGATGCCTCGTTCGTTACCGGCACGCACATCACTGTCGATGGCGGCATAACGATCGGCCCGCGCCACAGCTGGGATGCTGAGGCGCCCTCCATGTTCTCGGCGCTGCAAGCCTTTACTTCATGAATCACTTCGCGACGCCGGCGGCGCGTCGGCTCTCCAACGGCACGATGGCGAGCTATGGCTTCGGTGCGGTTGCCTACGGCGTGAAGGATGCCGGGTTCGGCACCTTCCTGCTGCTGTTCTATAATCAGGTGATGGGGCTCGATCCGCAGACGGTCGGGCTGGTGATCATGCTCGCGCTGGTCGCCGATGCCTTTATCGACCCGGCCGTCGGCTTCTTCTCGGATCGCACGCGCGGCCGGTGGGGGCGGCGGCATCCCTGGATGTATGCCTCCGCGCTGCCGATCGCGGTCGGCTGGATCGCCTTGTGGAACCCGCCCTTGCTGTCGAACGCGATGGTGCTGGTCTGGCTGTTCGCCTGCTCGGTGATCGTGCGCAGCGCTGTCTCCTGCTATGAGGTGCCCTCGGTCGCGCTCACGCCCGAGCTCACCTCCGATTTTGACGAGCGAACGCGGATCATGGCGTATCGCTATCTGTTTGGCTGGGCCGGCGGGCTGGCCATGCTGCTGTCGGCCTATCTGTACTTTCTTGCCCCGACGCGCGCCTTCCCCAACGGCCTGCTGAACCCGGCCGGCTATGCCGGCTTCGCGTTGCTCGGCGCGGTGTTGATGATGATCGCCATTCTGGTCTCGGCGCTTGGCACGCATGGCGAGATCGGGCGCCTGCCACAGCCGGCGATCGAGCGTCAGACATTGCGTCAGAATTTCCAGCAGCTTTGGGCAACGGTCCAGAACCGCGCCTTTGTCATTCTGATGATCGCCAGCGTCTGTGCCTATACCAATCAGGGTATCGGCTATGCGATGTCCAATTACCTCTACACCTATGTGTGGGGATTCAAGGGCATGATCCTGGTCTGGCTGACGGTCGCCTTGTTCGGCGGCGTGATCATGGCGTTCGTCATCGCGCCGCGGGTCGGCAAAAGGGGCAACTAGCATTTCGCGGCCGCGTGGTTCGCGATTGGCGGGATGGCGCTGAACACGGCGCCCTATTGGCTGCGTCTGCTCGGCCTGTTTCCCCAGGTCGGCGATCCCGTGCTGGTGCCGCTTCTGTTTTTCTTCTTCATGGTGGGGACGGCGAGCAACATCTCGGCGTTCATCCTCGGCGCATCGATGATGGCCGATGTCGTCGAGGATTCGGAAGTGAAGACCGGGCGCCGTTCCGAGGGCGTGTTTTTTGCAGGATCCTTCTTCGTCCAGAAATGCACGTCGGGGATCGGTATCTTGTCGGCGGGTACCATCCTCGCCATCGCGGGCTTTCCCAAAAAGGCGGTACCGGGGCTTGTGCCGGTGGCGACGATCGACCGGCTGACGATCATCTACAGTCTGGTCTATCTTGCGATCGCGATCGCCGCTGCGCTGATGTTCATGCGTTTCCCGTTCGGGCGGGCCGAGCATGAGGCAAGGCTGGCGAAGCTCGCCGGGGCGGAGACTGTCGAAGCAGCGCCGGGAAAACCCTGATTGACGGGATGATTCGGCGGAATTCGGGGCTGCTGGCGCGATAGGCAGGGCAATAGGGGCCGCCGTCGGGGGCAGTCATCGCCTCGTCAACACGGTTCGTCGGAAAAGGTTCCATTCGCCGCTGCACTGGGGTTCCCACCCGTGGCGGGACCTGCTTTGACAGGCTCAACAGTTAGCGGGACCTGAGGGGGTCACATGAATTTCCGAGCGTTTGCAGCGCGTTTTGCGCTGGTGGTTTCGTGCGGCCTGATGGCAGCGACCCCGGCGATGGCGCAATTCTGGCAGTGCGCTCCCTATGCTCGCGAAATTTCCGGTATCAACATTCATGGCAACGCGAACACCTGGTGGACCCAGGCCGCCGGCCATTATGCCCGTGGCCATGCCCCGAAGGCCGGCGCAGTGCTCGCCTTTGCATCGAACGGCCGGATGAAGCTGGGCCATGTCGCGATGGTCAGCGAAGTGATCAGCGACCGCGAAGTTCTCCTCACTCACGCCAATTGGTCGCGCCGCGGCGGGATCGAGCATAATGTGCGTGCGGTCGATGTGTCCGAAGCCGGTGACTGGAGCTTGGTGAAGGTCTGGTACGGCCCGCAGGGCGGTCTCGGCACCACCTCCTATCCGACCAAGGGTTTCATCTATTCGGATCAGGCGCCGAGCGACGAAACGGTCGACACCGAGGATACGCAAGCGCCGCTGCCGACGCTGACCATGGCCTCGGTCGATATGGACGGCGATATCCAGTTTTAATTCCTTCTCCCGGCGCTCGCAAAAACTGGTGGCGCGTAGCGCCGGATGAGGGTGATAGAGGTTCGCCCTCACCCTCCCATGCTACGCATGGGCCCCTCCCTCTCCCGCTGGGAGAGGGGTAAAGACTAAACCTTCCCAGCCGTGAACGTCAGCGCCAGGCCATTCATGCAATAGCGCTTGCCGGTGGGCTTCGGGCCGTCGTCGAAGACGTGGCCGAGATGTCCGCCGCAGCGGCGGCAATGGACCTCTATGCGCGACATGCCGAGCGAACCATCATCGCGGCTGCGCACTGCGGTGGGGAGCGGCGCCCAGAAGCTCGGCCAGCCGGTGCCGCTGTCGAACTTGGTCTTCGATGAAAAGAGCGGCAGCGCGCAGCCGGCGCAGGAGAAGATGCCGGCGCGGTGCTCGTCATTGAGCGGGCTGCTGAAGGGCCGTTCGGTATTCTCGTGACGGAGCACCTGATAGGCGGCGGGCGACAGCTTTGCCTTCCACTGCGCGTCTGTCAGCGTCACTTCGAAATGCTCGCGCGCAGCAGTCGCGCTGCGGCAGCCGAACAGGGCGAAGGCGGCGGCGCCGGTGCCCGCCATGGTAAGGAACATACGTCGGTCTTGAATCATGGAGTCCTCCGGCTGATCTGGTGCGAATATAGGTACGCGCCAGGGATCAGGCGAGATGCATCGGTGCGCAGGACGACCAGATCGGTCTCGAACTGACTTTCTATCCGTCTCTCACAAGGGGAGAGGGAGAAAGCTCAATATTTGCTGATCTCGACCGGCAGCTTGCGATAGCCATGGACGAAGCAGGCAGCGACGCGCTCCGGCTCGCCGACCACGTTAACCCGCATCCGGCGCTTCGCCATTTCCTCGAGCAGCGTCGCGATCTGGAGCTCGGCCAGGCGCGCACCGACGCAGCGATGGATGCCATGGCCGAAGGCGAGATGGCGCCGCGCATTGGGACGGTCGACGATGATGCTGTCCGCGTCCTCAAACACGCTCTCGTCGCGGTTGGCCGAGATATACCAGAGCGCGAGTTTGTCGCCGGCCCTGATCTTCTGGCCTTCGAGTTCGCTATCCTGGGTCGCGGTGCGGCGCATATGGGCGAGCGGGGTCTGCCAGCGGATGATTTCCTGCACTGTGTTCGAGATTAGCGAAGGGTCGGCTTCGAGTTTCGCACGCTGGTCGGCGAACAGGTCCAGGCCGTAAGCGGCGGCGCTCATCGAGTTGCGGGTCGTGTCGTTACCGCCGACGATCAGCAGGATGAGGTTCCCGAGAAACTCCATCTGGTCCATCTCGGCCATCGCATCCGAATGCATCATCATCGAGATGAGATCGGGCGTGGGCGGCTTGCCGAGCTTCTGGTTCCACAGATTCTGGAAATAGCCGCCGCACTCATACATGTGCTTGAGCCGCTCGAGCCGCAGCTCCTCGGTCTTCACCAGCTCGATATCGCCGGCCCAGTCGGACCAGAAGGTCAGCTTGCGGCGATCCTCCCAGGGGAAATCGAACAGGATGGCGAGCATCTGGGTGGTCAGTTCAATGGAAACGGTGTCGACCCAGTCGAACTCCTTGTTCCATTCGAGCGAATCGAGGATCTCGGCGGTGTGGGTGCGGATATTGTCCGAAAGGCGCACCATCTCGCTCGGCGTGAAGGCCGGGGCGACGGTGCGGCGCTGGCCGGTATGCTTGGGCCGGTCCATCGCGATGAACATCGGCATGCGCACGTCGGTGGGCGAATTCTCGATGAAATCGGCGAGCGTGATGCCGCCCGCCTGGGACGAGTAGAGATCGGGGAGCGACTCGGCCTGGACGATCGGCTTGTAGCTGGAGACCGACCAATAGGGGCCAAAGCCCGAATCCTCGACATAATGAACTGGCGATGTTGCGCGGAGCTCACGGAAGGGCGCCTGCCAGAGATCGTCGCGGTAAAGCTCGGGGCGGCTGACATCGAGCGGGTCGATCCGCATGTCCGCTTCCTTCGCCAGTGTCGCCATTATCTGCTCTCCTTTGGCCCAGGAAAGACCTAACTGACATTCATGTCAATATCGTATTGCAACGGAATCGGCGAGATGTGGGATCAGGGCGGCGGCGGACGGAAAAGCAGGTATCACTTCCGCCCGAACAATCCCTTCCAGTTGATCTTGCCGCTGCCCGATTGCAGCACGCCGCGGCGAAAGGCGCGGGCGCCGATCAGGATGACGATCGCGACCCACAGCAATTGCCAGGCGAGCGCCGCCGCGTGCGGCCATAGCTCCGGCGCGTTGGCGGCGTGCGCTGCCATTGCGTAGGGCGAGCTGAACGGGAAGATCTCCGCCGCCCGCGCGATCCAGCTATCGGGCTTTGCCGCCGCGACCGTGCTGACGCCGAAGATCGCCATTTGCAACACGGTGATCGGCAGCGACAGCATTTGCAGTTCACGCGGCGTTGTCGCCTGTGCGCCGACGCCGAGGAATACGCCGCCGAGCAGCAGATAGGACATGGTGAAATAGGCGAAGAACAGCAGGACAAAGGCCGGTTCGCCGACTGCGGGGCCTATGTCGCCAAGCGCGCTGGCGATGTTCGCCGGCAGGATGGCATGGACTTGGCTTACCAGCGTACCCCAGAAGGCGATGAACAGGATTGCCGAGCCGAACATGCCGATCAGCTTGCCGAAGAACACCGCTTCGAGCGGCACCGCGGCGGCGAGCACCTCGACCACCTTGTTATTGCGCTCCTCGGCCATGGTGCCGACTGCCTGGCCGGCCAGCAGCAGAGTGAGGAAGAAGATGCCGAAGACGGTGAAATAGGCCGATTCGCGCCGCCCCGAGGAAGAGGGTTTTGCACGGACGAGCGAGGTGTAGGTCGCTTTGCTGAGGGGTGCGGTCCCGCTGCTGGCGGTGCGCAATGTGCCCTCGGCGAGTTCGGCGAGATAGGAGGCATCGGCGCGGCCATGACCGCCATAGAGAATGGTCGGCTCGGTAAGGTTGCCATACAGCGCCGCTGACGCATCCGAACCCTGGGCGCTGAATGCGATGTTCGCCTGACCGGCGGGGTTGTCGCCGGGCGCTTCCATGACGAGCCGCGGCGGCTCGTCGCTCGGATTATAGAGTCTGCGCAGGCGGGCGTCAGTCGCGCGCATCGCGGCTTGCTGGGCCGGTGCGACGATGGCGACGATGCTGAGCTTTTCGCCCGTTCCGCTTGCCATAGACGAAGCGCCAAAGCCGCCGATCGCGCCGAACGACAGCATGATGACCGGCGTGAACAGGAAGATCAGGAAGGTCGGGGTGAAGACCGTGGCGACGAAATCGCGGCGGGCGATCGTCAGCGTCTGGCGGATCATGCGGCGGAAGTTGCTGGTTGGGGGCGAGCTCATTGGCCTGCCTCCAGCGCTTCCTTGCCGACAATCCTGACAAAGGCGTCGTGCAGGCCAGGGCGTTCGATCGACAGGCCCGAAATACCGAAGCCGGCGTCGATCAGATTCCGGATCACATCCTCGGCACCGGTATCGGCAATGGTGAAGCGCCAGGCGTCGCCGATATGCTCGGCATCGGCGGGCAGGAGCTCGCGTACGCCGGCGCCGTCATGGTGCGGCACATAATGGGCGCGCATCGGCAGCATGCCGCGTGCCTCCGCCACCGTGCCTTCGAAGCGGCGCTTGCCGCCGGAGATGATCGCCAGCCGGTCACAGAGCCGCTCGGCATGCGCCATGACATGGGTAGAGAAGAGGATGGTCGCGCCGCGATCGCGCTGCGCCACGATCAGCGCCTCGAGCCGTTCCTGGTTGACGGGGTCGAGTCCGGAAAAGGGCTCGTCGAGCACCAGTAATTCAGGCTCGTGTACCACGGAACCGAGCAGCTGAACGAGCTGCGCCATGCCTTTCGAAAGCTTGCGGATCTTGCTGTCGACCGCATGGCCGAGCCCGTTCGCTTCCATCAGCGCGACGGCGCGCTTGCGGCCGGTCTTGAGATCGAGCCCGCGGAGCGCGCCCATAAAGGCGATCGCCTCCTTCGCCTTCATCGCCGGATAGAGGCCGCGCTCCTCCGGGAGATAGCCGACCTGGTCGCTCGCTTCGCGCGGGCGATCAAGCCCGAGGAGCGTGCGGCTGCCGCCGTCCGGCTCGATGATGCCGAGCAGCATGCGCAGCGTCGTGGTCTTGCCGGCGCCGTTGGGCCCGAGCACGCCGTAGATCATGCCTTTGGGTACGGCGAGATCGACGCCATCGACCACGCGGCGGTCGCCGAATTTCTTGATTAGCCCGGTGGCGCTGATCGCCAGCTCGTCACGCAACGTAATTTCCTCGAATGTTACAGGCGTGGTAGCGGGCAAGGGTGAACAAAGACAAGTCGCTGAGCGAAAGACTGAAGTCAAAAGCGGTTGAATTGGGTTTCGCCGCGGTGGGTGTGGCGCGTGCCGATGCCGCGCCGCGAACGTCGGAACGGTTGCGGCAATGGCTGGGCGAGGGCCTGCACGGCGAGATGATCTGGATGGAGGCGCGTGCACACCACCGCGAAAGCCCTGCCGGCTTATGGCCCGACGTGAAGAGCGTGATCGCGCTGGGGATGAGCTATGCCCCCGCGCATGACCCGCTGGTGCTGGCGGGCGAGGGGGAGAAGGGGCGGATCTCGGTTTATGCGCAAGGGTCGGATTATCACGATGTCGTGAAGAAGGCGCTGAAGGCGCTCGCGCGCTGGCTGGTCGCCGAGGCGCAGGACGTGGACCTGAAGGTGTTCGTTGACACGGCCCCGGTGATGGAGAAGCCGCTCGCCGAGGCGGCCGGGCTTGGGTGGCAAGGCAAGCACACCAATCTCGTTAGCCGGGACCATGGCAGCTGGCTGTTCCTGGGGGCGATCTACACCACGCTCGATCTGGCGCCGGATGCGCCCGGGCGGGACCGGTGCGGCTCATGCGACGCCTGCCAGCGCGCCTGCCCGACCGATGCCTTCCCCACACCCTATCGGCTCGACGCCCGGCGGTGCATTTCCTATCTGACGATCGAGCATGCCGGGCCGATCCCACACGAGTTTCGCGAGGGGATCGGTAACCGGATTTACGGATGCGACGACTGCCTGGCGGTTTGCCCGTGGAACAAGTTCGCCGCCGCTGCGCACGCGAACCGAGCGTTTGCAGCGCGAGCCGAGCTGGCGGTGCCCGATCTCTCTGATCTGCTCGCGCTCGAAGACGAGGGGTTTCGCGCGGTGTTTTCGGGATCGCCGATCAAGCGGATCGGGCGTGACCGCATGGTACGCAATTGTTTGATCGCTGCGGGGAATAGTAGGGCTGCGGGGTTGATCGAGACGGTTGTGGGCTTGCTGGATGATCCGGCGCCGGTGGTCCGGGGGGCTGCGGTTTGGGCGCTGGGGCGGCTGGATATGGAGCGGTGGGAGCGGGAGCGTTCAGTGCGGATGCTTACCGAAAATGACGAGACGGTACGCGCCGAGTGGGAGATCTAATTTCCCCCTTCCGCTTGCGGGAGGGGAGGGCGTGTCCGGCGCCGCCGTGCATGTCCGAGACAGGCCCTCCCCCGACCCAGTTTCAGGTGAACGATGCCCCGCATCGTTCAGGTCAGGCTGGGAGCCTGACCGACCTGAAACTCGCAAGCGGGAGGGGAGTTAGAAGCGGGAGGGAAGAAGCTATCTGCGTCCCACACTCAACGCCCCCACACAGCTCGCCCGATCGATCGGTTTGCCGTCGGTCTGCCGTGCGTCGACATAGGTGACGAGGGGCTCGCCGCGCCCCTTGGGGTAGAGATAGGCATCGAGCACGCAGATGGCGTTGCCGAATTGCAGTTTCCGTGCGCTGCCCTCGCGGACATCGGCGACCGGCTGGCCGAACAGGCCGATCAGCGCGCCGCCGGGCTGTCCCATCACCTTGTCCAGCCCGGCTACGCCGCCGGGCACGACCGGCAGCGGAATTTCGCGTGCCGGCCGCGGTGCGACGGTGCCGCCTTCGCCGCAGCCGGCCAGCAACAGGACCGGCAGGATCGTCAGGATCGTCAGGCCCAGTCGCTTCATACCCGACCGCTTCATATCCGTCGTCTCCCGTGGAAAAGATGCGTCGCCATCGCCGCGCCGAGCACGGGCGCGAAGATGTTGAGGATCGGCACCAGGAACAGCGCCGTACCCGCCAGGCCGAGCGTGAAGCGCTGCAGCGCGGTCGATCCGCGCCAGCCCTTCATCGCGCTGCGTGGGATATGCCGAGCGGCGACCATCTCGCCGAGATCATGTCCAAGCAGCCAGCCATTGACGATGAAGAACAGCACAGGCAGCCCGACGCCGGTAAAGAACAACACCAGATAGAGTGGCGAGACCGCGAGGTTGACCAGCACCGCGCGCCCCGCCGAACCCAGGCCCATCGCGATAGACCGGCCAAGCGGCACGTCCTGCGCTTCTGCAAGGGCCTCGGGATAATGCTTCCGCTCGACTGCGACGACGACCTGATCGGCGAACACCCCCATCACCCCGATCGCGACGACGCGAAACAGCAGCCAGGCGAGACCGAGCGCGGTCAGCACCGCAGCTGTCTCGGCCAGGATACCGCCGCCGTCGCCGAAGCCCAGGCTTGCCGCGAGCCAGCCGGCGCTGAACCACAATCCGGCGCCAAACCCGGCGAGCAGCACCACCGTAATCGCCAGCGATTTCAGGAAGACCGCGACGATCGGTGGATCGCCGAGCTGGCCGATCGAGAGGAGAAAGGCGCGAAGCATTGCGCGGGTCTAGCGGCCTCATCCCGATAGGCCAAGCGCTGCCGCCCGGTTGCGCTCTTGGGCCGGCGCCTTTACGGCCGGCGCCGACCCAATTTCCCGGAGATACCAGTTTGACCAGCCCAGCCTATGACGTGGTCGCGATCGGCAATGCGATCGTCGACGTGCTTTCCCAGGCCGAAGACTCGTTCATCACCGAAACCGGCATGACCAAGGGATCGATGCAGCTGATGTTCTCGCCGGCCGAGGCCGACGCGCTCTATGCCAAGATGGGCCCGGGGATCGAGGCGAGCGGCGGCTCGGCGGCGAACACCGTCGCGGCGATCGCGGCGCTGGGCGGCCGCAGCGGTTTCATCGGCCAGGTCGCCGACGACCAGCTCGGCGAGGTGTTCGCGCATGATATCCGCGCGGCCGGCGTCACCTTCACCACGGCGCCACGCGCCGGCGAGCCGACCACGGCGCGCTGCCTGATCTTCGTCACGCCCGACGGGCAGCGGACGATGAACACCTTTCTCGGCGCTTCGCAGTTCCTGCCGGCATCGGCGCTCGACAATGAGCTGATCGCCAGTGGGGCGATCCTCTATCTCGAGGGCTATCTGTGGGATCCCGAGGAGCCGCGCCAGGCGATGCGCGCCGCGATCGAGGTTGCGCGCAAGGCGGGGCGCAAGGTCGCGTTCACGCTCAGCGACGTGTTCTGCATCTCGCGCCACGGCAATGATTTCCGCGACCTGATGGCCAAGGGCCTGGTCGACATCATGTTCGCCAACGAGAACGAGATCCTGGCCCTGATGGAAGTCGAGGATTTCGAAGCGGCGGTTGCGGCGGCAGCGGCGCAGGTGCCGGTGCTGGTGGTGACGCGCAGCGAGAAGGGCGCGATCGCCATCGCCAATGGCAAGCGGGTGTCGTGCGGTGCTGAGCCGATCGAGAAAGTCGTCGACACCACCGGCGCTGGCGATCTGTTCGCGGCCGGCTTCCTGACCGGCCAGGCACAGGGCAAGAGCCTCGAAGAGTCGCTCCGCCTCGGCGCGATCTGCGCGGCGGAGATCATCTCGCATTATGGCGCACGGCCGATGTGCGACATGAAGGCGCTGGTGGCAGAGAAGCTGGGCTGAACCCAGTTCCACGGACAAGAAAAAAGGGACCGCGGATCATATCCGCGGCCCCTTTTTTGTGTGTGACAGATTAGACCGAGCCGGGCGGCAGCGGCGCGATCGTGTCGAGATCGCCTTCATTGACCTCGGTGATACCAAGGCCGACATGGCTGCGCGAGCGGCTGTACAGGAAGTAGATCACCAGGCCGATCGCGCCCCAGCCCGGCAGGACCAGCTTCGCGGTCAGCGGCAGTGAAAGATACAGCCCGATGCAGCCGATGATCGCGAGCGGCGCAATGATGTACACAATAGGCGTGCGGAACGGGCGCTTGCGGCCCGGATCGGTCTTGCGCAGCACCATCACTGAAATCGCCACCATCATGAAGGCGAACAACGTCCCCGCATTCGAATAATCGGCGAGCTTGCCGACCGGCAGGATCGCCGCCGCGAACGCTGCCGCGATGCCGGTCACGACCGTGACGACATGCGGCGTGCGGAACTTCGGATGGATCGAGGCGAGCTTCGCCGGCAGCAGGCCGTCACGGGCCATGACGAAGAACACCCGGGTCTGGCCGAACATCATCATCAGGACGACCGACGGCAGCGCCAGCACGGCGGCGAGACCGACGAGCCGGCCCATCATCGGCCAGTTGATGACCTGCAGCACATGGACCAGGGCTTCCTTGGAACATACGAGCGGCTCCATCGCGCCGGATGCAACGATCGCTGCGCAACGTCCGGCGAGTTCGGCCGAGCCCGGCGAAAGAATGCCGCCGCTCGAACTCGTCACCGGGGTTGCGCCGATTGCGCCGATCGCGCCCGAAGCGACGAGCAGGTAGAAGAGGGTGCAGATGCCGAGGCTGGCGATCAGGCCGATCGGCACGTTGCGCTGCGGGTTCTTGGTCTCCTCGGCAGCGGTCGAAACCGCGTCGAAGCCGACATAGGCAAAGAAGATGGACGCTGCGGCGCCCAGCACGCCCACACCCGACGAACTGAGCGGGTTGCCAAATCCATAGGGCATGAACGGATGGAAATTGTCTGTCTTCAGAACCGGGATGGTCAGCGCAATGAACGCAGTGAGCGCGGCGATCTTGATCAGCACCAGCACGGCGTTGACGCGCGCGCTTTCGGTCGTGCCGATGACCAGCAGCCATGTCACGAAGCCGATCACGATAACGGCTGGCACGTTGATATAGCCGCCAACCTCCATCGCCTTCGTCAGATCGGGGTTGAGAGGGGCGCCGAACGCGACCAGCGCATGCGCCATCAGCGCATCGGCGTTTCGCAGGAGATGGGGAATATGGAACCCGATACTGTCGAGCAATCCGGCCAGATGGTTGGACCAGCCGACGGCAACCGCGCTGGCGCCGACCGCATATTCGAGGATCAGTGCCCAGCCGACCATCCAGGCGAGCAGCTCGCCGGTGACGGCATAGGTATAGGTGTATGCAGACCCGGAAACCGGAACCATCGAGGCCAGCTCGGAATAGCAGAGCGCTGCGACCGCGCAGACAAAGCCGGCGACGACGAAGCTGAGCAGCATGCCGGGTCCGGCCTTTTGCGCCGCTTCGGACGTAAGCACGAAAATACCCGTGCCGATGACGGCGCCGATGCCGAGCAGGGTGAGCTGGAAGGCACCGAGCGATCGGTGCAGGCCTTTTTTCTCGGCCGTCGCCAGGATGGCGTCGAGTGATTTTACACGCCCGAATATCATCAACAATTCCCCGGATTGTGAAGACCGGCTCTGCGGCCGGTTTGTGAAGCGCAGGAGCCTAATGGTAAATCAGGCCTGCGCAATCCCTTATCGATGCGTGACGACTCTCAGCGTGCGAGCATTGGCCCGAGCTTGCGCCCGGCGAAGATATGGACATGGAGGTGCGGCACCTCCTGGTGCGAATCCAGGCCGGTATTGGCGAGCAGCCGGTATCCCGGCGCGACCAGCCCCGCAGCGCGCGCGACCTCGCCCACCGCACGGACGAAGCCGGCGATTTCGGCATCCGATCCCTTCGCGCTGAAATCGTCCCACGAGACATACGGCCCCTTGGGAATCACCAGGATATGAGTCGGCGCCTGCGGGTTGATGTCGTGGAAGGCGAGGGCATAATCGTCCTCGAACACCTTCTTCGAAGGGATCTCGCCGCGCAGGATCTTCGCGAAGATGTTCTGGTCGTCATAGGGCAGGGTGGCGTCGATCGGCATGGCGGCTCCTTCGGGCAAGCCGTCACCCCGGACTTGTTCCGGGGCCCACCGGCCCGCAAATTGGGCAGGTGATGCGTATGCGGAACAGTGGATGCCGGAACAAGTCCGGCATGACGAAAGCTTATCGGGAAGCTTTTTCCTCTATCCCCGAAACGCCCTCGCGGCGCTTCAACTCCGCGCGCACGTCATCAAGCGGCACATCAGCATCGGCCAGCAGCACGAGCAGGTGGAAGATCAGGTCAGCCGCTTCGCCGGTCAGGGCGGCCTTGTCGTCGCCCATTGCGGCGATCACCGTTTCGGTCGCTTCCTCCCCAAGCTTCTGCGCGATCTTGGCGCGGCCCCGGGTGAAGAGCTTGGCGACATAGGAGGTGGTCGGATCAGCGCCCTTGCGGGCACGGATCACGGCTTCGAGCGTGTCGAGAAAGTCTTCGGCCATGATTATCGGCTGGCCCAGACGGGCGTTCACGTCAATCCTTGGGGCGTTTGGCAAACCGCGCCCGCATCGCCCGGCGCACCAGCCAGACGCCGATCGCCGCCATTACGAACAGCGCAATGTCCGAAAGCTCAGGCCCGGTGCGGACCTTCGGCACGCCGGTATGCGCCGGTGTGACGGCGAATGCCGGGGCGGCAAAAAGGAAGAAGGGCAGGAGAAAACGCATGGGGTTGGGATACGCAAGCAGCGTTAAATTTGTGCTCCCGCGAAGGCGGGAGCCCAGACTGGGTCCCCGCCTTCGCGGGGACACAAGCTTATGCGAGCGGTTTGCGCACTGGCACGCCCGCCGCAGCCAACGCCGCATGCGCATCAGCGATGCTCGCCTCGCCGAAATGGAAGATCGAGGCCGCGAGCACAGCGCTCGCATGGCCTTCGAGCACGCCCGCGACCAGGTCATTGAGCCCGCCGACGCCGCCCGACGCAACCACCGGCACCGCGACCTGGTCGGCGATGGTGCGGATCAGCTCGAGATCATAGCCATCGCGGGTGCCATCGCGGTCCATCGACGTGACGAGCAACTCGCCCGCGCCAAGTCCGACGAGCCGCAGCGCATGCTCGACTGCGTCGATGCCGGTTTCGCGCCGGCCGCCATGGGTAAAGACCTCCCAGCCCTGGCCGACCCGCCGCGCATCGATTGAGGCGACGCAGCACTGGCTGCCGAAGCGATCGGCGATGTCGGCGATCACTTCGGGCCGTGATACGGCGGCCGAATTGACTGCCACCTTGTCAGCGCCCGCGAGTAGCAGCGCGCGCGCATCCTCGGCGCTGCGCACGCCGCCGCCGACCGTCAGCGGCATGAAACAGACTTCAGCGGTGCGCCGGACGACATCGAGGATCGTGCCGCGCGCCTCATGGCTTGCGGTGATGTCGAGGAAGCAGAGCTCGTCAGCGCCGGCCGCGTCATAAGCGCGCGCCTGTTCGACCGGGTCGCCGGCATCGCGCAGATCGACGAAGTTCACGCCCTTCACGACACGGCCGTTGGCGACGTCGAGACAGGGGATCACGCGGGCGCGGACGGTCATCGGAAAAGCCCCTCCCCTTCAGGGGAGGGGTKGGGGGTGGGGGCGTGCGTCTGCACGCCAAAAGATTCGTTGCGTCCGGCCCAAAGCGCCGACCGGGGCATCGAGCCCCGCTCAGCGCTGCCCCACCCCTTGCCCCTCCCCTGAAGGGGAGGGGTTGAATAAAGCTCGTTCCTCACGCCGCCGCCGCCACGTTCAGCGCGGCAGCCAGGTCGAGCCGCCCATCATAAAGCGCCCGCCCCGTAATCACCCCTTCGACCCCATCCCGCGCATGGAGCGCAAGCACATGGATCTCGGCAATCCCCTTCACGCCACCGCTGGCGATCACCGGAATATCGACCGCGCGCGCGAGATCGACCGTCGCCTCGACATTGCAGCCCTTCAGCATCCCGTCCCGCCCGACATCGGTGAACAGCAGCGCGGCGACGCCCGCATCCTCGAAGCGGCGCGCGAGGTCGATCACCTCAACGGTGGAGATATCGGCCCAGCCGCGCGTCGCCACCATGCCGTCCTTCGCATCGACCGCAACCACGATACCGCCGGGAAAATCGCGCGCGGCCTCCCGGACCAGCTCGGGATTCTCCAGCGCCGCCGTGCCGATCACCACACGCGACACGCCGAGATCGAACCAGCGCTCGATCGATTCGCGCGTACGGATGCCGCCACCCAGCTGCACGTGCCCCGGGAAACGCTCGACGATCGCCGCGACCGCTTCGCCATTGACCGAGGCACCGGCAAAGGCCCCGTCGAGATCGACGACATGGAGATAGTTTGCGCCCTGCTCCGCAAAGATCATCGCCTGGGCGGCGGGATCGTCGCCATAGACGGTGGCGCGGTCCATATCGCCCTCGGCGAGGCGCACGACCTGGCCGGCCTTGAGGTCGATCGCTGGGAAGACGATGAGCGTCATGACGTCACCCGGATGGATTTCATGGCTGCCACGACAGGAACCTCCGCAATAACTCCAGCCCGTAACGCTGGCTCTTTTCGGGGTGGAACTGCACCCCAAGCATATTGTCCCGGCCGATCGCGGCGGTGACCGCGCCGCCATGGTCGGTCGCGGCGATCACATCCTCTCCGTCAAAGCCGTAGCTGTGCAGGAAATAGGCCTCGCCCGGCTCGATCAGCGGATGCGCGCGCTTCGGCACGACATCGTTCCAGCCCATATGGGGCACTTTCACGCTCGGGTCGCCAGATGTGAGATGCCGGACAGTGCCGCTGATCCAGCCGAGGCCCGGATGGGTGCCCTTCTCCTCGCCCGCATCCGCCATCAATTGCATGCCGACACAGATGCCGAGAAACGGCACGCCATCGCCACGCACGCGCCGGTCAAGCGCATCGACCATGCCCGGCACCGCGCGCAATGCAGAGGCGCAGGCACCGAACGCCCCGACGCCGGGCAGCACGATCCGGTCGGCACGCGCCACCATATCGGCATCGGCGGTGATCGCGACGCCCTCGGCGCCCGCTGCCTTCAGCGCATTGGCGACCGAGTGGAGATTGCCCGCGCCATAATCGATCAGCGCGATACTCATGCCAGGAGCGCGGCGAATCCGCCCGCCATCACAGCATCCCCTTGGTGGAGGGGATGGCATCCGCCTTGCGCGGATCGATCTCGACCGCGATGCGCAGCGCTCGGGCAAGCCCCTTGAACGCGCTCTCGATGATATGATGGTTGTTCTTGCCGTACAGCGTCTCGACGTGAAGCGTGATGCCGGCCGAGCCCGAAAAACTGTGGAACCAGTGCTCGAACAACTCCGTGTCCATCTCGCCCAGCCGCTTCTGGCTGAACTCGCATTTCCACACGAGATAGGGCCGCCCCGAAATATCGAGCGCAACCCGGGTCAGCGTCTCGTCCATCGGCGACAGGGCATCGCCATAACGGCGAATGCCCTTCTTGTCCGCGAGCGCCTGCGCGAACGCCTCGCCGATCGCAATGCCGACATCCTCGACCGTGTGATGCTGGTCGATATGCAGGTCGCCGACCGCCTTCACGTTAAGATCGATCAGCGAATGGCGTGAAAGCTGCTCGAGCATATGATCGAGGAAACCGATGCCGGTTTCGACTGTGTAAAGGCCGGTGCCGTCGAGATTGACGGTCACGTCGATCGACGTCTCCTTGGTGGAGCGGGAGATGGTTCCGGTGCGCATGGGCTCCACATAGCGCCGAAGAGCGCGCATGCAATCTTGACGGTGCTTCAAAGCCCGCTAGGTCATGCGCATGAGCGATGGACTGCCCGATAGCCTGATTCCCTATGACGAGATCGTGCAGGAGGCACTGCGCGCAGTCGTCGGCCGGGTGCTCGGCTCGGTGGCCGAGAATGGCGGCCTGCCTGGCGACCATCATTTCTACATCACTTTCAAGACGCAGGCGCCCGGGGTGAACATCCCGCAGCGGCTGATTGAGCGTTTCCCCGACGAGATGACGATCGTCATGCAGAACCGCTATTGGGATCTGCTGGTCGACGATACCGGCTTCTCGATCGGCCTCAGCTTCAACCAGGTGCCGTCGAAGCTGGTGATCCCCTATGCCGCAGTGACGGGATTCCACGATCCCTCCGTCAATTTCGAACTGCGCTTCCAGGCCCAGGAAGGCCCTGAAGGCCCCGATCCCCACGATGAAGCCGAAAATGACGGCCCGACGGTAACCCCGGCCGAGGATGGATCGAACGTCGTCTCAGTGGATTTCAAGCGGAAGAAATAAATCCCTCTCCCAGCGGGAGAGGGAGGGAGGCGCTGAAAGCGCCGGAAGGGTGAGGGCGACTGGGCGACGATACGTCACCCTCACCCTCCCACTGCTTCGCAGCGGGCCCCTCCCTCTCCCGCTGGGAGAGGGACTTTGACGGAAGGTTGAGATGACCGAAACCCGCACCGAAACCGATTCGCTCGGCCCCATCTCAGTCCCCGCCAGCGCCTATTGGGGCGCGCAGACTCAGCGATCGATCGAGAATTTTCCGTTCGGGCCCGAAGAGCGCATGCCGATCGGCATCATCCACGCGCTGGCGATCGTGAAGCAGGCGGCTGCGCGAGTGAATCGCGCGCATGGCCTCGCGCCCGAAATCGCCGATGCGATCGAGGCCGCTGCGGCTGAAGTGGTGAGCGGCAAGCTCGACGACCAGTTCCCGCTGGTCATCTGGCAGACCGGCTCGGGCACCCAGAGCAACATGAACGTCAACGAGGTGATCGCCGGCCGCGCCAACGAGATGCTGGCGGGAAAGCGCGGCGGCAAGGCGCCGGTCCACCCGAACGATCACGTCAATATGAGCCAGTCGTCGAACGACAGCTTCCCCACCGCGCTCCATGTCGCCGCCGCCCGTGCCGCGCATGACCGGCTCTTTCCGGCGCTCGACAGGTTGCACGCTGCGCTGGACGCCAAAGCGAAGGACTGGGCCGATATCGTCAAGATCGGCCGCACCCATTTGCAGGATGCGACACCGCTGACGCTCGGCCAGGAATTTTCCGGCTACGCGCATCAGCTCTATCGCTGCCGCCACCGGATCGACCCGGCGGTGAATCACGGCATGATGGCACTGGCGCAGGGCGGCACCGCGGTCGGCACCGGACTCAACGCGCCTGGAGGCTTCGGCGAAGCAATTGCCCGCGAGATCGCCGCCATCACTGGCCTGCCGTTCCGGACGGCTGACAACAAGTTCGAGGCGCTCGCGTCGAACGATCCGATCGTTCACCTCTCGGGAACGCTGAACACATTGGCGGTGGCGCTGACCAAGATCGCCAACGACATCCGCCTGCTCGGCTCGGGCCCGCGCTCGGGGCTCGGCGAGATCGATCTGCCCGCGAACGAGCCCGGCAGCTCGATCATGCCTGGCAAGGTCAACCCGACTCAGTGCGAGATGCTGACGATGGTCGCGGCCCAGGTGATCGGCAACCATCAGGCGATCACGATCGGTGGGCTGCAGGGCCATCTCGAGCTCAACGTGTTCAAACCGATGATCGGCGCGGCGCTGCTCCGCTCGATCGAGTTGCTGAGCGTGGGGATGGCGAGCTTCGCGGAGCGCTGCGTCGAGGGGATCGAACCCAACCGCGCGCGCATCGCCGAACTGGTCGACCGCTCGCTGATGCTGGTCACCGCGCTCGCCCCCGAGATCGGCTATGACAATGCGGCAAAGATCGCCAAGCATGCGCATGCCGGGGGGTTGACGCTCAAGGAGGCGGGGCTGGCGCTTGGCCTGGTCGATGCCGAAACGTTCGACCGCCTGGTGCGCCCGGAGGCAATGGTGTGACTCATTCCTCCCCGGAACGGGGAGGGGGACCATTCGCCACTTTCGGCGAATGGTGGAGGGGCTTGGAGCGAGGCGACCGTGCCGCGCTCCAAGCCCCTCCACCACCCCGCTGAAGAAGCGGGGCGGTCCCCCTCCCCGTTCCGGGGAGGAACTTGGAACCCCAAGCCCCCTCAAACGCTCTGCCTCACGAAAACCGGAGGACATCCATGAAGGCCAGCACAATCCTCGGCGCAGCGATCGGCAGCATGATCGACGGCAGGGACGGCGACGACAGCACCGCCGACGGCGCCCTGATCGGCGCTGGCGTGGTCACGGCGGCGCGCATCGTTGTGCCGATCGCGATCACCTTTGCCGTGGGCTGGCTGGTGCTGCGGGGCCTCGGCAAAGTGACGGACGCAGTGCTCGGCGAACGCGCTTCGGACGATTGATCTCACTCAAGGCGGGTTGACGCGGGGCGGGCGCCCGCGCCACTAGCGCGCATGGACGCCCCCGATTCCGATCCGCATGGCTTCAAGCGCCGTGGCGTCTTGTTCGTGCTCTCCTCGCCATCCGGCGCGGGCAAGTCGACGATCGCGCGCATGCTGCGCGAGGATCAGCCTGAGCTGGTCGTCTCGGTTTCCTACACTACTCGCCCGATCCGCCCCGGCGAAGTCGACGGCGTCGATTATCATTTCGTCGATCTCGAACGCTTCCGCGCGATGGTCGCGAACCATGAGTTCCTCGAATGGGCGCATGTCTTCGGCCATCGCTACGGCACGCCCAAGGCGCAGGTGTGGAACGTGCTCGAACAGGGCCGCGACATATTGTTCGATATCGATTGGCAGGGCGCGCAGCAGCTCCACCAGCTCGCCGGCGGCGACATCGTCCGCGTCTTCATCCTGCCGCCCTCGATGACCGAGCTGCGCACCCGGCTTGAACGCCGTGCGACCGATTCGCCCGAAGTGATCGACGCCCGGATGGACCGCGCCGCCAACGAGGTCAGCCACTGGGACGGCTATGATTATGTCCTGGTCAATGACGATGTCGCGAAATGCTTCGACTGCGTGAAGACGATTCTCGCGGCGGAACGGCTGAAGCGCTCGCGCCAGACCGGGATCATCGGGTTCATCCGCAAACTGATTCGGACGTCTCCCACGGGGGAGTGAGACCTCTTAAAGCCCCTCCCCTTCAGGGGAGGGGTAGGGGGTGGGGGCGTGCGTCTGCACGCTCAAAAAGACTCGTCTCGCCAAGCTCGAAGCGTCGAGCGGGGCATCGAGCCCCGTTCGACGCTGCCCCACCCCTTACCCCTCCCCTCAAGGGGAGGGGCTTATCAGTCCCAGAAACCGCACGCCTGCATCGAAATCGCGCCGCCGTGCTTCGAGCGCTCCAAGCGACAAATCGTCCCGGCCCCATTGCTCGACCTGCCAGTCCTCGTCGAGCTCGACCGCGCGCCATATTTCCTCAGCCGTCGCCGCACCTTCAGCCAGCGCCAGTGCGGCGATCAGCGACCCGCCGATGGTGACGATCGGCGACAGGCCGGCCAGCTCCCACGCGTTCCTTGCCAGGACTGCGTCGCCGAGCCGGGCCAGGCTGAGCGGCGGCTGAGAGCGGTGGAGGATTCCCGTCGTCACTTCGATATGCACATCATAGCGCGTCCGTGCCCAGTCGAGCAGGGGATCCCAGGTTGCCGCCTGCCGCGCCACCAGATCAGGCGGGGTATCGGCACGGTAGCAGAGCAGGTCGCTCTCACCGAACACGGCAAGGCCGGCGGCGAAACTGGCGGGGTCAGGCGCGATGCGGTCAATCGCGGCGTTGGCGAGGCCAGTCATCGGCATTGCCCGCGGATCGATCTCCGCGCCTTCGGGCACCGCACGCCACTCGTCGGCCACAGCTTCGGCAAGGCTGGAATCGGGGAGAAGCAGCGGTAGCCGTCCCGGCGTCCGCACTGGCCTGTCGTCGAGCCTTATGCCGCGATCGTCATCGATCGCGACGCTTTTCCAGAAGCGTTTCACTTGCCGGGCGGCGTCCGCCACCGCTCGGCGAGCGAGCGTGGTACGATCGCCATCATCGCCAGCGCCGAGAGGACGATCGCGGTGCCGAGGATCTTGGGCCCGAGCGTCGGCGCACGCGCAATCAGGATCACGCCCAAAACCGCGCCGGCGGATGCTGCCAGCCGGGTGAGGGTGATGGCGAGCCAGCGCTTGCGGGCGATCGTCTCGGCGTCGGTCATAAACTCTCCATCTGAGCCGGCAGGCCGGCCACCGTCTCGGCAACGGCATGCGCGCCCGCGGCGGTCAGTTCGTGCGAAGGATGATAGCCCCAGGCGACGCCCAGCGCTCGCGTGCCCGCCGCGCGCGCCATCAACATGTCATAGCTGGTGTCGCCGATCATCACCGTAGTTTCGGGCGAGGCGCCGGCCTCGGCCATCGCCAGCTCGATCATTGAGGGGTGGGGCTTGGACGGATGGCGATCGGCGGTCTGCAACGTGACGAAGCGATCCGCGATGCCGTGATGGGCAAGGATGCGCGCCAGTCCGCGATCCGACTTGCCAGTGGCAACGCCGAACAGCCAGCCGGCCTCGGCGAGCGAATCCAGCGCTGCGATCATCCCGTCGAACAAGGGCTCCTCATTCATCGCACCGGAGGCACGCAGTCTGAAGAAAGCGGATTTATAATCCTCGGCCAGAGCTCGGTGGCGCGAATCGTCGAGCTCCGGGCTGAGCGCAGCGATCGCCTCGACCACGCTCAGGCCGATGATGCGGCGGATCGCCGGGCGGGTAGGGGCCGTCAGCCCGCCAAGTACGAACGCCTCTTCCATCGACAGGCAGATATTCGCCTGGCTGTCGACCAACGTGCCATCGCAATCGAACAGGGCGAGTCGGTTGCTCATGCGGTCCTCATCACATCAGCAAGCGCTGCGTTGCCGGTGCGCGCAAGGCCCTGAATTGTCCCGGCGCGATCTTCGCCTTGTTTGTTCTGGCCAAGCTTGCTGGTGCCGCGCACCGCGTCGATCGTTACCTCAAAGCCGATGATCGCGCGCAGCATGGCGCGGAAGCGGGCATCGTCCATCTTGGCGCGAGTCCAGGGATTTTCGGGCGCCACGCGCGGTTCGTGGATCTCGGCGAGCGTGTCCAGCAGGGCGACCAGCGCGTCCTCGTCGATCGCCCGAGCGATACCCTCGATCTCGACCGCGACATAATTCCAGGTCGGCACCTGCTGGACCGGATCGGCATACCAGGTTGGCGTGATGTACCCGTCCGGGCCGGCAATGCTGAGCGCCACGCGCGCGCCATCGAGCAGCGGCACGATCCGGTTGGACCGGGCAAGATGGAAGCGCACCGCGCCCGCACCAGCCGGCACGATCGGCGCATGCGCGACGATCGGTCCCTCAGCGGTCGCGGCGAGGATATGCGCGAACCCGCGCGCTACCGCCCAGCCGAGCATCGCTGCGTCGCTTTCGAAACGGAAGGCCTTGTTCGGGTGCATGGCTTTGGCCGTAGCGCAGCCGTCCGGAGAATCAATCGCCTGCGGGTGGTCAAGGCGATTCGCACGCTAGAGCGGAAGCTCGAACACGACCGGCCCCGGTAATTCGCGCCGGGGCTGTGGCGTCGAACAGCATCACTTATGCATCCATGCCTCAGTGGATACTGGTTTTTAATGCGCCGCACGGCATTTCAGCCCGAAGGTTGGAGCGTGCCATGATCGATGCTTTTCTGATCGACAAGTTGACCACGACGCTGCTGCAGCAGCGCGTCGCGCGCGATGGTACGGGAACGATCTTCTACCGTCCTTTTCACGGGCACGGCGCCATCCGTTTGAGCGCCGACGAATGGGCAGAGCAGCAACACCTCTATCGCGACCTGACCCTGCGGTCCGGAAGGATGCTGCGCTGGGCGCTCTGGCTGACGACCCCTTTTGGCATCGCACTGATGGCGATCGCGTGGAACATACCGACGCTGCATGCGGCGAGCGATGCGCTCGAGGCCGCTGCGCCGCAGGTTGCGATGATACTCTACACGGCCGCCATGCCGCTCAGCTTCATGGCATGGCATTGCTGGAAGGTCGTTGCCGCCGCGATCGAAATCGATACGCGTCTGGCCGGCCGGCCTCGTGTCGCCAGGGCACCGAAAGGTCAGCCGGCAATGCGCAAGATAGCCGAGTTGCTGGCCCTTGTGCTGCTCGGACCGCATCTCCTCATCGAGATCGCGGTGACGTTAAACCCGCAAGGCTTCTATTATACGCCGTTTCGCGAGTATCGGCTCGACTGGCTGGGCGACGCGTCGCTCGCCATATTCGCAGTCCTGGCCTATTTCCGGGTGAAAGCCTGGTTGCTGCTCCGCGTTGCACCGGTTGCCGATTGCGACAGCGACGAGCGTACCCGGCTTGGCGACGTCGTCGGTCGTGCGCGAGCGCCCCTTGCCGAACGCCATCCCCCCGTCTGAGCGACAGCGTTGCGGTGCCGCGTGCTACCCTTAGTCCGGAGCGCTAGAGCCACCCTTTCTCCCTGGCGATGCGGCCAGCTTCGACGCGATTATGCGCGCCGACCTTTGCTGCCGCTTCGGACAGATAGTTGCGCACGGTCCCCGGCGACAAGGACAGCCGGCGCCCGATCTCCTTGTTGGACAGCCCCTCTTCCGCCAGCCGCAGCGACGCTCGCTCACGCTCGGTGAGTGGATCACTTGCCTCCCACGCAGCGGCGGCGAGATCGGCCGCTATCGCGCGACCACCGCCAGCGACCGTGCGAATAGCGGCGGCGAGTTGCTCGACCGGACTGTCCTTCAGAAGATAGCCACGCACGCCGGCGTTCTGCGCCCGCCGCAGATATCCCGACCTGCCAAAGGTGGTGACGATGACGACGCGGGTCGCAAGCCGTTCGTCAGCGATCGCCTGCGCCACCTCGATTCCCGAACGCCGCGGCATCTCGATGTCGGACAAAAGGACATCGGGTGCGACGGCGCGAACGAGCTCGAGCGCCTCGTCGCCATTGGTGGCGCGTCCCACGACCTCAATGTCGGATTCATAGCCGAGCAATGTCGCGATCGCGCCGAGCACCAGCGCCTGATCCTCGGCGACCACCACGCGGATCATAGGGCGCCCGCCGGGACCATCGCGGACAGCCGTGTCCCCGGTGCCGCTCGCTCGAGCAACAGGCTACCGCCCGCCGCCGTCAGTCGTTGCCGCATGCCGCCGAGGCCGGTTCCTTCGCTGAACGAGCCGCCGCAGCCGTCGTCCTCGACCGTAAGTCGCGCCACGCCATCGAGGATCGAGATCGCCATGCGGCAACGCCCCGCGCCGGCGTGCCGGATGATGTTCGTCACCGCCTCACGCAACGTCATCGCCAATACCGCGCCGGCGTCCGGCGGCACACTCTCGGGGTCGCCTTCGAACTCCGACGCCACGCCCGCCGCCGCCAGCACGCCACGGGACACCTCAGCCTCGCGGGCCAGCGACCCCCCGGCCACCCCGGCAAGCGCCGCGCGCAGCTCGCCCAGCCCCTCGCGGGCAACACCCGCCACGTTGCGCATTTCCTCGGCGGCGGCGGCCGGGTCATCCGCGGACAGTCGCGCGGCGATGTCGGACTTCAGAGCGATGAGCGTCAGGCTGCGGCCGACCACATCGTGCAGGTCACGTGTGATGCGCTCGCGTTCAGCCGTGCGGCTGAGCCGCCGCACTTCCTCCTGCGCCGACAGCAATGCCTCGTTGCGGTCATGGATCGCCTCGCGCTGCATCACGCTGAACCCGGTCGTCACCAGCAGCAGGACGCCGGGCAGCCACCAGAGCAACGGCTGCGAAAGCGCAATGCCGAGTGCGACCGTCAGCAGCGCGAAAGCCGCAATCATCGATCCGGCCAGCCGGGTACTTCGCAGGCCACCGACCATCGCTGCCGCATAGATCGCGTAGACAGTCCAGTTGCCGCCGAACGAGGCGAGCGCCGCGGCCACCGCCATGACGATGCACGAGGCTGCGAGGAGGCGCATCCCGGCCGCACGGTACCCCGTCAGATAGACAGGGAGGAAGACCGCCAAACCGATGACGGCCGCAATGACAGTGACGCGTGTCGGAGCCTGCCACAGCCACGGCAGGACGTAGAACGGCAGATAGGCCAGCCAGGGCACGGGCCCGTTGAGGAAACTTCGCCTGCCGGTCTCGTTCCGCATCGCTCGCCGACTATTTTCCATCATTGTGAGGTTCCCCGTTGCAGGACGCCGCGTCAAGCCGGGCTGCGCCGCCAACCCGACCATGCCCATGCAGTGGCCAGCGCGGTCATCAAGGCCAACACCAGGATGTGGACGACCATATTGCCCATCACTGGCGCGCCGACGATAGCGCGTGCGATCTGGCCGAGATGATAAGCGGGCACGACTTGGCCGATCGTCTGCATCCATACAGGCAGCATCGACGTGGGGATCCAGAGTCCGCCGATGACAGCCGACCCGAGGAACAGCGCATTCGCCATCGCGACGGCGCCCTTGCCGCCCATCCGCATGCCGATCCCGAAGCCGATCAGTGCATAAGGCACGGTCGAGACGAGGTGCAGGCCGGTGAGCAGTGCCCAGCGTCCCGGCGACAGGCGCACGCCGCCAACCAGCGACAGCGCGTAGATGAGCGCGATCGCCGCGCCCGTCGCGGCTATCGCCGCGGCGAGCTTCGCGGCGACATAGGCCCCGGGCGGCATCGGCGAGACGCGCTTGAGCTCGACCAGGCCTTGCTCGCGCTCCATCGCCACGCCTGCACCGAACCCGAATAAGGCCGGGCCGATCGATGCGAACACGCCGTATCCCGCCAGCGAGGCAGCTGCCGCCTCAGGCGACGGCCTGGCGAGCGCGAGCGTAAAGAGCGCGTAGAACGCTGCCGGCGTCAGCACTGACGGCAGCATGAACTGAGGCAGGCGCCACGACCGGCGCAACTCGGCAATGCATTCCCGGCGCCAGACGCCGGCGGGCATGGCGATCGCGCTCATGCCGCGACTTTCATGTTGGCGTGGAGCAATCCGGCCAGGGCATCGTCCAGCGAAGCGTCGCTGATCCGCAGGTCAGCGAGCCCCGCATCGGCCGCGACAAGCGAACGCACCGTCGCAACCGCGTCGCCCGACCGGATGACGACCTCGGCGCCGGCACGCTCCACGCTGTGAACCGAAGGCAGCGCCATGAGGTTCGCCTGCGCCAGATCGGTGCGGCAGCGCAGCGTCGATCCTCCAACCCGCGCGCGGATCGCCGCCGGCGTGTCGGCGGCGATTACGGATCCCGCGTCCATGACGAGAACGCGATCGGCCAGCGCATCGGCTTCGGCAAGATCGTGGGTCGTGAGCAACACCGCCGCGCCGTTGTCCGCCGCGGCGCGCACCGTCGCCCATAAGGCGATGCGCGCCTCACGGTCCATGGCCGCGGTCGGCTCGTCCAGCACCAGCAGGTCCGGCCGGCCGCAGATCGCCAACGCATATTGTACTCGCCGCGCCTGCCCTCCCGACAAGGCGCCGCAGCGACGGCTTTTCAAGTCGGTCAGGCCCGCGATCGCCAGCGTCTCGTCGACGGAGCGCGGGTCAGCATAATAGCCTGATTGCAGGGCGACGATCTCGCTTATGGTCAGCACATCAGGGAGGCCGGCCGATTGCAGCATCACGCCCATCCGCCCGCGCGCCGCTGGGCGGCTTGGATCGAGGCCGAACAGACGTGCCTGACCGGCGTCCGGCCGCAACCGACCGGTCAGCAGGCTGACGCAGGTGGTCTTGCCGGCGCCGTTAGCGCCGAGCAGGGCAGTCACCTCCCCTGCGCGAACGCCGAGATCGAGATTGGCGAGAACCGCGTTGCCCCCGAGCGCCTTCGAGACACCGATCAGCGCGGCAACGACCGATAGATCTTCTCGCTTCATGTGCATTCTCCTTGCTTGCGAGGGTGATGCACCGCCGCGCGCCGCCGCATCAGTGTGCGATGTCATGCGCGGAAGGTGACACATGTCACTGTGCCCGGCCTCTGGAGTTGGCCCATGTCCGGACATCATCGACAGCTTATCGGAGAGACGCCGTGACCAGACTTCGCACCACATTTCTGAACGTTGCCACCAGCGCGGCGATCTCGTTGCTTTTCGCTCAGCCGGGTATCGCAGCCGCCCAGGCTGCGGCCTCACTCCCGGTCCGGCTCTATTCCGACAGCAAGCTCGTATCGACGGATCGCGTCTCCATCGAGATCGTCGGAACCGGGCCGGACGTTGTGCTGATCCCCGGGCTCGCCTCGTCGCGCGAGACGTGGCACCAGACCGCGGACCGGCTGCGCGCCCGGTACCGGCTACACCTTGTGCAGGTCGACGGCTTTGCGGGCGAGCCGGCGCAGGCCAATGCCAGCGGCCCGGTGTTCGACCCGGTGGCCGAAGCGATCAGCACCTATCTCGGCAAATTCGGCCATCCTGTCCCGGTGATCGGGCACAGCCTCGGCGGCACGCTGGGCCTCGCAATCGCCGAACGGCATCCCGGGCTGATCTCGAAGCTGATGCTGGTGGATACGCTGCCTTTTTTCGGTGTGGTTTACGCCGGACCGAATGCCACGCCGGACAGCATAAGGCCGATGGCCATGGCGATGAAAGCGGGGATGTCGGGCCCGATGCCCGAAGCGATGGCACAGCAGATGGGCGCACAGATGATCACAGCGCCCCAGGATGTTGCCCGGGTGGTCGGCTGGATGAAAGCGAGCGACCCGGCAGTTGTCGGCACCGCGATGACCGACGACATGCTCGCAGATCTGCGGCCGGGTCTTGGCGGCGTCCAAATCCCCGTGACAGTGCTTTACGAGACCGCGCTCGGCGAGACAGTGAAGGCCGGCTATGGAGCGTTGCCAGCGGGTACGCTGGTCGAGGTGCCTGGTGCCAAACACTTCATCATGTACGATCAGCCGGCACGATTTGACGCCGCGCTGGACCAGTTCCTGCAGACCAGGCCATGAACGCGGGCATTGCCGAACGGGCCGACCTGACCGGCCAGCGTGAAACAGGTCGCAATCAGCGGGCCGTCGGTCAACCCGCGCGCCGATCAGCCAGAATGATCTCCGCGGCGCGCCAGCCAAGCGCCATGGCCGGCGCATTGGTGTTGCCGGTGATGAGGCCCGGCATGGCCGAGCAATCAGCGACGCGCAGTCCCTCCACGCCGTGGACACGCAGCGAGGGATCGAGCACGGCCTCGCCTTCGCGGCCCATGCGGCAGGTGCCGACGCCGTGCAGCCCGCTGGTCGAGAGCGACCGGAAACTGTCGAGCAGCGCGGCATCGTCCTGGACCTGCGCGCCGGGGGTCAGTTCCTGCCCGACAT
The DNA here is from genome assembly GCF_056402635.1 of Sphingomonas sp. P3_C5. NCBI lineage: Bacteria > Pseudomonadati > Pseudomonadota > Alphaproteobacteria > Sphingomonadales > Sphingomonadaceae > Sphingomonas > Sphingomonas sp. P3_C5. Next base: position 290,360 of record NZ_JBFUHA010000005.1, read on the forward strand.
CCTCGGCCAATGCGGCCTGCGCGACATAGCGGCGCATCAGGCGGATCGCGGCGACCGCGCCCTCCCGGTCTCCGGTGGTCGCCAGCCAGTTGGGGGCGATGTCGGCGCCATCACCGGGCGCCGGGCCACGGATGACGATGCTTCCCTCGCTGGTCTGGCGCAGCAGCGTGCCCGACACCGTCATCCCCGGCTGCTTGTCGATATGGGCAAGCGGCACCGGCTCATTGTCAGCGCCGCGCCCGAACATATAGCCGCTGAGATAGAGCTGCAGGTCAGTGCGCGGCCCGGTCACGCCAGTGCTGAGGAAGGCGCCCACTTCGAACGGCCCCGTCGCCATCGGACCGTCGCGGCGCAGATAATAGCGCGCGACCGACGCCCAAAGCCCGAGGCCGACATAGCGACCGCCGATCCCGACATCGCGCGTTAGCCGAAAGGGCATGGTGTAGGACAGATGCTCGAGCATGTGCCGTCCGACATGCGGGTGGTGGTGCTGCACGGCGACCCCGGCCGCGGAGAGCGCGTCGCCATCGCCGATGCCGGACCGTTGCAGGATCTGCGGGCTTTCGAGCGTGCCGGCGCACAGGATGACCTCGCCATCGCAGTCGACGCTGAAATTGCCCCGCGCGTCACTTGACATCGACACGCCGACCGCGCGCCCGTTGGACAGCCGGACGCTGTTCACGACGGTGTCGGTAAGCACATGGAAATTGGGTCGTTTCCGGGCCGGGCGCAGGAACACCCTCGCGCCGCTTTCGCGCCGCCCGCGCCGGATATTGTGGCAATAATAGCCGACACGCCCGCCGGCGACGCTGTTGAGATCCGCGGTGCGGACCAGCCCCATCTGCTCGCCCGCCTTCACCAGGCGTTCGGACAGCGGGTAGACGAAAGTGTCGGCTGTCACATGCACCGGCCCACCGCTGCCGCGCATGGTGCTGCCGCCGAGGCCATGGTCCTCGATCGCGCGGAACGCAGCGGTCATGCTCGCGCCGTCCCAGCCCGCGCAGCCGGCGGCCGACCAATCGTCATAATCGCGCGCCTCGCCGCGACTCCAGATCATGCCGTTGATCGACGACGAACCGCCAAGGCCCTTGCCCCTGATCCAGATCTCCTGTGCGTCCTCGCCATCACGACGCGGCTGCGCCATCCGATAGGCCCAGACATAGCGCGGATCCGCGACCAGCTTGGCGATCCCCTTCGGCATCGTGATCAAGGGCGAGCGATCATGCCCGCCCGCTTCGATCAGCAACACGCGGTTGCGGGGGTCAGTCGACAGCCGCTCGGCAAGGACACACCCTGCGGAACCGGCGCCGATGATGATATAATCAAAGCGCTCCGGGATTGCGCCCATGCATCACGCCCTCTCCATGTATCGGGCGAACATCGGCAATCGACGGACCGCTGCATACTAGCAGTTTTGCCCCCAGCTCAGCGCCTACAACGCCCGCCGAAACTCACTCGGCGTCGCCCCGACCAGTTTCCGAAAGCTCGCCGCGAAGGACGACGGCGTCTGATACCCCACGCACAGCCCAATCTCCGTGACCGGCAGCAGAGGATCCGTCAGCATCTCCTTGGCGCGTGCGATGCGGAGGTTGGTCAGCCATTGGTGCGGGGTCTTGCCGGTGGCCAGGCGGAAGGCGGTGCAGAAGTGGAAGCGGCTGAGGTTCACCAGCGCGGCGAGCTCGTCCAGGCCGATCTCCTGCTCCATCAGCTCACGCATATAGGTGGTGACGCGCCTGACCTGCCAATCGGCGAGGCCGCGCTTCGGCGCCGGATCGGGCAGCGCGCCGAAGCTTGAATGGCCGCGCACCAATTGGGTGCAGAGCAGGTCGATCGCCTGTTCCAGGAACAGCCGGGCCGCGGGGTCGCTCGTCAGCTTTTCGTCGCTCAGCAGCGCGAGGATGTGGGTGATTTGCGGATCGGCGAAGCATAGCCGGTCGAGCAGCTCGATGCCGCGCCCGCCGGTCAGCGTCTCGGCGCTTTTGTGGAGCCGTTCCTCGGTCAGATAGACATGGCTGACATCGACGCCGCCATTGATGTCCCAGCGGCCGTCATGCCCGGCGGGGATGATGACGATCGTGCCGGGGCTGGTCTCGGCGCGGGCGCGCAGGCCTTCGCCGGTGCGCAGGACGATCTCGGTGCCCTGGTTGTGATGGGCGATGATGACATGCGCCGGCATGCCGGGGAGCGCGTCGTGCAGGGGGCCGTGAGTCCATCTGCCGGTCAGGCGTGTGTCGCCGCTGAGGCGTTCGGAGAGCGCGATCGGCGGCTGGTCCAGCACGCGGCTCATCGCGTCGAACGGGTCGGGCGGGGCTTCCGCAATGCGCATGGCGCTGACGGCGGTCATTGCCTCTCGCCCTCCACCGGCATGGCCGCACGAGTCGTTTCGCGGGCGGAGCGTAACGCAGTCGCGTCGAACACCGCAATCCCGCGATAGTCGCCGCAACCCGCGAACGGCGGGCGGCTGCGCGGCGGGCTACCTCCAGATCACCGGACGCGACCTGATCGCACCCCCCGGCAGCAAAGGAGAACCACCATGACCAGCACCAACATTGCCCGTCGCACTCTTCTGGCTTCGTCGCTGATCGGCGCCGTTGGCCTGAGCCTGCCGAATTTCGCGGGCGCCGACGTTCCGGTTTCATCGGGACCGGAGAGCATCCGCAGCTTCAGCTTCCATGCCTCGAGCCGGGCGCTGGCCGATCTTCGCGCCCGCATCCGCGCCACCAACTGGCCTGAGCGCGAGACAGTGAACGACGCTAGCCAGGGCGTGAACCTCGCGACCATGAAGCGGCTCGCCGAGTATTGGGCGAACCAGCATGACTGGCGGCGGGCCGAGGCGCGGCTGAACGCCTATCCCAATTTCATCACCACTATCGACGGGGTGGATATCCATTTCATCCATGTCCGCTCGCGGCATCCGAATGCGCTGCCGGTGATCATCACCCATGGCTGGCCGGGCTCGATCATCGAGCAGATGAAGGTGATCGGTCCGCTGACCGACCCGACCGCGCATGGCGGCACTGCGGCGGATGCCTTCGATGTCGTCATCCCATCACTGCCGGGGCATGGCTTTTCGGGCAAGCCGACCGAGACGGGCTGGGACCCGATCCGCATCGCCCGCGCCTGGACGGTGCTGATGAAGCGGCTCGGCTATACGCGGTACGTCGCGCAGGGCGGGGACTGGGGCAATGCGGTGACCGAGCAGATGGCGTTGCTTCGGCCGGCGGGGTTGATCGGCGTGCATACCAATATGCCGGCGACCGTTCCGGACGAGATCGCGGCGTTGCTGCCGAACGGGCCGGCGCCGGCTGGGCTGTCGGCGGACGAGCGTTATGCGTTCGACCAGCTTTCCACCTTTTATCAGAACGGCCTTGGCTATGCGCAGGAGATGGCGGGGCGGCCGCAGACTCTCTACGCGCTGGCCGACTCGCCGATCGGTCTTGCGGCCTGGATGCTCGACCATGACGATCGCAGCCGGGCGCTCATCACCCGCGTGTTCGACGGCGCGCAGGAGGGCCTGACGCAGGACGATGTGCTGGACAATATCACGCTCTACTGGCTGACCAACACGGCGGTCTCCTCGGCACGGCTCTATTGGGAGAGCAAGCTGGCCTTCTTCGCACCCAAGGGTGTCGACCTGCCGATGGGCGTGAGCGCCTATCCGGACGAAATCTATACCGCGCCGGAGAGCTGGGCACGCAAGGCCTATCCGAAGCTCGTCCATTATGGTCGGCTGCCGAAGGGCGGGCATTTCGCGGCCTGGGAGCAGCCGGCGTCCTTTACCGAGGAGCTGCGGGCGACGTTCCGTTCGCTGCGGTGATCTTCCGTTCGATACGCTGAAGTGGTGCGCCGTTCGCTCTTTCCGGAGCGGGCGGCGCTCTTCTTTTGCCGGCGCTTGACTCTTTAATTGCCATTTGGCTATATAGCCATATGACAATGGAAAACCGACATAGCGACCAGCTGAGCAGCGCCTTCCATGCGCTGAGCGATCCCACGCGGCGGGCGATCCTGGCGCGACTTACGCTGGGCGAAGCGAGTGTTTCGCAGCTGATGGCACCGTTTCAGCTCAGCCAGCCGACCATCTCGAAGCATCTGAAGGTGCTCGAAAGTGCCGGGCTGATCGAGGGCGGGCGCGATGCGCAGCGGCGGCCGCGCCGGCTCGCGCCGCGCGCCATGAAGGACATCGCCGACTGGATCGAGCCGTTCCGCCAGCAATGGGAGAGCCGGTTCAACAATCTCGACGCGCATCTAAGCACCATCAAGAAACAGGAGATTTGATATGCCTGCTCAACCACAGACGAGTGCCCGGACCGACCTCGAAATCGACCGCACCGCTCACACGATCAGGTTGACGCGGGTGTTCGATGCGCCCCGCGCCGATATCTTCGAAGCCTGGACGAAGCCGGAGCATGTGACCTGCTGGTGGGATGCCGCCGGCGAGCCGCTCACGATCTGCGAGATCGACCTGCGGCCGGGCGGCGCGTTCAAGTTCGTTACGCGGGGCCATCCGGACATGATTTTCGGCGGCACCTATCATGAGATCGCGCCGCCCGAGCGGCTGGTATTCGAGGCGATCGGCGCATTGGGCCGGGTGATGCTTCAAGACGCGGCCGGGCAGACGCACATGACTGTCGAGATCGAATGCGAATCCGCCGAGCAGCTGGAGCAATATCTGAAACTGGGGGTCGATACCGGCACTTCGCAGACGCTCGACAATCTCGTTGGCTATGTGCGGAGTCGATCGGGCGCGCTCACCTGAGCGCTGGCTTGCGACCCGTCATCGGCCTTGAACGCCGCGGATCGGAGGCCACCCGAACCTTAACACCATCTCAATGGGTGCGCTCTACTCCGGCACCGGGGAGGGGTTGAAGGAGCCGGGGGCATATGTCCTTGCAGAAGGAATCCGCCTGGGCGATTGCCCGCCAGCAGCCCCATCTCTTGATGATCGGCGTGTGCTCGTTCGCCGCGATCTTCTGCATAGCCGTCAGCTGGGCGACGCTGCGCATCCTGATGTTCTCGCAGACACCGGGTTCTCTCCCGTTGGCGATCGCGACCGGTGGCATCGGGATAGCGCTGGTGCTCAATGTGCTCGTTGCGATCTATGGTCGCCGGGAACTGCACAATCGGGCTGACCTGGTCGCCAGCGCGCAGGCCGCGAAGATACAAACCGACGAACTTTTCGACATGACCGATATGCTGCAGAGCGCCGAAGGCTATGACGATGCCACCGCGGTGCTGATGGCGACGGCGCTGCGCCTCCTCCCGGAATTCGGCATGGCGCTCTACATCTTCAACAATTCCCGCGACCGGCTCGATCTCACCGGCAGCTGGAACATGCCGGCCGACTATCAGCCGTCGGACAGCCTTGCACCGAGCAATTGCTGGGCATTGAAGCGCGGCAAGCCCCACACCAATGACCCGTCGCACGGGACCTTGTGCTGCGGGCATCACGCCGGCGCGGTCGCGACGCTCGAAGTGCCGATGATGGCGCGGGGTTCGGTATACGGCTTGTTGATGTTCGCCACCGGGCGTGAGCAGGCTCAAAGCGAACTCGCAGGGATCAGCCGGCTCTGCCACGCGCTGGCCGATTCCATGTCACTTGCCCTGTCGAACATCTCGCTGCGCGAAAAGCTGCGGACCCAGTCGCTGCGCGATCCGCTGACCGGCCTCTACAACCGGCGCTACATGGAAGACGCGCTGGAGCGCTATATCAGCCTGGCCGAGCGTGGCGGTGGTTCGACCTCAGTGCTGATGGTGGATCTCGACAATTTCAAGCGGCTCAATGACGAGCACGGCCATGCCAAGGGCGATGCAGTGTTGCGCGATGTCGCGGCCCAGCTTGTCGGCGGCCTGCGACCATCGGATGTCGTCTGCCGTTATGGGGGCGAGGAGCTGCTGGTGATCCTGCCCAATTGCTCGCTCGAAGAAGCCCGGCGCAAGGCCGACACGCTGCGCATGCGGATCGCGGGGCTTTCGGAGGCGCATGACGCGGCGGTTTCCGCGTCCTTCGGCGTCGCCTCGGTTCCCGAGACTTCAACCTCGGCGGCTGACCTGGTGCCCATGGCCGATGCCGCGCTTTATGAGGCCAAACGCCTCGGCAAGAACTGCGTGGCCTGTGCCGAGCGACGGGCGGGCCGCGAGGACCTCCAGCCACGGCTTGCCGTTACGGGCTGAGTGCCGCGACAAAAACAGCAGGCACTACGGACCTTTCCCTCTTAACCGGCGGTTACCCAGTTTCGCTTATGCAACGAGCGTGGATCGGCCCCGCGACACGCGGATCCGCGCCATGGGGGGAGGGGTTGGTGTCGCGAAGAATTGCCCCGCTGCTGATGGCGGCGCTGCTGGCGACCGGCTGCAGCCACAGCGTCCGGTCGCCCGCCCCGCCCAGGATCGATAACGCTCCGGACTTTCCGTTGCAGACATCGACGATCGTCGTGCCGATCTCGGGGTCGCTAGACGATCTCCAGCGCGCGCTTGAGCGGGAGATGCCGAGGCGGCTCTGGAGCATCGACAAGCAGCTCGACACCTGCATTGCCGCGAAGCGGGTGGACCTCGGGATCGTCAAGGTGAAAGTCCTGCCGAACCTCGGTTGCCGCGTCGTCGGCACTGTCACGCGCGGCAAGCTGATCCTCGGCGGAAGCGGGGATCGGCTGACGATCACCATCCCGGTTCATGCGACGATCGCCGCGCAGAAGGTCGGTGGGGTGGTGTCGAAGACGGCAACCGGCGAAGCGGTCGTCCATGCCGTGGCGCGGCTGTCGATTGCGGGGAACTGGTCGCCCGCAGCCAAAGTGACGATCGATTATGACTGGACCACGCCGCCGGGCGTCGATTTCCTGGGGCAGCGGATCGAATTCGCCAGCAAGGCGGATGCTCGGCTGAAGCCAGTGATCGCGGGCCTCGAGAAGAGCCTGCCGCGCGAACTCGCGAAGCTCGATCTGCACGCGCGGCTCGCCTCTGCGTGGCAGCACGGCTTTACGTCGATCATGCTGAACCGGGATCGTCCGCCCGCCTGGATGCGCGTGACGCCGAAGCGGCTCGGCTTTGGCCGCTATCATATCGATCGTCGCGCGCTGGTGCTGACGCTCCGCGCCGACGCGCTGACCGAGACCTTTGTCGGCGACCGCCCGGCCGACCCGGTCGCAACGCCGCTGCCGCCACCCACGCCGGTGACCGGGAAATATGGGCTCAATTTCTTCATTCCGGTGCTGGCCGATTATGCGCAGCTGGAACCCGTGGTCCTGCGAGTGCTGGAGAAGCGCGCGCAAAAGGGAATCACGCTTGCCGGCATCGGCCCGGTCGACGTCCAGTTCGACAAGGTGACGATCTATGCCACGACCGGCGGCCATCTGGCGGTGGGGATCGTCGCCCGGGCCAAGGCAGAGGGCCACGCCTTGCTGTCGACCAAGGGCGAGGTCTGGCTGACGGCGGTTCCCTATAACGTGCCCAACTCACAGTTGGTGCGGGCACGCGATGTCGGGATCGCGGCGCACACCGACAATCGGATCACCAATGTGCTGATCGCTTTGTTCAGCGACGCCTCGATCCGCGACAGCATCGCGCAGGGGCTGAGCCATGATTTCGCGCCCGATTATACGCGAGTGCTCGTGGCGGCACGCAAGGCGATCGGCGCGCGGCGAGAGGCGGACTTTCTATTATCAGCGGACCTGACCGGCGTGGAGAACGGCACCCTCTCCGTTACCGGGAAGGGCTTGTTCATGCCGGTCCGCGCCACCGGTCAGGCGACCATCGCTTATCGGCCCGAACAGAGCGTGAGGCGCCGTCAGTAGATTTTCTGGTCGAGCGGCTCGATGCGCAGCGTCACCACGTCGACGCCGGGCGGGCGGGTTGCGGCGAACAGGATCGCTTCGGCGACCTCGTCCGGAGGCAGGAGTTTGTAGGCCTCCATCTGGCGTTGCCGTTCCTCGGGCGAGAAGGGCTGCATGGCCGAGGCGATCGCGCCGGGTTCGATCAGGGTGAGGCGGATGCCGTCGGGGATCAGCTCCTTGCGCAGGGTTTCGGCGAAGCTGGCGACGCCGCCCTTGGCCGCGTTGTAGACGCTCTCGCCCACCGCCTTGATGTGGACGCTGATCGAGCCGATCAGGATGACCATGCCTTGGCGGCTGCCGCTCGCCTTGATGCGATCGACCGCGGCCTTGGTGCAGGCGACATAGCTGACGAGGTTGCTCTCGATGACATAGCGCCAGCCGGCATCGTCCATCTCCGACAGGGCCCCGGAGCCGACGCCGGCACAGGCGACGAGAATGTCGAGCCCGCCGAGCCAGTCGTCGACGCGGTCGAACAACCGGGTGAGACCGGGCTGGCTGGAGAGATCCGCCGTCACTGTCTCCACCGCGCCGCGGATGTCGGTACCGAAGGAGCTTGCGAGGGTGCGAAGCGCAGTCTCCTCGCGATCAGTGATCAGGACGCGCGCCCCGGCGCCGATCATGCGCGCGGCGACCGCGCGGCCGACGCCCCCGGCCCCGCCGGTGATCAGGACCCGTTTTCCGAGCAGGGGAGTTTCCACAGATGCCATGCATTACCTCCTTCAACCGTGGCGGAACGCCGGCGGCGCGGTGGAGTTGCCCGATTACGCATGATACTAACCTGTGTTAGATACTTGTTTTCCTTCGAAATTGTGGAACGCAACCGCCCGCGCCCGGTTCGGTAGGCACGGATTTTACCCATGATTTCGGGAAGCGCGAGATGGCAGGCTATGAGATTTCGCTCGAGGGCAAGCGGGTGCTGGTCACCGGCGGCACCACCGGGATCGGGCGGGCGACGGTGAAGGCGCTTGCCGGGCGCGGTGCGCGGGTGCTGACCTTTGGCAGGCATCAGGCCGAGCTCGACGCCTCGCTGGGAAATGCTCGTGAGGCTGGCGGTGAGGTGCTTGGCCTCACCGCCGATGCGGCGACGTCCGAGGGCACCACTTCTGTGTTCGAGGCAGTCGACCGGCAGCTCGGCGGCCTCGACATACTGGTCGCCTGCGCAGCGCTTGCCGCCGATCCGCTCCATGAGATGGAGGAGGATGAGTGGCGCTATGTCGTCGAGACCAACCTGGTCGGCTATCTCGCCTGTGCCCGGGCGGCGATGCGGCGGATGGAAGAGGACGGCGGCCATCTGCTGTTCGTCAGCTCGATCAGCACGCACATCAAGGCGCCGGGTGAGAGCGTCTATGCAGCGACCAAGGGCGGCATCAACGCCTTTGCGGAGACGCTCCGCAAAGAAGTCGCCGAGAAGAATATCAGGGTGAGCGTGATCGAGCCGGGATCGGTCGGCACCGACATGCAGGAGTGCAGCGTCGACGAGCAGCGCGAGGCGATCGCGCGGCATGAGATGCTCTATGCCGAGGAGATTGCCGAGGCGATCCTGTTCACGCTTAGCCGGTCGGAGCGCTGCGATGTGCTGACGTTGCGCATCGAACCGCGGCTGCAGAAGACCGCCTGATGGCGGCGATCGACCTTCATGTCGGCACCTATCGCAAAGCTGGCGGGCTTGGCCTCTACCCGCTTCGTTATGACGCCGGCGAGGGGTTCGCGCTGGGGATCCCCGATCCGATTGCCCTCAATGCGTCGTTCGGGGTCCACGCCGAGCGGCATGGCATCCATTATCTGGTGAACGAGCAGGCAGAAGGGGCGATCGGCGCCTACCACCTGACTGATAGTGGCTGGCGGACGGCCGGCGACGTGCCGAGCGGTGGCAGCGAGCCCTGTTATCTGGCGCTGGACGCGAATGAGGCGCGGCTCGCAGTGGCGAATTACGGCAGCGGCAGCCTGGCGCTGTTCGAGATCGGCTCGGATGGGATGCCGATCGGGCCGGGCACGCACTGGTCCAACCAGGGCCACGGCCCCGTCGCGGATCGGCAGGAGGGCCGCATATCCATTGCGTGCAGTTCAGCCCGGACGGGCGATGGCTCTATGCAGCGGACCTCGGCACTGACCAGATCCTGCGCTTGCGGCTTGATGGCAGCGACCTCAGCGAGTCCGATGTCGCATGGCAGGCGCCGGCGGGTTCCGGGCCGCGTCACCTGCTGTTCCACCCGGACGGCGCGATGGCATTGCTGGTCAGCGAACTGGCCAGCACCCTGACTTTGTTTGACGTGATCGAGGGCGGATTGCGCTTTCGGGCGCAGCACTCGACCCTGCCACACGGGTTCAGCGGCGAGAGCCTGGGCGGCCACCTGGCGCTGAACGCGGCGGGAAACCGCGTCTATGTCACCAATCGCGGCCATGACAGCATCGCAGTGTTCGCGCTGGACGCTGCCGACGGCCAGATCGCGCTGCTTCAGTATCTTCCGAGCGGCGGCGCGTCGCCGCGGTTCTTCCTGCTGGTCGAGGATGCGAACAGGCTGATCCTGGCCAATGAGGAGGGCGAGAATGTCGTCGCCTTTGCGGTGGAGGAGGATGGCACGCTGCGGGAGACAGGGCATTCGATCGACGTGCCGGGTGCCGCCTTTCTGCTGCGTACTCGCGAGGGCCCCGCGAAGGCTTAGGCGCGGGCGCCCATTGATCCGTTTCCTGTAATGACAACGCTGGACCGGCGCCCCGCTCGCGCATATTCCAGCGCACAGCCGTTGCGAATCCAATGGCGAAGGGGAGCGGATCAGAATGTCATTGCCACGTAACCAGGCCGTCGTCGCAGCGCTGATCGCCCTCTCTGTGCCCGCCGCCGCGCAGGCGCAGACCGCGGCGCCGACCTTCGCGCGCATCTTCGGCGATCACGCAGTGCTGCAGCGCGATCGGCCGATCGCGGTGTGGGGATCGGCCACGCCGAAAGCCGAGGTGACGGTGAGCCTCAACGGCCAGGCGGCCAAAGCTGTGGCCGACGGCAGCGGCCGGTGGCGAGTGACGTTGCCGAAAATGGCAGCGGGCGGATCCTACACGCTGAGCGCCAGCGCCGGGGGTAGCACAACGACGCTCAGCGATATCGCGATTGGCGATGTCTATCTCTGCAGCGGGCAATCCAATATGGAATTCCCCGTCCGCATAGCGGCTGGCGCGTGGGGCCTGGGGGGATCGGCCAATGCCAATTTGCGCTACGTCAATATCGAGCATGACAGTGCACCGGCGCCGCGGGACGAGCTCAAGACCGCAGTTACGTGGAAGCCGGTTGGGCCGGATACGGTCGGCGAGGCCTCGGCGGTGTGCTATTATATGGCGAAGTCGCTGCAGCAGAAGTTGAAGATCCCGGTCGGCTTCATCGATTCGGATTGGGGCGGCACCACCATCCAGAGCTGGATCAGCGGAGACTCGTTGCGCACGCTGAAGGCTTATGAGCCTGGGGTGGCGCTGGTCGCGCAGCTTGCGACGTCTCCCGTGAAAGCAAAGGCCGAGCAGAATCGCCGCGAAGAGGCGTGGTGGGATGCGCATGATCCCAGCGCCAAGACCCAGCGTGCGTGGATCGCACCCGATTTCGACGATTCGGCGTGGGGTTCGATCACGCCGACCGGCTCATGGAAGGACGCCGGCATCCCGGCGCTGGCCAGTTTCGAGGGCGTCGTCTGGTACCGGACGAGCGTGACACTCACAGCCGCGCAGGCGGCGAGCGCCAATGCGTTGCAGCTTGGGCCGATCGACACCTATGACAGCGCCTGGATCAACGGCACTTATGTCGGCAGCGGCACCATCGGCTGGATGTGGCGCGATTATGAGGTGCCAGCCACTATATTCCATCCCGGCAAGAACGTGATCGTGTTGCGGGTGCTCGGGAACGGCGGGCTGACGGGTCAGCCGCAATTTCGCGGCATCCGGACGGCATCGGGCGAGTTCGTTCCGCTGAACGCTCCGTGGCGCTACCAGGCAGGGATGCAGGCAAGGGGCCTTTCGATCGCGGCAGCGCCCTGGACGGTGCCGACCAGCCTTACGACGCTCTATAACGGCATGATCGCGCCGATCCGCGACTATGGCTTCACCATGGTGGCCTGGTATCAGGGCGAGGCCAATGGCGATGCCGGCAAGGAGTACGAGACTCTGTTGCCGCTGATGATGGCCGATTGGCGCCACAAGTTCGGCCAGCCGGAACTGCCCTTCATGATCGCGCAGCTTGCCTCCTTTGGTTCGGTCGCGACCAGGCCGGGGCATTCGGGCTGGGCAGAGCTCCGCAAAGCCCAGTCGCTGTCCGTGCAGCATGATGCCCATGCCGGGCTCGCGGTGACGATCGACGTCGGCGACCGGACCGACATTCATCCGACCCAGAAGACGGTGGTCGGCGAGCGGCTGGCACGGGCGGCACGCGCGGTCGTCTATGGCGAGAAGATCACGCCCGGCGGCCCGGAGGCGGTGTCAGTGGCGCGGTTGGGCGCTGACCTGATCGTCAGCTTCCGCAACACCGGCGGGGGCCTGCGCACCTATAGTTCGGACAATGCGATCGGCTTCGAGGCCTGCGCGGGCGAGAACTGCAGCTATGCGACCGCCACCGCGCGGGGCGACACGGTCGTCCTGCAGGGAGCGGGCAAACCGGAGGTCACGCGGGTGCGTTATGCCTGGGCTGACGCGCCCTATGTCAATCTCTACAGCGTGGAGGACCTTCCTGCCGTGCCGTTCGAGATGGACGTAAAGCCCTAGCCGGACCAGAGGCAGCCCAGCCCGGGAGATAGTGCGGCCGAATCGGTTTCACTTGGCCTTCCTGGGCTGCGTTTCCGTGATATTCCGCTCCCGCGAGGCACGCATTGGCCGTCCTGCTCTGCATGTCGTTGGCACTTCCGAGCACGAGGAGTTCGACCATGCATGAATGCGACGAAGCCTGCGACATCAGCCGCAGATCCATGCTCACCATCGGCGCGGTCGCCGGGATTGCGGGGCTTGCCGCAGTCGGCATGCCTACCGAGGCGCGGGCGCAGAACTGGGGGCCGGACCGCCGCGCCAAGCTCTCGCCGGACGAGATCATCCAGGAAATCATGGATGGAAACAAGCGCTTCACAGACAACAGGATGCACAAACGCGACTGGCTGGCGGAGCAGCGCAACACTGCCGGCAAGCAATATCCGGCAGCCATGTTCCTGACGTGCATTGATTCCCGAACGCCTGTGGAAGTGCTGTGCGATCTCGGCATCGGTGACGGATTCACCGCCCGGGTCGCCGGCAATACGATCAACGAAGACATTATCGGCTCGATGGAATTCGCGATCGAGATCGAGGGCGCCAAGGTCATCATGGTGATGGGCCACACCAATTGCGGGGCTATCAAGGGCGCGATCGACAATGCGACGCTCGGCAGCCTGACATTGCTGCTCGCCCGCTTCCGCAACACGATCGCCGAAACCAGATATGAGGGCGACCGGACCTCGCACAATCCGGAGTTCGTGAACCTGGTCGCGGCCAATCATGTCAAGGCGACGGTAGCGCTCATCCGCGAACGCAGCCCGCTGATCGCGGCACGCGAACAGGCAGGTGGGATCAAGATCACGGGCGCGCTGTACAATCTTGGGACCGGAGTGCTGTCGCCGGTTTGAGCCGCCGCTGGACTGTAGCACCGACGAGGAAGAGGCCGCCGGCAATGTCGAGGATGTAGCTCGCCACGGGCCGATGGCAATTCACCGACACCCCGATTGAACGCGGCCATTCCTGCGCAAACCAAAAGGCCCCGGCGTTTCCGCCGGGGCCCCTGGTTGAAAAAGTCCGCAAGGATCAGAATTTGGGCAGTTTGGCCCGCACCCCTGCGAAGAAGAAGCGGCCGACCGATTCAACCGGATATGAAGACGAACCGATATCGGGCTTCTGGTTGGTGAAATTGTTGATGCCACCATAGAATTGGAAGTTCTTGGTCACGTCAACGCTTGCATAGATGTCATGCACCCAACGATCCTTGTAAAAGGCATATTTCGGATCGATGTAGTTCGCATTGCCAGCCAGGGTGAGGGGGGTGATGCCAGTACGATAGGTCTTGTCGAACCAGGACAAGCCATAGTTCAGCGAGAAGGGTCCCTTGGCCCATGTCAGGTCCATATTCGCCTGGAATTTGGGCGAGTAGGTCGCCCGCAGATTGTCCGTCGCGTCCGCGCCAGGCGTTCCGGTGAAAGCCAGCTTGTTGAGATAGTTGCCGACCACCTTCAGGTTGAAGACGCCATGGCTGGCCGTGGCCAGCCGATAGTTCAGGTTGACGTCCATACCCGCGGTCTGGAAGCTCGCCACATTCTGCGGCTGGATCGTGAAATCGCTGATCAGGCCAGTGCCTGCCTCACGTACGATCAACCCGCAAAACTGGTTCTGTGTCGTCGCCTGGTCGACGCAAAGCTCAGCGAGTTGCTGCGGATCGACCGTATTGATCGCGTCCTTGAGCTTGATGTCGTACCAGTCGAAAGACGCAGTGAAGCCAGGCAGGAAGCGCGGCGAAAGTACGACGCCGGCGGTCCAGGTGCGCGCACGCTCCGCCTTCAGGGCGGCGTTGCTGGTCTGCGTGCCGGCAATGTTGACTGAGCGTGGATCCTCATAGACCGCAATCTGCGCTGGGCTCAGGCCAGCCGCCGTGAGTACGGCGGTGCAGTTTGCGGCACGCGTTGCGGTGCCGAGCGAACGATTGTTCACTGCGCAGGGATCGTCGAAGAACTGATAGGTTTGCGATGCGCCGCCGAAAAGCTCGCCGATATTGGGCGCCCGCACAGCATAGGAGTAGGTGCCGCGGAAGCGGATGTCGCGCACCGGTGCCCAGGTCAGATCGGCCTTGTAGGTCGTGGTCGAACCGATCGTCGAATAATCCGAATACCGAATCGCCGCCGCCACATCGAGTACGTTGAAGAACGGCTGGTCCTTGAGCAAAGGCGCATCCAGCTCGGCGAACACTTCCTTGACGTCGAACTTGCCCACGGTCGGCGACAGCGCGTTGGTGAAAGTCTGCCCCTGCTGCGCGATCGCATCGGGGGTGAAGCTCGACGTCTCGCGCCGATATTCGCCACCGATCGAATAGCCCAGTTCACCGCCCGGGAGATGGAACAAGCGACGGAAGTCACCACCGATCGAACCCGATACGACCTGTTGCGTGATGCGTGAGCGGTCGGTCGTGTCGGCGTGGATGAAATCGAGCGCCGCCTGGCTCGCAACGCCCTCGCCGAAGATGTTGAGCGGAACGCACTGGTTCGGACTGAACGATACGGGCGCTACGCTTGCGCCGGCGGCGACTGCCGAGGCAACACCGAGCGCGGTCACGCGGCAAGCGGGCTGACCATTGGTTCCGGTTACGACATCAATCGCGTCCAGAAAGCGATCTGTGTAGCGGTCATTGACGTAATGCGCCGTGACGTTCGTCTGACCATAGACGTACGAAACTTCGTAATGCAGGTCGTCGGCGATGTCGCCGCGCGCACCGATGACGCCCCGATAGGTCTCACGCTTGATATTCTCGCCGCGCTGACCGAGATCGAAATTGTCCCGCGTGACCAGCACGCCGCCAAGGGCAGGATCGATTGCAGCCCTGATGCTCGCGGGGATGAAGGGATTATCCTCCGGGACATACAGATAATAATCAAAGGTAGGCTGAGCCAGCGAGAAGGACTTCGTCTGGGCGTACTTGCCCTCCGCGAAGATCGTCAATGCCGGCGATACATCGAAATGGCCGACCACATTGCCGACATGGCGTTCGACCTGCGGCAGCAGATCGTTGCCATAGTCGGCGATGCGCGTGGAGTCGCCGCCGACCGAATAGGCGTTGCCGGGCA
Source organism: Sphingomonas sp. P3_C5 (assembly GCF_056402635.1). Classification (NCBI taxonomy): domain Bacteria; kingdom Pseudomonadati; phylum Pseudomonadota; class Alphaproteobacteria; order Sphingomonadales; family Sphingomonadaceae; genus Sphingomonas; species Sphingomonas sp. P3_C5. The sequence goes on from NZ_JBFUHA010000005.1 coordinate 306,006, forward strand.
GGACCGTCCCGCGATCATAGACCTTTCCCGTGCCGGTGAACTCCGGGATGCCATCGAAGGTAACGTCGACCGCGCCGTTGCGCGCGGTGTCGAGATAGCGCGCGTCGCGCGTCGGAATGACGTAATAGGAGCCGGGCGTGTTCGCGGTATAATTGGGGTTGCGGCGGAAGGTAACCAGGTTCCCTCCGGTCAGATAGTCGCGATCCTGCGTCGTGTAGCGATCATTGACGCCATATTCATAGGCGAGCGCGATATTGCCGCGACCGCCCGCGAAATTCTTGCCGGCGGTAATCGTGAACAGCCGCTGCCCGGCATCGCCCTGTTCGGAAATTCCTGCCTGCGCGCGTGCGGAGATGCCCTCGAAATCTTTCTTGAGGATGAAGTTCACGACGCCAGTCACGGCATCGGCACCATAGATTGCGGAGGCGCCGCCGGTCAGCACGTCGACGCGCTCGATCAGATCCTGCGGGATCGTGTTGATATCGACGTCTTCCGACCCTTCGAGGCCGGAGACATGGCGTCGGCCATCGACGAGAATCAGCGTGCGTTGCGTGCCAAAGTTACGCAGATTCAAAAGGTTGAGGCCAGTGGCGCCAATCCCCGCGCTGTCGCCTGAATTCTGGTTCGACGTGGATGACCCGATCAGGGCCGGATAGCCGGTCAGGAAATCAGTGACGTTGGTCGTGCCCGACTGCTGGAGCGTGATTCCGCTCACCGAGACGATGGGGCTGGCGGTCTCGAAGTCGGGGCGGCGGATGCGCGACCCGGTAACGACGATTTCCTTGTCCGGCGTCCTGGCTGATTCAGGCTCAACGCTCGACTGCGGAATGTTGCTGGGCGCATCGCCCGGCGAGGCGGTCTGGGCAGTGGCTGGAGCGGCAACCGCCACGAGAGCAATGAGCGAGGTCGTCACGGCGAGCATACGGCTATGCGCGGGATGGAAGGTCATACGAGTCCCTGTTTTCTTTACCCCCCGGTTCACCACTACCATGATATTTCAGGACGATGTTCAAGCCGGTAAGGGCGATAAATCCGCGCTGTTGCAACTTGACCACAAAATAGCCGGGACGGACCCAGTCGGTTCAGTGGGAGCGCTGCCGTTCATCCCGCCCGCCCGCAGTCAGTCGCGCATGCTGTTCCTTACCGTTGCCTTACGGCGCCCGTGCAACCCCGCTTCTATCGGGCCGCCGATTGGCGGGTCGATCCGTCGGCAAGTCTCGCTCTCAGTCCTCGATGATCGTGTCGCTGCCCTCCAGCTTCATGCGGGCGAGATTGTCCTTCATTTCCTGGAGCCGCTCGGGGGAATGGCCGGCCCAGTCCTTGACCTCACCGGTGATCCGCAGTGGATCGACCGAGCGGTAGGATGCGGTCATATTGCCCGGGAACTTCTTGTCGGTGAGGTTCGGATCGTCCTCGAATGGGCCGGTCGGCTCCACAATGAAGATGCGGCCCCGGCCTTCGCCCCTGGCGAGCTCCGCGCCCCATGTCGCCGCTTCGACCGTCGCTGTGAAATAGACGTGTTTCAGCCCGCGCTCGACGAAATTGCTTCCGAAGCCTGGCCTGATCAGACCGCCGATGTCGAGGGCCGCCTTGGTGCCGTGATAGAATATGGTCCCCGGGGGAACATCCCTGGCGTACATTGGCCCCTCCTCAGGCCGCGTCGGCCGCGGCGAAATGGGCCATCTGGTCGTCATACGCTTTCGCGAACGCGGGCCGGGCCGTGGCGCGCGCGACGAACGCGCGGGAATTGGGGTGGTTTGCCATCCCGTCGAACCGCTCCAGCTGTCGCAGGACATCCGCCATCAGAAGGTCCGCCACCGAGAAGCGATCGCCCACCAGCCACTCCCGGTCCGACAGAATGATTTCCATTCGATCGAGCCGGGCCTTCAGGAACGCCTCCACGAACTTCGCCTCGGGCGCCTCTCCGGGGAAGCCCATGAAACGGAACAAGGCCCATGGCTGACACGGCAGGTCGACTGAGTTGAGTGCGGCGATAACCCACGACATGACCTCAGCCCGGCTGCGCCGATCCTCGGGCATGAGGGCTGGACTCTTCTCGGCCAGGTGCAGCAGGATCGCGCCGCTCTCGAAGATGGTCACGTCTCCATCGGTCAACCATGGCACCTGGCCGAACGGCTGCGCTGCGAAATGGTCGGGGCCGCGATCGTGAAACGGCGTGCTTTCCACCCGATAGGGCAGCTCAGCCTCTTCCAGGGCCCAGCGCACCCTCAGGTCGCGCACAAGACCGCGCGGAAGTTCGGGGACCCAGTCATATGTCGTGAGGATGAGTTCGCTCATTGCTGTCTCCAAAGGACATAAACGGAGTAATATGCTCCGTTTATGTCGTCGTCAAGCGATCCGAGCGCGATTGCCGCGTCGACCACAGGGCCCGCGCTTCCTCAGCGAGGAGATCGGCGTGCTCCTCCGGCCAGAACAATCGGCCGCCGTCGACGAGGCGAACACCGCGCGATCTGGGCAGCGTGCGATCGAGCCACTCCGCCCATACAGGCGCGAACAATGGGTCGGCCGTCCCCCAAACCATCCTCGTTGGCGCGTCACAGCGTTCGAGCAACGGCTTGATCGCCACAAGCGGATTCGGTTCGAACGCCGCCAGGTAGCGGTTAAGCTGGGTTCTTCTCAGGGGTGAGGCGATGAGAGGAGGTAAGCTGTATTCGATCGCCTCGTCGCTGAAATTGGCGGGGTCGGCATAGGCACCGCCTCCAATGCCTTGCGGAGACCTTGCATAGGACCGATCGGCCAGGTGCCGCTCGATCTTCCTGTCGTATACGCCGTCGCGAGCCTGCTGGATCGACTTGCGCATTTGCGGCGGCGGACTGTTCTCATCGACGTCGCAGTCGGTCAGAATGACGGTGCGAACTCTGCGGGGATGTTGCGCCATGAGAAGCTGCGCCACGGTGCCGCCGCTATCGTTGGCGATCAGGTCGGCGGCCGGGATGGAGAGCCGGTCGAGAAACGCCACGAGCATGTTGGCTTGTGAACGAGGGGAGAGATCCTGCTCCTCAGCCACCTCCGAATAGCCCAGCCCCATCAGGTCCGGCGCGAGACATCGCCGCTGGCTGGCCAGGCGTTCCAGGGCACCGCGCCACTGAAAGCCGCTGAGCGGGAAGCCGTGGATGAAGAGGGCGGCGGGACCGCGGCCGCGTTCGACAAAGGCGATGCGCCCGAACCGTGTTGAAACATAGCGTCGCGACGCGTGATACGCTGCCGCATCCAATCTGGTCGGCAAGCCCTTCCTGTCGCGGCCCGAAGCGCCTGGGGGGAACACCAGGATTCCTGCGGCGAGCAAAGACGATTGAACAAAGTGCCTGCGATCCATCGCGCTATCCCTTCGCGGTTGATCCGATAGGGTGATTATTTCGTTCGATTGAGTCCTTGAGCCGCGCGGCCCGCTGTCGTTGCGAGCAAGGCCTTCACGCCAGCATCTCGGCCGCAAATACCTTCTGGACGATCTGCCAGCGGCCGTTGAGGTAGAAGCAGGATAGCAGATCCGTCACCTCTCGAGGGGGAATCCGCAGGCGGAGCTTAAGCGCCGCCAGGTCTCCGGTGATGGCGATGGACAGAATTTCGTCCCTTCGCACGCTGCCGGCATCACGCGGCGAGGACATGCCGCGGACTATGTCGAGCCATTCAGCTATGGGAGTAACGACCGCTCCACCCTGATCGTCCCGCCGAGTGACAGAAGCGGAGGGATCGAAGATCGTCGCGAATTTTTCTGCGTCCATCGTGTACGCAGCTTCGAAATAGGCTTTGGCCAAGCCTGTCAGCCCCTCTACATCTTGCGAGTGCGCCGCCTCCATCTGTTCCACTCCGTAAGGTCCTTGCCGCATGGTCGCCTTGACAGTCAATCAAGTGGAGGAATATCCTCCGATTATGAGGGCGTCAAGGAGATCGGCGGGAGACCATGCGTGGGTGCACGGTGCGGGCTGATGCGCGAAAGAACCGGCAACGGCTGATCGAAGTCGCTGTCGAACTGGTTCTGGAAGTTGGCGGCGAGCCGGCGCGAGACGCTGTCGCCGAACGCGCCGGTGTCGGCATCGGAACGCTCTACAGGCACTTTCCGGACCAACAGTCGCTCCTTCACGCTGCTACGCGTCACGTGCTGGAAAAGAGCATCAGTGCCGGAGAGGCCCTGATCGAAACCGTACCGGACGGTGTCGATGCACTCCGCCAATATATGCACATAGCCCTGGATAACGGAATTGGGGCGGCGAACATTCTCCATCCGCTTCTGGAAAAACCGGAGTGGCCCGACCTCCGCGCCCGTGCGGCTACGCTCATGAAATCGATGGTTGGCCGCGCCGTACGGGACGGTTGTCTGCGCGAAGATCTGTCAGAACGCGATATCGTGTTTGGCTTGACGCGTTTCGCGCGGCCCCTGGCCGTGGGCTTGCCGCCGGACGAGGAGCGATCGCTCGCGCATCGGCACCTCGATTTCTACCTCGACGGGCTGTGTGCGGAGAAACCGCGACCCAATGTTGTGGAGCCGTAGGATCGCCGGGAAGATCTGACCAGAACGGCCGTCGCGCCTTTGCTTCGTTATCGCCGTGCTGGAGCAGACCGCGTTTCCATCGAAACCCAGCCGCTCTAGTGAGGAGAAACTTCGCGGGTCAGGCCATTCGTGGGCGGGACTGACTGCTCAAGCCAGGGTGGAGCGCCCGTTTCGCTACAGTGCGTCTACACCGGCATTGGCGAGTTTCGCAAAGCCGGGAGCCACCGGTCAGCGCAAGGCGCGGGGATTACAGCAGGTGCCAACCGAATATCGCGTGCGCTTCGTGCTGCACATGGATCGGCAAGTCGCTATTCGTGTCCGCCACATAGGCAGGCCCGCCATCCCACAATTGGGCCACGACATTGATGGCAAGGGGCGCGCCGCCGCCAAGCAGAAAGTCGCCCGCGCTCAGCGACGCTTTCGCCACCCCGGCGAAGACGACGAGATCGCCACCGCCCAGCGCGAGATACGTATTGCCGTTGCTCTCGGTCATGGCGTCCTGCACCTGTTGCCAGTTCATGTCGAACGCGGTGAGATCGGCCTTGTCGACGCCCGTGGTGAAATCGACGATCTGGTCCATCTGGCCGCCATGCTCGAACACGAACCTGTCTGCACCAGCTCCGCCGGTGAGTTTGTCCAGGCCCGTGCCGCCGATGAGCACATCCGCGCCGCCCGCCGCAATGATCACATCATTGCCGCCACCGCCGATGATAATGTTGTCGCCGTCATTGCCCTGCATCTTCTGGGCATAGTCATTGCCGGTCAGGTTGATCGGATCGGTGCCTGGCGCGGCACGTAGCCGCTCGACTTCCTGTCCCGCACCCAGCGCCCAGCTGACCGTGGTGGTCACGGTGTCGTAATCGACCCCGCCACTGCTCGCTTCGATCACCGTGTCGGCGGAATCGTCGACAAAATAGCTGTCACTGCCCGTGCCGCCATTCATTGAATCCACGCCGGGGCCGCCGTTGAGCACATCGTCGCCGCCGCCGCCCCATAGCGAATCGTTGCCGTTGCCGCCGTTCAGCGTGTTCGCGCCATCATTACCGACGATCTTGTTGGCGAACTCGTTGCCGGTGAAGCTGATCGCCTCGGTGCCCGCCGCGTTGGCTGTGCTGAGCTGCTCGATCTCCTGGCCGGCCGTCATCGTCCAGCTTACGCTGGCGGCGACCCGATCATTGCCCTCACCGACAGCCTCGTACACCGTATCGCCGGCATTATCGACGGAATAGCTGTCGTCGTTCGTGCCGCCGGACATCATGTCCGCGCCGGTGCCGCCGTACAGCTTGTCATTGCCGGCGCCGCCGCTCAGCGTGTCGTTGCCGTCATCGCCGTAGATCCAGTCATTGCCCAGACCACCCGACAGATCGTCAGCACCTCCGTTGCCATGGATTGTATCGTTCCCGCCCAACCCGGTGTAAACGTCGCTGCGCAGCAGTCCGGAAAAATTGTCGTCGCCCTCGGTTCCCGAAGCGATGTTGGGATGCTCCAGCCTGACGATGCCATCGGTCGTCGACAGGAATATCGCGCCATCGTCGGGGCTCAGGACCAGCTCGTCGCCCCATGCGCGCGTCGTTGAATAATTGCTCGGTCCGCTCAGCGTTTCGGTGATCGCGAAGGTGGACATCGAGATGCCGTAGACATCGCCGGTCGAGCCGTTCCAGGCGTAAAGCGTTTGCCCATCCGCGCTGAAGTGCAGGCCAACGATATTGCCAAGGAGGCTGTTAGCCGCAGTCAGGTTGCTGATATAACCCAGATTGCCGTTCCAAAGATGTAGTGACCCCCCGGTCGAGATCGCCACCCGTCCGTTGGCTCCACTGCCTGAAAAGGCCTCAACGCCGGTGGCATAGCCATATACGTCGTAATCATATCCTCCGTGATAAGCGAGCCGCGTCAGGTCAGGCGCAAAAATTCCCGCTTCCGCCGAGGAAAGAGCGAGCTGCCCGTACAACACGTTCGTCCGATCTGGCGACGCCGTCAGCGAACCTGCCTGATAATATGTGCCAGTTCCGGCGGTGGAGAACGCTCCCGTCGTCAGATCGAGCGTGACCATTGGCGTCCAGCCACTCCAGCCGGGCAGAATATTTTCCGTGAAGATCGCCTTGCCGGCCGTGGTTATGGCGACATCGGCCAAAGTGTAATTTGAGCCTGTCGAGTTATAATGAAAGGTCTGCTGCAGGCCATAAGTGGCGGTGCTCACTTTATAGACCAGTGATTCAGTTGTCGTACTCGGCCAATACTGATCGTAATTGTAGCTGGCCGGCTGTTGCTCGGTGATCAGCAGATACGTACCATCCGGAGAAATATCGATGGCGCCGAGCTGCGTGCCCAAGGCGGTCGCGCCCAGAAGCGTTCCCGCCGCACTGTCGAACACGCGGAGCACACCGTCGTTCCCGGCGACAAACAATTTGGACGCGTCGCCGTTCAGCACGAAATTGCCGGGCAGGCCGCCAATGTGCGTGCTGGCGCTGGCCGCCGCAGACGTGTGGACGCTGGACGCGTCGATTTCCGACCGAATCTGCATGATTTCCCCCGAACAGGAGAGTCAGGCTAGACGGAACCGTGCAATAATCAATCTATATATATGTATCCCGGCCACTTAGTGGTCGCTCGCCTGGCCCTGCACCGTCGGTCGGCCGCACACCTTCCCGGTTCAACCGCCCACCGCATCAGTTGTCATGCCCCCGGCGATGCGCGACGGCGGCCTGCCCGGCCCGGTGCCACGGTCCGTCTCGTCGCTCGATTCAAACTTATGCGCGCTCATGTCAGCACTCCAACGATGAAGAACCGCATAAAAGCCGATTTCACGTTGCTGTTGAATCAAGCCGCCCTGTTCCGCGGATGGCGCTCCCTGTTAATTCCAACACGCCTCCCTGTTATCTCCTACAGGTCTCCCTGTTATCGAATAACAGGGAGAACGGCATGCAAGCCACTGATAGGGCAGGAGAATATATCCAACAAATCGGCCAAAACGGCCGGAAAAGTTTTTTCTTCCCTGTTCTTTCCCTGTTCCGTGCCGATAACAGGGAGAAACTGCCATTTTTCGGCGTCGCCGAATGGTTCGATCGATTCGCCTCAGGCGCTCCCGCGAGAGCGCCGCTCGCCGCGTCGGCCCTTGCGCACCGTCTTGGCGTGCTGCTTGGCCTGCTGTTTCTTCACCGCCTTGCTCGGTGGCGGCGGGGTGTCGAGGGGCATAGTGTTGCCCAGCATCTCGTCAAAGCCGAGCTGCTTCAGGCTTTCGGCGAAATGCTGGGGCAGTTCGGCCTGCACCTCGATCTTGCCGCCATCGGGATGGTCGACGCCGATGCGCCGCGAATGCAAATGCATCTTGCGGCTGATCCCGCCGGTCAGGAACGCTGCCTGGCCGCCATATTTGCCGTCGCCGACAATCGGGTGACCGATTGCTGCCATATGCACGCGCAGCTGATGCGTGCGGCCGGTATGCGGGATCAGCTCCACCCAGGCGGTGGTGTTGCCCGCGCTCTCGATCACGCGATACCGCGTGCGGGCGAGGCTGCCTTCCTTCTCGTCGACATGCATCTTCTCGCCGCCGCTGCCGGGCTGCTTGGCGATCGGCAGGTCGATCGTGCCGTCCTCGATCGAGGGCACGCCGACGATCAGCGCCCAATAGACCTTCTTGGCGCTGCGCGACGAAAAGGCCTTGGCGAAGAAGGCGGCGGCACGCGTGGTGCGTGCGATCAGCAGCGCGCCACTGGTGTCCTTGTCGAGCCGGTGGACGAGCTTGGGTCGGCTCTCCCCGTCGAACTGCAGCCCGTCGAGCAGGCCGTCGACATGCTCATGCGTCTTGGTCCCGCCCTGGGTCGCAAGGCCCGGCGGCTTGTTGATGACGATCGCCTGCTTGTCGCGGTGGATCACCGTCTCGCGGATGAAGTCGGTCTGCTCCTCGCTGAGCGGCGGCCGCTCGCGCTTCTTCGGCGCATCCTCGCGCACGGCCTCGGCCGGCGGCACACGGATCGACTGGCCGGCGGCGATCCGGTCGCCCGGCGTCGCCCGCGCGCCATCGACGCGCAGCTGCCCGGTCCGCGCCCATTTGGCGACGGTAGTGAAGCTGGTGTCAGGCAAATGCCGCTTGAACCAGCGATCGAGCCTGATGCCGTCGTCATCCGCACCGACGTTGAACTGGCGGACGCCCTCGTCTTTTTTGGCGCTCTCGGTTCTCTTCTCGCTCATGCCGCTGTCACCCGAACCAGCGCAAGGCCGGCAAACAGCGCCGCAATCGCGCCGACCACCGAGGCGGTCGTGTACAAAGCCGCCACCGCCAGATCGCCGCGCTCGATCATGTTCACCACATCGAGCGAGAAGGCCGAGAACGTCGTGTACCCACCCAGCACGCCGACGCCGAGCAGCAGCCGCCAATTCTCGCCGGGGACAGACATCCGCGCGAGCGCTCCGACGAGCAGGCCCATGGCAAACCCGCCGATCAGGTTCACCGCCAATGTGCCATAGGGAAAGCCGGGGCCGAACAACGCAAGCGTCGCCCGCCCGGTCAAATGCCGCGCGCCGGCACCGACGGCACCGCCGATCATCACGAGAAGAAGTTGGAACATCGGCGTGCGTTAGCGCGGATCAGCCGGAAATAGAACCTTTGTTGCCGGAAGAGTCTTTTCTCCCTCTCCCCCTGTGGGAGAGGGAAGGAGGAACACGCGACTGGAGGGTGAGGGGGATGAGGCTCGAGACATGAGCGGGTGTCCCCCTCACCCTCCCATTGCTACGCAATGGGCCCCTCCCTCTCCCACAGGGGGAGAGGGGAAAGGCGCTCCGGCCTCTGCTCGACTAATTCCCGTTGTTTGCCACCAGATCCACGTCCGTCCCGCCATCGGCGCGGCTGGTCAGGAACAGGGCAAAGGCGCCGCCATCGCGGTCGCGGGTGCCGCCGAGCACATGCTCGTCGCCATCCGCCTGATGCTCGGCCGAATAGCCAGCCTTGCTCGCCCGGGTATAATACCAGTCGATCACGGTCTGCAGCGGCGCCGAGCTCGCAAAGCTCACCGCCCGCATCGCGCACCCGCCCTGGTCGCTGCCAGCCGCCTCGGAAACGCGAGCGTCGGGATAGAGCGGCAGGTCGGCCGGAAGCCGCTGCGCCCAGCGCGCCGAATAGCGCAGGCTGCCCGCGCAATTGCTGGTGCGCTTGTCCTTTTGCCGCGCGGCGAGCGCGCCGAGCGTCAGCGATTCGCGCGCGGCGGTGCATTGCGGGCAATTGGCCACCGGCGCGGGTGCCTTTTTCAGGGTCTCGCTGGTGGCAGCACCGGTGCTCGCGGCTGTGCCTCCCGGCGGCACGGCGATCCCGTCGGGCGGCACCGCGCCGGAATAGGGCTGGGCGGGCGGACGCACCGCATCGTTATTGGCCTGCTGGGCGAGCGTCGGGTCGACCATGATCTGGTCGTGCAGCGCGCTCATCAGCGCGGGGTCGCGCGCGGCTGCGCTGTTGCTCTCGACCAGCTCGTTGTCGAGCGTATCGAGGTTGCGCTCGCCATCGCTCCGCTTGCCGCACGCGACAAGTGCCAGCGGCAGGACGAGCAGGATCAGGCCCCGAAACTGACGGCGAAACCCGCTACGCATCATTTGAAAACCAACCCTCCGCTTTCAGCGCTATCGCATGGCCTATTTGCGGTTAAGGAAGCGTTGGCGACAAAACCACTGGCAAAGCAACGATTCACCATCACGCTTGCGTTACGAGGAGAGCGTCGCCATGTTCCACCCCATGCTGAATCTCTTCTCGATCCTCGTCGGCCTGCTGGTCCTGCTGCTCACGATGATCGGATTCATTCCGTTCCTCGGATGGCTCAATTGGCTGACCATTCCGATCGGCATCGTCGGCCTCGCACTCGGTGCCCTGTCGTCGAGCAACATGGGCCGCAACCTCAACCTCGTGCTGATCATCATCTGCGCGATCCGTCTGTTCATGGGCGGCGGCTTCATCTGATCTCTGGAGCCCGGCTCTCGCGCCGGGGCCCTGCCTTACGCTCAGGCATTAAGCCTGTGAGTCAGCGTGATCTCAGCCTTCAGCACCTTCGAAACCGGGCAATTGGCCTTGGCGTCCGCCGCGATCGCGTCGAACTGCGCCGGATCGATGCCGTCGATCGTCGCGGTCAGGTCGAGGTCGGAGCGGGTGATGCTGAAGCCATCCCCGTCCTTGTCCAGCGTCACTTTCACCTTTGTCTCCAGCGTTCCGCCCGCGAAGCCGGCGCGGGCGAGCGCGAAGCTCAGTGCCATGGTGAAGCAGCTCGCATGTGCAGCCGCGATCAGTTCCTCGGGGTTGGTGCCGACGCCGTCCTCGAACCGGCTTTTGAAGCCATAGGGCTGGTCGGAGAGCGCGCCCGACTGGGTCGAGACATGGCCGAGGCCGTCCTTGCCGAAACCTTCATATCTGGCGGATCCGCTGCGAATCATGGTCAGTCTCCCTTGGCCGATTCGGCCCCATATCAAAAAAGGGCGCGGATTGCGCCGCGCCCTTTGTTCGATCTCGCTGGCTTTCGCTTAGCGGCAGCGACGGCTTGCCGTCATCGACCGGTCGATCGCGCGGCCGCCAAGGGCGCCGCCGACGCCGCCGATGATCGCACCGAGCGTGCCGTTGCCGCGGCCCGCGATCTGGCTGCCAACCACCGCGCCGCCGACACCGCCGACGATCAGGCCAGTCGTGCCGTCCGAATGGCGGCAATAGGTGTGGCCGTTACGCGTGTAGACGCGCGGCGTGTAATGGTGGTGGCGGCGCGCCTCTGCACCGGAAACGGGAACCGCCATGGTGGCGGGAATGGCGAGCGACGCGGCGCTGAGCGCCATAATGAAATTCCGCATGATAATCTCCCTTGCTTCGGTCTTGCTCTCAATCAAGCTGGAACCGTAACGCTTCCGTTATCGCAAGAGTTTCATGAACATAAAACAACCTCCCGTTCATCCGGCGTCCGGGTCGTGCTGCGCAGCAAATCTTCTCCACGATATCCACGTTATCCACAGTTCCGAAACGTCGTTTGCCCCTATGCCCGACTCGGATTCAGTGACACCATCATGACTGTAAGAAGGGGATGCCGAAGCGAGAAATCGCAGAAACATCAACTCCTTATGCCAGGATGGCGAACAGGTGCCGTAAGGAAACCATTCGGTGTTCTGGCGGAATATCGATCGGTGCAAACTGGTCTGGCGTTGCGCAAGCGAGGTCAGGCGGGCGAGCATGAACGATATTCCAAAGCGAGGCTGTCGGGTTTCGATCTGACGGTCGAGCTGGCCGCCGGAGGCCGCAGCGCTGAGGCTCGCAAGGGTATCGCGCTCGGCCCCGGTGACCGAAATGCGAAGTCCGGACCGTTCGCGATCCGGGTGGAGCAGCCGCTGAACCGAAAGGTGAGGGCGATCTCTTCGGAGAACGTCCGATCAGATCGAGGCGAGGCGACAGGGGGCCGGCAGCAATGCCGGCCCCCATTTTCGTCGCGGTCGGCCTGGATTCAGCCCATGCCGGGCTGCAAATCGCGAGCTACTGCGCTTCGGTGCTCACGTGCCGAAAGCACGCTGCGCTCCGATGCTCGCATCTCACGATTTTCGCCTCGACCTGGACTGAATCCAGACCGACCACGTCAGGCGGCGGCGAGTGCTTCCCTGGCGCGGTCGCAATCAATCGCCATCTGTGCCTTCAGGGCATCGAGATCGTCGAATTTTGCCTCGGGGCGCAGATACTCGATCAGCGAGACTTCGATCGTTTGGTTGTACAGGTCGCCGTCGAAGTCGAAGAAATAGGGCTCAAGCAGCTCGCGCGGCGGATCGAAGCTCGGCCGCACGCCCAGATTGGCCGCGCCTTCGAGCATGCTGCCATCGGCCAGCCGCCCGCGCACCGCATAGATGCCGTAAGCCGGACGCAGATAATTGCCCATATCGATATTGGCGGTCGGATAGCCAATCGTGCGGCCGACCTTGTCGCCGTGCTGCACCAGGCCTTCGATCGCGAAGGGACGGGTCAGCAGGCGCGCCGCGCCGCGCGGATCGCCGGCGATCAGCAGCTCGCGGATCCGGCTTGACGAGACCGGCTCACCGTCAAGCGCGATCGGCGCAATCGTATCGACCGAAAAGCCGTTCTTCGCGCCGAGATCGGCCAGCACATCGACATTGCCGCCGCGCGCCTTGCCGAAGGTGAAGTCGTCCCCGGTCACCACACCGCCCGCGCCGATCTTGTCGAGCAGCCGGTCAGCGACGAACTCGAGCGCGGTCTGGCCGGCCAGCGCCGCATCGAAGCGGAACACGATCATCGCATCGGCGCCCGCTTCGGCGAACAGTCGCTCGCGCTGGTCGAGCGTGGTCAGGCGGAAGGGTGCCGCATCAGGCTTGAAATGACGGACCGGATGAGGGTCGAAGGTCGCGACCAGCACCGGGCGCCCCTCTGCGCGACCGCGCTCGACCGCATGGCCGACCACCGCCTGGTGCCCCAAATGGAACCCGTCGAAATTCCCCAGCGCGACGATCCCGCCCCGAAGTTCAGGCGGCACCACCGAGCCACCATCAAGTCGCTCCATGGCCGAGGCTATAGGGGGGCGAAACCGGGGGCGCTAGCCTTGAGGTGCGATGCCGGCCCGCAACACGCGCAGCACATTGCCGCCCATCACCTTGGCGATGTCGGCATCGGAAAAGCCGCGCTCGATCAGCGCCTGGGTGACGGCGGCGAGCTTGCTCGAATCGAAGCCGGTCGTCACCGCGCCGTCGAAATCCGAGCCGAGCCCGACATGGTCGATGCCGACAAGATCGCGGACATGGGCGATCGCGGTCGCCGCACCCTCTGGTTTGGTCGTACAGATCGCTGCATCCCAATCGCCAATGCCGATTACGCCGCCGGTCGCCGCGATGCCGCGGATCTCGTCATCGGTCAGGTTGCGGTTGACCTTGCAGGTCGCCTGCACCCCGCCATGGCTGGAAACGATCGGGCGATGCGCCATCGCGATCACCTGGGCGATCGTCCTGTGGCTCGCATGCGCGACATCGACGACCATGCCGAGCGCCTCCATCCGCCGCACGACCTGCACCCCGAGCGGTGTCAGCCCGCCCTTGGCCTCGCCGTGCATCGAGCCGGACACATCATTGTCGAAGAAGTGCGCCAGCCCCGCCATGCGGAAGCCGGCATCATGCAACCGGTCAAGATTGGCGAGCTTGCCCTCGAGATCCTGCAGCCCCTCGATCGACAGCATCGCACCGACCACTTTCCTGCCGGCGCCGCGGTCCGCGAGCAGCCGTTCCAGTTCGGCGGGCGTTCGGATCAGCCGCAGCTGCCCTTTCGAAGCATCAGCGTCGCGCTGCAGCTTGGTCGCATGCCACAAGGATCGTTCGAGCAGCGAACCCCAGGTCCGCACCGGTTGGAGATCGGCGATGGCGAGCCTGGTGATATTGTCGGTCTCAGCCGAATTGGCGTCGTAATTCTGGCCCTTGGGCGTCTTCGTCACCGAGGAGAAGATCTGGAGGCCCTTCGAGCAGTCGCGGTAGATCGACCTGCCCGCGATCGCTGCGATCGAGGAGGCTGCGTTTCCAGAGCAATGTGTCGGCATGCATGTCCGCGATCTGGAGCGTCGCGTGCAGCGTCCGGGCACGCGGCGTTATCTTGAGCGCGACCGGCTCGACCTTGTTCATCGAGTTTTCGACATAGCCCGGCGCGACGATGAAGAAGGTGATAGCGGCGAGAATAAGGAAGGCGAGGATGCCCAGAAGCCATTTGCGCATTTCGATCCTCACCCCTCGTCATGCCGGACTCGTTCCGGCATCCACTGCGCCGCTGGAGCCGATCCCGGTTGGTATGCGGGACGGTGTGCCCCGGAACAAGTCCGGGGTGACGGTGGGCTAGGGTCGCACCAGCGTCACGAAGCTATAGGCCGGCCGCTCACCCTCGGCGGGATAATCCTCGCGCGCAACCTCGTGCCAGTCGGTGAAGGCCGGGACAATCACATCCCCCTCGGGAGCCGCATGAACCTCGGTCAGCTCGACACGATCGGCATGCGGCAGGAACAACGCGAAGATCTGCGCGCCGCCGATCACGGCGATCTCGGGCGCATCAGCGAGCGCGATCGCCGCATCCATATCGGCCGCCACCTCGGCGCCGGGCGCGGACCAGCCGGCATCGCGGGTCAGCACGATATGGCGGCGGCCGGGAAGGGGGGCTGGGAAGCTCTCAAAGGTCTTGCGCCCCATGATCATCGGCTTGCCCATGGTCTGCGCCTTGAAGCGCTTTAGATCGGCCGGCAGGCGCCAGGGCAGGCCGCCATCGCGCCCGATCACACCATTATCGGCCCGGGCGAGATGGAGGGTGATCATATAGCGACCGCCGCCTTGATATGCGGCTGCGCCTCGTAATCGACGAGCCGGAAATCCTCATATTCATAGGCATGGATCGACGGCGCCTTGCGCAGGATCTCCAGCCGGGGAAGCGGCCCGGGGCCGCGCGACAGCTGCTCGCGCGCCTGGTCGAGATGGTTCGAATAGAGATGGCAATCGCCGCCCGTCCAGATGAACTCGCCCGGCTCGAGCCCGCATTGCTGCGCGAGCAGGTGAGTCAGCAGCGCGTAGCTGGCGATGTTGAACGGCACGCCGAGAAAGATGTCGGCCGATCGCTGATAGAGCTGCAGGCTCAGCCGGCCGTTCGCGACATGGGTCTGGAACAGGCAGTGGCACGGGGCGAGCGCCATGGCGTGGAGATCGCCCGGATTCCATGCCGAGACGATCTGGCGCCGCGAGGCGGGGCTGGTCTTGATCTGCTCGATCAGCTCGGCGATCTGGTCGATGTGGCGGCCGTCAGCCGTCTCCCAGTCGCGCCATTGCTTGCCGTACACCGGCCCGAGCTCGCCGGCTTCGTCGGCCCATTCGTCCCAGATGCTCACCTTGCGGTCGCGCAGCCACTGCACATTGGTGTCGCCGCGCAGGAACCAGAGCAGCTCGACGATGATCGAGCGCAGATGGAGCTTCTTGGTGGTGAGTGCCGGGAAGCCGCCAGCCAGGTTGAAGCGCATCTGGTGCCCGAACACGGACAGCGTACCGGTGCCGGTGCGGTCCATCTGCTTCGCGCCGGTCGTGAGCACACGCTGCATGAGATCGAGATATTGCCGCATCAGCCGCCCAGCTTGCAGGGTTTGATCGCCTTCGGCTCAGGCCGTGGCCCGATCGCGCGGAAGGTGGCGAGATAGCCGCCAGCGGAAGGCATGTCGTCCATCTCGACGAGCTGATAGCCAACCGCGGCGAATTCGCACTTGAGCAGAGCCGGGGGCGTGCCGTGATTCTGGGTGAGCCGGTTCGCGTCGACCACCACCACCAGCCCGTCTGGCTTCAGTGCCGGACGCATCCGCCACAGGAATTCATAGGGCTGCTCGATCTCATGGTACATGTGCACCATCAACACCCGGTCGAAGCTCGCATCGGGCAGCTTGGGGTTGGTCGGCAGGCCGAGCTGCACGAAGACATTGCTGAGCTGCGGTCCGCGCAACACGCGCTGGCTCAGCGCTTCGGTGACGGCGGGCACGATATCCTCGGCAACGACACGGCCCTTCTTGCCGATCCGCTCGCCGAGACGGATCGTGTAATAGCCCTCGCCCGCGCCGATATCGGCGACGGTCATGCCGGGCTTGATGCCGGCCTTGTTCATCACCTCGGTCGCTTCGTTCAGCCGGTCGCGCGCTTCCTCGGTCGACCAGCGCGACGAGACGATCTGTGCCACCGGGCGGTCGGCGGGCGGGAAGGGACCGGCCTTTTCCTGCCCGTCATCGGGAGCGGCACGGCAGCCCGCCAGCGCCAGCGCGGACAACACCGCGATGCGAAGCGAACCGCGCCTTACTCTCACTCGACGTCCTCCACCTCGACCGTCTCGCCGGTCACGCGCTGCGATAACGCAGCCGCCATGAACGGATCGAGATCGCCATCGAGCACGTCGGACGGGCTCGTCGAGGTCACGCCGGTGCGCAGATCCTTCACCAGCTGATAGGGCTGGAGGACGTAGGAGCGGATCTGGTGGCCCCAGCCGATATCGGTCTTGGTCGCATTCTCGGCATTGGCGGCGGCTTCGCGGATTTGCAGCTCGCGCTCGTAAAGCTTGGCGCGAAGCTGGTTATAGGCTTCGGCCTTGTTCTTGTGCTGGCTCCGCTGATTCTGGCACTGCACGACGATATTGGTCGGGATGTGCGTGATGCGCACCGCCGAATCGGTCGTGTTGATGTGCTGCCCGCCCGCGCCCGACGCACGGTAGGTGTCGATCCGCAGCTCGCTCTCGTTGATCTCGATATCGATATTCTCGTCGATCACCGGATAGACCCAGACGCTGGCGAAGCTGGTATGGCGGCGCGCGGCGCTGTCATAGGGGCTGATGCGGACGAGACGATGAACGCCGCTCTCGGTCTTGGCATAGCCGTACGCGTTCTCGCCCTTGAGCAGGAGCGTTGCTGACTTGATGCCGGCCTGCTCGCCCGAATGCTGATCGACCAGCTCCACCTTCATGCCGCGCCGCTCGGCCCAGCGGGTGTACATACGCTGCAGCATGCCGGCCCAATCCTGGCTCTCGGTCCCGCCCGCGCCCGAATTGACTTCGATATAGGTGTCGTTGCCGTCAGCTTCGCCAGCGAGCAGCGCCTGGATCTTGTCATGTTCGGCGCGCACCGCGAGTTCAGCGAGGCTCTGGGTGCCTTCGGCCGCCATCTCCTCGTCGCCCTCGGCCTCGGCCATCTCGATCAGCTCGGCGGTGTCGCTCAGTTCGCTCTGGATCGCGCGCGTTGCGTTGATCGCCTCTTCGAGGCGGCGACGCTCGCGCATCACTTCCTGGGCGAGCTTGGGGTCGTTCCACAATGCCTGATCCTCGACGCGCGCGTTTAGCTCGTCGAGCCGGCGCAGCGCGCGGTCCCAGTCAAGGAAACGGCGCAGCAGCGCGAGGGCATCGTTGATCGTATCGATATGGGCCTGCGCTTCGGCGCGCATCATTCACTCCAACTCTATGCGTCATCCCATCTCGATCGATCTGCGCGGAAAGCGGTGGTCGTGATCAAGGTGCAATATGGACGATGGTTCCCCGCGGACACGGAGATGATTCATATAGGTATGCGTCAAAGCCGCTAATAGATACCGCCCTGCCTTTGCAAGAAATCGCTGTCCTTGGGCGCCTCCTTGCGTTCGGTCGGTCTCGCTTCCCTCGGCTTGTCGGCGTCTTCGGCCAGGTCGTGGCGGGCATTGCGGCGCGGCTCGCTCTCGGGCTTGAACGCTTCCCAGATCACCGCCGCCTTGGGGTCGCTCGTCGGCCAGGCGCCGAACACCGGCTTGCCCGAAGCGCGGTCGATCCGGACCATCCGGATGCCCTGCGGCGCGCGGAACGGGATCTTCTCCAGCCCCTCATAGGCCTTGACCGCGAATTCCTTGAAGATCGGCGCGGCGACCGTGCCGCCCTGCGCGCCGCCGCCAAGGCTGGTCGGCGTATCGTAGCCGATATAGACGCCGCCAATCATCTGCGGGGTACCGCCGATGAACCACACGTCGGTCGGGCCGGAATTGGTACCGGTCTTGCCGAACATCGGGCGGTCGAGATCGCGCAGCACGGTCGCGGTGCCGCGCTGGATCACGCCTTCGGCGATATGGACCATCTGGAACGCGCTCATCGCGTCGACCACCTGCTTGCCGCGCATCTGCGGGCGGGGCATTGCCTTGCCGTTCCAGTCGGAGGCGTTGCAGCGATCGCAGGCGCGCCAGTTCTCGGGCCAGACGATTTTGCCGTGACGGTCCTGGACGAAGTCGATCAGGGTCGCCGGATGGGCGCGGCCCTGGTTGGCGAGGATCGCATAGGCATTGACCATGCGCGATACCGTCGTCTCGCCGGCGCCGAGCGCGAAGGAGAGATAGGGCGGATATTTGCCGACGCCGATCCGGTCCATCAGCGAAACGACACGCTCCATGCCCGTCTGCGAGGCCGCGCGCACCGTCATGAGGTTGCGCGACTGTTCGAGGCCCCAGCGCATCGTGTGCGGTCCGGCGCCAGCGCTGTTGCCGAAGTTCCTGAAGCATTTCTGCCCGAGCCTTGCGCCCTGGAACACGCAGAACGGGCCGTCGACGATGATCGAGGCCGGCGTCATCCCGCCTTCAAGGGCGGCTGAATAGACGATCGGCTTGATCGTCGAGCCGGGCTGCCGCATCGCCTGGGTCGCGCGGTTGAAGGCCTGGATGCTCGAATCGAAACCGCCCTGCATCGCAAGCACGCGGCCGGTCTGGGGTTCCTCGACGACGAAGCCGCCCGAGATCTTGGGGATCGATCGCAGGCTGAAGCTACCGCCTTCGGGCGCCACCGCCAGCACGTCGCCGACCTTGAACGCGTCAAAGGCATTGCCGCCCACGCCGCGCACCGGCATCTGCGCGGCATAGCGTGGCAGCAGGCCGGTCTGGCCGTTGGAGAAGCCGAGCGTCGCACCGCCCTCGCTGATCGAGACGACAATGGCTGCGCGCCAATCAGAATAATCGAGCGTGATATTGGTATTGAGCAAGGCCGGCAGCCAGCGGTCACCGGAAATCTCGACATGGCGCAAGGGGCCGCTCCAGCCGCGGTTGCGGTCGAACCGGACCAGCCCGTCACGAAGGGCGGTCTGCGCATATTGTTGAAGCTTCGGGTCGAGCGAGGTGCGAACCCACAGGCCGCCATCATAGACGCTGTACGGGTTGCGGCCCCCTTCCGATGTCTCGCCGAACTTGTCGATCAGCTGGCGGCGGACCTCCTCCACGAAATAGCCGGCGCCGGCGATCTCGGTGGTCGGCGTCTGGCGCAGCACGGCACCGAGCGGCTCGGCGGCGGCCTGGTCGTGCTGGGCCTGATCGATAAAGCCGTTCTTGAGCATCTCCCGGAGCACATAATTGCGCCGTTCGAGCGCCCGGTCGGGGTGGCGGATCGGATCGTAGTTGGACGGGCCCTTGGGCAGGATGGCGAGATAGGCGAGCTGAGCGAGATCGAGCTCTTTCAGCTCCTTGTTGAAATAGGCATAGCTCGCCGCCTCGACGCCGAACGCGTTGCGGCCGAGCGCGATCTGGTTGAGGTACAGCTCGAGGATCTGCTGCTTGGTCAGCGCATCCTCGATCCGATAGGCGAGGATCGCCTCCTTGATCTTGCGCGTCTTCGAATATTCGTTGCCGATCAGCAGGTTCTTGGCGACCTGCTGAGTGATGGTCGAGCCGCCCTTGGCGCGCTTGCCGCTGCCGATCTTGGTGACATAATCGATGACCGCGCCGGCGAGACCCGGATAATCCACGCCGTGATGCTCGAAAAACGTCTTATCCTCAGCGGCGAGGAAAGCGCGGACGAGCAGCGGCGGATATTCCTCATAGCTAAGCTCGACGCGGCGTTCGCGGGCATAGCTGTGGATCGGCGTGCCGTCGGCACCGCGCGCATTGGTCGGCATCGGCGGCTCATAGGTGCGCAGCTTGTCGACCGAAGGCAGATCGCGGGCGAAGATCAGCCACACCAGCGCATAGGTGATCGCCGCGAGCACCGCGAGCACGGCCAGCACCTTGACCCACCAGCGCCCCCAGGTGCGCTGCAAAAACCCTCTTATCCCTTCCACTTCGCGGCGGAGGCGAAAACTTACGGAGGATTCGGTCTGGCTCATACAGGCCGGGCTCTAGCAAGTTTCTCGGGGCTTGCCAGCCTTCGTCCTTTCATCACCGCCGCGCGCATGATCGAATTCTGGAGGCTTGAGGGCCTGATGCGGAGTGGACGGTGTTGGCGGGACATAAGGCTGAATAGGTGAAAGCGCGGCGGGTTTGAATCAGGCTCGTCGGCGGTGTCCGAATGCGCCGAGTGTGACATAATTCGGAGCGTATTCCGGGCCGATGTTAGGTTTTCACGAGAGGGAATCGGCGAAAACCCGTCCTGGCGCCGGTGAATTATGTCATGCCTATCGGGGGTGTCGGGGCTCGATGCGTGTTGGAAATGTCATGAGGGTCGCTGACATTTTCTACGGGTTCGCCGAGGCGAGGCCTTTTGCCGGAATACTACCTCCGAGGTCATTTCGCCGGTGATGTGCGGGCGGTAGCAGTGAAGGCCGCGCTGAAGCGCCCTTGAACCGGAGTGTTGGACATGCAGATCGCGCGCAGGGATTTCCTCAAAATGGGCGCCGGCACCGCAGCGGCGCTCGCGCTCCCGGGCGTCGTGATCGCGGCAGATGCCCCACGCAAGCCGATCATCGACGTCCATATGCACGCCTATCCCGCGACGATGAAACTCCCGGTTCCGATCGTGAACCCGATCACCGGCGTGAAGAGCCCGATCCTCACGGGCGCCGACCATCTTACTGCCTGTCTCGAGCAGATGCAGAAATACAACATCGTCAAAGGCGTGGTCAGCGGCGGCGATGGTGATCGGTTGCAGGCCGTCTATGACTGGCATGATCGCGCGCCCGATCGGGTGGTGCCGGGCGCCGGCGTACGGGGATCGGACGACACGCCGCTGCCGCCGCTCGAAACGCTGCGCGCCGCCTTCGCCTCGGGCAAACTGAAGGTGCTCGGCGAGGTGACGGCGCAATATGCCGGCCTGTCGATCAGCGACCCGAAATATGATCCCTATCTCGCGCTCGCCGAGGAGTTCGACATTCCCGTCGCGATTCATCTCGGCACGATGCCGGCGGGCACCACCTATGATCCGTGCTGTCGTTCGGCGCGGGCTGCGTTCGGCCATCCCGAGACGGTCGAAGGGGCGCTCAACAAGCATCCCAAATTGCGGATCAACCTGATGCACAGCGGCTGGCCCTATATCGAGGAGGCCGAGGCGATGATGATGCTCTACGACAACGTCAACATCGACACCGGCGCTCTCTCGTGGCTGCTGCCGCGCCCGGCCTTCCATGATTATCTGCACCGCCTGGTCGAGGCCGGCTTCGGCAAGCGGGTAATGTTCGGGTCAGATCATATGTATTGGCCCGACGGCATCGGGCTCGCGGTCGAGCATGTCGAGGCTGCGGCGTTTCTGACGGAGGAGCAGAAGCGGGACATCTTCTACAACAACGCGGCGGTTTTTTATAAGCTGGGGGCCTGACTTCTCGCTGTGGGATCGCTGAAGATGCCTGGCATTAGGCCGTGAACCCATAAAATGGACCGCCGTCGATGCGCAAGCTGAACGGCGGAAATTGGTGGTTAGCTGCCGCTCGCCATTTCACGCATCGGCCTGCCAAAATGTTAGTTGGTAGTCCATGATGTCCAGGGATGGCTCGTCATTGAACATTACTTCAAAGGGCGTATCGCGAAACTCCGAAGCGAGCTTGACCTCGTATATCGATTTCAGCGTCCGGCCGATGAAACGCGCCTGCGCTTCTGACAATGGTGAATCATTCCCGTGCAAATCCGCGATATGGACATGATTCAGGACGGCCTCGATTTCGCGTCGGTTGTATTTTCTCGCGTCTTCCCAGCTTTTTATGGCGCTTTTATCGACGCCGGCTATCACAACATACTGGCCGATACGCACAAACGACGGCCAGAATATCAAACTGTATCCGATGGCTAACTCGAACGATCCTACGCAGCCCACCCAGCTCTCGGCATCAATCCCATTCCCATCATTCCAAGCTGGTAGCTCGGCGATAAGTTTGGTCGCCTCGGTGTTTCGTGGGGAGATAATCATATCGAATGCTAACGCGCTTTTTGAACGGCTGCTACTGGGGTGACTGCCGCCGGGCAGCTTTCCGGCCCAATACCCGCCGGTCGGCTTTCAGGCAGTGACGGGCGGCGGGGTGCGTCTGAACGGCGAAAGGTGGCGGGAAGCGCTCGGGCAGCTTCCGGCGGAAGGAGCGGGAAACCAGTCCTAGGCCCGGTTTTCTCGAACATACATTTCGGTATCGAAGTCACGCATAAATGCTGTGCCGATCGGCTCGTCGATTAGATGAACCCAACTGTCATCCTGATTCAACACCGCCCCGAGTGCGACATACGACAGTTGGCGAGCTTCCGCTTCTTCGTCCGTGGCATCGCCCATTCGGCCTCGAATGCGCCAACCACTATCGGGATGTTTGTCGCCCTCCGAGGCCATGTCCGGTTCTTCACGATAAAGGTATTCAACCGGCTCCGTGCCGTCGAGAACACATTGATCGACGAGACAGCGATCCCAATACTCCCGGTAGTCGCTTGGTCGGGGAGCAGCTTCCGGGCGTGCCCATTGTATCGACAGAATGTCGTGTCGCTCAAATCGGATTATATCGCCAACCTTGAGCTTTGACGTCGGCTCGAAAGGTTCATTGTCGAGAATACCCCAAATCGTATCGCCCTCCGCGTCCTTTACGATGACCCACATCCGTTCAACCGCCCACTTTTCGATGTCGTGAGTATATTCGAACGTTAGCTTGACGAGATCGCCCTCTCCGACAGCGGCAATCTCTGCGGAGCTTGGAAGAAAGAATGTATAGCGAGCGTTTGTCACATTTGGGCGAGGATCGAGGATGGCGTATGATGGATCTTCGGTCATGGAGGCAATCGTAACGGGCAAACCGGTCCCGGCAAGCGTCTGCTTTCAGGAACCAGTCTCAAACACGTGAGCGGCGTAATATGGGGCGGAAGCGGGATGGCCGCTTTATGAGTCTACGGCCTAGTCGGAAGGCGAGTCCGGCCACTTCTCCCTCTCCCATTGGGAGAGGGAAGGGGCCCATCGCGCAGCGATGGGAAGGGTGAGGGTGACCAACATCAGCGTCTCGCCCTCAACCTCACCCCGCGCTGCTGCGCAGCTTGCCCCTCTCCTAAGAGGAGAGGGGAAGAAAGGCGCTTGTCCCAAGGAGAGCCTCAGCCTCGGGCAGCCGTCCTGGCACGATAGCGGAGCACCTCACGGGCGCTGATCTTCCGATGAGTCCCAACCATCCGGTACGGCAGCTCGCCGCGCGTCAGCAATTTGACGAGATGGGGCCGCGAGATGTCGAGCAGGTCGGCTGCCTGTTGCGTGGTCAGTTCGCTCCCGACCGGCACGATCGCCACGGCGTTGCCCTTGCCGGTTTCCTCGACCAGCCGGACAAGAGTGCGGAACAGGGTTGCCGGCAGGGTGAAGGACTCCGGCCTCGCGCGCGAATGCCCAGACGGCTCGGGCGCGACGCTGATCAGCATGTCGCCCTGATCGAGCGTCGTCAGGATGCGCACCGCCATCCGCGCCGCGTCGATCTCGCCGGGGCTCGGTTCATGGACCTCAGCCAGATTCGCTGCCCAGGGCGCCAGCGGGGGGCGGCCGCGCGCGGTCATTTCGCCGGCCGTGACAGGCCCTGCAGGCGTGCCTTGTCGATCTTGAGGACGATGCCGGAATTGCGGTCAGCGACCTCGCTGATCCGATATTCCGCCGCGGTGCCGATCACCTGGGCTACCTCGGACGGGGTGAATGCATAATCGTCGGTCAGCCATAGCGCCATGTTGGCGGTGGCGCTCTTGAAGGCATCGTCGAGCGAACCGGACAGCCCCATCGCCATGATGTGGTTCGCGGATTCGACGCGGGGGCCGGGCATTCGCCTGCCCGGCAGCACATCGACGGTGAACTCCACATCGAGCGAGGTTTCGAGCGCGTTGCCGTTGATCTCGCCGTCACCCATCAGCGCATGGCCGTCCCCGACATAAAGAAGCGCGCCGGGATTGCGGACCGGCAGATAGACTGTCGTCCCCTCGACGATCTCGTTGAAATCCATGTTGCCGCCCCAGCTGCCCGAATCTCCGGTCGGGGCGGGTGCGTCCGACGGCCCCGGCGCTACGGCGATACAGCCCAGCATCGGCCGCAACGGCACTGTATAGCCGGCGAGATGCGGGTCAGGATTTTCCGGCGTCGCCACGCCGCGCGCTAGGTCGAGATGCCATTTGACCGGCTTGCCATTATCCTTCGTCATCACTGCGAGCCGGCTGTTGAGCGCGCTTTCGACGAGCGCATCGTCGGTTCCCGCCCAGTCGCGGTTGAGGCGCAGCCGGGTGATGTGGACGGCGAGGATGTCGCCCGGCATCGCCATCTCGACATAAAAGGGCCCGGTCTGCGGATTGCCGCCGGCCGATCGCTTCACGCCGGCTGCATCGACGCCGCCGGCATCGACCGTGATGGTATGGACCGTGTCGCCCGGCGCGATCGTCAGGACGGGCGCGGTTTGCGCTGAAAATTGTCGGTGGAAAACGGTCGGGACGAAGTCATGGCGTCGCGGGGAAGCGGCACTACGCTCGGGTATGAGGGTGGCCGTAAAGGCATGAGCATAGGGAATTGTCGCACCCACGGATTCAATCGAGACGATGGTGCCTGACAGGACACCGTCCTTAATGACCGCCTGAACCCGGTCCGATCCGCCGAACTTGTCCTTGGCGACGAAGCTGAGGATGTTGTTCATGACAGCCCCGTCCAGACTGTTACCGTTCCAGCTGCCGCCGAGCTTTTCGCCACGCCAGTCGAGATCGAGGCGGAAATAGCGCGTGGTACCGAAGACCTGTGTCGTGACCAGATAATGTCGCGTGACCGGCGCTTGCGACGCCGCCTCATCGGCGCTGGCCGCGTGCAGCGTGGTTGGACACAGGGGCACTGCCAATGCAAGCGCATAACAGGCCAGGCTCCGATACTGCCTCGTCCGATACTGCCTCATTAGCCGCTCCCTCAAGATCTTGGTGAAAAACCGTCTTCATTGGGCAAGCCGGTGGCGTCCGCTCCGAAGGCTTGCTTCGGCTCGTTCGCGCCTGCTCCCCCTGGGTGAGGTTATCCGGTGCCGCTCCCGTCGCGTGCCCGGGCGGTCTCGACCAGGCGCTGGTGAATGAGATGCCAGGTGTCGAGGGTCGGATCGGCCTGTTTCGCCGCGCGGGCATAGTCGGGCGTCACGCCGAGCTTACCGAGCATGATCAGCTTGCCCGGCTCGATCCGGTCGAAGCCCGCCGCCCGCATCGCCCTGATGAAGGCGGGCGTCACGCCGTACAGGCTGAAGCCGACCACATCGCGCCAGTCGCTGGGCGCCGCACCCGCTTCCTGCAGGGCGCGGATATCCGCTGCCCGAACGCCGCGCGTCCATAGGGTCCTGATCTGCCGCGCGATCGGTGTGCCGAGATCGAAAGCGGCGAGGCTCCGCACATAGTCCGGCGGGACGCCGTCCTGTTGCATGGACTGAAGATAGCGGTCGTCATCCGCATAGCCGGCATTGCGCATCGCCCCGGCATAATCTTCAGGCTCGGGAGAGGTGGCGGGTGCCGGTGCTGCCTTTGCCAATGGTTTTGGCGCGGGTGGCGGGGCGGGTTGGTTCGCCGATCTGTCGACCACCGACACGGTCGTGCGGGCGCCGAAGCGCACCGATACCGAGGGTCGATGCGGAGCCGTCGTTGCCCGAGGTGGTTGCCGAGGTTTCGAGGAAACACCGTCGGCGGCGCGCGCGTACGGCAGCGGCGAAAACAACAGCAGCGATGCGATGCCGGCCGCGGCGGCCAGGAGTGGCGCAATGCGTCGCGGGCGTTGCGGTTCGCTGCCCAGGATGCGCGTGATCCGTGCCCGCAGGCCGGTGCCCGAATCATGGCCGTTAAGTGCGGGCGCGAGGCGATGGGCCGGGCGGACGCGTTCGAGCGTCACCAGCGCGGCGGCATAGGTCACCGGATCGCCACAGACCGCCACGGCCATGTCGTCGCAGCAAAGCTCGCGCTCGGCGCGCAGCCGGCGGCCGATCCACCACACCGCCGGGTGAAAGAAGAACAGCGTTTCGACGATCGTTTGCAGGATATTCCACAGGAAATCGGCGCGGCGGATATGGGCGAGTTCATGCGCCAGCACTGCCTCAAGCTGCGCGGGCGAGAGCGCCGTCAGCGCCGATACCGGCACCACGATCACTGCCCGCACCACGCCGACGACGAACGGTCCGCAGGCGTGGGCCGAGAGGCGCAGGGCTACCCGGCGGGTGATCCCAAGCCGCGTGCACAACGCATGTACCAATGCGGTGAGGTGCTCAGGAACATGGGGATCTGTCGCGCGAACGAAGCGGCGCAGGACATAATAGCCGCCGAGCGCGCGCAGCGTCAGGCACAGCACGCCGGCCAGCCACACCAGATCGAGCCAGGGCAGCAGCGCACCGATGTCCAGCGCGTTGCCAGTCACGTTCGCAAGCGCCTCGCCCGTGATGTTGATCCGTACATTGCCCGAAACGTCGGTCACCGAAATGTCGGGAGCGGCGAGGCGGATCGCGGTCAATTCATGGATCAGCGTAGCCGCCGCTGTCAGGACCATCGCGAGCAGAGCGGCCACGGCAAGCCCATAGCGCATCCGGCTACCGGCATTCCGGAACGCCATGTCGATCGCGCCATAGACCAGCGCGATCGCACTCGCCTGCCAGCAGAAATGGAGGAGCGTCCAGCCGAGCGCGTCGGGATGCAGCGTCATCGCGCCCCCCTCTTCATCGCGGGCGCCTTTTCGCGTCGATCAGGCGTTCGATCTCGCGAAGCTCATCGGCATCGACTGCCTCCATCGACAGCGCATGCATGGCAAGCTGCGCGGCCGATCCGGCGAACAGCCTTGTGGTGAGGTCGCGCAGCAACTGGCTCTGCGTGTCGCTCTGGGTCGCGGCGGCGCGATAGACATGCGCCTTGCCGAGCTCGGTCCGCTCGACCAGCCCCTTGTCGGTCATGATCTGAAGCGTCTTGAGGATTGAGGTATAGCCGCGCGGGCGTTCCCGGCTGAGGCTTTCATGGAGTTCGCGCACTGTGGCGGAGCCCTTTTCCCAGAGCGCGGCTAGCAGCTCCAGCTCGGCTTCGGTGGGTTTGGGCAGGTCGCGCTTGTCCATGACCGGGGTTTATACGAAGAGCTTCGTAGGAGTCAACGAAGACCTTCGTAGGTGGCTGTCGGTGGAGCACCGTACAATATTCTGTACAGGTGAATTGCGCCACGTCGCCGTAGTTCATTGCGCCAGCGCAGCGATGTGAAGTGATCGACCGCCGCCTGCTCGTCCGGGAAGGCACGGAGCAGTTCGACAGGCCCTTAAATTCGGTCGACATCAAATCGTTCTCGGCAACGCCACTTGTGGCATTAAGTCAGATTTGGACCAAGCACGTATAATGAGTCCCATTATGTGGGCAATGACAACCGACTTGTAGCTGAGGACCCACCTTGGCAAAAGCATCAGCAGTCCGGGGGAGAGGGAAAATGATTCTACGCTCGCGCAGGCCCTATATCGCGCTGATCGCCATCGTGGCCGCAATCTTGTTTGCAGCAGTCCTGCCATCGACCGCAGTGCAGGCGATGAAATTCTATGTCGCCAACGCGCTCGGCGAGGTGAAGCCGGAGGAAAAGGTCACTCCGGCGAGCCCGAAGCCGGTGCAGATCATCTTCGAGTTCCAGCGCAACGGCCAGGTGAACGCAAAGGCGACCAAGCTGGTAAAGGCGTGGGTCATCGAAGACCTGAAGAAGACCGGTGATTTCAGCGACGTGGTCGAAACACCGACCACCGATGGCGCTGTGGTCAGTATCAAGTTCAACAATGTCGTAATCAAGGAAGAAATGGACAAGGCCAAGAAGGACGCCTTCGGGGCCGGTCTTGGCTTCGGTCTTTTCGGCGGCGTCGTCGCGGTCGACCACTATGTAACCAGCTTCGATTATGTCGCGACGACCGGTGCTACACCGATCCATACCGAGGTCAAGCACGAGCTCTATGCAAAATATGGCAACAAGCAGGCCGAGATTCCTGGCACGCTGTACGCGAAGCCGGATGAGGCGATTAAGGTCCTTGTTCGCCAGGTTCTCGATCGCGGTGCGAACAACATTGTCTCCGATCCGGCCTTTCCGCATTGACCGCAACGGATCGATGGCGCCGCTTGCCGGCGGCCATGTTCGTGGCGTCCTGCTGCGCGACGATGACGGCGTGCGCATCGTCCGTAGAGGAGGTGCCGCCATCGCTTGAGACGATGCAGGTCTTGCGTGTGCAGGGTGTGCCGCCGATGGCCCTGGGTACTTTCATCGCCGCCAGCCCCGAGATCGACCATGCGATCTCGATCCGGCTCGGCATTCTGCATGCGCCCAAGGGACGCACCTTCGCTCAATTTCTCGGCGCGAGCTTCGAGACGGAGCTGAAGGCGGCTGGGAAACTCGATCCGGCGTCACCATTGCGGCTCGATGGTGTGCTGACCGAAAGCCGCGCGGACGATGATTTCAAGAAGGGCGGCGGTTCACTGGGTGCCAGGATCAGCCTCTGGCGCGGCGGCAAACCGGTGCTGACCAAGGGCTATCACGTGGAGGCGAAATGGCATTCCGATTTCATCGGTGCAATTGCGATCGACGAAGCCTTTCTCCAGTATAATGCGCTTTACGCTATGCTGGTGCGCAAGGTCCTTTCCGATCCCGAATTTATCGCAGCGGCGAAGGGTTAGGTACGGATCACAATTCGTCAGCATTGCGATGCCCCGTACATAATGGAAGGCGGCGATCGGCATGACGTTGTCAACAGGTGCGGCCGTCAGGCTTGCTCTCGGCCGATCGATACAACCATATCGAAATCTGCGCTCTCCGGCGTGATTAGAGCGGGAAACCGTTGTCCTTCTCATTGCCGGCAAAGGAAATCGCGGTCCGGACGGCTCCGCTAGTCGTTCGACGCCAGCCGCTTCGCGAAGTGAATGTCGACGGCACGGCGCACGCTTTCTGCGATGCGCTGGCGGCCTTCGGGGGAATCGATGAAGGCGGCGTCGCTCGGGTTGGAGATATAGCCGGTCTCGAACAGGATCGAGGGCATGTCCGGCGCCTTCAGCACGACGAGCGAGGCCATGCGGTGGAAACTGGGCTTCACCGGCATCAGCGGCTGGGCTTCGCGGCCGAGCAGCCGGGCAAAGTTCGCCGAGCTGTTCATCGTCTCGCGCTGGGTGAGGTCGATCAGGATCGAGGAGATGTCGGCCGAGGTCGAGGCAAGGTTAACGCCCGAGATGATGTCGGCCTTGTTCTCGCGCGCAGCCAGCCTGGCGGACTCCTTGTCCGAGGCGACTTCGGACAGCGTGTAGACCGAGGCGCCGGTCGCGTTGCCCGAGCCGACGCTGTCGCAATGGATCGAGATGAACAGACTGGCGTGGAGCTTGCGGGCAATGCCATAGCGCTCCTGGAGGACGAGGAACCGGTCGTCATCGCGGGTCAGGGCGACCCGGACCCGGCCCGACCGCAGCAACTCGTTCCGGATTGCCTTGGCGATCTTGAGCGTCACATCCTTTTCGCGGCGGCCGTCGATCGGCGAGACCGCGCCGGGATCGACGCCGCCATGGCCGGCATCGATCACCACCAGCGGACGGCTGTCGTCCTCGCCATAGACCGGCGGCAGCGCCAGGGTGCGGCTCGAGGGCGGGATCGGTACCGACACCTCATATTTGCGTGCCGGGCTCTCCGCACCCAGATTGAAAGGCGGCAGGAAGCGCAACCGGCGCTCGGCCGCTGCCTGGGCGAAGCTCGCATCGTCGACGGTGCGGAGTTGGAGCGTCAGCTCACGGCCATCGGGGCCGAACACGCCTTCGGTTACGATCGTCGGCCGGGCGAGATCGAAGACGATCCGCGTGCCGTCATTGCCGTGTGGCGCCTGGCGCACCGCCGCGACCACGCCGGCTCCGCCGACCCGCGCGCCCGGCGAGGCGCCGCCGACATCGACGGCGATCCGTTGCGGCGAGGCGAGTATGAAGCTCGACGCATCGGCCACGCTCTGGTCGAAACGAATGATGATACGGTCGTGCCGGATCTCGACGCGTTCAATCGTCGCGGCCAGGCTCGGGGTACCGCCAAGCCAGCAGGCCAGAAGGGCTAGGACGAAGGACACGGGACGGTAATGCCGCGCCGCTATGGCAACGGTCCAGCGAAAATCCATGGACGGGGGGTCCCATTAGGGGCGGAAGCGATACCCAGGTGGTAAATCCCGGCCCGTTCCAACACGGTGAACCGATTGGGTTAACGCGCTCTTGAGCATAAAATTGCCGGCAAATGGGCTGGAACGTGCCGGTTGCTGTGCGGTGACAGCGGTGCTACTCATCAAATTGCACCGGCAAGCGCTTCATCTTGCGCCGATCCGGCCGCACAGCCGCACCGGCTTTTCGGCGCGCGGCTCTTCAGGTTGACGTTCGCATGATGCATTTCCCCCATCCCTCGCACCGCCCGGCTTCGCCCGGCGGGATTGCGGGCGTGCGGGGTGCCCTGAGCCAGATGGCCCGGCGTGCATGGCGAGCAGAGGCATTTTTCGAAACCATCCGCACTCCCGGCTCCGGCGGCGATTCCGCCGGCGCGAGGATGCACAAAAATTGCGCGCGGCCAGCGCCGCCAGGCACCGGACCGCGCGCCCGGAGAACAATAAATGACCATGCGTATGCTGATCGACGCACGCCACCGGGAAGAGACCCGCGTGGCTGTCGTCAAAGGGAACCGAATCGAGGAGTTTGATTTCGAGTCCGCCGAGCGCAAGCAGCTCAAGGGCAATATCTATCTGGCCAAGGTTACCCGTGTCGAACCGTCGCTCCAGGCGGCGTTCATCGATTATGGGGGCAACCGCCACGGCTTCCTCGCCTTCTCGGAAATCCATCCCGATTACTACCAGATCCCCAAGGAGGATCGCGAAGCGCTGTTGCGCGAAGAGGCCGAGCATGCCGCCGAGGAAGCGGCTCTGCGCGCCCAGCATGACGACGAAGAGGATCTTCATGATGAGGACGGCGAGGCCGAGGATCATCATGACCATGACCATGATGACGAGGGCCATGATGGCGACGAGGATTCAGTCGAGCGCTTCGAGGATGACGGCGGTGCCGATCCCGAAATAAGCGGCGAGCAGGAAAGCCGCGGCCGTGGCCGCCGCAAGCGCAGCGCCGCCGACGATGCGGTCGACGATCTGCGCGAGCGTCGCATGAACCTGCGCCGCCGCTACAAGATCCAGGACGTGATCCGGCGCCGTCAGGTGCTGCTGGTCCAGGTCGTGAAGGAAGAGCGCGGCAACAAGGGCGCTGCGCTGACCACCTATCTCAGCCTTGCCGGCCGTTATTGCGTGCTGATGCCCAACACGTCGCATGGCGGGGGAATCAGCCGGAAGATCAGCAATGCGGGTGACCGCAAGCGGCTGAAGACGATCATGGCGGATCTGAAGCTGCCGCCCTCGATGGGCTGCATCGTCCGCACCGCGGGCCTCCAGCGCACCAAGGTCGAGATCAAGCGCGACTTCGATTATCTGGCGCGGCTGTGGGACGGGATCCGCGAGACGACGCTTGCGTCCTCGGCGCCGGCGCTGGTGTATGGCGACAGCGACCTGCTCAAGCGGGCGATCCGCGACATCTATAATCGCGACATCGACGAGGTGATCGTCGAAGGTGCCGAAGGCTATCGCCAGGCCAAGGAGTTCATGAAGCTCCTGATGCCGAGCCATGCCCGCAAGGTGAAGCATTATTCCGATCCGGTGCCGCTGTTCCAGCGCAGCCATGTCGAGGAACAGCTTGCCGCGATGTACCATCCGGTCGTCCAGCTGAAATCGGGCGGCTATCTGGTGATCAACCCGACCGAGGCTCTGGTCTCGATCGACATCAACTCGGGCCGTTCGACCCGCGAGCACAGCATCGAGCAAACCGCGACCGCGACTAACCTCGAAGCCGCGCACGAGATCGCCCGCCAGTTGCGGCTGCGCGACATGGCCGGCCTCGTCGTCATCGACTTTATCGACATGGACAATGGGTCCAACGTCCGGAAGGTCGAGAAGGCGATGAAGGAGGCGCTGAAGAACGATCGCGCCCGCATCCAGGTCGGCCGCATTTCGAGCTTCGGCCTGATGGAGATGAGCCGCCAGCGCCTGCGCACCGGCGTGCTCGAGGCATCGACCCGCCAGTGCCCGCATTGCGAGGGCACCGGACTGGTTCGCACCGCATCGTCGGCCGGTCTGTCGGCGCTTCGCCTGATCGAGGACGAGGCAGCGCGCGGCCGTGGGTCGCAGCTGTTGCTGCGCGCCAGCCAGGAAGCCGCTTTCTATCTGCTCAACCGCAAGCGTGCCGAACTCGCCGAGATCGAGGATCGCTACGGCGTGACGATCGAGGTCGCGCCTGACGGCGAGCAGGAGGGCGCCCGCATGTCGGTCGACGTCTCCGGTCCGCCGCCGGCCCACGCGCCGCGCTTCGAAGCCGCGATCGAGGAATTCGACGAGGATCTTCCCGAGGACGAGGAGGAGTTCGAGGCCGAGGAAGAAGAAGAGATCGAGCAGCCGCGCGGCCCGCGCGAACGTGGCGAACGGCCGGCCGAGCGCCAGGGCGAACGCTCCGGCGACGATGAGGGCACTGCGCGCCGCCGCCGCCGCCGTCGTGGCCGCCGGGGTCGCAATCGTCCCGAGGGCGAGGAAGGCACGGCCGAGCGCAGTGAGAATGAAGGCGGGGGCGAGGACGAAGGTTCCGAGCAGGACGCCGGTGGCGAGATCGAAGCAGCCGAAGGCGAATTCGCCGGCGAACAGCCGGTTGCGGGCGAAAGCGGCGAAGGCCGTCGTCGTCGCGGTCGCCGCGGTCGTCGCGGTGGTCGTCGCAATGAGGGTGACCGTGCCGAGGGCGCGCCAGCTGAAGCTGGTGATGCCGAGCCGGTGAGCGAAGCGCCTGTCGAGACGGCCGAAGAAGCGCCGGTTGAAGCCGAAGCGCCGAAAAAGGGCCGTCGCCGGCCCAAGGCGCGGACTGACGTCGCCGAGCCGGCAGCAGCCGAGCCCGTCGCCGAGACTGCGCCGGTCGAAGCCGTAACTGCCGAGGAAGCTGCTCCAGCCAAACCGAAGCGCGCCCGCCGCGCCAAGGCCGCACCGGTCGAGGCCGAAGCGCCTGAGCCTGAGGTCGTGGCACCTGAGGTCGCGGCGCCCGAGGCAGCCGTTGCCGAAGCTCCGGCCGAAGCGGCCAAGCCCAAGGCACGCGCGCCGCGCCGCAAGGCTGGTGCAAAGGCTGTGGCCGACGCGCCGGCCGAGGCGCCCGCCATCGCGCTCGTCGAAGAGCTCGACGGTGCCGTGCCAGCGGACGATGTCGCTGCCGGCGTCGATGCCGCCGATCCGGGCGAGGCGGGTTCTGCTCGTCGCGGCTGGTGGCAGCGCACCTTTGGCCAGTAAGATGGGCGGTCAATAAGAGGCAGCCAACATAATGAGGTCCCGGCCCCTCCTGTAACGGGAGGGGCCGGGCACCTTCACCCGCCATTCAGGCGGTTTCCGCCAGCAGGAAGGCCGTTCCAATTGCCTGTGGAAGGAATTTCGGCGATATGTCGGCCATGAAGCGGCTCGTCACGGTACTCGCGCTTTCCTTGCTGATCTGGACTCAGCCGGCGGCTGCGCAGTCGATCCTGCGCGATGCCGAGACCGAGGCGCTGTTCAACGACATGTCGCGGCCGCTGATCCTCGCGGCGGGCCTTTCCCCCAACAATGTGCGCGTCGTGCTGATCAACGACGATTCGATCAACGCGTTCACTGCGGGTGGCCAGACGGTCTATGTCAATTCGGGGCTGATCCACGCAGCCGACAATGCCAATCAGGTTCAGGGCGTGATCGCGCATGAGCTCGGCCATGTCGCTGACGGCCATGTCATCCTGCAAGGCGCCGGCGTTAAGCCAGCGATCGGCATTACCCTGCTCAGCATGGTGCTCGGCATCGCCGCGATGGCGGCCGGCGCGGGCGATGCGGGCGCGGGCATTCTCGCGGCCGGGCAGGCAGCGGGGCAGGGCAAGTTCCTCGCTTATAGCCGCGTCCAGGAAGCCACGGCGGACGCGACGGGCGCCAAGTTCCTCCGTCAGGGCGGGATCAGCGGGCGCGGCATGCTGACCTTCTTCAAGAAGCTTCAGAACGAGGAATATGCGTACGGCCTCAAGAACATCGATCCCTATGAGCAGAGCCATCCGCTGAGCGGCGACCGCATCGCCAACCTGACCGCCGATGTGATGAACTCGCCGGCATGGAATACGCCGCCCGACCCGGCGCTCGAGGATCGCTTCAAGCGGGTGAAGGCCAAGCTCGAAGGCTATGTCGCGCCCTATCAGCAGACGCTGAACCATTTCCCCGACAGCGATCAGTCGATCTACGCCCATTATGCGCGGGCTTATGCGTGGCATAAGGCCGGTTACCCGGACAAGGCCGATGCAGAGGCTGAGGCGCTGGTGAAAGCAATGCCGCACGACCCGTATTTCCTCGAGATCAAGGGGCAGATCCTGCTCGAGGCGGGCAAGCCGCAAGAGGCACTGGCACCTTTGCGCGAAGCGACCGAGCTGTCGCGCAACGCGCCGCTGATCGCCACGACCTTCGGCCATGCGCTGATCGCGACCGAGGACAAGGCGAACTATCCCGAAGCGGTGAAGGTGCTGCGCCAAGCGGTTGCGCGCGATGACGACAACCCCTTTGCCTGGTATCAGCTCGGCACTGCTTATACCCTGGTCGGCGACGAGCCGCGGGCGCAGCTCGCGACGGCCGAGCAGGCGAGCCTGACTGGGGATTCCCGGACCGCGGCTTACAGCGCCAAGATCGCGATGGCGGGCATCACGCCCAATACCAGCGACTGGATCCGCGCGCAGGACATCGCGATGACCGCGCAGAACGACATGGACGACAATCCCGACAAATATAAGCGGCGGCGATGATCGAACGCATCGCGAAAAACCCGCTCGGCCTGGCCGGGCTGGCGCTGGTTGCCGCGCTGATCGGGGCGGCCGCTTTCTGGCTGTTCCAGCGTGCCGTTCCCTCGCCGCTCACCGCTGTCGATCGCGGGCGGATGGAGCTGGTGGTCCACGACTATATCCTCGCGCACCCCGAAGTGCTGCCTGAGGCGATGCGGGTGCTGCGCGAGCGCGAGACCGCGCAGCAGCAGAGCGAGGCGGGCAAGGTCGTCAAGGCCAATGCCAGCGCGATCCTCGAGCCGTTCGGCAGCGCCTGGGCTGGCAACCCCAAGGGCGATGTCACCTTGGTCGAATATTTCGACTATAATTGCGGTTATTGCCGCGCCAGCCTGCCGGCGATCACGCAGCTGCTGGCGAGCGATCCCAAGATCAGGATCGTCTATCGCGAGCTGCCGATCCTCAGCGAGGAAAGCGGTGTAGCGGCCAGGCTCAGCCTCGCAGCTGCGGAGCAGGGCAAGTTCCGGGCGTTCCATGATGCGCTCTATGCCGGCGGTCAGCTGACCAATGAGAGCATGGCGGCGGCGGCGAAGTCGGTCGGACTCGATATGGCGCGGGCCAAAGCGCTTGGGCCGCGTGCGGAAGCCGAGATCGCGTCCAATCTCGAGCTTTCGCGCAAGATGGGGATGACGGGAACGCCGAGCTGGATCATCGGCGACAAGATCATCTCCTCGGCGCTGCCGCTCGAGGAATTGCAGAAAGCGGTCGCGGCGGCGCGGGCCAAGGGCTGATCGGTTGTAGCGGTGGTTGCGGGGACGGGGGCCCCAACCTATCTGAGGCCCAACCAAAGGGGCCTCATGACAAAAATCCTTTCTGTCGCTGGCGTTTCCAAGACGTACGCCTCCGGTCAGCGCGCGCTCGAGCCGATCGATCTGG
The DNA here is from genome assembly GCF_056402635.1 of Sphingomonas sp. P3_C5. NCBI lineage: Bacteria > Pseudomonadati > Pseudomonadota > Alphaproteobacteria > Sphingomonadales > Sphingomonadaceae > Sphingomonas > Sphingomonas sp. P3_C5. The sequence continues at coordinate 341,933 of NZ_JBFUHA010000005.1, forward strand.
AGATAAACAAGGGCGAAATCTTCGCGCTGCTCGGGCCGAACGGCGCGGGCAAGACGACGCTGATCAGCATCATCTGCGGGATCGTAACGCCCTCGTCGGGCACGATCACGGTGATGGGGCATGACGCGCTGACCGACTTCAAGGCGGCGCGCCGGCTGATCGGGCTGGTGCCGCAGGAGCTGTCAGTCGACATGTTCGAGACGGTGATGGCGACGGTGCGCTATAGCCGGCGCCTGTTCGGCCGGTCGGGGCATGACGAGTATATCGAGCAGGTGCTGCGCGACCTGTCGCTATGGGACAAGCGCAACAGCAAGATCATGGAGCTCTCGGGCGGGATGAAGCGCCGCGTGCTGATCGCGAAGGCGCTGAGCCACGAGCCAGACATATTGTTCCTCGACGAGCCGACCGCCGGCGTCGACGTTTCCCTACGCCGCGACATGTGGAAGCTGATCCACCGGCTCCGCGACAACGGCACGACGATCATCCTGACCACCCATTATATCGAGGAGGCCGAGGAAATGGCCGACCGGGTCGGCGTGATCGACAAGGGCAGGCTGATCCTGGTCGAGGAGAAGACCGAGCTGATGAAGCGGCTCGGCAAGCGCCAGATGCTCATCTCGCTGATCGAACCGATGGCCGCGATCCCCGCCGAGCTCGATGACTGGCATCTCGAGATCGAGGACGAGGGCAAGCGCCTGCGGTACATCTTCGATGCGCGGGCAGAGCGCACCGGCATCCCTTCGCTACTTCGCAAGCTCGGCGATCTTGGCATTGCCTTCAAGGATCTCGAGACGTCGAAAAGCTCGCTCGAGGACATCTTCGTCGACCTGGTCGGCCGCGATCGCAAGGAGGTGGCGGCATGAATATCAACACCCATGGCATCTGGGCGATCTACCGCTTCGAGATGGCGCGGGCGCTGCGCACCTTGTGGCAGAGCCTCGTCACGCCGGTGATCACCACCTCGCTCTATTTCGTCGTGTTCGGCGGCGCGATCGGCTCGAGGATCAGCACGGTCGGCGGGGTTGGCTATGGCAGCTTCATCGTGCCGGGGCTGATCATGCTCTCGCTGCTGACCCAGAGCATTTCGAACGCTTCGATGGGCATCTATTTCCCCAAATTCACCGGTACCGTGTTCGAATTGCTCTCCGCGCCGGTCACCGCGATGGAGATGGTGGTTGGCTTTGTCGGTGCGGCGGCGACCAAGTCGATCGTGCTCGGCCTTATCATCCTCGCGACCGCGGCCTTGTTCGTGCCGCTCCACATCGCGCATCCTTTCGCGATGGTGGCGTTTCTGGTGCTGACGAGCATTGCCTTCAGCCTGTTTGGGTTCATCATCGGCATTTGGGCCAAGGGCTTTGAGCAACTCGCCTTCGTGCCTGCCTTGCTCATCACCCCACTGACCTTTCTCGGCGGCGCCTTCTATTCCATCGACATGCTGCCCCAGCCATGGCGGACGGTGACCCTGTTCAACCCGGTCGTCTATCTGGTCAGCGGGTTCCGCTGGAGCTTCTTCGACAAGGGCGATGTGAGCGTCGGGGTGAGCCTCGGCGTGACGGCGCTGTTCCTGGTCGTGTGCCTGGCTGCGGTGGGGTGGATCTTCAAGAGCGGTTGGCGGCTGAAGAACTAGCGGATGACCGGCAGCACGATCTTCGAGCCTGCGCAGACCTTCTGAGTCGCCTTGATGAAGTCGCTCGGCTTGGCGCGGGCGATGTTGGGTACGAAGCTCTGGGGATTGCGGTCGATGACCGGGAACCAGCTCGACTGGATCTGGATCATGATGCGGTGGCCCTTGAGGAAGACATGGTCGTGCTCGCGCATCGGCACGTCCCATGCCGTGATCTTGCCCGGCACGAGCGGCTGCGGCGCCGTGTCGCTGGCGAGGAAACGGCCGCGGCGAACCTCCATCGCGATCGGCAGCTGATAGCCGTTCAGTGACCTGGCATAGTCGCCGGGCTGGAGCGGCGCGTGACCCTTCACCTCGTCATCGGGATAGACGTCGATAAGCTTGACGACGAAATCGCTGTCGGTCCCGCTGGTCGAGGCCATCAGTTTCGCGGCGACGCTGCCGGTGACGGTGAGATTCTCCGTCAGCGGCGCGCCCATATAGCTCAGCACGTCGGGCCGGCCGCCGAGGAAGCGCTGGTCGGCGGCTTCCCACCATTGCCAGTCCGGGCTGAGATAAGTGCCCGCCATTGGCCGCTGGCGGAACGGCACGGGATTGGCCGGATCGGAAACATAGTCGCGGCAGCCCTCGGTACTGGCGGGCGCGAAATAGGAGAGGGTGCCGTCGGTGCGGAGATAGAGGCTGACGGCGCCGGCGCCGGGAACCGGCCAGCTTTTGTAGCTGTGCCAGGTCCAGCTGCCGCTCTGGAAGCTCTTCACGCCCGAGCCGGGCTTCTCGCCCTTGCCGTGGAGCCAATAAGCGAAGAAGGGCGCCTGGATCTGCTCCTGGAATTGCTGGCCGCTCTGCACGCCATATTGGATCGGGCCGAGATTGTCGGCCGGGCGCTGCCAATAGCCATGGCTCCACGGGCCGGCGACGATCGAGGCGAGGTGATCGGGATCGTTCTTCGCCTGCTTGAAATAGATCTGCCACGAGCCCCAGGGATCTTCCTGGTCCCAATAGCCGGCAACGTTAAGCGTCGGCACCACCGTCTTGCCGAGCGCATCGCTCCAGCGCTGGCCGGTGTAGAAGCTGTCGTGATTGGGGTGATCGAGCAGCGAGGTGAACATCGGCACCTTGCCCTTGAAATAGAGCTTGTCGATATTCTCGACCGGGCCGGTCTTCAGGAACCAGTCGTAGGTGTCGTACGTGTCGTAGTGGAATTCCTTATTGTCGTTCTTGTCGAGCTGCAGCGAGGAGACCCAGTCAGTCGCGTAGCTGAGACGGAGCGCGCCGTTGCGGTGGAGATCGTCATTCTGCCAGTAATCGATCCAGGCTGCCTGGGGGCTGACCGCCTTCAGCGCCGGGTGAGGATGCGCGAGCGCGACCGCTGCGGCGAAGCCGGGATAGGAGACGCCCCACATGCCGACCTTGCCGTTGTTGTTGGGTACATTCTTCACCAGCCAGTCGATCGCATCATAGGCGTCGGTGGCTTCGTCGATCGCCTTGGGATCGTTCGGGTGGACCGCGGTCGAGAGGGTGAAGACGCCGTCCGACTTGAAGCGCCCGCGCATCGACTGGCTGACATAGATATAGCCGTCCTTCTCGAACGCAGCCCAGTTCTTCGGCACGGTTTTGGGCGCCGTCGTGTTGACGCCGTAAGGCGTGCGCGAAAACAGGATCGGGAGTGGACCGGGATGGTTGCGCGGGCGCAGGATGACGGTCTGCAGCTTCGCGCCGTCACGCATCGGCACCATCACTTCTTCAATGGTGAAGGGCGATTCGTTCGCAGCGTCGGCTGCCGTTGCCGCCTGGGGCCTGCCGGCAAGAGCCGGGGCAGCAACGCCAAGGAGAAGCGCGGCGATGGCACAGGCGGATTTCAAAGGACGCACGAGATTCTCCCGGGTGAGTACCGCGTATCCTGCGGTTGGTGAGACGGAAGTCAATCGCGGACACGAGGCATCACTGCGGGTTTTCGAGTGCGGATTTGAATCAGCGAGGCCGGCATTTGCTCACCTTGAAGTCGCTTGCTTGGAGCCGCTTTCCTCGCCAAGCTTTGCGAAATGTTGAACGTGCGCATTCTCGGCATCCCGCCCAACGACAATGCGTTGTTGCTTGTCGCGGACAGCGGACGAAGCCGAACACGGATGCTGTTCGACTGCGGCGCGGACACGCTGGCTGGCATTTCCCAGGGTGAAATCCAGGCGATTGGGCATCTCTTCCTGTCCCATCTTCACATGGATCATGTGAGCGGATTCGATGCATTCTTCCGAGTGAATTTCCAGCGATTGAACATGGAAAATCACATCTGGGGACCTACGGGCACGGCAAGGATCCTGCACCATCGCTTCCAGGGCTTCTGGTGGAGCCATGCAGCCGAGCTTTCAGGCACATGGTTCGTCCATGATGTCGACGCCGCCACCATCCACGATTACCGTTTCGAAGCCGGAGAGGCATTCGCGACCATGCACGATGGGGGAACGTGCAGCCATGACGGGACGATCCTGGAGACAGCTGAGGTGCGTGTGGACGCGATCCCGCTTGTCCACCACGGCTTGTGCCTAGGCTATGCAGTGCGCGAACCGGACAGGCAGACGATCGATACCGCCGCGCTCGCCGCTTCGGGATTGAAGCCCGGCGCCTGGATTGCCGAACTCAAGAATCCGGATAACAGCTCGGTCGTCATCGACGGTCTGGTGCGCGACGCGGCGGACCTTCGCCAGCAGCTCATGCGCACCGAGAAAGGTGAGAGCTTTGCGTATCTGACCGATTTCCTGGCCGATGAGGAGCAACGCCAACGCATCGCGCCGCGATTGGCGGGCATCGATACGCTTTATGCCGAGGCGCAATATGCGGTTGAAGACGATGCACTGGCCCGCAAATACCATCATTCGACGATCGACCAGATTGCCGAGCTGGCCCGGCTGGCGAAGGTCGGGCGCTACACGCTCCTCCACCTTTCGCGGCGCTACAGTCCCGATGAATGGATCAGGATGTGCGAATGCGCCCGCGCCATCTTTCCCAACTCCGGCTTCATCGACGAATGGAAGTTGGGTTAAGTCTCAGGCGTCCTTCACGGCGTAGAAGGAACACACCACGCCCGCTGGATTGACCACGCCCGGGCCGCTGCCGGGATGCGGGATGGTGCGGATGACCGAGCCGACGATCGCCGACACCTGGCCGACGCCATTGGGCCAGTCAGGCACCAGCCAGCCCTCATAATCATAGATCCATTGCGCGCCGCCGACGACCCCCACGCCCTGGAAGCGGACCTGCATCGGGCTGCCATATGCGCGCGAGCCCTTGAGCGCGAGCGACCAGCCGGGGCCACCGATCGTACCGCGGAGCACTGCCATCGGCGCCTCGGCGATGACGATCGTGCCGCGGCCGAATTCGAGATCGTTGAACGCCTTGCTGATATCGGGATCGTTGAGGAAGCTGCGATAGGTCCAGCTGCCGGTGAGCGGGTTATCGTGCATGGGTTTTCCTTCGGGAGAAGCGCAGGCTTCCCCTCTCCCGCGCGCAGGAGAGGGGAAGAGACGGTTCTAATCAGCTCGTGCCTTTGCCTTCAGCGGCGCGACCGGTGGAGCGCCGTTGGCGTAGCTCGCCTTCTGGGCCATCAGCCAGGAGAAGTCCCCGGTGAGCTGGCCCGATTGCGTGTTGTCGCCGGTTTTGGGATCGTAGCTGGTGTAGATGCCGGCAGACGAATGGCAGCCGGTGCAGCTCTCGGTCATGAAGGCCGAGGTGTTGGTCCCCGGCTTCACCGGATGGCCGAGATTGTTGAGTTTGACATCCCAGACCGGCGGCGCGGCCTTGTCGGTTCCGCAGCCCTTGTAGGAGCTGGGCGTCTCCTCGCCATTGCACGCGGGCTGGTTGCCCTTCTGGAAATAGGTTTCCATCGTGATGTTGGTGAGCATCACCGGCGTCGGGTGGCCGCCGGGCTTGTTGGTGACCGCATCGGGCAGGCCGCCATCCCATGGCGAGGGCGGCGCGTTCGGCTCGGTCGGCCACTGGGTGTCGATCAGCTCATAATATTGCCAGACGCTGCCCATCCGGTGGAGCGACGCCTGGACCTGGGCATTGAGCGCCTTCTTGTCGCCCGGGATCGGGATGGCGCGCCACGCCTGGGTCGGGATGCGCGAATAAACGCCGCTGTCGCTTTTCGCGGGCTGCAGGTTGACGGTGCAGATCGGGCAGCTCGGATCCGTGAAGTTCGGCTTGAGATTGGGGTGGGCGACGGGATCGACATCGAGATTGTCGACCTGCTCGAAGGTCGACCAGATCCATTGCGGCGAGGTCGAGCTCTTGTGCGCGATATGCATGCCAACAAGGCCGACCGTCACCTTGCGCTCGACCTGCTGGCCATCGGGGCCGAGATCGATCACGACCGCCGGTGTCGTGTAGAAGCGGCTGAAATCATCCTTGCCCTTTTGCAGGATGCGCCACGCGAATTTCAGCTCGGTCGATCCGCTCCAGTCGAGGTGCGGGGTGCCGAACGGCATGTTCACCTTGCCGCCGCCCTGGCTGAAAGCGACCTGGCCGTTGATGTTGTAGAGATTGTTTGCGCAGAGATAATCGACCTCCTGCGGATCGATCATGATCTCGTAATAGACGAATTCGCCATATTGATCGACCAGCGGACCGCTGAACGCCTGTTTGATGTCGCTGAGATTGGAGGCGTTGAGCTCGCCGACCGCCGAGATGACGCCGAGGAACCGCGTCGCACGCGGATCGGCATTGGCGGTGGCGGCCGCCGAGAAGGCCTTGAGGCCGCGGCTGACCGGCTTACTGAGATCGCGGCGCAGAAGAAGGGGGCGAGCGCCGGCCTTGAACCCGCAGGCAGCGGGCGTGGCGCCGTCCGGCTGGAAGATCGAGCTGCTGTTATGCCAGAGCGTCCAGTGCGGCGCGCCGAAAGCGGTGTTGGTGAGCGACGGTGCGGCTTTGCCCTGGTTGTTGGTCGGCCAGTTGAGCGCGAAGAACATCTGCCAGGAATAGAGATCGAACTCGCGCTGCACCTGGGGGAATTTCTGGACCTTTTCGAGCGCTGTCTTGAGCGCGATATCGACATCGCCGGGGAATTGCGGCGTCACGTTGGGCGCGAAATTCGGGAAGGCGGCGAGATAGGCCGGGCGGGTTGGCGGCTTGGGCTTGGCGCCGTTGGCGGCTGCGAGCAGGCCGATGCCAGCCACGGCCGCAATCGCCGCGGCCGCGCCACGTCTGCCGAATGTGTGCGATAGTTTCATATTGCCTCTCCGACCTGATCGAATCGGCAACGAATACGCTGTCGCCGGCGCTCGGCCCGTGCCGCACAAGGCAGGAGCTGGAGGCGAAACGATATGCCTCGGGGGCGGTTATGCAATCGGAGACGAAGTCGATCTGGTGCAAACGAGGCCTGTTCCTTCATGCCGGACTCGTTCCGGCATCCACGCCTCCGCGGGAATCACAGGCCTTGTGTGTGCGGGTCGGTGGACCCCGGAACTAGTCCGGGGTGACGAATAGCTCAGGCGGCGACCTTGGCCGCGAAATCGCCTGCACTGGTCTTGAGATTGCCGAGCCGGCTGTCGAGGATGTCGAAGCCGCGGCCGACGCCTTCGATTTGCGCGGCCACGGTGTCGGTATCCTCGAGGATCAGCTCGATATTGGTGGACATGACATCGGCTGCGAGCGCGGTCTCGTCGACCGCAGCGGTGATTGCGGTCACCGTCTGGGCCTGAGCTTCCATCGCAGCGCGGATTCGCATTGCGCTCTCCTGAACCTCGGAGACGATCGTGCGGATGCTGGCATTGGTCTCGACCGCGCCCTTTGTCGCTGACTGGATCGCGGCGATTTTGCCGGCGATGTCGTCGGTTGCGCGCGCGGTCTGGCTGGCGAGGCTCTTCACCTCCTGGGCAACGACCGCGAAGCCACGGCCGGCATCGCCTGCGCGCGCGGCCTCAATCGTGGCGTTTAGGGCGAGCAGGTTGGTCTGGCCGGCGATATCGCGGATCAGGCTGAGGATCGATTCGATCGAATTGGCGTGACCGCTCAGCGCCTCGGACATGCCGACCGCTTCGCCAGCCTGGGCAGACGCGCGGGTGGCGATCACGGCAGCGGTCTCGACTTCGGCGCGGGCGTCCTCGATCGCGCGGATCAGGCCGGCGGCGGTTTGCGCTGCCTCACGCATCGCAATGGCGGATTGTTCAGCGGCGGCGGCAACCTCCGTCGCCTTGCCGAGCATGCCGCGTGCCGCGTTCGAGCTGCGCACGGTCTGCTGACGAAGTTCGGCGCCTTCCTGGGACGCCGACTCGACCGTGAGGGCAATGCCGTCGCGGAATTCGTCGGCGAGATGATCGCGCTGACGGCGTGCGTCGAAACGGTAAAAGCTGTTATGGAGCGAGGCGTACACATCGCATTCGAGCGAACGCAGCCGCGAGAACACGTCATTGATGTGCTGCCGCTCCTCCTTCGAGCAATCGTAGCTGTTCGACAGGATCTCGAGCGTCTTGCTGGCCCCGGCGCCGGTCATCGAGAGGATCGCGGTAAGGGAGACATTGGCGGCAAAGGCGGCGGCGACAGTGCGTTCCGCAGACCGCACCCAGTCGTGCTGATCGGGGTGCATGAAACGGTGGCGCAGATAATTGATGCCGAGCTGGATCGCGCGCTCATGATCATGCCCGACGAACTTATCGGTTCCGCCAAAGAAGCGCTCCCACTGAGTCCAGTGGGTTTCGGAGACGGAGCGCGCTTCGGGCTCGATGATCGTCCACATCTTTTGCGCCAGCGCAATGTCCTCGGCGGTGAAGCCGAACAACGACAGGCGCTTTCCGATATCGAGCATATTCGCGATGCTGCCCGGCTCTGGAATGTGCCGCGATTTTTCCTGCTCACCCAAGACCGTGAAACCCCCAAACACGTGCTGCCATCCCGGCTGCCAACGGTTAGGGAATGTCGGTTAACAAGGGGTTAGAGAAAGAGGCGATCTGGTTGCTTATTTCGCAACTGCAGCAAAGGAATTCGAACGGTTCAGCCGATGCGATGTTCGCCCTTCACCCAGCGCACCGTGCCCGAGCTGGCGCGCATCACGACGCTTTCGGTGGTCATCACGCCCGACTTGCGTTTGACGCCAGCAAGCAGCGAACCATCGGTCACCCCGGTCGCCGCGAAAATGCAGTCGCCGCGGGCGAGCTCGGTCAGATCATATTGCTTGTCGAGATCGGTCACGCCCCATTTATGGGCGCGGGCGCGCTCGTCATCATTGCGGAACAGGAGCCGGCCCTTGAACTGCCCGCCGACGCACCGGAGTGCGGCTGCTGCCAGCACACCTTCAGGTGCGCCGCCAGCACCCATATAGATGTCGATGGTGGTGTCCGGGTTGGTGGTTGCGATCACGCCGGCGACATCGCCATCGCCGATCAGCATGATGCCGCAGCCGAGGCTGCGCAGTTCGGCAATCAGCTTCTCGTGGCGCGGTCGATCGAGCACACAGGCGATGATGTCCGAAGGTGCCACGCCCTTGGCGGCGGCGAGGGCAATGACATTCTCGCTCGGAGACTTGTCGAGATCGATCAGCCCTTCGGGATAGCCCGGGCCGATCGCGATCTTGTCCATATAGACATCAGGGGCGTTGAGCAGGCCGCCCTCTTCGGCGATCGCCAGTACGGCGAGCGAGTTGGGGCCGGCGGTTGCGCAGATCGTGGTGCCTTCGAGCGGATCGAGCGCGATGTCGATCTTCGGGCCCTTGCCGATCGCCGAGCCGACCTTTTCGCCGATATAGAGCATCGGCGCTTCGTCGCGCTCCCCTTCGCCTATGACGACAGTGCCGTCCATATAGAGCTCGTTGAGGGCGGCCCGCATCGCCTCGACAGCGGCGGCATCGGCCGCCTTCTCGTCGCCGCGGCCGACGAGCGTCGATGCGGCGATGGCGGCGGCCTCGGTGACGCGCACCATTTCGAGGACGAGGACGCGGTCGAGGACCTTGCTGGCGGTGGTCATTGGTGCGTGATTCCCTCAGATGTTGGGCGCGGGATAGGAGCGGGATGTGACGTTGTCGAGACTGAGTTCCCCTCGCGCAAGCGGGAAGGGGAGAAGCGATCAGTCTCGCAACAACTCGTTGATGCTCGTCTTCGACCGTGTCTGCTCGTCGACGCGCTTGACGATCACCGCGCAGTAGAGCGCCGGCTTGCCATCTCCGCCGCCGAGACTGCCGGGGACGACCACCGCATAGGGCGGCACTTCGCCGCGGAAGATCTCACCGGTGGCGCGATCCACGATCTTGGTCGAGGCGCCGAGATAGACTCCCATCGACAGCACCGCGCCCTCGCCGACGCGGACGCCCTCAGCTACTTCCGCGCGGGCGCCGATGAACGCGCCGTCGCCGATGATGACGGGATCGGCCTGGAGCGGCTCGAGCACGCCGCCGATGCCGGCGCCGCCCGAGAGATGGACGTTGCGGCCGATCTGTGCGCAGCTGCCGACGGTCGCCCAGGTGTCGACCATCGTTCCCTCGCCGACATAGGCGCCGATATTGACGAAGCTCGGCATCAGGATCGCACCCTTGCCGATAAAGGCGCCGCGACGGGCAACTGCGCCGGGGACGACCCGGAAGCCGCCAGCGCGGAACTCGGCCTCGCCCCAGCCAGTGAATTTGGATGGCACCTTGTCGAAGGCGGGCGCACCGGCCGCTCCGCCGTCGACCAGCGTATTGTCATTGAGGCGGAAGGATAGCAGCACGGCTTTCTTGAGCCACTGGTTGACGCGCCAGCCGCCTGCGCCGTCAGGCTCCGCGACGCGGGCAGCGCCTGAATCGAGCAGGGTGAGCGCGCCTTCGACTGCCTCGCGCACGGCGCCCTTCGTCTCGGTACTGACGGTGTCGCGCGCGTCCCACGCTGCTTCGATCGTGCCCTGCAAGTCGCTCATGCCGCCTCCAATATGTCTTCCAGCCAGTGCCGGATGTCGTGTGTGATGAAATCGATATAGCTGCGGTCGAGATCGGCCGCCTGTTCGGAACCGTTGTCGACCCAGACTGTCGTCATGCCGATCGCCTTGGCCGGCTTCAGGTTGCGAGCCATGTCCTCGACGAACAGGCTTTCCGCCGGATTGATATCGAACGCTGCGCATAGCCCGGCATAGGCCGATTCCTGCGGCTTGGGCTTCAGGTCCATCGCATGGATGTCGTGGACCGCCTCGAAGCTGGCGCCGAGACCAAGCCGGTCGAGCACGCGGCTGGCATAAGGCATGTCGGCATTGGTGAAGACGATCTTCCGCCCCGGCAGCTTCGCGATTGCGGCGGCGAGGGGGAGATTCTCCTCGAGCACGTCCATCTCGATATCGTGGACGAAGCCGAGAAACTCCTGCGGATCGACCCCGTGATCGGCCATCAGCCCGGCCAAAGTGGTGCCATGGCCGATGAAATACCCCTTTTGGATACGGCGCGCCTCGATCAGATCGCAGCCGAAACGCTCAGCGATATAAGCGGTCATTCTGGTGTCGATTTGGTCGAATAATCGTGCTGTTACGGGATATAACGTATTATCGAGATCGAAAATCCAGTTGCGGATGGGGGCTAGACGCGCGAGCATGGCCGGCGAGGCTCTAGGCGCGGACTGCGCCCGGGGCAAGGCAGGGCGGGGAGGTGGCGCCAGGCTTTAGTGAGGTAACGAAGAGCAACTGGCGCGATGGCCCACGAACGGCGGGAACCAAGGTGAATTTTTCGATCAAGCCGCGACTATTGCGGTCCGCGGCGTTTTGCGTCCTGCTGGGAGCTACGGCTTGCAGCGGCGGCGGTGGCGGCGGGGTAGGCAACACGCCGACGCCAACGCCGGTGCCAACCCCGACTCCGACGCCCGTGCCCACGCCGACCCCCACACCGACGCCGGTGCCGACCCCCACGCCAACTCCGACCCCAACCGGCTACGATACTGCCGAATATCGCGCGACGGTCGGTGCGGTCTCCGCCAACGCGCTCAATGTCTATCAGCATTCCGCGACCGGGCTGGGCATCAAGATCGGGGTCATCGACAGCGGCATCGATCTGCAGAGCCAGGAATTCGGTAGCCGTATCTCAAGCGCCTCGGCGTCCGTGGCGGGCAATGCCTCGATCGATGACGAAGGCGGGCATGGCACCGCGGTTGCGTTCACGATCGCAGGACGCCGCAACGATGCCGGCACGCATGGCATCGCCTTCGATGCGACATTGATCGTCGCCCGCGCCGACACCCCGGGGAGTTGCGCGGACACCTCGGCGGACGGCGGATGCTCGTTCAGCGACTCAGCGATCGCGCGGGGAATTGATCTTGCCACCAACAATGGTGCCCGGGTCATCAATATTTCTCTTGGCGGCGATCCTGCGGGCACGCCCGTTGTCGACGCGATTAACCGCGCGACTGCGGCCGGCGTGATCATCGTGATCTCAGCCGGCAATGATTTCACGAAGCATCCCGATACGGCGGTGAACCCTGATCCCTTCGCACAGGTTGCGAATACCCCGCAGGCGCGCGGGCTGGTGATCATTGCCGGGTCGGTCGGCGCAAATGATTCGCGCACGCCGGGCGCAGACCTGATCTCGGACTTCTCCAATCGTGCCGGCAACAGCAGTGCGCATTATCTGGCCGCGGTCGGCGAGAATGTTCGGGCGCCCGACCAGATGAACACGCCGTTCCTTTGGACGGGCACGTCGTTCGCCTCGCCGCAGATCGCGGGCGCCGCTGCGTTGCTTGCCCAGGCCTTTCCGAACCTTACGGGCGCGCAGATCGTCAGCATCCTCTATGCTTCGGCGCGCGATGCCGGCGCCGCGGGGGTCGATGCGGTTTACGGTCAGGGTGTGCTCGATCTCACCCGCGCGTTCCAGCCGCTCGGTACCAGCGCCATCGCAGGCACGAACTCGGCCGTATCGTTCAATGTCAACGCCACCTTGTCGCCACCGATGGGTGATGCCCGCCAGGGCGCGCTCGGTGCGGTGATCCTCGACGGATTTGATCGTGCCTTCGCTATCGACCTTGCCCGTACGATCGACCGCAGCGGGCCTGCGCGGACGCTCGCCAACGTGCTGCAAATACGGCAGCGTAATGTATCGGCGAACATCAAGGGCATGACGATCGCGATGACGATCGCCCCTGTCCGGGGTGGAGCCAGCGTGTCGCGGACGACGCTGAGCGGCGGCGATGCCGAGCGCGCGCGGGCGATCGCTGGGGTCATCACGAAGCGGATGGGATCAGATGCGCAAATTGCCTTCGGCTTTGCCGAGGGCGGTGCCGCGCTGACCGCACGGATGGCCGGGCGCGCCGAGCCTGCCTTCCTGGTGGCGCGCGATCCAGTACAAGGCCAGGGCTTCGAGAGCGCTGCCCGCGCCTCGACCGCTTTTCGCCAGCAATTCGGGTCCTTCGGGCTGGCCGCCTCAGCAGAAAGCGGTGATGTGCTGACGCGCAATGCCGATGTGATGCCTGCACTTCTCGGTCACTATCAGCGCTTCGGCTATGACCGCGCCTCGATCGCGCTCGACCGGCAGTTTGGCGGGTTGAATGTGGGCGTGACCGGCACCCGGCTGGCCGAGCGCAATACCGTCCTCGGCGCACGTTTTGGCGATGCGCTGGGGGCGACGCGGGCGACGACCTGGTTCCTCGATGCCGGATTGCGCTGGGAGATGGGCAGCGGCTGGACGCTCGGCGGTTCGCTCCGCAAGGGCTGGACCATGGCTGATGTTCGCGGTGGGCTTTCCGGCAACGGGTTGATCCGGACCAGTGCCTTTGCCGGCGATATCGGCAAGACCGGCATTTTCGGGCGCTTCGACAGCTTCGGCCTGCGGCTTGCGCAACCTTTGCGGGTGGCGAGCGGCGGGATCGATCTGAGACTTCCGACCGGTTATGACTATGACACGCTCAGCGTGAGCGAATGGACGACGCAGCGACTGAATCTGGCCCCGACCGGGCGCGAGATCGATATGGAGGCCCGCTACGGATTGCCTTTATGGGGCGGGGGCCTCCAGACCAATGTCTTCTGGCGTAAGGACCCGGGCAATTATGCCTCTCTGTCCGACGATGTCGGCGGGGCCTTGCGCTGGTCGACTGACTTCTGACGGGTAGCGGAACCGCATCGGCCTCCCCATCTCCGCTGGCATGACAGCCTATTCCCTGCTCGATCTCGTCCCCGTCGTCGAAGGCGGTACTGTGGCGCAGGCGCTTGCCAATGCCGCCGATCTCGCGCGCCATGCCGAAGCGCTCGGCTTCACCCGCTATTGGTGTGCCGAGCATCACGGCATGTCGGGCATCGCCAGCGCGGCAACGTCGGTGGTGCTGGCGCATATCGGCGCGGCGACGAACAGGATCCGGATCGGCGCGGGTGGCATCATGCTCCCCAACCATGCGCCGCTGGTGATCGCCGAACAGTTCGGCACGCTCGATGCGCTGTTCCCGGGCCGGATCGATCTCGGGTTGGGCCGGGCGCCGGGATCGGACCAGATCGTCGCGCGGGCGATCCGTCGCACGCTGGAGACTGACCCCAACGCCTTCCCGCGCGACGTGATGGAGCTGCAAAGCTATTTCGCCGATGACGGCCAGACCGGCATCCGCGCGACTCCCGGCGCGGGTGCGAAGCCTGAACTATGGATCTTGGGATCGAGCCTGTTCGGGGCGCAGCTCGCCGCGGCGCTCGGGTTGCCCTATGCATTCGCCTCGCATTTTGCGCCTGATCTGCTCGATCAGGCGATCTCGATCTATCGCCGTGATTTCCGGCCGTCAGTGGCGCTTGCCAGGCCGCATGTGATGGCCGGTTTCAATGTCTTTGCGGCCGAAACAGATGCCGAGGCGGAGTTGCTGGCGAGTTCGCAGCAACAGGCCTTCGTTGCGCTGCGGACCGGCAATCCGCGGCAGTTGCCGCCCCCGGTCCCCGGGTATCGCGAGAGCCTTGGACCGCAGGGCGCGCGGATTCTCGATCATGTGCTGGAATGTTCCGCAGTCGGAAATGCCGCGACGGTGGCGCGAGGGATTGCGGCGTTCATCGCGCGGACTGGTGTGGACGAGGTGATGGTGGCGAGCGCGATCTATGATCATGAGGCGCGCAAGCGGAGCCTGGCGATCACTGCTGACGTGATGCGGGAGATGAAGGCGGCGGCTTAGTTCCCTCTTAGTTCCTCCTCGAGCTTGCTCGGGGAGGGGGACCGCCCGCCTTCTTCAGGCGGGTGGTGGAGGGGCTTGAAGCGCGGGGCAGATGTACCGCGCTCCAAGCCCCTCCACCATTCACTGAAGAAGCGAATGGTCCCCCTCCCCGTTCCGGGGAGGAACTAGTTTGCTGCGGGCAACCTCAGGCGCACCAGCAAGCCACCAAGATCTTCGCTCTCTTCCAGCGACACCGTGCCCTCATAAATTTCAGCCACATCGCGCACGATCGCCAGCCCGAGCCCAGTCCCCGGCTTACCGGTATCGAGCCGCGCGCCGCGATCGAAGATGCGTTGGCGTTCTTCTTCGGGGATGCCCACGCCGTCATCCTCGATCAGGAATTCGACGAAGCCGGAATGGGCGCCGACCGTCACGAAGACGCTGCCGCCGCCATATTTGGCTGCGTTCTCGATCAGATTGCCGAGCATCTCGTCGAGATCCTGGCGTTCGACATGGACCTGCAGCGTCTTCGGGCCGGTGACGTCGATCCGGACATGGCGGTACAGCCGCCCGACCGCGCGCTCGACCGATTCGAGGCTCGGCCATACATCAGCGCGGCTGTGCGCCGAGCCGCGCCGGCCGACGGCGCGCGCGCGGGCGAGGTGGTGGTCGACCTGGCGGCGCATCGTCCGGGCCTCGCGGATCACGGTCTCGCCGAGATCATCGGCCTGGGCAGTCGCTGCGTTCATGATCACCGTAAGCGGCGTCTTGAGCGCATGGGCCAGATTGCCGGCATGGCGGCGCGCCTCCTCCGCCTGTTTCTCGTTATGCTCGATGAGCGCATTCAGCTCCTCGACCAGCGGCGCGACCTCATTGGGCATTGCGCGCTCGACCTGGCGCGATTTGCCCGCGCGCATCCGGGCGATCTCATCGCGTACGCGGCGCAAGGGCCACAGACCGTAAAAGGTCTGAAGTGCGGCCATCACGATCAGGCCGACCCCAAGCAGGACGAAGCTTCGCACCAGGGTTCGCCTGAGCGTGCCGATCTGAGCGTCGAGCCCGTCGCGGCTCTGCGCGATCTGGAAGCGCCAGCGTACCGGCGACCCCGGCAGCTTGAGATCGCGTTCGAGGATGCGCAGCGTCTCGTCCGGGAACTGCTTGCTGTCATAGGCGTGGATGACAAGGTCGGTATGGTTGCTGCCAAAGGCGAGCCGCCGATCCCAGAGCGAGCGCGAGCCAAATGGCTCATGGCCCTGGCCGCTGACCTGCCAGTAAACTCCGGAATAGGGTTCGAGGAAATGCTGGTCCGCCGGCTCGCGGTTGAAGATGACTTCGCCGTCCGGGCCGATCTCCGAGGACACGACCAGCGCAGTCAGCACATATTCGAGCTGATCGTCGAAATTGCGCGTGACGGCGGCGGTGAGGACACGTTCGAGCGCGTAGCCGCCGCCGGTGAGCAACAGGATGATCCATGCCGCCGCAGTGAAGATCATCCGTCGACTGAGCGATCCGGTAGTGCGCACCTTGCCGTAGGGATTGGGCGGCGAGCGGCTATCCGCAACCGCGGGAGCCGGCACCACCGGGCTTTCGACCTCCGCCGGCTGGGCTTCGACGTCAGCCATGGGCCGTCAGAGGCGTGCGATCACGCATCCGGATCCTCGAGGCTGTAGCCCAGCCCGCGGATGGTGGTGATCACGTCCTGTCCGAGTTTCTTGCGGATGCGCGTGACGAACACCTCGATGGTATTCGAATCGCGATCGAAATCCTGGTCGTAGATATGCTCGATCAGCTCGGTGCGGCTCACCACTTTGCCCTTGTGATGGAGCAGATAGCTGAGCAGCTTATATTCCTGGGCGGTCAGCTTGACCGGCTCGCCGGCGAGCGTGACCTTGCCTGAGCGGGTGTCGAGGCGGACATCGCCGGCCATCAGCTCGGATGAGGCATTGCCCGAGGCGCGGCGGATCAGTGCGCGGAGGCGAGCGATCAACTCCTCGGACTGGAAGGGCTTGGCGACATAATCGTCAGCGCCGGCATCGAGGCCGGCGACTTTGTCGGACCAGCTGTCACGCGCGGTGAGCACCAGCACCGGTGCGGTGCGGCCTTCCTTGCGCCAGCGGTCAAGCACCGTCAGCCCGTCAATCTCGGGCAGGCCGAGATCGAGCACGATGGCATCGTAATTCTCTGTCGAGCCGAGGAAATGGCCCTCCTCACCATCGGTCGCGAGGTCGATGGCGTAGCCAGCCCCCTCCAGGGTGTTCTTGAGCTGCTGGCCCAGGCTGGGCTCGTCCTCGACGATCAGAACGCGCATTGATTATCCCCTTGGCCAGCGCTGCGAAAACGGGCGCTTCAATTGCCGGTACGGCCGAGCAGGCGACCTGAGCGGCCATCCACTTCAACCCAGATGACATTTCCATCGCGCAGGAATTTGAGCGTGTAAATCCCACTCTCCGAATCGAAGTCGAAGCCGATATATTGGGCGCCGCGCATTGAGGGCAGCACCCGGGCCTCGATATCGCGCAGCGGCAGGATGCGGCCGTTGCGCAGTTCGTCGAACGCCCTTTGCTGGTCGCGCTTCTGGTCGGGCTCCGCTGTAGCGGGCACCGGACCGAGCGCGGCAAAGGCGGACAACGCGAGGGCAACGAGCATCTTCATCGGCTTCGCATAGGGAGGGCGGCTTGAACAGCCTGTGAATGCGCCCTTCACGTGCCACTCATGTAGCGATCGTGTCGCCGGCAACTTGCCCGCGCGCGCGGCGCACCCTAGGTGGCCGCCATGGCAGCACCAATCCTCGCTTATGAAAATCTCGGCATCATCCAGGGATCGGGGTGGCTGTTCCGCGGCCTCGACATCCATATCGGCGCCCGCGACCGGCTCGCGCTGATCGGGCGCAATGGCGCCGGCAAGACGACTTTGCTGAAGCTGATCGCCGGCAAGATCGAGGCTGACGAGGGCCGGCGGACGATCGTGCCGGGCACGCGCGTCATCCTGCTCGAGCAGGAGCCTGACCTCGCGACCTTCCCGACCCTGTTCGATTATGTGCTGTCGGGCGCCGATGCCCCGGCGCGTCACGAGGCTGAGGCGATCGCCGATCAGCTCGGTATCGACCTGTCGCGTGAATCGGCGAGCGCTTCGGGCGGCGAGCGGCGCCGGGCGGCGATCGTCCGCGCGCTCGCGCAAGATCCCGATGTGCTGCTGCTCGACGAGCCGACCAACCATCTCGACATTGCCGCGATCGACTGGCTCGAGGATTGGCTCGGGCGCTTTCGCGGCGCATTCATCGCAATCAGCCATGACCGCACCTTTCTGACGAGGCTCACCAAGCAGACATTGTGGCTCGATCGTGGCTCGGTGCGGCGCGCCGAGATCGGTTTTGGCGGGTTCGAGGCCTGGACCGAGCAGGTTTATGCCGAGGAAGCACGCAACGCCGAGAAGCTCGACGCGAAGCTCAAGCTCGAAGAGCATTGGCTGCTGCGGGGCGTAACAGGGCGGCGCAAGCGCAACCAGGGCCGCCTGTCGAAGCTCCATGAGATGCGCGCGACGCGAGCGGCGATGATGGGGCCGCAGGGCACCGCGAACCTGTCGATCGGCAGCGACGATGTCCGCACCAAGGTGGTGATCGACGTCAAGGGTGTGTCGAAGAGCTTCGGAGATCGTCCGATCATCAACGACCTGACGCTGCGCATCACGCGCGGCGACCGGATCGGCATCGTCGGCGCCAATGGCGCCGGCAAGACGACCTTGCTCAAGCTGTTGACCGGCGAGCTGGCGCCCGACCATGGCCATATCCGTCTCGCCAAGACGCTCGACCGGATTGTGATCGACCAGCAGCGCAGCCTGATGGCGCCGGACAAGACGGTGCGCGAGGTGCTTGCCGACGGTGGCGACTGGATCGAGGTGCAGGGCGTCAAGAAGCACGTGATCGGCTATCTCAAGGAGTTCCTGTTCGAGCCGGGGCTGGTCGATGCGCTGGTCGGGACGCTTTCGGGCGGCGAGCGCTCGCGTCTGTTGCTGGCGCGCGAATTCGCCCGGCCGTCGAACCTGCTGGTGCTCGACGAGCCGACCAACGACCTCGATCTCGAAACGCTCGATCTGCTGCAGGAAGTGATCTCGGATTACGACGGCACTGTCCTGATCGTCAGCCATGATCGAGACTTTCTCGATCGCACCGTAACGATCACGCTCGGGCTTGATGGCTCGGGCACGGTCGATGTGGTGGCGGGCGGTTATGAGGATTGGGAGAAGCGCCGCAAGCTGCGCGTGCTCGGCGGCAAGCGCGCCAACCCGCGCAAGGTGGAGCCGACCGCGCCGCCAGCGCCCCGCGTCAAGCTGACCTATAAGGACCAGCGCGACTATGAGCTGTTGCCCAAGCAGATCGAGCAGTTCGAGGCGGCGATTGCCCGGGACGAGGCGGCGCTCGCGGACCCCGATCTCTATGCGAAAGAGCCCGCAGCGTTCGACCGGCTGATGAAGGCGATCGAAGTGACGCGGGCGCAAAAGGAGGCGGCGGAACATCGCTGGCTCGAGCTGGCCGAGCAGGTCGAGGCTTTGGGTTAGCGCCTGACGCCGGCCAGCGCTGCTGCGTCGGCTGTATGACCGCTCGCGTTGGACCGGATCGCGAACATCTCGCTGATGGTGCGGCGCAGATCGGGCATGCTGCGCGCCGCCACGGCGGCCTGACCGCGCAGGACCAGCGCGTCGAACCGCACCGGATCGAGGGCCGCGTGTCGTTCGCGACTGAGATGTTCGAATTGCATGATCAGGAAATCGGGCTGCTCAACGAGCGTTTGGTGCAGGATCGAACGCATCGCGTCGATGGCGCGCTCGGCTACCTTGAATTGATTATCGCTCAGAGCCTGTTGCGCGGTTGCATGATGCTGCCTGGTTCGCTCGTGCGATTCGGGGTTCATAAGAGCAGTGAGCTCGCGGGCGCGCTGCTCGGTCTCGGCGAGATCGCCGGCGAGCACGGCGGCGCGAAGATCGGGGCGATGACGCAGCCGGGAGATTTCCTGGCGGATCAGGCGCGCCTCTTCAGTGATGGACCGATAGCCGTCTGCGTCATCGACCGTCAGGAGCCGCGCGAGCTGCTGATCGAGGCGACGACGCAGCATCGCGATTTCGGGCTGACAATGGGCGCGCAGACTATCGGAAAGCGCGTCGAAACTGTTGTCCACTGAAAGCAGGGCATCGGTTGCGAACGCCCTGCCGTCGCGGCCGAAATCGATCCGCGCCAGATCGTCGACATAGAAACTATGATCGCGCAGATGCAGGCCCTGTTCGGGAATCTCGACTGAGCAGCGGATCAGCTGGCTGTCGTCGATCTGCCAATGGACCACCACCTGATCGCCGGGCATCAGCGGCGCGACATGGGCGGGCAGATCCTCCCCGCTCAGCCGGAAGGAGCCGATCAGCAGATTGGCCTCGGGCTCGAGCACCCCTTCAGCCTGTTCGTAAAGCTCGATGTCGATCCACTCGGCCGCGCCCGGAGTCAGTCGGCGCGCCGAGCGCAGCGTCTTGGCACCTTTCTGAGGAAGCATGTCGCCCTTGCGGACGATCGGCTCGAGTATGTTGATCGAACGGACCCCGTCGCTGTCCTCGACCTTGACCGCGATCGTGCTGGTGCAGGGCGCGCCGGCCGCAACCGCTGAAATGCGCGTGATGAGCAGATCGGCGCAGGCATCCTCGATCCGTGCGCCTGCGCCATCGACCACTGTCATTGCCACCCGCGTCTCGCCGGCGCCGAGCTGGACGGTGAAGATCGGGCTTTCCGCCACGAGCCGTTCGCCATAATCGCGCCCGTCGCTGGCGGTAGCGGTCACGCGAAGGCCTTCGGCATCGCCAACGCCAATGACCCGGATGCGTGCCCGATCGCGCGCCGTCCGCGCTTCGAAATCATAGGAGACACGCGCGCCCGCTTCCGTCTGCACGCGGCTCTTCTTGCTGACTGTCTCGCCGTCCGCCCATTGCCGGCTTTCGGCGTAGACGGCAGCGCCGCGCGCAACCGCGGTCATCGGATCTATGTCGAGATCGGTCTCGATCCCGAGCTCGAGCGGTACGCGGCGGCGGACGATGGGCATGCGCGATGGTCCGCCGATCAGGACGACCTTGCTGATATCGTCAGGCGTATAGCCATTGTCGGAGATCATCTTGCGGCAGAGCTCAATCGACCGGTCGACCTTGTCGGACACGAGCTGTTCGAGCGCGTCGCGGGTGAGGATCGTTTCGATATAGATGGGACGGCCTGCCTGATCGGTTGCCTGCGCCTCGCGCTCGGACACGAAGATCATCGCTTCGTTGGAGGATGACAGTTCGATCTTCGCCTGTTCGGCATTGGAGAGGGCAAGCGCGATCAGCCGGCGAAATTCCGGGCGTTCCTGGGCGTCGGCTGGAAGCTGGAATTCGGTCTGCAGCCAGGGCCGCACGATCGAATCGACGATCATGCGGTCGAAATCGCTGCCGCCCAGCATGTTGATGCCTTCATGCGCCTCGATCGATACCGACCCGTCAATAGCGCGGACCAGGGCCACGTCGAAGGTCCCGCCACCCAGATCATAGACCAGGAACAGGCCGGTGCGGGATTCCGGACGTTCGAGACAGGCCAGGGCAGCGGCGACAGGTTCCTGCAACAACCCGACCTGACCCAGCTCGGCGGCGAGCGCGGCGCGGATCGTGGCTTCGGACTGCATCTGGTTGAAGGCGGCCGGCACGGTGACGACGGCGCCCTTGATCTCGGTGTCGCCGATGCTGGCGCGGACCTGCTTCAGCAACTGGCGCAGGACCTCGGTGCTGGCTTCCTCGGGCGTGATGGTTTCGCCCTGATCGCCAAAGGCCAATGTGGTGCTTGTGCCGAGCAGCCGCTTGAAGCGGGCGGCGATGCCTTCGGGCGAGATCCGCAACTGATCATAAGCGCGCTTGCCGACATAGCGACCGCCGTGCCGATCCTGCATGACGACCGAGGCGAGCACATCCTCGCCGCTTACGGCCTTGAACAGCTCGAGCGCGCCGCCGCGATTGCCGACGATCGCCGAGTTGGACGTGCCGAGATCGATTCCGAGATACATCAAGCGTTCCTCAACAGGACTTTTCCCGTGATGATGGGCGCATCGGTGCCCATGATCGTCGGTTCGATAGTGGCGTCGACGATTGCCTCCGGCGTATCCACATCGCCGGGATTGATCGGGCTGACGGGCAGGGCTGCGGACCAAAGCTCGCCGTCGAAGGTAACGACACGCATCGCGTGCCGATCGAGAATGGTCTCGAGCTTGCGCCGGGCGAAGCGGAGCATCGCCTCGCCGCTTTGCACGCGGTTTTCCGGGACGAAAGCGAGCTCGCGCTCGAAGGCGTGGCACAGCTTCCAGTAATGGACCGCCAGCTCGGCCATGGCAGCTGGCATCTCGCTCAAGGCGTCCTGCGGTTCAGTAGAGGCCATGCCGTCGCGCGATTTCATCGCGGTCGCGGCTGGAGGACGCGCACATCCTTGCGCAGTTTGTCGAGCACCTCGTGCGGTGGGACCTCGTTGATCATCCAGGTCATGATGATCAGCGCGGCCTGGCTTTGGCGATAGCGGTTGTGCAGTTCGATCGCCAGATTGTGGAGTGCCATCCACGGGCCCGCGACCTGTGGATTGGAGGATTGGCAGGATTCCTCGAACGCCTCGACGAGCTGCCCGATCAGCCCTGGCGCCTCGGGACTCATACCCGAATGCAGCAATTGCTGTGCGAAGGTTTGGTGGCGAGCAACAATCTGCGCACACGTGCTGCGGAGCCGCGCGAACAAGGCGTTGGTGATCAGGACCGGCATTTCGCGCTCGATGGTCTGTTTCAGGTTCGGCACCTGCGAGAAGCAGGTGATCAGTGCGCGGGCCAGTCGGAGCGAGATTTCGAACTGGTCATGATCGTTGGTGAGATCGACCGCGAGTCCGCGGATGCACCGCAACAGGGTCGCGGATGAAGGATCGTCGAGTCCCCGCGCGGCTTCGAGGATCTGGATCGGCCGGCGCAGTTGCGACCACATGTCCAGCGATGACAGCAAGGTCGTGGCAATCGCCTGGTCGCCGGGCCTCGCGCGCAACCGATCGACCTGCTCCATGATCCGCGTGTTGAGCTGTTCGAGCTTGCGGTCGATGTTCGCCGCATGGGCGGCGGCGACCTTTTCGAGAAAGATCGTACCATAACCGTCGCTGCGGGCGGAGGCTTTGAGCATTGCCGTGGTCAGCGCCGTGCGCCCGTCCTGCGATTCGGCGAAACAGGGGGCGAGGGCGGTTGCGACCTGGCCCAGCCGATCCTCGACGGCGCGCTCCCATTGCTCCGGCTCGATCGCCTTGAAGCCCGCACGGAGCCTGGCCTCGTCGATGCGATCAAGGGTGTTGTCGACATTCCATGTCTGGGCATCGGCAAGGATCGAGACGGTGCCTTGCAGATTCGTCGGGTTGGCGGCGGTGAGCGCTACGCTGAGGTTCAACCTGGCAAGGCCGTCGGCGCTATCCCGGACTCGCTCCAGCGTTGCCGCGTCTCCCGCGCGGATCGCCGTCACGACCCTGGCCTGGGTGTCGGCGGAGCATTCGGGCAGCCAGCCCATCTCCTCGGCGAGCCGGTCCCGAGCGGATAAAAGGCGGGCTCGCGCCGCGTCGAGCGCCGCCGGATCCTGGCCGGGCTCGAACGACAGATCGTCGAAGGCGGTACTGATGCGCTCGCCGGTGGCGTCGAGCGGGATGCCGAGCGTGGCGAAGGCGTTGTTCTTCAACGCAATCGACACGCTGGTACCGCCTGCCTGACCAGGCGCACCAGGCTCGGCGCGATCGTCGGTTCTGGCTTCCTGCCGCGCCACGATGCGGCGCAGACGATCCGTGGTCTCGGGGGCGGAGACGAGCAGGTCTTCTTCAGGGTCGGCGACTGCCGCTCGCCTGGTTCGCCAAATCACAGTTCGCACTCCCGAGCGATCGGCACTCGCGCCTGTGTCGATGCCGTGCGCAGAATGCCGATCACGGGTAAATATTCGCTTAGGGGCGCAGTGATTTGCCGTGAGATTTGGGTGTTAGGCCGCGAGCGCCATCGTCACCCGGGTGCCGCTGGCATCGCTTGCGGTGGAGATCGTGCCGCCGGCCTGGCGTGCGAACGCCTCAATGAGGCGACCGCCCAGGCCGTGATCGGGGCTCGGTGCGGCGGCCGTCGTTGCCATGCCGACGCCGTCATCGGCGACCTCGAGGATCCAGCCATCCTCTTTCGCACGGAAGCTGACGGTGATGGTGCCGAGATCCCGGCCGGGAAAGGCGTGCTTCGCGGCGTTGGTGACGAGTTCGTTGACGACCAGCCCGATCGAGACAGCGCGGTCGCGCGGGACAGCCGCCTCGTCGCTGTCGCAGGTGAGGATGATGCCGCCTTTCAGAAACAGCGATTCGGATAGTGCCGCGCAGAGATCGCCGAGATAATCGCGGATCTCGACCCTGCCGGGCTGGTTGCTGCCACGATAGAGGTGGAGATGAGCGCGGGCGATGCTGTCGACCCGCCTTTGCGCTGCCCCGAGCGCTTCCGCCGTTGCGGGGTCGCTTGCACGGCGCTTCTGCATGTCGAGCAGGCCGGCGACGATCGCGAAATTATTCTTCATTCGGTGGTCGAACTCGGCGAGGAAAAGGTCGCGGTCCTCGATCTGGCGGTCGCGTTCCTGTGTTGCCTTGTGCGCCGTGCGCCGGAACATCTCGGCAATCGCGATCGTGATGATCGCGGTGATCGCAACGACGGCGACCGCGAACGCGCCCGCTGCGTTCTCGAAGCGGAACGAGCCCTGGATGGGATAGAGAGCATACCAGACATAGAGGATCATGATCATCGCGGTAACGGCGCCGGCAAAGGCGCGGGCGAACAGCGTCGCCAGCATGATCGCGGGATAGATCAGTGCGAAGGGCGCAGCGCCGCCCGCGATGATGTCGAAAATCATCCGGACGACCCAAGCCGCGGTGACGCATAACAGGCCGACAATGACCTGAGTTACCCTGATCGGCAGGGCGGGCGACAAGCGTTCGCAAAGATCGAAGTCGCCGATATTGGTCATCGGGTGGAGTCAGCGCCGCGCCGTGGTCGAGTCAAGACAGCACGAGACTGATTTGCGTCGAATCAGCCTGATATGAGCGACCGGCCACTCTTGCCGGCCAGATCGACGATATAATGCCAGGCAACGCGGCCCGATCGGCTGCCCCGCCGGGTCGCCCAGCCGATCGCCTCCTGCGGATCGAAGGCGAGGTCATGCGCGTCCGCATATCCGCGCACGATGGCGAGATAGGTGTCCTGATCGATCGCGTGGAAGCCAAGGCTGAGCCCGAAGCGATCGGCGAGCGCGAGATTGTCGTCGATCGTGTCGCGCGGGTTGATCGCGCTTTCCTGCTCGGCGATGTCGCGCGGCACGAGATGGCGACGGTTCGAGGTGACGACCAGCCGCGCATTGGCCGGCCGCGCCTCGGCGCCGCCTTCGAGCATCGAGCGGAGCGCGCGGGCATCGCCGGCAGCGTCGAAGCCGAGATCGTCGATGAACAGGATAAAGGCGCGGGGGACGGGCGCGATCGCGGCGAACAGCGTGGAGAGGGTGTCGAGGCGGGTCGTCACCACTTCGATCAGCGCGAGATCGCCGCCAGCCGCCTGGACTGAGGCCACAGCGCTCTTCACCAGCGCCGACTTGCCGGTGCCGCGCGCGCCCCAGAGCAGCACGTCATGAGCTGCGGCGCCTGCGGCGAGGCGTTCGAGATTGGCGAGCAGGGCCGCTTTTTGCAGGTCAATCTCGCGCAGTTGCTCAAGCGGGAGTGCCCGGAAATCGCGGGCTGCGACGAGCGTGTCGCCGCGCCAGATATAGGCCGGATGCGCGCGTGGATCGGCCGACTCAGGCGCGGGCGGCGCGAGGCGGTCCAGCGCGTCTGCGATGCGGGCAAGCGGGTCGGTCATGCCTGTGCCTGTTACTGCCGCGCGTCGTTCTGGCAAGCCGGCAATCAGGCTCCCAGCGTCTTCAGCGCCGCTGTCGCCGCATCGCGATCGTCAAAGGCCGGATCGGCGAGCGCTGCCTTGATCTGTGCCACCGCCTCGGGTTTGCGGCCGAGATCGGCATAGGCCTGGCCGAGATGCCAGCGCAGCATGGCATGTCCGGGTGCGATCGAGGCGGCCTTTTCGAGCAGTTGCAGCGAGGGGCCGTTCTCGCCCAGCTGGTAGAGCGCCCAGCCATAGGCATCGGTCGCGGCGGGGCTCATCGGGGCAAGGCGGTAAGCCGCCTTGGCATAGACGAGCCCGGTATCGGCATCGTCATCGCCGATATAGGCATAAGCGAGCTCGGCCAGCAAAGCCGCGTCGCGGTTGCCGATCTGGCTGCGCAGCCCTTCCAGCGTGTCGATCGCGCTATCCCAGTCGTCATTCGCCATTTGCCAATGCGCCGCGAGCCGCTGGCCGGCGATATCCTGCGGGTTCTGCGACAGGAACAGCGCGAGCACGTTGGATGCTTCCGGGCGGTGGCCGGCGCGATCGAGCGCATCGACGGTGCGGAGCATGGTCGGCTGGTCGAAATGGATATCGGCGGCGCGGCGATAGGCAGCTGCGGCATCGGCGTTGCGCCCCATCGCCATCAGCACATCACCGACCGCGAGCCAGGCGGCGGGCGCGCCGGGACGGTCGCTCGCCAGCTTCTGGGCCTGAGCGAGCGCTGCATTGGTGTCGCCGGCATCGACCAAGCCCCGCAGATAGCCAAGCCGCAGCACCGGGTCGTCGGGCGACTGGTTGGCTGCGCTGGTCAGGACCGGCAGGCTGTCATCAGTGCCGAACGGGGCAGATCCCTCGCGCACGGGCCACGCAGCGCGATCGAGGAACTTGCCCGACCAGTCCCGCTCGCCGGTGCGTTCGAAGGCGCGGCCGACCAATGACAGGGTGTAGCTGTCGGCGTCGCCGCGCAGTGCCACCGGGCGCAGGGCATCGAGCGCTCCCTTGGCGTCGCCCGAGCGGAGCAGCGCAGCCCCGAGCAGCCGGCGCGCAGTGATGTTCATGGGCTGGCGGCCGACCAGGCCGCGCCATTGCCCGATCGCCTGTTCATAGGCGCCGGCCTGATAGGAGAGCATGCCGCCGAGCAGCAGTGCACCGGGCAGCCCGTCGAGCTTGCCGGCGGTGCGCTCCATCAGCGACTGGGCGAGATCATATTTGCCGGCACGGGCGGCGAGCACGGCCTGGAGATAATAGGCCTGGGGGTTGTTTGGCTGGGCGGCGAGCGCCTTGCGGGTCGCCTCGAGCATATCGGAATAGCGGCCGGCATCGCCCAGCGTGCCGGCATATTCGATCAGCGCGGGAAAATAATACGCGTCGTGCTTCAGCGCCGCCTCGAACCAGGGCAAGGCCGCGACGAGGCCATATTGGCCGCGCACCAGCTCGCCGCGCAGGGTCAGCGCTTCGATATTGTTGGCGTCGAGATTGATCGCCCTGGTCGCTGCGTCGATCGCGCCGGCGATGTCGCCTGAATTATACCGGACGCGGCCGAGATCGGACCAGGCCGGGCCGTCGTTCGGCGCGACCGCGAGCAACTTTGCGAGCATCTGCTGGGCGCCGGGCAGATCGCCCTGGGCAGCGAGCGCGCGGGCGGTGACACGCATGGCATAGCCGGCAAAGCGTGGTTGCGTCTTTGCCGCTTCGGTCACGGCGCGCTTGGGGTCGCCCTGAAGCAACCAGGCATGGGCATAGAGCTGATGCGCGCGTTCGATATCGAAGCCGGCATCCTTGGCGCGGCCAAGCTCGCCCTCGGCGGCAACGCCGTCGCCGAGCGCGAGATAGATCCGGGCGAGCACCGCATGGGCAAGGCCCCAGCCCGGATCGGCCTTGATCGCTGCCTGCGCATGCAGGCGCGCCGCGCTGATATTGCCGGCCTGGAACAGGCCGAGGCTTTGCGCGAGTTCAGTGCGGGCATCGGCGGCGTCCGCGTCCGCGTGAGCGGGCGCGGTAACGGCCAGGACAAGCAGGACGGCTGAGAGGATCGAAACTCCCGCTCCGATCACCCATCGCCTTGCCTGAAAGAAAGCTTCGCGAGACCTACGCATGGAGATCATAGCTCTTGAGCAGATCGTACAGCGTGGGGCGGCTCACCCCGAGCAGCTTGGCGGTGTTCGAGATATTGCCCTCGGCACGGGCGAGTGCGTGGCGGATTGCCTTGCGATCGGCGGTTTCGCGGGCGGCGCGCAGATTGAGCGGCATATCGTCGGCCTCGCCGGGCAGATCGAGATCGGCGGCGGTAACGAGCTTGCCCTCGGCCATGATGACGGCTCGCTTCATCCGGTTTTCGAGTTCGCGGACATTGCCCGGCCAGCCCCAGCCGTCGATTGCCGTGCGCGCCTCGGGCGACAGGCCAGTGACGCCCGGGTTCATCGTCCGCGCATATTTCTTGAGGAAATGGCGGGCGAGCAGGCCGGCATCGCCGGGCCGCTCGGCAAGCGAGGGGATTCGGACGACGATCTCGGCGAGCCGGTAATAAAGATCCTCGCGGAAACGGCCCTCGGCGACCATTGCATCGATATTCTGGTGAGTTGCGCAGACGATCCGGGTGTCGACCGGGATCGCCTTGCGGCCGCCGATCCGCTCGATCACCCGCTCCTGCAGGAAGCGGAGCAGCTTCACCTGCAAGGGCAGCGGGATATCGCCGACTTCGTCGAGGAACAAAGTGCCGCCATGCGCCTGCTCGATCTTGCCTTCGGTTGTTTTCACAGCGCCGGTGAAGGCGCCCTTTTCATGACCGAACAACTCGCTTTCGAGCAGCGTATCGGGGATCGCTGCGCAGTTGATCGCAACGAAGGCGCCCTTGCTGCGCCGGCTGGTGTCGTGCAGCCCGCGGGCGAGCAGCTCCTTGCCGGTCCCGCTCGCGCCAAGCAGCATCACCGACACGTCAGCGCCGGCGACGCGCTCGATCGTGCGGGTGACCTTGAGCATCTCAGGGGACGCGGTGATCATGCCGCCGAGCGCCGTGTCACCGTCCTGGCGCTCGGCGAGACGGCGATTCTCGGCCTCGAGCGCATGGACATGGAAAGCGCGCGCCACGATCAGGCCGAGCGCATCGATATCAATCGGCTTGGCATAGAAATCCCAGGCGCCGTCGCCGATCGCCTTCAGCGCGCTGGTGCGGGCGCCGTGGCCGGAGGCGACGATCACCTTGGTGTCGGGCTTGAGCGCGAGGATCGCCTCGAGGGTCGCAAAACCTTCGGTCACGCCGTCGGGATCTGGTGGCAGGCCGAGATCGAGCGTGACCACCGCCGGCTCCTCGGCGCGGATCATGTCGAGCGCAGAGGCGCGGTCGCCGGCGACGACCACGTCATAATCCTCATAGGCCCAGCGCAATTGCCGCTGCAGGCCGAGATCATCCTCGATGATCAGCAGTTTTGGCTTGATCTCGCCGTTCATGCCGCGTGCTCCATCACAACATGGTCGGGGGTGGGAAGCAGCACCCGGAAGCGGGTACCCTCGCCCTCTCGGCTCGTCACCTCGACGCCGCCGCCCATCGCCTGGGCGAGCTGGCGCGCCTCGAATGCGCCGATGCCGAAGCCGCCGGGCTTGGAGGAGACGAAGGGCTTGAACAGCTTCTCGCGGATAAAGGCCGCCGTCATGCCGCAGCCCTGGTCGATCACGTCGATCGCCATGTGACTTCCCTCGTCCATCACGACCATCAATACCGGCTCGGACGGGGCGCTTGCCTCAACCGCATTCTGGACGAGGTGGCCGAGCAATTGCTCCAGTCGCGTCGGATCGGCGAGCGCCAGCGCCCGCGCGTCGCAGACCACCGCGATCGGGTGCTGGCCCTGGCGCCGCGCTGCGACGCGCTCGACCAAAGGCAGCAATTCGATCGCGCGCAGCTCCTCGGGCCTGCCGGTATTATGTTGCGACAGGCGGGCGAGCAGATCGTTCATGCGCCCGGCCGAATCCTGCAGGGTCGCGATCATGTCGGCGCGAAACTCCGGATTTTCGGCATGGCGTTCGGCATTGCGGGCTACGAGGGTCAATTGGCTCACCAGATTCTTGATGTCGTGCATAATGAAAGCGAAGCGGCGGTTGAATTCATCGAAGCGCTGGGCGTCGGAAAGCGCTTCCTGCGCTCGCGCCTCGGCGAGATAGCTCGCGACCTGGCGGCCGGCGATGCGGAGCAGGTCGAAATCCTCCCAATCGAGCGCGCGGTCGAACGGTGGCCGGGCGAGCAGGATCACGCCGAGCAGCCGGTCGAGATGGACCAGCGGAACCAGCGCCCAGGCATTGGCCTCGTTGGCCATCCACAGGGGAACCACCGCGATTTCCTCGGCGCTGGTCTTTTCGCCGCGCACTGCATCGAGCTCGACGATCCGGCCGGTCTGGCCGAGATAGGCGGGGAGCGTCTCGTCGCTGCCTGATTGCGGCAGGCCTTCTCGTGCCCAGTTCCAGCTCGCGCCGATGCCGAGCCCGGGGCCATCCGGCACCAGCAACAGGCCTGCGGGCGAATCGGTCAGGTCGGCGACCGCTTTCACGATCCGCTCATCGAGCGGCGCGGCGCCTTCGCCCGGCTTGCCGAGCGTATCGGTGAAGCGAGTCCATTCAGCGCGGTAATCATAGCGGTGGCTGAAGAAATGCTTGGCGAGCTTCACCTTTGCCCAGGCGCGCAGCCAGGGAGAGGACAGCACGGTCAGCACCGCAGCGGTCGATCCGAACACGAACGCGGTCTGCAGTACGCGCGCGCTGCCGCCGCCAAAGGCAGCGATCGCGCTTGTCCCGGCGAGCATGGCGACTGCGTAGAGCAGGGTCGCGGCGAAGGAGACGGTCTGCCAGGCGACCGTGCGTGAGAGCCGCAGCGTCCAGTCGCCGTTGCGCTGCACCGCGACCGCGAAGATCGGGGCGGCGAACGCCATGACGATGCCGCGCCCGGCGATGAGCGCAGTCGGCGGGTTCCCGATCAGATAGGCAGTCGCGTAGAGCAGCAGATCGATGCTCCACATCGCCGCAAGCCCGATCACGGCGAGCCGGATACCACCACGATCATTGGGCACGACCGCTGAATAGAGATGGTTGACCAGTACGAGCGCGCTGATCGCGACCATGGTCCGCAACAACACGCTGACGGTCGCGAGCGCGGGCACGCTGCTATGGTGGATCGTGCCCTCGGCTACGGCGAGGCCGGCGCCGGCGATGACGATCACCCCGACGACGCCGTAGATGATCGCGACTGCCCGGGTTTCGGGCGCGTCGCGGTCGCGGCGGACGAGCGCGAACATGAAGCCGAGCCAGGCAAGGTCTCGGGCGCTTTCGGCGACATGGGTTACGAGATCAGTGGCGCCGATCCCGGCTACGGCCAGGGCCCAGAGCGCGGTGACGCCGAGCGCGACGACGAAGGTGAGCCGCGGCAAGGCGGTGCCGGCCTCGTGCAGCCGGGTCAGCGCGACGCCGGCGAAGAGCAGGGCAACCAGCGCGTGGCTCCAGAGGATGATGGTCCCCTGCATCGCCTCAGCGCGCCCCTTCCGGCCACAGTACGACGCGGATCGTCTGGAGGAGGATCAGCAGGTCGAGAAAGGGCGAATAATTCTTGGCGTAATAGAGATCATATTCGAGCTTCTGGCGCGAATCGTCGATCGAGGCGCCATAGGGATAGTTGATCTGCGCCCAGCCGGTGATGCCCGGCTTCACCATATGGCGCTCGGCGTAATAATTGAGCTGCTGCTCGAGATCCTCGACGAATTGCGGGCGCTCGGGGCGCGGGCCGACAAAGCTCATCTCGCCCTTCAGAACCGACCAGGTCTGGGGCAGCTCGTCGATGCGGCATTTGCGGATGATCCGGCCGATCCGGGTGATGCGCGGATCGTCCTTCTCGGCCCAGACCGCCTTGCCGTCGACTTCGGCATCCTGCCGCATCGAGCGCAGTTTGATCACGTCGAAGCCGACGCCGTACAGGCCGACCCGGCGCTGGCGGTAAAAGGCCGGGCCCTTGCTTTCGAGCTTTACCGCGAGCGCGGTGATCAGGATCAGCGGCAAAGTGATAGTCAGCAGGGCGAGGCTGGCGGTGATGTCGAACAGCCGCTTGAACAGGCTCGACAGCATTCGGCCGGACGAGAAGCCGTCCGAGAAGATCAGCCAGCTCGGATTGACGCTCTGCAGGTCGACGCGGCCGGTTTCGCGCTCGAGGAAGCTCGATATCTCGTTGACATGGACGCCGGTAGTCTTGATCCGCAGCAGATCCTTGAGGGGAAGCGCGTTGCGGCGTTCTTCGAGCGCGAGCACCACTTCGCTGGCGTTGAGCAGCACGACATGGTCAGCAAGATTGTAGATCGCGTCACGCGCGATCGCCTCGGGGATGACGCGGGCGGATTCGCTCATCGAGACGTAGCCGACCACGACGAAGCCGGCGCCTGGAGTCGATGCAAGCGCCTTCAGTCGCGCGGCGCGGGCGCCTGCACCGAGCACGACCACGCGGCGCTTGAACACCTGGCCGCCCAGCGTCTTGCCGAGCAGGATGCGCAGGACGATCAGCAAGGCGACCGCGATGCCCATCGAATAGAGCAGGTTTGAGCGCCACAAGGCGATGCCCGGCATGATGAACAGGATCGCGCTGAGGAAGATCACGCCGAGCGAGATCGCGACCACGAGGCGGGCGGTTGCATGGCGCAGCGACTGGAGCGACGCGGCGCCATAGACCCCGACCGAGATCATCGCGAGCTCGATCGTCGCGGCGAAGGTCAGCAATTGGGGGATTCGGGTCGAGGTCGGCGGGATGGCCATGCCGATCTGGTGTGCGCGCGTCGTCCAGCCGAACTCGCCCGCGACAAGGAGCAGGATGAGATCGAACAGTCCGAGCAGGAGCACGGCATTCGGAATATAATGTTTGAACAGCCTGACCATCGTAGCTCAGCCCTTAGCGGCCATGTGTAAACATTCCCGACATGCCGGGCGGCTGTCGCAGAAATTGACAAAAAAAGGTTGAACGCGGGTGAAGGTTGAACTTCGTGGAGCGGAATGATCCTTTGACGGTTTCTATGCCGCCACTCGTCCCCTAGAGATGGTCCATCACAGGAGGTTATGCATGCCGCTTTCCAAGCCGATCATCCCTGTCATCCTGTCGGGCGGATCGGGCACGCGTCTATGGCCGATGTCGACGCCCGAACGGCCCAAACAGATGCTGGCGCTGACCGCCGAGGAAACCATGCTCCAGCTGACCGCCAAGCGTGCGGTTGGCGAGCGCTTCGCCGCACCGATCGTCGTCGCCAATGCGCGGCATGCCGACATGGTCGAGGAGCAACTGGCGGCGGTCGAGGCCTCGGCGCAGGCACTGATACTCGAGCCGATGGGCCGCAACACCGCGCCGGCGATCGCGCTTGCCGCGATTGCGGCGGGCGGTGGCTCCGATGCGCTGCTGGTGATGCCGTCCGACCATGTCATCACTGATGTTTCCGCGTTTCACGATGCCATCCATGCCGCGATGCCGCTGGTCGCCGAGGGCTGGCTCGTCACCTTCGGGATCGATCCGCATGCGCCCGAGACTGGCTATGGCTGGATCCATATCGGGGCCGAGATATCGAACGGCGTCCACCGCGTCGCCAAATTCGTCGAGAAGCCGCCGCGCGACCGGGCCGAGGCAATGCTCGCGGCCGGCGACCATGCCTGGAATGGCGGCATCTTCCTGTTCCGCGCCGATATCTATCTCGGTGCCCTTGCGGCGCATGCGCCCGAGATGCTCGTCGCCTGCCGGCAGGCGATGGAGAAGGCGCGGACCGAAAATCGGCGGGTGTTTCCGGACATGGACGCCTTTGCCGCGTCGCCCGCCGAATCAATCGACGTCGCTGTGATGGAAAAGGCCGACCATGTCGCGGTGGTGCCTGTGGATATGGGCTGGAGCGATGTCGGCAGCTGGGATGCGCTGCACGGGATCAGCGACGTGGATGACGACGGCAATGCCCATCACGGCGAGGTGATCGCGATCGACACGGTGAACTGCCTGATCCGGTCCGACGGCATCCGCATTGCGACGGTCGGGGTGGAGGACCTGATCGTGGTGGCGAGCGGCAATGATGTGCTGATCTTGCCGCGCGGCCGCAGCCAGGAGGTCAAGAAACTGATCGAGGCGATGAAGGGGTAGGGCGCTTTCCTGTTGGCGAATTATGTCACACCCCTAGGCCCCCTTTTTCTCACGGCCTAAAAAATTAGCGAAATTATATCAATCTCTTGGGCGGCCATTTTCCGGGCGAGCTTTCGTGCCTGTGTGACATAATTCGCCCCGACGGACAGCGCTTGCATCATTCATACCGTGTTATATAACGCGGTATGTAGATCGATGGAGGCAGGCAGTGGCGGGCGATATCGTAGCTGAACTCGGGCATCTCTTTCTCGGGACGCGGCTGAAACGCCTGGCCGAGCGGATGCAGAGCGAGGTCCTGTGCGTGGCCACTCAGTCCGGCCTTCCGATCCAGCCCAGCCAATATCCGATCCTCGCCGTGGTCGCACGGCGCGGTGCTCTCACGGTGGGGGAAATCGCGGACGCGCTCGCCATCAGCCAGCCGGGCGTTACCCGCAATGTCGCGCGCCTGGTCGAGCTCGGCCTTGTCGAGATGAAGCGGGAAGGCCGTGACCAACGGCAGAAGAAGGTCTCTCTGACTATAGCCGGCGAGACGGCGATGGACATTTCCAAGCGCGAGGTCTGGCCCCGCATCGACATGGCGGTGGCCGCGATGTGCGAGCCTTTGTCGGGACCGCTGCTCACGCAGATCGCGGCGATCGAGCGCGCGCTGGACGAAAAGCCGCTGGATCGGCGTGCCGCCGATCTCGGCCTGACGATCCTGCGCTATGACGATTCGCTGGCGCATCATTTTCACGACATCAATGCCGAGTGGATTGAGGCGATGTACAAGCTCGAGCAGACCGACCGCGACGTGCTCGAAAATCCGCGCGAGCGGATCATCGATGCGGGTGGCGACATCCTGTTCGTCGCGGCGGAGGGGCTGGGCGTGGTCGGCACCTGCGCGCTGCAGAAGACCGGCCCTGCGCGGTTCGAACTGACCAAGATGGGCGTGCTGGCATCTGCGCGAGGGCGCAAGGCCGGGGAGTTCCTGCTCCGCGCGATGATCGCCCGCGCGGCGGACATGGGGGCCGAGACGATGTATCTGCTCAGCAACCGCAAGAGCGCGGCCGCCATTCATCTCTACGAGAAGCTCGGCTTCGTGCACGACGATGGCGTGATGCGCGAGAATGGCGCGCGTTATGAGCGGTGCGATGTGGCGATGCTGTACCGACCGGCTTAGGCCGACCCAGTCCCCCACCGTCATGCCGGACTGGTTCCGGCATCCATGTTTCCGCAAGAGCTTCAAGCGTTGTGTGCGCGGAGCCATGGACCCCGGAACAAGTCCGGGGTGACGGTGGAGTTAGGGCGCGGTCACCCCATCAGCGCTTCCGCCTGGTCGAGCGTGTCCCTGAAGGTCGCGATGATCGCCTGGTATGGCGCGGGGCCCGCCATATCGAGGCCAGCGCGCTTCAGGATTTCGACCGGATAGTCCGAGCCGCCCGCCTTGAGCACGGTCAGGTAATTGTCGCGCTCCTTCGCGCCGCCCTTCAGGATCGCGCGGGCGAAATAGGACGCGGCCGAGATGCAGGTCGCATATTGGTAGACATAGAAGCTGGTGTAGAAATGCGGGATATAGGCCCATTCAGCCGCATAGGCCGGGTCGATCGCGACCTTTGGCCCATGATAGCGCTTGAGCAGATCGAGATAGATCGCCGTCAGCTTCTCGCCTGACAGGCCGTCGCCGGCTTCCGCCTTGTCATGCACTTCGAGCTCGAACTCAGCGAACATCGCCTGGCGGTAGAAAGTGCCGCGCATCGCCTCGAGCTGCTGGCCGAGATAGAAGAGCTTCTCCTCCTTCGACTTGGCCTGCTTGACCATATAGGCGGCGAGGAGCTGCTCGTTGCAGGTCGAGGCGATCTCGGCGAGGAAGATCGGATAATCCGACTTGTCGTAAAGCTGGTTCTTGTTCGCCAGCAAAGTGTGCATCGCATGGCCCCATTCATGCGCATAGGTCGTCATCCCGTCGTAATTCTCGCCGAGATTGAGCAGCAGATAGGGGTGGACGTCATAGGCGGCGCCGGGATTCATATAGGCGCCTGATTTCTTGCCCGGGCGCGGCAGCGGGTCCATCCATTTGCCGGCGGACGCCTTGGCGAACATCGCGCCATATTCCGGGCCGAGCGGCTTCAGCGCCTCGATCACGATCGGGCGCATCTCGGGCACCGTCACTTTCTTGTCGAGCTGAACCAACGGCGGATAGATGTCGTAATAGGCCATGTCGGGCAGCTTGAGCATCTTGCGACGCAGCTCGAAATAACGGTGGAGCTCGGGCAGGCCGGTGTTGGTTTCGGCGACCAGCGTGCGGTACACGCCTTCCGGCACATTGTTGCCCGACAGATACATGGCGAGCGAGGTCGGATATTTCCGCGCTTTCTTGCGGAAGATGTCGGCTTTCACATGGCTGAGATAGGCGGCGCCGAGCGAGCTTTTGAACGCACCATATTCAGCCCAGAACGTGTCGAAGACGAGCTTGCGGTCAGCGCGGTTGGGGGCATCGCGGTTTAGCGTATAGGCCTGATCGTCGAGCCTGACCTTCTTGCCGGTCGACAGCGTGACGGTCGGCCAGGGAATGTCGGAGGCGACGAGCTGCTCGCGAATGTCGCGTGCGCCGGCAAAGGGCGCTCCCGTCCCCGCGAGCAATATCTCGCCTTCGGGCGACAGGGTGTGCTCGGCCTGGCGGACGATATCGGCGAGGTAGAAATCGAAGCGCGTCTTGAGGATCTGGTTCGAGGCGACGAAGCCGTCGATCTTCGCGGCGCCGAGCGCGAGCAATTCGGGCGCGACCCAGGAGGTGGCCTCGCCGAACGCGGTGTACATGTCGATCGCCTGGGCCTGCTTCTCCTGGCTGTCGGCGACGCGCACATCCTCATCGGCCTTGAGGCTGATATAGGTGTAGATGCGGCCGGCGGTGCGGCCGAGATCGGACTGCGCGACGAGGGCGGCGGCGAGCGCGTCTGCGCTGGTGCCGAGTGTGCCCTTGTATTTCAGCAGGCCCGGAATATCGGCGAGCATCTTCTTGCGCGCCGCATCCCAGGCGGCGTCGTTCGGATAAAGGTCGCTCAGATCCCAGGCGGCAACATCGGCGGCGGTCGCCTTGTCCTGAGCCCAGGCGGGCATTGCCGTGGCGAGCGTGGCAAGCGTGGCTGCGGCTGCGATCGTCTCGCGGCGCGTGAGGTCGGTCATGTGATTCCCCAAAGGCGGTTATGCCAGCATAGTGTCGCGCTTCCCGCTCCGGGGGAAGGGGGTGTGTCAGGATTCTAGGTCACTTCTGCCTCAAGTCATTGGCCCCACCCGGCGCGATGATCGAGACGCCGTCGATTTTCGTTACCCGGCCGGCGAGGCTCGGCGGTGCCCAGCCGTCGAGCAGGACGTAGAGGCGGCGCGGATCGCGCTGGCCGGTGGCGAAGGCGAAACTGTCGGCCTCGAGGCGGTGCTTGACGGCAACGGGTTCGCGCGAGGCGTAGAAATAGCGCACCGGCCGGCCGGCGACGACCGCGCGCCAGGTGATCTCCTCGAGCAGCGCGAGGTCGCGATAGGGCTGGGGTGGCTCGAACTCGATCATGTCGGCGCTGGCGATCAGCGCGTCCCAGCGCGGATCGACCGTGCGGCGATAGGCACGCGGGTCGTTGGCTGCGACCGAGCTTCCTCGCGAATAGGCGAACAGCGGCGCGAGATCGACGATCTGGAGCAGGAGCGCCGCGCCGAGCACGAAAATGCCGAAGCGCATCCGGCAGACGATGGCGATGGCGACGAGCGCGATGACATAATCGACCGGCCAGAACATGCGGCCAGCGGCGCGGATCGGATCGAGCAGCTTTGGCATCAGGTCGGGCATGGGCAGGGTCGCGATGATCTGACCGCGCCAGATGAGATGCGGCATCACCGCGATGATGGTAATCGCGGCGAATGCCGGCACCAGCCAGATCGACCAGCGGAGCGATGGGGCGTCCGGTCGCGCGGTGCGGTGGCGCAGTCGCCAGACCAAAGCCACCAGCGCGAGCGCGAGCAGGCCGGCGCCGAGATAGTTCATCCCCTCCAGCCCCTGCGAATGATCGAGCGACTTTGCCGGGATGAGCGCGGAATAGACGGGCTCGTTCGGGTTCCACAGCCCGTCGAGCGACATCGCGAAGCCGCCATAGGAGCCGGTCGCCATGACCGGCTCACCCACCAGCCCGAGCAATTGCGGGATGATCAGCATTGGCGCCACGACCATGGCGACGTCGCTGATCATCGCGAAGCGTGCCTTCATGTCCGGTGCCTGCACGACCTGGCGGAGCATCGCGCTTGCCCAGATGGCAGCGACCATCACCAGCAGATAAGGGTGGATGAGTGCCGCGGTGACGATGATCGCGACCCACCAGCCGGGCATCCGCGACCGCCTGTCATCGATGAAGATCCACAATGCCCAGAGGATCAGCCACTGGGCGCAGAGATTCACATGGCCGAAGCGGGCGAGCAGCACCGGCATCAGAGTCAGCAGCGCGGCGCCGATCCAGGTCGTCAGCGGGTTGGGTGCGTAACGGCGCACCAGCGCTGCGGCGAAACCGGTGTGGAGGAGGATGCAGGCGAACAGCCACAGGCCGAAATACTGGATGCCGACCGGCAGGATCGCGGCAAAGGGACGGAGCAGCAAGGCGAGCAGCGGATTGCTGTCGGTCAGCGCGACC
The DNA here is from genome assembly GCF_056402635.1 of Sphingomonas sp. P3_C5. Lineage (NCBI taxonomy): Bacteria > Pseudomonadati > Pseudomonadota > Alphaproteobacteria > Sphingomonadales > Sphingomonadaceae > Sphingomonas > Sphingomonas sp. P3_C5. The sequence continues at coordinate 380,329 of NZ_JBFUHA010000005.1, forward strand.
GACAGGCCCTGCGGCGCCATCAGCATCGAGGAATGGAGCGACGGCCAGGGCGGCGGCGCGCGCAGATAGGCGGCGAGGCCGATCGCTCCCTGGCCGTGATCATTGCCATCGAGGAGCCAGCCGACGCGGGTCGGATCGAGTACGGCGAGGTATAGCCAGCTCGCGAAGATCGTCAGGCTCAGCACCAGCCAGGGGACGACCCAGAAGAGCAGGCGGCGGGCGAGCGGGGACTTGGGCGCGCGGGGGAAGCTGGCCGGCCAGCGCGGCCAGGTTGCGGTCGGCATCATTGCCGGCGTTCGAGCCGGCTCAGATCAGTCCCTCATGCGTCATTGCGGTCTTCACCGCCGGGCGCGCCATCATGCGGGCGAGGAACGGCCCAAGCGCCTCGGGAATGGTGATGCCGTTCTTGCGTGCCCAGAGCAGCATGACGAACAGATAGGAGTCGGCCACGCTCATATCGGCGCCGAACAGATAATCGCCTGCCATGGTGTCCGCGAGATACTGCAGACGTTTGGTGATGATCTCGCCGGCCCTGGCCTTGTCCTCGTCGCTACCGCCGGCGAAGAACGGCTTGTAGTTCTTGTGGAGCTCGGTCGAGATATAGGCCAGCGCCTCGAGCAGATGCGTGTGCCCCATCGCGCCGCCCGGCGCGAGTTGCGGCGCCTGCCCGGCAATCCAGTCGAGGATCGCGATATTCTCGGAAAGGGTCTCGCCGCTGTCGAGCGTCAGCGCCGGGACATAGCCCTTGGGATTGATCTGCCAATAATCCGCACCGGTCTCGGTCGTCTTGGCTCGGAGATCGACCTTCTCGCAGTCGAAAGAGAGGCCAGCCTCGTGGAGCGCGATATGGTCGGCCAGGCTGCAGGCGCCGGGGGTGTAATAGAGCTTCATCGCGGTATTCCTGTTCAGTCGCGGGCGAAGATTTCGGCGTGCGGGATGACGATTCCGAGCGCCGGGAGTTCGATGTCATGCTGCGCGAACATGTCGTTGCGCCATGAACCTGGCCCTAGCCGTTGGAGGACCCGGGTCAATTCATTGTGCGGATCGATGAACACGATTGTGTCCACTGACTCCAGCTGACGATATTCCGCGACTTTCCTGCTCGGACTTTCCTTGCTGCTGGATGTCGGCAGGGCCTCAAAAATAGCGATCGGATTGTTCAGCACGCGAGCGGAATCGTTATCAGAAGAGCCCGGATTATCGCCATAAACGCTGATATCCGGATAGCAGAGATTGGTCTCGTCCACCCGCACGCCCAAAGTCGAACTGTACGGACGACACCCTGTCCCGCGAAGTTTCTGGCCGAGAAAACTGAGGATATTCGCGGCGACCCGCGCGCGTGCTGACGTGTGGTCGGCCACCATCTGGATGACGCCATCGACCAGCTCGAATTTGCGGTCCGTGCCGAAATCGATCGAGAAGAACTGATCGACTGTAATGGGCTGATAGAGCGGATTGTGTCGCACCGGCACCTCGTTCGCCCCGATATACCGCGATGGGTTCAACAAACAAAGGGCCGGGGGATCGCTCCCCCGGCCTTTCGATGTTCCAGCTTGTTGGCTGAGTAGGTCTGGAATTCCGGCGCGGGCAAAGCCCGCGCTTTCGTCGGACGGGTTCGGCGGATTGCCGCCGACCCGCCGTCCGTTTTGATTTCGTGTCGGGAGCAGCTTTCGCTGCTCCCGTCCGAAATCAAAAATCCATTCCGCCCATGCCGCCCATGCCGCCGCCGCCGCCCATGGGCATGGCGGGCTTGTCTTCCGGCAGCTCGGACACGGCCGCTTCGGTCGTGATGAGCAGGCCCGAGACCGAGGCCGCGTCCTGGAGGGCGGTGCGGACGACCTTGGTCGGGTCGATCACGCCGCTCTCGACGAGGTTCTCATACTGGTCGGTCTGCGCATTGAAGCCGAGCGTCGGATCGTTGCCGTCGAGCAGCTTGCCCGAGATGACCGCACCGTCATGGCCCGCATTCGCCGCAATCTGGCGAACCGGCGCGTAGAGCGCCTTACGGACGATATCGATGCCGCGGGTCTGGTCGTCGTTCGCGCCCTTCATGCCCTCAAGTGCCTTGGTGGCATAGAGGAGAGCCGTGCCGCCGCCGGGGACGATGCCCTCTTCGACTGCTGCGCGGGTTGCGTGGAGAGCGTCGTCGACGCGGTCCTTGCGCTCCTTGACTTCAACCTCGGTCGAACCGCCAACCTTGATCACGGCAACGCCGCCGGCGAGCTTGGCAAGACGCTCCTGGAGCTTCTCCTTGTCGTAATCGCTGGTGGTGTTCTCGATCTGCTGACGGATCGCATCGGTGCGGCCCTTGATCGCTTCATGGTCGCCAGCACCATCGACGATGGTGGTGTTGTCCTTGTCGATCGTGACGCGCTTGGCGGTGCCGAGCATGCCGATCGTGACGCTCTCGAGCTTGATGCCGAGATCCTCGGAGATCATCTCGCCCTTGGTCAGGATCGCGATGTCCTCGAGCATCGCCTTGCGGCGATCGCCGAAGCCAGGCGCCTTGACGGCTGCGACCTTGAGGCCGCCGCGCAGCTTGTTGACGACGAGCGTGGCCAGAGCCTCGCCCTCGATGTCCTCGGCGATGATCAGGAGCGGACGGCCCGACTGAACGACGGCTTCCAGGATCGGGAGCATCGCCTGCAGGTTCGACAGCTTCTTCTCGTGGATCAGGATGTACGGATCGTTGAGCTCGACCGACATCTTCTCCGGATTGGTGATGAAGTAGGGCGAGAGATAGCCGCGGTCGAACTGCATGCCTTCGACGACATCGAGCTCGAACTCGAGACCCTTGGCTTCCTCGACGGTGATCACGCCTTCCTTGCCGACGCGCTCCATCGCTTCAGCGATCTTCTCGCCGACGACGGTGTCGCCGTTTGCCGAGATGATGCCGACCTGGGCGATTTCCTTGGTGCCGGCGACCGGCTTGGAACGCGCCTTGAGGTCCTCGACGACCTTGATGACGGCGAGATCGATGCCGCGCTTCAGATCCATCGGGTTCATGCCGGCGGCAACCGACTTCATGCCCTCGCGAACGATCGCCTGAGCGAGAACGGTCGCGGTGGTGGTGCCGTCGCCGGCGACGTCGTTGGTCTTCGAGGCCACTTCGCGCAGCATCTGCGCACCCATGTTCTCGAACTTGTCCTTGAGCTCGATCTCCTTGGCGACGGTAACGCCGTCCTTGGTGATGCGCGGCGCGCCGTACGACTTGTCGATCACGACGTTGCGGCCCTTGGGGCCAAGCGTGACCTTCACTGCGTCGGCGAGAATGTCGACACCGCGGAGAATGCGCTCACGCGCGTCACGCGAAAACTTGACGTCTTTCGCTGCCATGTTGTTTATTCCTTGAAATAGAATGGGTTGAGAGAAATCGTTCTCGGGGCTGGCTTAGGCAACGATGCCCGAGCCCGTTGGCGTCAGCCAACAATCCCAAGGATGTCGGATTCCTTCATGATCAGCAGGTCTTCACCGTCGATCTTCACCTCGGTGCCGGACCATTTGCCGAACAGGATCTTGTCGCCGGCCTTGACGTCCAGCGGGGTGATCGAGCCGTCATCGGCGCGGGCGCCCGAGCCGGCGGCGACGACTTCGCCTTCCTGCGGCTTTTCCTTGGCGGTTTCCGGGATGATGATCCCGCCTGCAGTCTTCTCTTCCGCCTCTACCCGGCGAACGAGGACGCGGTCGTGCAACGGACGAAAATTCATGCGCGCTTGTCCCTTCTGATGGTGTTCGTGAATCGTTGTTAGCACTCACCCGAAGTGAGTGCCAGCGATGCGCATATGCGATTGCGGCCCGCGTTCGTCAACGGTTTGGGCGCGAATAAAAGTCGCCCGAATGAACCTAACATGGTTGATGCGGCGCCAGTATAGCGGCCGGCGCACCAGTCTGGTAGCAGCTTGTTCCTTATTCGTTCCCGTGGACCACAGCTATGGCCAGACGTGGCGGCAGCGCTGACCTTCCCCTGCATGGCGGACATGTGCCGCCCTGGCTGAGCAGCCGCATGGCACGCCTCGGCGCGGTCATCTCGGAGGCGATCGTCCATCATTATGGCCGCGACGAGCTGTTGCGGCGGCTGGCCCATCCTTTCTGGTTCCAGTCGTTCGGCGCGGTGATGGGGATGGACTGGCATTCGTCCGGCATCACCACCAGCGTGATCGGCGCGCTGAAGCGTGGCCTTGCGCCGCTGTCGGGCGAGCTCGGCCTGCATGTCTGCGGCGGGCGCGGCAAGCAGTCGCGCCGGACGCCGCAGGAACTGGTGGCGATCGGCGAGCGGGTCGGGCTCGATGGTGCCGGGCTCGCCAGGACCAGCCGGCTTGTCGCGAAGGTCGACAGCGCCGCGGTGCAGGACGGTTTCCAGCTGTATCTGCACGGGTTCATTATCGCCGATGACGGCCAATGGGTCGTCATCCAGCAGGGCATGAACGAGGATAGCCGCCAGGCGCGCCGCTATCACTGGTCGTCCGAAGGGCTGACCGATTTCGTCGAGGCGCCGCACGCCGCGATCGAGGGGCGGGGGCAGGGCAATATCGTCAACCTCACGGATGTCCGCGCCCGGGCCTCGCGCGGCGTTCAGCTCGATCTGCTGCGCGATCTGGGTCCGGATCGGATCATACGCGAAGTCGCCGCGATCGATGGCCGGGATGCGTCGGCGCCCGCCCAGGCGGAGTTGCCGCACCTCGTCATGCCGGGCCACCATGACGTGCGGCCGGCCGATGTGATGCTGCGGCGCCTGCACGGCACGCTCGCCGCTGCGGCTGAATGCGGGCCCAAAGACTTCCCCGAATTGCTGCTGGTGCCAGGCGTCGGCGCCCGGACGGTGCGATCGCTGGCGATGGTGGCTGAGGTCGTCCACGGCGCGCCCTGCCGCTTTGCCGACCCGGCGCGCTTCTCGCTCGCGCATGGCGGCAAGGATCGCCATCCCTATCCGGTGCCGATCAAGGTCTATGATCAGACCATTGCCGTCATGAAGGCAGCTGTTGCCGGGGCGAAGCTGGGGAATGAGGAGAGGCTGGGGGCGATCCGCCGCCTCGATGCCGAGGCGCGGCGGCTCGAGGCGCATGCGACGGGGCCCTCGTTTCCGGCTTTCCTGGCTGAGGAGCGGCGGCGGTCGCATGATTATGGCGGGCGGAGCGTGTTTGGTTGGGAGCCGCCTTGTTCGGGTGCTGCGGAAGTCGCGTGATCGAATCTTCTTCCCCCTCCCGCTTGCGAGTTTCAGGTGAACGATGCCCCGCATCGTTCAGGTCAGGCTGGGAGCCTGACCGGTCTGAAACTGGGCTGGGGGTGGGCGCCCGACCTCCACGAGCGGAGCATTCGCGGATAGCGCGAGCCCACCCCCGACCCCTCCCGCAAGCGGGAGGGGGAAAGAAGGCCAACCTGTATTGCCCGCCTAGTACAGAAGTTTACTCATGCCTTCCCATGCTCTAGCGTCGCTGGCTCAATTGCGTGAGCAGGGGACTATACGGTGAAACTGGTTCGGGGCGCCTGGAAGATTCTGGTCGGCATCAAGGACGCGCTCGTCCTGATCGCGATGCTGCTGTTCTTCGGGCTGATCTTCGGCGTGCTCTCGGCGAAACCGAGCCCGGCCACGATCCGCGACGGGGCGCTGCTGCTCAAGCTCGACGGCCAGATCGTCGAGCAGCCCGAGGAGGCGGAACCTTTTGCGACGCTCAGCGGCAATGCGCCGGGGCACCAGTTCCGACTGCGCGACCTGGTGCGTGCGCTTGAAAAGGCCAAGACCGACGACCGGGTGAAGGTAGTGGTGCTGGATCTCGATTCTTTCGGCGGCGGCTATCCGGCGGCGGTCGACGAGGTGGCGAATGCGGTGCGCGCCGTGCGTGACGCCCACAAGCAGGTGCTGGCTTATGCCACCGCCTATACTGATTCGGGCTATCGCCTCGCCGCCAATGCCAGCGAGATCTGGATGAATCCGATGGGCGGCACGCTGTTCATGGGCCCGGGCGGATCGCAGCTCTATTACAAGGGGCTGATCGACAAGCTCGGCGTCAACGCGCACATCTACCGGGTCGGCAAATATAAATCCTATGTCGAGCCCTATACCCGCACCGAAGCCTCGCCCGAAGCCAAGGAAGAAAATGTCAAACTCTACGGCGTGCTGTTCGCGCAGTGGCAGGACGCGATCCACAAGGCGCGGCCCAAGGCGAAGTTCGCCGATTTCCTGACACAGCCCGACAAGGTCGTCGCCGCCGCGCAGGGGGATGTCGCCAAAGCCAATTTCGATGCGGGGCTGGTTGACAGGCTCGGTAACCGGCTCGATTTCGGCAAGCGTGTCGCCGAGATAGCGGGCTCCGACAGCAGCAAGCCGGTCGGCACCTTCAACACGATCAAATATGAATCCTATGTCGAGGCCAATCCGCTGCCGACCGGCGGCGACGCGATCGGCGTGCTGACGATTGCTGGTGACATCGTCGACGGCAAATCGAAGGGCGGCAATGTCGGCGCCGACACAGTCGACAAGCTGCTGCTCGATGGCCTCGCCAACAAGAAGCTGAAGGCCCTGGTCGTCCGGATCGATTCGCCGGGCGGTTCGGCGCTTGCGTCCGAAGACATGCGGCGTGCGATTGCCGAGGCGAAGGCGCAGAAGCTGCCGATCGTCATCTCGATGGGCAGCCTTGCCGCGTCGGGCGGCTATTGGGTGTCGACCGCTGGCGATGTGATCTTCGCCGAGCCGACCACGATCACCGGATCGATCGGTATTTTCGGCATCATCCCGACCTTCGAGAACACACTAAAGAAGCTCGGCATCACCACGGATGGGGTGAAGACAACGCCGCTCTCCGGCCAGCCGGACGTGGTTGGCGGCACCAATGCCCAGACCGATGCGATTTTCCAGGCCGGCATCGAGAATGGCTATCGCGAGTTCATCACGCGCGTCTCGCAGGCGCGCAAGCTCAGCCTGGCGCGAGTCGACGAGATCGGCCAGGGCCGGGTGTGGGACGGCGGCACCGCGCACCAGCTCGGGCTGGTCGACCGGTTCGGTGGGGTGAAGGATGCGATCGCCGAAGCGGCCCGGCGGGCTGGCCTCAAGCCTGAGGATGTCCATGCCGAATATCTCGAGAAGAAGCCCAACTGGCTCGGCAAGCTGGTCGAGCGCCTCGGGCGCTCGGATGATGATGGCGACAATGCGAGCAGCGAGGGCGACGACGCCTTTAGCCGGATCGCCGCCGAGCGCCGCGCGATCTTCGCGCGTGCGCTGGGCGATGTGAAGCGGATCGGCACCGGTTCGGCGATTCAGGCGCGGTGCCTCGAATGCGCCAGCCTGGGTGGCCCGACCGCATCTCGTTCGGACATCAGGTTGATGGACTTCGTCCTGGCACGGGCGGCGCAATGATTGCGATCCGCGCTGCGCGACCCGAAGATGCTGCCGCGATTGCGGCGATCTATGCGCCCTATGTCGAGACCGGCACTGTCTCTTTCGAACTCGAGCCGCCTGATGCCCGGGCGATGCGGACTCGTATGGCCGCGTCTGAGGGGCTCTATCCCTGGCTGGTGGTGACCAATGGCGACGAGCAGGGCGGGGTGCTCGGCTATGCCTATGCGACTAAGTTCCGCGATCGGCCGGCCTATCAATATGTCGTCGAGACTTCGATCTATCTCGCTAGCGGCACTCAGGGGCAGGGCAATGGCCGCCAGCTCTATGATGCGCTGATCGATACGCTGCGGGCGCAGGGCTTCACTCATGCGATCGGCGCGATCGCCCTACCCAATGATCATTCGATCCGGCTTCACGAATCGGTTGGTTTCAGGCGGACGGGCGTGCTGCGCGAAGTCGGCTACAAACAGGGCCGGTGGATCGACGTCGGCTATTGGCAGTGCGCGCTGAACCCGGCGAAGATCCCGCCGGTTGAGCCGAAACCGTTCAGCGAAACCGGGATCGTACGGGACTGAGAACGGGGCGTGGAGTTACGACCGCGCAGCGCCGGGGATCGGGCGCGCGTTTCCGAAATCCACCGCGTCTTCCCGGGTCATTTGCAGTTGCATGCGGGCGACGCGCGCGCGCACGCGGTGCCATTTGCTCATTTCGTCCCACTGGTGAGCGCCCAGAGCCCTGGTGATGTTGTCATCGATCGCTTTCTGGCACCCGTCACCAAGCGCCATCATTACCCGCGCGAGGATGGCGATGTCGTCCTCGATTAACATAGATTATTTTATACTCCCGAGACGAATACGTGCGGGTCGCCGATGTCGTTCCCGCGAATCGCACCTAATCGCACATTAGGGGCGGCAGGAGCCTTCGTCCTCGGAGTGGATAAATCCATTAAGTAATTGTACCAGAATGATTATAGACACTGCACGGTTGGCGCGAAGGTCCAGGAATTAGATGCGCTGGCGTCCCATATCTCCCGTGCCGGCCGTTTCCGCTCCAGCCGACCATGCACGAAAGGAGCAAGGCCCATGTTGCCACCAGCGACCTAGCAACGGACCATCCTCTCGTCTAAAGCCCGGCCACTTATGACTGATACACCCGCCCCCGCCGCGCAAGATTATCGCGATACCGTCTTCCTGCCGAAGACCGACTTTCCCATGAAGGCCGGCCTCGCCGCGAAGGAACCGGCGATTCTCGAGCATTGGGCAAAGCTTGGCCTGTATGATCGCCTGCGCGAGCAGCGGAAGGGCCGCGAGCGCTTCATCCTGCATGACGGCCCGCCCTACGCCAATGGCGACATCCATATGGGCCATGCGATGAACAAGGTGCTGAAGGACATCATCGTCCGCAGCCAGTCCCTGCTCGGCAAGGACGCGCCTTATGTACCCGGCTGGGATTGCCATGGTCTGCCGATCGAATGGCAGGTCGAGAAGCAGTATAAAGAGAAGAAGCTCGACAAGGATCAGGTGCCGGTCGCCCAGTTCCGCGCCGAATGCCGCGCTTATGCCGAGAAATGGGTGGCGGTGCAGCGCGAGCAGTTCAAGCGGCTCGGGGTGATGGGCGATTGGGAAGACCCGTACCTCACCATGAAGTTCGACGCCGAGGCGGCGATCGTCGGCGAGTTGCTCAAGTTCGCCGAGAGCGGCCAGCTGTATCGCGGCGCCAAGCCGGTGATGTGGTCGCCGGTCGAGAAGACCGCTCTGGCCGAGGCCGAGGTGGAATATGAGGATGTGGTGTCGACGCAGATCGACGTCGCATTCGAGATCGTCGAGGCGCCGAACGCGCCGGAACTGGTCGGCGCTTATGCGGTGATCTGGACGACGACGCCGTGGACGATCCCGGTGAACCAGGCGCTGAGCTATGGGCCTGAGATTGATTACGTAGCCTATAAAGGCCGGCAGCATGCGCTGATTGACAAGGCATTGCCCGCTACCTCGGAAAACCTGAAGACTGTTTGGGAAGGCGTCGTGGTCGTCGCTGCCGAGCTTTTCGATCGCGGTCAGCGCGATGACTTCCGAGGGAGGACTTCCTTCACGCCGGATGAGACTCCGTTCAAGCCTATCTGGACAGGCAAGGGCTCCGACCTCGCCGGCGCTATCGCCCGCCACCCGATGCACAAGCTTGGTGGCTTCTTCGCGAAACCCCGTCCTTTCCTGCCCGGCGATTTTGTCACCACTGACGCCGGTACCGGTCTGGTCCATATGGCCCCCGATCACGGCGAGGACGATTTCCTGCTGTGTAAAGCGCACGGCATCGATCCGGTGTTCGCAGTCGATGGTGCCGGCATGTACCGGCTCGACTGGCTGTGGCTGGGCGGGCAGGGGAGCGTCATCAACAAGAAGTTCGTCGCCTCGGACGGGCCGATCTGCAGCGATCTGCGCGAGGCCGGGGCGCTGCTCGCGGCATCGGACGATTTCGCGCACAGCTATCCGCATAGCTGGCGCTCCAAGGCGAAAGTGATCTTCCGGGCGACGCCGCAATGGTTCATCCCGATGGACCAGACGCAGCGGCACCAGGCGGTTGCCGAGCCGATCGAACTCGGCGTCGATGTCGGCTTCGCGCCGGTTCTCGGGCACGGCATCGGCAACGCGCCGACGCTGCGGGAGATCGCGCTCGACGCGATCGAGCGGACGCGCTGGGTGCCGGCGCGTTCGCAGAACCGCATCCGTGCGATGGTCGAGGGGCGGCCCGACTGGGTGATCTCGCGCCAGCGCGCCTGGGGCGTACCGATCGCGCTCTATGTCGAAAAGAAGACGCTGTTCGATCCCGTCCCAAATTACCTCGCTGACCCCGCGGTCAACGCGCGCATCGTCGCGGCGTTCGAGGAAGGCGGCGCGGACGCGTGGTTCACCGCCGATCATCAGGCACTGCTCGGGCCCGACTACGATCTCGCCGAATGGCAACCACAGAACGACATTCTCGATGTCTGGTTCGACAGCGGCTCGACTCACGCCTTTGTGATCGAGGCGCGGTACGGCGAGGGCACGCGCGCGAACCTGTATCTCGAAGGCTCGGACCAGCATCGCGGCTGGTTCCAGTCGTCCTTGCTCGAAAGCGCCGGCACCCGCGGCCGTGCGCCTTATGATGCTGTCCTGACTCACGGCTTCGCGCTCGACTCGAACGGCAAGAAGATGTCGAAGAGTCTCAAGAATGTCGTTGATCCACTCAAGATCATCGAGGAATCGGGCGCCGATATCCTGCGCATGTGGGTCGCGCAGACCGACTATTTCGAGGATGTGCGGATCGGCAAAGAGGTGCTGAACACCACCTCCGACGCCTATCGCAAGCTGCGCAACACCTTCCGCTACATGCTCGGCGCACTCGATGGCTTCACCGACGCAGAGAAGGTCGACACGCGGCATATGCCCGAGCTCGAACTTTATGTGCTCCACCTGCTCGGCCAGCTCGATGTCGAGCTGAAGGCGGCGACGGAGAATTACGAGTTCAACCGCTATTTGCGGCTGCTGACGGATTTCGCGGCTGAGGACCTGTCGTCCTTCTTCTTCGACATCCGCAAAGACAGCCTCTATTGCGACGCGCCGACCGATCCGAAGCGGCGGGCGTATCGCACGGTGCTTGATGTGCTGTTCCATGCGCTGGTCCGCTACGCAGCGCCGATCCTGTGCTTCACGGCCGAGGAAGTGTGGCAGGCGCGTTTCCCGAGCGAGGACGGCTCGGTCCATTTCCTCGAATGGCCTGAATTGCCCAAGCTGCCCGGCGACGATGCGGTGGCGACGAGTTGGTCCGATGTGCGGGCCCTGCGCGAGGCAGTGACCGAGGCGATCGAACCGCTGCGCCGCGACAAGATTGTGCGCTCCAGCCTCGAGGCCGAAGTGACCGTCCCGAAATCGGCCTTGACCCCTGAGGCGCTCGCCGAGATTTTCATTGTCGCCAAGGTGAGGGCGGGCGATGCCGTGTCCGTTACCCGCACTGAGTTCCACAAATGCGGCCGCTGCTGGCGCCTCCTGCCCGAAGTCGTGCAGGATGGTGCCCTTTGCGATCGCTGCACCAAGGTCGTTTCCTGATGCGTAAGCTTCCTGTCGTTGGATTGGTAACCGGCGCGATCCTGTTCATCGCGGATCAGGCGGCGAAATATGGCATCACCAACAGCCTTGGCCTGAACGAGATGGGCGAGGGGCGGGAGATCAATTCCATCTTCACGCTGCGCTTCGTCGCGAATCACGGCGTGTCGCTGGGAATGCTTCACGCCGATACCGAGGCGATGCGCTGGGGCCTGGTGGCGCTGACGGCCGCGATCGCGGTCGGCGTGCTTGTGTGGATGTTCCGCGAACCCAATCGCCAGGACCAGGTCGGGCTCGGCCTCGTGCTCGGTGGCGCGATCGGCAATATCCTCGATCGGGTGCGGTTCGGCTATGTGGTCGACTTCGCCGATCTGCACTTTGGCGAGTGGCGGCCCTTTTTGGTCTTCAATGTCGCGGATGCGGCGATTACGGTAGGCGTGCTCATCCTGCTTGTGCGAGCGCTTCTTGTGCGCGACAAGCCCCGGGCAGGGCGTGCTTCAGTGGAGAATATGAATGCGTAAGTTGGTGTCGATCGCAACCGGGCTCGGCCTCGCCGTCCTGCTATCCGGCTGCGCCCATGGCGGCCGGGAACATGCGAGGCCCGACGAGTTCGCGGTCGGTCGTCAGGCGCCCCTGATGATTCCGCCCGATTTCGCGCTGACCCCGCCCCAGCCCGGCGCCGCGCGCGCCAATGACGTGAGCCCCAACGCCCAGGCGCTCGACGCCCTGTTCGGCGGCCCGTCGCAGCGCAGCGCGTCCGAGAGCGCGACGATCACCGCGGCAGGCGCTGACGTTGCCGATCCCGGCATTCGCTCGGCTGTCGGCGATCCGGGCACCAATGTCGTCGACAAGGGCTCGACCACCCGCGACATCGTCGCCGCTCCGCCAGGCGACGGCCAGGACGCCAAAACCACGGCCAAGTGAGCCGCTGAACAGGGGCGGCGGACATGCGCGCGATCCTGATTCGCAGGCTCGCGACGGCGATCCCCACGCTCCTCGCGGTTATCCTCCTCTCGTTCGTGCTGATGCGCGCGGCGCCGGGCAGCCCGTTCGATGCCGAGCGCCCGCTCGACCCCGCCACGCGCGCTGCATTTGCCGCCGCTTACGGCCTCGACAAGCCGCTGCCCGAACAGGCGGCGCGTTATCTGGGCGGCGTGCTGACCGGGGATTTCGGGCCCTCGCTCGTCTATAAGGATTTCACGGTCGGCGCGCTGATCGCGCAGGGCCTGCCGGTCTCGCTTACGCTTGGCGGGCTGGCGCTGGTGCTGGCGCTATGCCTCGGGATCGGCGGCGCGGTGGTGGCGGGGACTCATGCCGGCGGGCTCGTCGACCGCATCATCATGGTCAAGGCGACATTGCTGACCGCGATCCCCACCTTCGTCACCGGGCCAGCACTGGCGCTCGTCTTCGCATTATGGCTGCAATGGCTGCCGGTATCTGGGCTGGACGGTGCCACCTCGCTCGTGCTCCCGGTTATTGCCCTCGCATTGCCGGTGGCGGGTGCGATCGCCCGGCTGGCGCGGGCCGGGCTCGCGGTCGCCCTGGCGCAGGATCATGTGCTGGCCGCCCGGGCACGCGGGCTTTCGCCGCGCAGCATATTGCTGCGGCATGCGCTACGCCCGGCGCTGGCGCCGGTGGTGAGTTATCTCGGCCCGGCCGCGGCGGGCTTGCTGACCGGCGCAGTCGTTATCGAGACTGTGTTCGGACTGCCCGGCCTCGGCCGCTACTTCGTCCAGGGCGCGCTCAACCGCGACTACCCGCTCGTCCTGGGCGTGGTGATACTCTACGCAGCGCTGATCCTGCTCTTCAACCTGCTCGCCGATCTTGCTTATGGCTGGCTCGATCCCCGCGTGCGCGGATGAGGATCGCGGGATGGACGATCGTCACGGTTGCGCTCGCGGCCCTGTTGCTGCCCGTGATGCTGCCCTGGGGCTATGACCAGATTGACTGGGGCCATGTTCGCGCGGCGCCCTTCACCCATGGCCATTTGCTCGGCACTGACAGCGTCGGGCGAGATTTGCTCGCGCGCACAATGATCGGCACGCGCATCACGCTCGCCGTCGCGGCTGCGGCGGCGTTGGTCGCCTTGCTGATCGGCGCAGCCTGGGGTGCGATTGCCGGCTGGGCCGGCGGACGCGTCGACGAGGCGATGATGCGGGTTGTCGATGCGCTTTACGCGCTGCCCTTCATGTTCGTCGTTATTCTGCTGATGGTCGCGTTCGGGCGGTCGATCGTGCTCGTCTTTCTCGGCATCGGTGCGGTCGAATGGCTGACGATGGCGCGGGTCGTGCGCGGGCAGGTGATGGCACTGCGCCACCGTCCCTATGTGCTTGCGGCCGAGGTGGCGGGAGCTCCCTCTGGGGCGATCCTCCTGCGCCACATCCTGCCGAATGTGGCCGGCGTCGCGCTTGCCTATCTCGTGCTGACGGTGCCGCAGGTGGTGATGGTCGAGAGCTTCCTCTCCTTCCTCGGGCTCGGGGTGCAGGAGCCGCTGACGTCGCTGGGTATTCTTGTGCATGACGGGGCGGAGGACATGGATGTTGCGCCCCTCGCCCTGCTCGTGCCCGGCGGGGTGCTGGTCGGGCTGATCCTCGCGCTGACGACGCTCGGCGAGCGGCTGCGCGATCGGCTGGCGCGATGACGCTTTATTCAGTCGAGCGGCTGGGGGTTCGGATCGGCGGTCAGTCCGTTGTCGAGGATATAAGCTTTAGCGTCGAGCCTGGTCGATGCACCGCGCTGGTCGGCGCTTCAGGGTCGGGCAAGAGCATGAGCTGCCTGGCGCCCTTCGGCCTGAGCAGGGGCATCGCCAGCGGTTCGGCGCGTCTGGGCGGGAGCGAGCTGGTCGGCTTGCCGGAGCCGGCGCTTCGTCCCTTGCGTGCGCGCGTCGGCTTCGTTTTCCAGAACCCGCTCTCGTCGCTCACGCCGCACCTCACCATCGGACAGCAACTCTTGGAGGCAGCGACACAGACCGGCGGCCCGCGTCCAGACACGCGCGCGCTTGAAGGTCTGCTCGACCAGGTCGGGTTGCACAAGCCAGGCGTGCTGCGCAGCTATCCGCATCGGCTGTCAGGCGGCGAGCGCCAGCGCGTCCTGATCGCGGCGGCCATCGCACACGAGCCAGAGCTGGTGATCGCCGACGAGCCGACCAGTGCGCTCGATGCCGATCTACGCCACGCGATCATGGAGGTGCTGGCGCGGCTGCGCGACAGGGGCATGGGGCTGTTGCTGGTGAGCCATGACCTGTCGCTGGTCGAGCGCTATGCGGATCGAATCGTGGTGCTTGAAGCTGGCCGTGTGGCTGAAATGGGCGAGGCGGCCGCCCTGCTCGCTCAGCCGACGAGCGAGACCGCGCGCGCGCTGATTGCGGCAAGCCCGCGGCTCAATGATCCCGCACCGAAGCTTCCGCCAGCGGGCGGTCCGCTGCTCGAGGCGAGCGATATTGGCGTGAGTTTCCGGGCGCGAGGATGGCGAGGCGGTCGCGTTGCCGCAGTGGCGGGCGCATCGCTGGCGATTGCGGAAGGCGAGGCGCTGGCGATCGTCGGTGCGTCTGGCTCGGGCAAATCGACCCTGGCGCGGGCGATCGGGCGGATCGGGTCGTGCGACAGCGGCGTGGTTTTGTGGCGCGGCGAGGCGCTGCCGCCAAGGCATCGAATGCGCCGCGAGCATCGGGCGGGCATGCAGGCGGTGTTCCAGGATCCGGTTGCGAGCCTCGATCCGCAATGGCGCGCGGCGGACAGTGTCGCGGAGCCGTTGCGCTATCTGATGCCCGAATTTACGTCGGCAGATCGCGCGGCTCGCGCCATTGCTGCGCTTGAAACGGTCGAGCTCGGCGCGGAATTCGCGGATCGCCGCCCGGCGGAACTGTCGGGCGGTCAGGCGCAGCGCGTTGCGATCGCCCGAGCGCTGGTGGCAGCGCCCGATTTGCTGATCCTGGACGAGGCGACATCGGCGCTGGACGTGCTGGTCGCCGGGCGCATCCTCGATCTGCTTGAGCGACTGCAGCGCGAACGCGGGCTGGCGATCCTGCTGATCACGCACGACATCGCGGTCGCGCGTCGGCTCTGCCACCGCATCGCGGTGATGGAGGCCGGGCGCATCGTAGAGGAGGGGCCGTCGTTGCAGGTGATTGCGGCCCCTGAATCGACAGCGGCGCGTGCGCTGATCGCAGCCAGCAATTGAAACGAAAAGGGGGCGGCAATGCCACCCCCTTCCGTGTCGCGATTGCGTGGGTCCTGTCGGACCCAGCCGAAAGTCGCTTAGAAGCTTACGCCGACCGAGCCTACGACACCCGAGCCCGTGAGGTTACGGTTGCCGAGGAACACGTCCTTGTTCGTATCGACATAGGTCACACCGAAGGTGAGATGGTTCCAGGTGACGCTGGCCCCAAGATTCCAGTCGGTATAACCCTTGCTGGCGTCGGGGACGAGGTAGCTGGGACCGAAGGTGTGGCCAAGATGCGCGGTGAGGCTGATCGGCGTTTTCGGAATGGCTGCCGACAGGTCCCCGGCAAGGTACAGATTGTCCTCCTTGCCAAAGCCCACCGACAACGCGTTCGACTTCGGCGCATAGTTTGCGGTCAGTTTACCCGTGACTGGGCCCATGGTCGCCGAGATATCGACATAAGGCTCGAAGAAATCGGTCTTCGCATGGCCGCCGCCCGGATAGTAATAATAGAGGACGCCGCCATCGAGTTTGATGCCGTTCGCAAAGGTATGCGAGTAGCCCGCGATCAGATCGAGCTCCTGATCGCTGCCCGCTGCGATATAATCATCGATCGTGGAGCCCCAGGCGCTCACATAAAACCCGGAAGAATGCGTGACAGTGAAAGTGCCCTGCACGGCGACTTTCTTGTTGGTCTGCGAAACACCGCGGAAACGGTAATCGGTAACGACGGTGGCACCGCCCGTTACCGTGAACTCTGGCGGCGGCGCCGTCGGGCCATCGTCGGCGAAAGCCGGCGTTGCGGTGGCGGCGAGCATCAGCGCACTGAGGCTGATCGTGGAAAAACGCATGGGTGTCCCTTTCGAAAGAAAAATCGGGTCCCCACCTGCAGCCGACGGACTGGGGCATCTGTCGAAAGCCGAAGCTTCCCGCGCCGCTTGATCCGTTCGGTAAACTAAGATTGCCGAAACGCGCTGCAACGCACAACTTAATTCTGTCATGCCGCGCATGGTTTGCGCAGCATGTTGCACGTGCGCAACAGTCTGTGCCGTTACGGCACGCGCACTCAGCGCCTATTTTTCGGCCCGAATATGCACTTCACGCTGCGGGAACGGGATCTCGATTCCATGTTCCTTGAACAGCCACCAGACCCGGTTGAGCACATCCGAGCGGACGCTGCCGACACCGCCCTCGGGATCGCTGATCCAGGCGAGAATCTCATGCTCGACGCCGCTCTCGCCAAAGGCGGTGAGCCAGACATTCGGCTTGGGGCTGTCCAGCACGCGCGGGCTTTCACTCGCCGCGCGCAGCATCAATGCCTGAGCAAGTTTCAGGTCGCAGCCATAGCCGACCGCCAGCGGAATTCGGATTCGGACGTTGCGATCGGTATAGGACCAGTTTTCGACTTCATTGGTCATCAGATTCTCGTTCGGAATCAGATGTTCCTTGCCGTCGCGTGTCAGGACCGAGACGGCGCGGATGCCGATCCGGTTGACCCAGCCGAAGCTCTCGCCGACCACGATCACGTCGCCGGGTTTGATCGAGCGGTCCATCAACAGGATGATGCCCGCGATCAGGTTGCCGATAGTCTTCTGCAGCCCGAAGCCGACCGCGAGCCCGAACGCGCCCGAGAAGACCGCAAAGGCGGTCAGATCGATGTCGAGCAGATCGATGCCGAAGAAAAAGGCGGCGACCACCACCGTGATCGCGGCGAGCTTTTGCGCGAGCAGCTTCTGGGTCGCGTCCATGCCGCGCGAGGTGCTGATCCATTGGGCGGTCGCGCGGTTGACCAGCCTTACGCCGGCATAAAGCGCTATGGCCGTCACCACGATCGTGATCAGCGACAGAAGCGAGAAACGGCGCGTGCCGATGTCGAAACCGATCCGCTCCAGAGTCTGCGAGATCGGCGCTAGCCCGCCGACCGCATGGCTGAACAGCGCAATGAACAGGATCGCAGCGACGAGCCATGCCATCCAGCGCGGTATGCCGAGCCCCCGAAGAATCGAGACACTCGTCATTGCCGTTGCCGCCCCGAGGGCAAACCCGATCGGGAAGGCAGCGAGCATCGGCCAGGGCGCCGCATTGAGCAGGATGGCCAGCAACAGGGCCGCGGTGCCGTGGCGCAGGATGCGATGCAGGCGGTCACCGATCCCTTCCGCCTGGGCGCCGAGCCTGCGCTTCCATTCGGCCTCGACCCGTGGGCCAAGCATCCGGCCGGCGATCAGTCCGGTGAAGAGCGCTGCTATCACCAGGCCGCCGGCAATGGCAGCCTCGATCAGCACTGATTGCGAGATCGTCCCCAGCCCCTGCATCTGCAGCCAGGCGAGGACCGGGCTCATGCCAGGGCGGCCCGGAACCGGGCGAGGCCGGCGGCGAGATCAGCGATCAGGTCGTCGGGATCCTCTATGCCGATCTGCAGGCGCACCAGCAGGCCGATATCGTGCCGATTGGTGGCAGTGCGATAGCGCGCCGGATCGACGGGTAGGGCCAGGCTCTCGAAACCTCCCCAGCTATAGCCGATGCCGAAATGCTCAAGCCTATCGATCAGCGCCGCGCGCGCCGCTTCGGTTCCGTCTTTCAAGGCGAAGGAGAAGAGGCCCGATGACCCCTTGAAGTCGCGCGCGAACAGTTCGTGTCCCGGGCAGTCGGGCAATGCCGGGTGGAGGACAAGCGTGACGTCCGGCTGTTCCTTCAGCCAGTGCGCGACCTTCAGCGCGCTCGACTGGTGCTGAGCGAGACGGATCGCAAGCGTCCTGAGGCCGCGCGCGCCGAGCCAGCAATCGTCGGGGCTGGCGACCTGGCCGAGCTGGAAGCTGGTGTCGCGCAGCTTCGCGAAATGTCCGGGCGCGGCGGTGACCGAGCCGAGCATCACGTCCGAATGGCCGACGATGTATTTGGTGCAGGCCAGAATGGTGAGATCGACCCCGCGCTCGATCGCCGGGAAGAACAGCGGCGTCGCCCAGGTATTATCGAGCAGGGTGACGATGTCGCGCGCCTTGGCCGCGGCGACGATGGCGGGGACGTCCTGGACCTCGAAGGTCAGGCTGCCGGGACTTTCCATGAAGATTGCGCGGGTGTTGTCGGCGATCAGGTCTGCAATGCCGGCGCCGATCAGCGGATCGTAGAAGCGCGTCGCGATCCCCATCCGCTTGAGCAGCCCGGTCGCCATCGAGCGGGTCGGATCATAGGCGCTGTCAGGCACCAGCAGCTCGTCGCCCGGCGAGAGCACCGACAACAGGGCGGCGGCGATCGCCGCTACGCCGGATGGGTAGATGAAGGTCGCCTCGGCACCCGGCTCGAGCTCGGTCAGCGCCTCGGCGAGAGACCACTGAGTCGGCGTACCGCGCCGGCCATAGAACAGCCGGTGATGGGTATCGCGCGAGCCTGCGGCGCGCAGATCGGCAACGGAATCATAGAGGATCGTCGAGGCCCGCCAGACCGGCGTGTTGACGATCCCCTGAGTCCATTCAGCGCGGCGGCCGGCCGAGACGACACGGGTCGCATCGCCCTTGGGCTGGTCTCCGCTGCCGCTCACGCCGGCCCCATTGCCTTGGGAGTCGAGCGATCGGCGCCCCATTCGGACCAGCTGCCGTCATAGAGCGCCGCATCATTTCCGAGCAGATGCGCTCCAAAAGCGAGGACTGAAGCAGTGATGCCCGAGCCACAGGTGGTGACGAGCGGCTTGCTCAGGTCGATTCCGGCGCTCTCGAACTCGGCCTTGAGCGCGTCGCCCTGTTTCCAGCTGCCGTCAGCGTTGAACAACCGGCCATAAGGCAGGTTTTTCGAGCCCGGAATATGGCCGGCATGAGTCGCCGGGCGCGGATCAGGCTCCTCGCCGGTGAAGCGCGCGGCGGAACGTGCGTCGAGCACCTGCTCGGCGCCGCTGTCGACATTCGCTTTCATCTGCTCGAGGTTGCGAACGCCCTTGTCGTCTGCCCAGACGGTGAAGTGGCGGTGGCGGAGCGTTTCCTTGCCGCTTGCGGTTTCGCGGCCCTCGGCCTGCCATTTGGCGAGCCCGCCATCGAGGATCGCGACATCATGGGCGCCGAAGGTGCGGAGCATCCACCAGGCGCGGGCGGCGGTATGAAAGGGCGAGCTGTCATACAGGACGATTCGGCTGCCGTCGCCGAGCCCGAGTGATTGCATCCGGCTGGCGAACTTTTCGGGGGAAGGCAGCATCGACGGCAGATCGCTATTGGTGTCGGCCAGCTCGGCCAGATCCATGAACACCGCGCCGGGGATATGCGCCGCCTCGTAATCGGCGGCCGGATCGCCCGCCGGCGCACCGGGAAGGCTCGACATATAGGTCGCATCGACGATCCTCAGATCGTTCGCGCCCAGTTCGCCTGCGAGCCACTCCGTCGTTACCAGCGAGTCCATGACATGCTCCTTGTCTGTTGGTGCTTCCCTAACCACCGGCAGCGGCGGCGTCGAGACGATCGCGGAACGATATGCCGCGCGTTTCAATTTGCGGCTTCAAGCCCTAGATAGTCAGTCATGACCCCCAAGCATCTCGGCCAGGCCAGTGCGCTGCCGTCCTCTCMAGACGAAGCGCTGCTCGATTATGTTCCCAATCCGCGCCCCGGACGGCCCTATCTGGTGCGCTTCACCGCGCCCGAATTCACCTCGCTCTGCCCGGTGACCGCGCAGCCTGATTTCGCGCATCTCGTGATCGACTATGCGCCGGCCGAATCGATCGTTGAATCCAAGTCGCTGAAGCTGTTCCTGGGTAGTTTTCGCAATCATCAGGCGTTTCATGAGGATTGCACCGTCGGCATCGGCGAGCGGCTGACGGCGGAGATGAAACCGATCTGGCTGCGGATCGGCGGATATTGGTATCCGCGCGGTGGCATACCGATCGACGTCTTCTGGCAATCGGGGCCGCCGCCCGAGGGGATGTGGCTGCCGGCGCAGGATGTTCCGGGATATCGCGGCCGAGGTTGAGTTCCTCCATTCGGCGCGAACTTGATCGAGATCAGCGCGAATCATTTGTTGCAATGCAACATGGTTGCAACCATATTGAAGCTTGGCCGTTCGTGGGAGGCAATCTGGGCGCGAGCCCCTTATTCACATGAGGTTAGAGGCGATGGTGCTTTCGGCACAAGCAGTAACCCCGATCGATCATCTGGCGTTGATTGGCAATTTCCTGCCACGGAAATGCGGCCTTGCAACATATACTACCGACACGTTTACCGCGCTAAAGGGCCGATTCCCTGATTTGAAGATCGACGTCTATGCGATGGACGATCATCCCGGGCTCTATGATTATCCCCCCGAGGTGACGCTCAGCATCCCCCAGGAGGAGCGACTCGCCTATACCAGCGCGGCACGCGCGATCGAGGGCAGCGGCGCGCAGGCGATCTGGCTTCAGCATGAATATGGCATTTTCGGCGGTCCGGCCGGCGAGCATATTCTGGCGTTGCTCGATCGCGTCTCGATCCCGGTGATCGTCACGCTTCACACTATTCTCGAAAAGCCGAGTGCCGATGAGCGCCGGGTGATGGAGGGCCTGTTGCGCCGCGCCACCAAGGTGGTGGTGATGGCCGAGCGGGGCCGTGAGATTCTCGAACGCGTCTATGGCGCCAGCTCGCGGATGATCGTGATGATCCCGCACGGGGTGCCCGATCGGAAGTTTCTCGATCCCGATGTGCTCAAGCCGCAATTCGKGTGGGAGGGCCGCAAGACCGTTCTCACCTTCGGCCTGCTCGCGCCCAACAAGGGCATCGAGACAATGATCAACGCGCTGCCCGAGATCGTCGCGGCGCATCCCGACGTGCTGTATGCGGTGCTTGGCGCCACGCATCCGAATCTGGTTGCGCATGAGGGTGAAGCCTATCGCGATGGGCTGAAGGCACTGGCCGCCGAGCGCGGCGTCTCGGACCATGTCGAGTTCATCGACGCGTTCCTCGAGCATAACGAGCTGATCGACTATCTGCAGGCGGCGGACATCTATGCCACGCCTTATATCAACCCGGCGCAGATCACCTCGGGCACGCTTTCCTATGCTGTCGGGGTCGGCAAGGCGGTGGTCTCCACGCCCTATGTCCATGCCACCGAGATTCTCGCCGACGGGTATGGCGTGCTGGTCGATTTCGGCGACAGCGCTGCCTTCGCACGCGAGATCAACGCCTTGCTCGGCAGCGACCGCAACCGGACGAAACTGTCGGAGCGTGCCTATGCGCGGGGCCGGACGATGATCTGGCCGCGGCTCGCCGAGGCTGCCATGCGCGAGATCGTCGAGATGGTCGGCGCCAAGCCGCGCCGCCTGGTCGGCGGTAGCCTTTCCTTCGCGCCGCTTGCGCCCGATTTCGCGGCGGTCGAGCGGATGAGCGATTCGACCGGCATGCTCCAGCACTCGATCTATTCAGTGCCTGACCGCCGTCACGGCTATTGCATCGACGATAATGCGCGCGCGCTGATGCTGGTCAGCCACATGACTGATCTCGACGAAGCCGTGCGGGACAAGTGGATGACGATCTACGCGTCGTTCATTCAATATGCCTGGAACCCCGAGGCACGCCGCTTCCGCAATTTCATGAATTTCGACCGCACCTGGTGCGAGGAAACCGGATCCGAGGATTCGAACGGCCGCACGCTCTGGGCGCTCGGGGTCACCGCGCGCGATTCCAGCGTGCGCAAGCATCGCGACTGGGCGGTGTCGATGTTCGATCTCACCGCTTCGCTCGCCCTCGAGCTCGGCAGCCCACGGGCGCATGCCTTTGCCATGCTCGGCGCGGCGGCGATCCTGGAGGCTTATCCGGGGCACACCCTCGCGCGCACCATCTTGACGCGCTTCTCGGCTGAGTTGCTGGCCTTGCTCGAGGAAGCGCGCCGCCCTGAATGGGAATGGTTCGAGATCGTCCTCGCCTATGACAATGCGCGCCTCCCCGAGGCGCTGATCCGGGCGGGCATGGCGTTGAAGCGCGACGACCTCGTCAAATGCGGTATCCAGACGCTTGACTGGATCGTCAGCCGCCAGACCTCGCCGGAGGGACGTTTCCGGGCGGTCGGTACCGAGAGCTTCGGCCGGGTTTATTCGGAGCCATTGCCGTTTGACCAGCAGCCGCTCGAGGCGCAGGCGACGATCGATGCCTGCTCGACCGCATTCGACGCGACCGGAGATATGCGCTGGATCGACGAGGCGACGCGCGCCTATCGCTGGTATCTCGGGCAGAACGATCTCGATCTGCCGCTTGCCACAGCGCAGGACGGCGGGTGTTTCGATGGCCTGATGCCGACCGGGCTCAACCGCAATCAGGGCGCTGAGTCGATTCTGGCGCTGCAATTAGCGTCTTGTGCCATTTCTAGGCTTTCAATGCGGGCCGAAAGCATGGCAGGACCGGATCGCGCCGTCGCGTAGCCTCGCTCGCGTCGCCGCACGGAGCGTATCTCGGGGGCGAGGCGGACCAAGCTTGATTGACCTGTTTCACCATGCACTACGGCTGCACGCCGATCCCTCCCGGGTTGTGGTTCGGCCTTTCCACCTTGCCTGGGCGGGCAATGGCGGCAGCCGGACCGAACGCCTCGTTCGCGAGGTGATGGAGCTCGACTCAGCCGAGACGCGCCACGAGCTCGAGGTCGTGCTCAAGGATTTCGAGGCGCGCCACTGGCAGACCCGGCGCGTGTTCATGACCCGCTATGACGAGATCGAGGAAATGCTCGGCCTCGACGGCAGCGAGATCGGCGACGAGAAGCGCCAGCTGATCGGCGCCTATTTCTGCCACGAATACAGCTATGCCGCCGCCGCGCTGATGAACCCCAGCGCGACGCCGCATTTCGACCAGTCCGGCATGCCGCCAGGGTCGCAGCGCATCCTGATGTCGCTCCGCGCAGTGGGCGAGGGGCATATCTCGTCAGTCGCCTTTCGCGAAGGCATCATCACCAGCAAGAATGAGCTGAAGCTCGCGCCCGAGCCGCCCTTCGCCACCGCCACCGATGCGGTCGGCATGGACGAGGAGGAACTGCCCGAGGGGCCGATCACCGTCTATCGCCACCGCGATTCGACTCTGTCGGGCACGGTGATCTTTCCGATCACCGCGGCGCAATCGAAGGGGCTGGAAGACCTTCGCCTCGTCCAGTTCACGCATGAGGACGGCAGCGTCGAATGGCTCGGCACCTATACCGCCTATAATGGCTCGACCATCCAGTCCGAGCTGCTCAGGACGCGCGATTTCCGGGCGTTCGATCTGGTGCCGATGTCTGGCCCCGCCTCGCGCAACAAGGGCATGGCATTGTTTCCGCGCAAGATCGGCGGGCAATATATGATGATGGGCCGGCAGGACGGCGAGAATCTGTTCCTGCTCAAATCCGATACGCTGACGCATTGGGAGGAGGGCGAGAAGCTGCTCACTCCCATGTTCCCGTGGGAACTCGTCCAGATCGGCAATTGCGGGCCGCCAATCGAGATCGAGGAGGGCTGGCTGCTGCTGACTCACGGCGTCGGCGCGATGCGCAAATATTCGATCGGCGCGGTGCTGCTCGACAAGGACGATCCGTCAAAGGTGCTCGGCCGCACTCAGCAGCCGATCCTCGCCGCGGCGGACCAGGACCGCGAGGGCTATGTGCCCAACGTCGTCTATACCTGCGGCGCGATCCGCCACGAGGACAAGCTGTTCGTGCCTTATGGCGTGGCGGACAGCTCGGTCGCCTTCGCGTTCATCGAGATCAAGACACTGCTCGCGGCGATGTGATCTTCAAGCCCCGCGCCGGGTGAAGAGCGCCCCCGCGCTCTTCAGGCCATGCCGGGAGCATGGCCGACCCGGTGCGCCCTCAGGGGAGGGGCTTTAATCACCGCGCCATCGCTTTGGTTCGGTTGTAAAGCAGCCAGATCAGCCCGGCGAAGATGATCGGCGCGGCGAGCAGACCCAGGGTCTCGAAGCTCTTGCCAACCACCGCCAGCGGCGCATCGCTGCCGCTCGCCCCGACAATCCCCGCAAAGAGGACGCCGAACAGGCTCTCGCCGACGATCAGACCGGTTGCCGCGAGGGTACCCATGCGCTCGGCGAATTCGGGGTTAGGCGTGCGCTTGGCCCATCTGTCGTAAAAATGGCCGATCAGCGCACCGACCGGAATCAGCAGGGTCAACGCCATCGGCAGATAAATGCCCATGCCGACACCGAGCGGCGGCAGCCGCATCTTGCCCGCGCGGCCGAGCATTTCGTCGATGAAGATCACCACGACGCCGATCCCTGCTCCGGTGCCGATCAGCCGCCAGTCGAGATCGCCGCCGAGCACGCCCTTGGCCAGAGACGAAATCAGCGCGGCTTGCGGGGCGGCCAAGGCGGTTTCCTTGGCGTTGGGAGCACCCTGGAAGGTGAAGGCGGTATTGAGCAGGTCGAGCACCGGCGGGATCACCAGCGAGCCGAAGATCACCCCGAGCACGAGCGCGAACTGTTGCTTCCACGGCGTCGCGCCGACGAGCTGGCCGGTTTTCAGATCCTGTAGATTGTCGTTCGAAATCGTCGCCACCGAGAAGACGATCGCGGTGGTGAACAGCGCATAGGCGATCAGCGCGTTGGTGCGTGCGAGATCAGTGCTGTGGCCAAAGATCGCGACGAGTAGCAAGGAGGCGCCGAGCACGGCCAGGATGCCGACGCCCGACACCGGGCTGTTCGACGCGCCGATCAGCCCCGCCATATAACCGCACACCGCCGCGATCACGATGCCGATGACGAGGATGTAGAGGATCGTGCCGGCAATCACCGCGAAGGGATGATCATGGATCGGCCCGCCCGCGGAGAAGTTCCACAGTAGATAGGCCATCGGCGGCAGGGTCGCGAGGATCGACGCTCCGACGATGCCGATCGGCAGATCGCGTTCCGTCAATTCGAGGATCGATCCGCCCGCCCGCGCGCGCGATGCGGCCATCGCGGATCTGATGCCGCCGATGATCGGGCCGAGGATCTTGAGCAGAGTCCAGATCGCGGCGACACCGATCGTTCCGGCCCCGATGAAGCGTACCTGGCTGCGGAAGACGGTCTTGACGACAGTATCGAGCTCGCCGGTAAAGCCGTGGGTCAGATAGGGCATCAGCCCGCCCCAGGCGATGATCATACCAAAGAACATCGCCGCGCCGACCGAAAGGCCGACGAGATGGCCGACGCCGATCAATGCCATCGAGAAGCTGGTCGATACGCCGGTCGCGCCGGTGGCGACCCGGAAATTCTGTACGGCTTCGGCGGCCACCAGCTTCATCGCGGCGAGCACGGCGAAACCGGCGGAGACGAGCGAACCAAGGATGATCACCCGCAGCCCTTTGGCATTCTCCTCGTCGCCATCAGCGGCCGCACCGACTTTGAGCACTTCGGCCGCCGCCACGCCTTCCGGATAAGGCAGGTCCGATCCCGTCACGAGAGCCCGGCGGAGCGGCACCGAGAACATTACGCCGAGTACGCCGCCCACCGCGCAGACCGCTGCGGTCGTCCAATAGGGGAAGCCGGTCCACCAGCCGACCAGGATCAGCCCGGGTAGCACGAAGATGATCGCCGCTAGCGTGCCCGCAGCGCTCGCGATGGTCTGGACGATATTGTTCTCGAGGATGTTGGCATCCTTGAAGAAGCGCAGGATCGCCATTGAGATCACCGCTGCCGGGATCGAGGTCGCGAAGGTCAGCCCGACCTTCAGGCCGAGATAGACATTGGCTGCCGTGAACAGGACGGTGATCAGCCCGCCAAGGATGATGCAGCGGAATGTAAGCTCGGCAAGCGGGCGGGCGGGGGCGGTGGCCATCAGGGGTCTGCTCCGGAATTAGTATCTGTTGCTACCGTTGCACGGCGGAGCGATTTGCGGAACAGCATTTTATCGGCCGTTGCTCGCTGATGAAGGCGAGGGCCGTCCTGCGAGGAGGGGACGCCATGTCGAACACGCGCTTTCGGATTGGACTGCAGGCGCTCGTCGCGGGCTTGGCGTTGGCGAATCTTTCCGCCGCACGGGCCGCCGAAGTCAGGCGCCTGGCACCGGCAACCGATGTGCTGATCGGCAAGAGCGGCAATGTCCTGATCGTTTCCAGCCCCGACGGCGCGCTGATCGTTGACGATGAGCGGCCCGCTGATGTCGAGGAGATATTGGCGGCGGTGAAGTCCATCACGCCGGGCCCGGTCCGCTACGCGGTGAACACCCACTGGCATATGGATCATAGCGGAGGGAACGAGGCGCTGGCCAAAACCGGCACCGTCATCGTCGCGCAGCGCAATGTACGGGTACGGCGTAGCACCGACCAGTTCATGCCTGCCTATAACCGCCACATCCCGGCAGCCCCGCCCGAGGCGCTGCCGGCGGTCGTGTTTGACGATAGGCTTGAACTCCATATCGGCACCGAGACGATTGACCTGCGCCACGTAGCCAATGCCCATACTGATGGCGACACGATCGTGCGGCTCGAGCGCGCGAACGTGATTCATATGGGCGACATCTTCTTCAATGGCATCTGGCCGTTCATTGACCGCGCCAGCGACGGCGATAGCCGCGGCCTGATTCGCGCAGTCGATATGGCGCTGGCGATGGCTGATGCGCAGACGGTGATCGTGCCCGGCCATGGCCCGATCGCAACCCGTGCCGATCTGCAGCATTACCGCGCCATGCTGGTCGACGTGTCTGGCCGGGTGAAGACGCAGATAGCCACTGGAAAGAGCCTTGCCGAGGTGGTCGGGAGCAAGCCCGCCGCCGCGTATCGTGACGGCATGCAGGGAGATGAGGACCGATTCGTCGGCGCGATCTACGACAGCCTCAAGCAAGGACGCTGAATCCTCCCGCGGCGAACGACCGCGGGAGGGATTTCAGTCCGGCTCGCGTTTACGGAACCGCGATCGCTGCCGCTATCTCGGCGCTCTTCGCGGCTTTCAGGACGCCGCAATGGCGGATCGTCTCGATCGTGCGGTCGAAAGTGAGCACGCCGGCGCCAGCTGCGCGGACCTTGGGGCCAAGCAGGCTGTTGATCCGGTCGGCGCGATCGGCGCCGCATTGATAGGCGAGTGCCTGGGGCAGGCGGCTGGTGATGAAGATGCCATTGCTCCCGGCGAGCAGCGTATCGTAATTGTTGAGGATCCACTCGCCGGTGAAATCGGCGGTACCCTCAGAAGTGGCGAGGCCGAAGATCAGGCCGATCTTGTCGAAGGGGCGCAGCCGCGGGTCGTTCAGGCCGAGCAGATATTGGGCGACATCGGTCCGTCCGCTTCCGGCCGCCGCGCCCAGCGCTGACTGACGCAGGGTCGGATCTTCGCTCGCCAGCCCGATCTCGACCAGCTTCTTGGCTGCGGGCAGGCCACCCTTCGATACGACGACGCCGAGCCCGGCACCAAGATAGGCCTGGTCGATAGCCTGCTTGTCGCCCGCGAGATATTTCTGCGCCGCCGCCTCCAGCGTCGCACTGACCGCTGCGTCATGACCCTCTTCGACGACAAAGCCGACCAGGTTCTGGCGCAGCTTCTGCTTGTCGGGCGCATCGCCGAGATGCGCGCCGGCGGCGGGATCGAAGCCGATTGCGGCCAGGCGCGGCGCATAGGTCGCGTCCATCAACTTGCGATACGCAGCGTCTGACTCAGGACCGATCAGGCCGCGCAGTTTGAGTCCGGCCAGACGCGATCCGCCATCGACGCTCGCATCTGAATCGGGGTTGGCGGCGAGGTTCTTTGCTGCGGTGACGAGCCAGCTCGCAGGTGCCTTGCCCGCCCGGAAGGCCGCCCAGAGACTGTCATCGGCAGCGAGCGCTTCGCCCGGCGACAGGGTGGCGAAGGTCCCGATCAGCTTCTGCCAATCGGTCGCCTCGAGGTTGAAGCGGTAATAGCCGGTGCCACCAACATTGGGCATGACCACACCGGCTCCACCCGCCGCGAGTGTCGTGACGGGCTTGTCGAGCAAGGTGCAGCTCTTTGCCGCATCGATGCGCAGGCAGAGCGGAATCGTCCATTGCTCCGCTTTTGGCGAGCTGCCGAGAAACGCATAACGCGACTGGGTCGCGACCAGCTTTCCGCCCTGCCGGGTGATATCGACCACTGGAACGCCCTGCTGATCGACGAAGCTCTTCATCGCAGCGAGGACGCGCGGGTCCTGCGCGCCATCGGCAAGCGACTGGAAGAATTGCTCGGATGTCGCATTGCCATAAGCATGGCGCTTCAGGTGCAGCCGCACGCCCGCCTTGAACTTCTCGTCGCCGAGATAGGCGGCGATCATCGAGATGACATGGCCGCCCTTGCCATAAGTGATGTTGTCGAAGGCGCTGTCGATCTGGCTGTTCTCGGTGATCGGCTGGTGGATTGGCCGGCCGACCTCGAGCGCATCGGTGTTCATCGCGCGGAAGCCCTCGTCGAGTGCACCGACGCCGATATTGAGTTCGGGCCGCCATTCATTGCCGATCCGATAGCCCATCCAGTTCGCGAAGCTCTCGTTGAGCCAGATATCGTCCCACCAGGCGGGGGAGACGAGATCGCCGAACCATTGGTGCGAAAGCTCGTGCGCCACGACCATCCCGAAGGTCTGGCGCTGGCCGGTCGGCGCGCCCTTGTCGAGCAGGATGATGCCGTCGCCATAGGTGTCGGCGCCGGCATTCTCCATCGCGCCCGGCATGACCGGCGAGGCGATCTGGTCGAGCTTGGGGAAGGGGAAGGGCTCGCCGAAATATTTCTCGAGCAGGCTGACGATGCGCGGACTCTCCGCCATCACATAATCGAGCTTGCCGGCCTGGGCCTGAGTCGCGAACACGCCGAGCGGCAGCGGTGTGCTGCGCTCGGGCGTCGGCGGCACTGCGCCGGTCTGGTTCAGGAACGGTCCGGTGATGAGCGCGACGAGATAGGTCGGCAGCGGCTTGGTCGGGGCGAAGCTGTGCATTTCGAAGCTCGGCATTTTGACGCCCGCCGCTTCCATTCGTTTGGTCTGCTCCGGCGTGAGCAGAACAGGGACAGGTTTCACCTCCGCCTCGGGCGCGTTGCTGACCACGGCGCTGCCCGAATAGGTCAGGACCGAGATGGTGAAGGGTGTCTTGAAGCCCGGCTCGTCGAACGAGGGATAAGCGGCACGCGCGTCGATCGATTCGAACTGCGTCCAGCTATACCATTTCTCGCCAACCTTGACGTGATAAAGGCCGGAGGCGTCGTCGCCGAAGGTGCCTTCATAATCGAACACCAGCGTCGCGTCGCCGGCGGCAACTGGTTCAGCGAAATCAAGTCGGACGACGCCGGTCTGATCGACTTGGGTCCATGTCGCCGCGACCATTTTCTCGCCGATGCGCGCCGCTGCGCGGCTCACCGTCAGATTGCGACCGTGGAGATAGAGGCTCTTCGTCGTGGCTTTCACGCGAATGTCGATCTCGTCATGCCCCGAAAAAAATGGCTGGTCGGGCCGAATGTTGAAGTTGAGCCGATAGGCGAGCGGCGTTGCCGCGTCCGAAAGCTTGCCCTTCGGTGCGGCTGGATCAGGCACAATGGTCGCAGGTGCGGGTGGCGGCGTGGCCTGGGCGAAAGCAGTGGTCGACAGGAGCGACAGGCAGGTCGCGGCAAAGGCAGCGCGCATCGGAT
Organism: Sphingomonas sp. P3_C5; assembly: GCF_056402635.1. Lineage (NCBI taxonomy): Bacteria > Pseudomonadati > Pseudomonadota > Alphaproteobacteria > Sphingomonadales > Sphingomonadaceae > Sphingomonas > Sphingomonas sp. P3_C5. Next base: position 410,406 of record NZ_JBFUHA010000005.1, read on the forward strand.
TCCCCCTAAAGGTGTATTACGTGGCTAACACTATGATTCCGGTCAGGCAAGCGACCGGGCTTCGCTCACCCTCAGCGAAGAGATGGTCCAAGTTTGCCGGACGACGTTGCAACAATTCTCCCAAGCTGTATTATTCTACTGACACACTCGGGTAGAGGATCCTCTTTTGAACCAGATAGTGGCGCTCATGACGCCCATCCGCTTCCGGCGCACCGCTGGATCGATAGCTCTTGCCATTGCGACCTTGGCACCTGCCGTTTCCCAAGCCCAGGAGAAGTCGGCTCCTGCGCCCGCTACTGCAGGCGTGAAGGTCTACACTCCCGCCGATTTCACCCGTTTCGCACCACAAACCGCCTATGACATGCTGGCGCAGGTGCCGGGCTTCACCATCCGCGCCGCAGACACGGCGCGCGGCCTCGGACAGGCTTCCGAAAATGTGCTGATCAACGGCCAGCGCATCACCGACAAGGCCGGCGGTGCGGCCGCGCAACTCCAGAAGATCGCCGCCGGAGATGTGGAGCGCATCGAGATCAAGGAAGCTGCGTCCCTTGGTATCGCCGGTCTCACCGGAGAAGTCGCCGACGTCATCGTAAGGGCGAACCGCAAGGGATCCGGCAATTTCACCTGGAGCCCGGCCGTGCGCGCCCATTATGCCAGACCGCGCTGGCTGGATGGCTCGATCAGCTATAGCACCACGACCGGAGACCTTGGCTATACGCTCTCCCTTGAGAACAAGGCGGGCCGCGGCGCGATGGGTGGCAATGACTACCGCATCCTGTCCTCGACCGGCGCGCTGACCGAGCGTCGTGATCAGGTGAACTGGAACAGTTCGGACGACGCGAAATTGTCCGTCATTCTGAAATATGGGGACAAGGGCCCGGTCCAGGCCAACCTCACCCTGGATTATGATCCCAATTGGAGCCGTGGAAACAATTTCCAGCGCCGCACCCGCACCGACGGCAATGATAGCGATTGGAATAATCACAATCACACGTTCGGCTTTCAATATGATGTGAGCGGAGACGTCTCGGTGCCGCTGGGCGGTGGCCGCCTCAAGTTCATCGGCCTGCGCCATTTCGAGCACGACCCCCTGCTGATCGATCAGCGCACCGACTATGACAGCGGCGCCCCCAGCGATGGCCTGCTCTATGGCCAGGATCAGAGGATCGGCGAGACAGTGGGGCGGTTCGAATATCATTGGAAGGGCGGCCCGAACGATTGGACGGTCTCGCTTGAACGCGCCTATAATCGGCTGGCCCAAGTCAGCACGCTGGCCGAGCTCAAGCCTGATGGCAGCTATGCCGATATTCCCTATCCGCAGGGCAGCGGTACCGTCGAGGAAACGCGCTACGAAGGCATTGCTTCGCTGAGCCGGTCGCTGTCTCCAAGGCTCGATCTGCAGCTTGCCGGTGGCGCCGAATATTCGCAGCTGGGCGAAGTCGGCATCGGCACCAGACCGCGGCGTTTCTTCCGGCCAAAAGGCAGCGCATCGCTCGCCTGGCGGCCCGCGGCCGGCTGGGACGCAAGCCTCAAGGTCGAGCGCAAGGTCGGCCAGATCAGCTTCTCCGACTTCCTCGCCAACCAGGACGTGACCAATAATCGCGCCAATGACGCCAACCCCAACCTCGTCCCGCCGCAAAGCTGGGAGGCGACAGGCGAACTGGGCCGGAATTTCGGGCGCTGGGGCAAGACTCGGCTGAAGCTGTATCAATATTGGGTCGAGGATATCGTCGATCACATCCCCGTCGGCGTAGATGGCGATGCGGTGGGCAACCTGCCCCGCGCGACACGTTTGGGTGTCGAGAGCATCAGCACGATCCAGTTCGATCCCATCGGCTGGCGCGGCGCGAAGCTTGATGCGGACATCGGGATGGAGCGCAGCCGCGTGCGCGATCCCCTGACCGGGCAGTCGCGCGTGATAAGCAACACCCATGATGCCTGGGCTTCGCTGACGCTGCGCCACGACGTCCCGGGCTCCCGCTTCGCCTGGGGCGCGGGACTATCGTACGACCATTACGGCCTTGCCTATTATCTCGACGAGGTGAACCAGAACTGGGAAGGGCCCTATGCAAGCGTCTTTGTCGAGCGGAAGAATATCCACGGCGTGAAGGTGAACTTCCAGGTCTTCAACATCAATGACGGCCGCGTGCGCTTTTATCGCACCGTCTATTCAGGGCGCCGGAACGGTGCGCCCGTCTCATTCTACGAGCGGCAGCATCAGATGGTGGGACCGATCTTCACGCTGACCGTGAGCGGCAGTTTCTAGCAAAGGATCCATGACATTGGGCAGGCCGAGAGCTGCTATCGGGACGCAAATAGGCCGATAACGTTAACATGACTATAGGCCCTAATCGGCGCGTGTTAGCGCTGACCCACAAGCGGCCTACCGCCCTCGCGGAGCTTCGCTCAGGCGCCGCAACCAAGTAGGCGTACGCATGCTGCCAAGCGCGTGACGTACGGTTTCCCTTCAGTACAGCGCCTTGAACAGCCATGGTCGGCGCATTGGGCCGATTTCCCTCCTCATTATGGGATCCGCCCGGCTCGCCCAAAAATCGGCGATTGACAGCTTTCGAATCCATGTTAACGTTAACGTAGATCGAGTGTGGTGGAGCAGGCAAACTGCCCCCGCGCGAGAATCAAAGCGGGCAAAAAAAGTCGCAAAAACATGCGACTACGGAGGGGGTAAAGAAAATGGCGGGGATTACGTACACAGGACGACTCGGTTCGGACCAGTTTGCGCTGGAGAACGAACTTCCGCGCGGTGAGCGCGCAATCGGCATCCGAGCGGCACATCTGCTGTGCAAGGCGAGCGTCATCGCATTGGGCTGCTCGATCTTGGCCCAGCCGGCACTGGCTCAGTCCAGCATCACCGCGCAGCAAGCTGGACAAGGATTTGTGTTGGCGGACGATGCGGCGACGCCTGGTGCGCTTCCGGCGGCCCCGTTACCAGGTCAGGCGGAGGGCCAGAGCAACCAGACCGAATCCCAGGCTGACGACATCACGGTCACGGGTTCGCGTATCATCACCAACAACCTGAACTCTCCGACACCGATCACGACCGTCAACGTGACTGAACTGGCGAAAACGACTCCGAGCGATCTCGCTGACGGGCTGAACAAGCTTCCGCAGATCATCGGCGGGCGCACCCCGCGCAACCAGGGCAATGCCAGCACCAACAATGGCGGCAACACGCTTGCGCTGCGGAACTTCGGCGCCTCGCGCACCCTGGTGCTGCTGAACGGCCACCGCGTCCCGGCCTCGAACCAGGATGGCACCGTCAACATCGATACGCTGCCGCAGATGCTGGTCAGCCGGGTCGATATCGTCACCGGCGGCGCCTCGGCGGTCTATGGTTCGGATGCCGTGGCCGGCGTGGTCAATTTCATTCTCGACAAGAAGTTCAAGGGCCTCTCGGTCAAGGCCGATGCCGGCATCTCCAAATATGGGGACGGCGAGGAATGGCAGTTCGGCGCCGCTTGGGGCACCGATTTGTTTGATGGGCGGGGCCATTTCGAGGTCTCCGGGCGCTACCGTAAACAGGCCCTGATCCCGATTAGCGCACGGCCTTATGGTGAGAACGGGCAGGCATGGCTCCTCGCCGGAAACGGTTCGGCAGGAAATCCCTTCGTCAACGTGCCCTATTCGCGCGTCTTCAACAGCGGGCAGTTCGGCAACGTCCAGTGCGGCACTGCCTGCGCCTATAATAACTACACATTCAACACGGCCGGCGTGCTGAGCCCGATGGTTCATGGCATCCCGACCGGGACTACCAATCTGGAATCGGGCGGTGACGGCTCTTATGTGAAGAACGGCACGTTCCGGTCCGAGATCGAGATGAAGGACGTGTTCGCTCGTCTCAGCTATGATCTGAGCGACGATGTGAATGCCTATATCCAGGGGAGCTGGGCCGAGTCGGGCAACAAGTCGAACTGGATCACCTGGGTGGTCAGCCCGTCTGCCAGCCGACCCAATACGCTCTTCGCCAACAACCCATTCCTGGCGGCGACGACGCAACAGCAGCTCGGCGCAAGCATCGTGTGCGGTACACCGGCTGCAGCTGGCTGGCGATGCCTACCCGCTGTGCCCGCCACCTCGCCACAGACCGGGACGACACCGCCACCACCGCCGACCACGCCCTATTTCTCGGCGCCTTCCTATATCTGGAACAAGGTCGCCGGCGAGGACTCGCGGGATACGAACCGCCTGTATCGGACCGAGGCGCTCCAGCGGAACATCAATATGGAGCTGGGGTTCACCGGCTCGCTCGGCGGCTTCAAGTGGGACGTCTTCTACAGCCACGGCGAGAGCCGGCTGAAGGTCACCAACCCGAACAACACGGACAACGCCAAATATCTTGCATCGCTGGACGCTGTCATCGCGCCGCCCGGCACGACGGTGAATGGCGTCAATGTCGCCGGCACGATCGTGTGCTGGGTCACGACCCAGCCACAGTTCGCCGGCCTCTATCCGGGTTGCGTCCCGACCAACATCACTGATCCCAACGGCCCGTCGCTCGGCGCCTATAATTATCTCAAAGTGTCGACCTCATGGGTCCTCACGCAGAAGATGGATAATATCGGCGGCTCGATCGGCGGCGACATCGGCTTCGGCCTGCCCGCCGGCAATATCAGGGCCAATATCTCCGGCGATGTGCGCTGGAACACCTACAAGATGGAGAGCGCTTTCCGGCCGACCGATTTTGTCGATTGCACGGGGCTTCGCATGTGTCTCGCCAATGGCGGCGCGCCGGTGCGCTGGGTACAGAACACCAATGCGCCTGTGGACGCGAGCAACAACGTCTGGGAAATCGCGGGTGAAGTGAATATTCCGCTGATCAAGGACTTCCCGATTGCCCAGGAGGTCTCGGCAACCCTGGCTGGCCGCTACAGCAAATATTCGACCTTCAGCGCCGCCAAGACCTGGAAGGCCGGCCTTGACTGGCACGTCACTGATTGGCTCGCGTTCCGCGGCACGGCTTCGCTGGATATCAGGGCTCCGAACCTCAACGATCTCTATCAGCCCGCCGGCGTCTCATCGACCGGTTTCGTTGATATTCTCACCGGCGGTAACAACAGTCTCCGGTTGGTCTCGAGAGGCAATCCCAACCTGACGCCAGAAAAGGCGCGGACGCTGACATGGGGGTGGGTGTTCAAGCCCTCGTTTATTCCAGGTTTCGGGCTGTCGCTCGACTATTACCGGACGACGATCACGGACGCGATTACCGGGATCAGCTATCAGAGCACGGCTATCCAGAATATCTGCATTGCCAGCGCCCCCGCATATAATTCGCCCTTCTGCTCGCTCGCGGTTCGGCCGATCACCAATCCGACCGATCCCAACTACAAGGATCCGATCCTCAATTTCCCGTCCGAAATCCGCAACTCGCCGCTGAATGCCGCGCGCCAGACAACGAAAGGGCTGGAAGTCCAGTTCGATTACCAGTTCGACACGCAGAACGTCGTCTCCTGGCTGCCGGGGCGCATGAGCATCCGACATCTGCTGGGCTATCAGCCGGTCAACACCACGATCAACATCCCGGGTGCCGCACCGACCTGGGCGGTTGCACCCAAGGTTCGGCAGACCACCTTCGTCTCCTATGAGAACAAAGCGTGGAGCCTGTCGTTGCAGAACCAGTGGCTGAGCGGCGTTGATTTAGCCTCTGGCCCCGGTCAGACCTTCGCGATACCGCGCCTTCCCGCCTATGACGTGCTGGACGGAACCATCAGCGCGCGCATCCACTGGCTGGGTGGAGAAGGCCAGGTCTTCCTGACCGTGAACAATATCTTCAACACCCGCGCGCCGCTGTCCCCGGGGAATTCGGGTATCCCTAATCTCTTCTATCCGACCCAGCCCTTCCACGATGATATGGGCCGCTTCTTCACGACCGGTTTCAAGGCGAAGTTTTGAGATGGTATAGCTGAGACACAAGAAATGCCGAGCGGGCCGGAAGGGCCAATCAACCAGCCCTTCCACCCTCGGCACCTCGGGATCCGGACCGCGACGCGGGCGGATCTTTCGATCACAAAATCCAGAGTCCTCCCTTTAATCCCGGCCTTGTGCCGGGATCTTTTTGAGTCCCGTCACTCGGCTGGAGCAGGTCTGCCAAATCGAGAGAGTCGATGGAGTGGGGAGAGCGGCTTGCGTCGGCTGCGAAAAGAACTAGCAGTTCCGCGGGCTAGACGGGGAGAGCATTGTTGAACCAGCCGGGCCGGCGGGCACGCCGCGCTACTATCAAGGATGTGGCCGCACAGGTCGGTGTGTCCGCGATGACTGTGTCGCGGGCCATCAACGGCCGTGACGGTATCAAGGCCGAAACCAGGGCTGCCGTCATGGCGGCGATCGAGGCGCTTGCCTACAAGCCCAACGCCGCGGCACGCAGTCTGGTCACCTCGGCCGAACTCCGCATCGGCGTCATCTATTCCAACCGTAGCGCCGCCTTCATGAGCGAATTCCTGATGGGCGTGTTCGAGGAAGCCGATGCGCGCGGCGCGCGCCTCGTCATCCTGCGCACCCCCAAGGGCAAGATTCCCTCGGCAAAAAACCTGAAGGACTTCATCTCTTCCGGATTGTCGGGCGTCCTGCTGACCCCGCCACTTGGCGACTCCACCGCCCTGTTGCGGCTGTTCGAAGAGGCGCATCTGCCGACGGCGACGGTCGGTGCCTATGCCGCTGCGGGCTCGATTTCGGTACGCATCAACGATCGCCAGGCTTCCTATGAGATGTCCCGTCACCTGCTCCGCCTCGGCCACCGGCGGATCGGCTTCATCGTCGGTAACCCGGATCAGGCAGCCTCGGCCGAGCGCATGGCCGGCTTTTACGAAGCCGTTCGCGAGATCGACGATGTCGAAACCTATATCGCCCAAGGCGATTTCAGTTTCGATTCAGGGCTGGCTGCGGCCGAACAATTGCTTGATCGCAGCCCGCCCCCGACAGCGATCTTCGCAAGCAACGACGATATGGCCGCCGCGGTCGTCTCCGTCGCGCACCGGCGCCACCTGGACGTTCCGCAAGACCTGACCGTGGTCGGCTTCGACGACACCATGGCCGCCGTCACGCTTTGGCCGCCGCTGACCACCGTTCACCAGCCGGTTCGCAAGCTCGGCGCCGAAGCATTGCGGCTCCTGGCTGCACAGGTTTCGAAGCCGGCCCAACACCCGCAACCTTCAGGCGATCGTCTGCTGGAGCACAAGATCGTTCACCGTCAATCGGAGGCGCCGCCGAACGGCGGCGCATAGCCGCCTGAGACCCGGCGAGCATTCCGATTCCTCTGGCGTCTAGTGGCCATAGCAGTTTAAAAACTGGTTTTCACTGGCGCAATCAAGACGCCGAGGGGAGGCTGGTATGAAGGCACTCGGCATTACACGCGCGATTTCCGCCTTAATCGTCTGCGCTGCGGCCCTCGCCTGTGCGCCTACCGCTCAGGCGCAGCCGGCCCAGCGCCGCATGGTCGCGGAGCCTGGCCGCACGCGCGTCAACTTCAATGCTGACTGGCACTTCAGGCTCGGCAAGGCTGACGGCGCCGAGGCGCCCGCGTTCGACGATGCAGGCTGGGAGCATGTCGGCCTGCCGCACAGCTTCAGCATGCCCTATTTCCGCGCGCCGGCTTTCTACACCGGCGATGGCTGGTACCGGAAAAGCTTCACCCTGCCGGCGCTCCCGCGCAATCGCCGCCTCTCGCTCGAGTTCGAGGGCGCGTTCCAGGATGCGCGCGTCTATGTGAATGGAGTCGAGGTCGGCCATCACCGCGGCGGCTATACCGGCTTTCCGGTCGACATCACCGCGGCCGTACGGCCGGGCCGGAATCTGGTGGCGGTGGGCGTCAACAATGACTGGAGCGCAACACTGGCGCCGCGCGCCGGCGAGCATGTGTTCAGCGGCGGTCTCTACCGCGACGTCTGGCTGGTCACCTCGGATGCGGTACACGTGCCATGGACCGGAACCCGCGTGACCACGCCGGCGCTGTCGGCGGAGTCGGGCAAAGTCGCTGTCGATACCGAGATACGCAATGACGGCAGCACCCCAGCCACTGTCCTGGTGCAAACCCGCATCATCGACGCCGGCGGAAAACCGGTCGCCACCTTGCCTGCACGGCAGGTGGACGTCGCCTCCGGCGCAACCGCCATGGCCAGCCAGATATCAGCGTCGATACCGCACCCCAAGCTGTGGAGCCCAGAGACTCCAATACTCTACCGCGCCGTCACCACCCTCAGCGTCGATGGCCGCGAGCGCGACCGGTTCGAAACCGAGTTCGGCTTTCGCTGGTTCGAATGGACGGCGGATCGCGGCTTCTTCCTCAACGGCAAGCACCGCTATTTCCGCGGCGCCAACGTCCACCAGGATCAGGCGGGGTGGGGCGATGCCGTCACCAATGGCGCGATCGAGCGCGACATCGGCATGATCAAGCAGGCCGGATTCGATTTCATCCGCGGGTCGCATTATCCGCATGATCCGCATTTCGCCGAGACGACTGACAAGCTCGGCATGTTGTTCCTGTCCGAGGCGCCGTTTTGGGGCACGGCTTCATTCAAACACCCATGGGGCGCGCCGGCCTATCCGACCGAAATTGCCGACCGCGCAGGCTTCGATGCCAGCGCCAAGCAGCAGCTGGCTGAAATGATCCGCATCAACCGCAATCATCCGTCGATCGTGGTTTGGGGCATGGATAACGAGGTGTTCTTCACCAAGAAGGAGACGCTGCCCGAGGTGCGTCGATTGCTGAAGGAGATGGTCGCGCTCTCGCACGAACTCGATCCCAGCCGGCCGGCCGCGATCGACGGCGCCCAACGCGGCGATATCGACAAACTAGGCGACGTCGTCGGCTATAATGGCGATGGCGCAAGCCTGTTCCCCAATCCCGGCATCCCCAATTTCGTCGCTGAATATGGGATCACCATGGCCGATCGGCCAGGCGAGTATGCGCCCGGTTGGGACGACCTGCCGAACACCGTCGGCGCCGACAAGACCAGGGAAGGGTCCTGGCGCCTGCCCTGGCGATCCGGCGAGGTGATCTGGGCCGGTTTCGATCATGGCTCGATCGCCGGAAAGCGCTTCGGCGGCATGGGCATGATCGACTATTTCCGCCTGCCGAAGCGCCAATATCACTGGTACCGCAATGCCTATGCACATGTGCCGCCACCGGTGTGGCCGGTCGCCGGAACGCCCGCTGCGCTCCGCATCACCACCAGCGCGCCGACCATCGCGCGAGCGGACGGCACCGACGATGTGCAGGTGATCGTCAGCGTTATCGACGCCCGGGGCCGCCGCCTCAGCAACAGCCCGCCGGTGCGGCTCGCGATCGAAGCGGGCCCCGGCGAACTCCCGACTGGCCGCGTGATCGACTTCGCCCCTGACAGCGACATCGTCATCCGCGACGGTGAAGCGGCGATCGCCATGCGCAGTTGGCAAGCGGGCGTGACCCGGTTGCGTGCCACCTCACCTGGCCTGAAGGACGCGGTCGCCACGGTCCGCACGCTGCAAGGCCCCGCGTTCATACCCGGTAAGACGCCAGTCGCCCCCGCCCGCCCTTATGTCGCCTTCACCCCGGCAGTCCGGGAGCGTCCAGGAGACGCGAATTTCGGCCTGAACAACCCGACCTTCGCCAGCTCCAATGCGCCCGACCACAGCTCCCGGCTGGTCAATGACGGCAATGCGGCCACCTTCTGGGCGCCGGCTGCGGACGACAAAGCGATGAGCGTGACGATCGATATCGAACGCGTGCTCGAGATCCACCGTCTGACGCTCACCTTTCCCCAGGCCGGTGCCTATGGCTTCCTCGCCGAAGTGCAGGATCGCCAGGGCAATTGGCGCAAACTGGTCGAGCAGATCGAGGGCCAGGACGCCGGCCAGACCCGCTCCGTCGAAACCGAAGCGCTTGAGGGCCGCAAGGTCCGCATCACACTGCGCGTGCCGTCAGGCGTGGTCGCCGGGCTTGCTGAAGTGCAGGTCACGGGCGCCCTGCGGACGGAATAGCTGATTTCGGTCCGGATGCGCCGCCCGAAAAGATGCTAAACCGGGCCGAGGAGGGCGGGGCAGCTGCTTGCCCCGGAAAATAGGCTCGGGGGATTGGCGAATGATGGGACATGTCAATAAACCATCGTCCATGGGAATGCCCGCCTATCTCGAACGCGAATATTGCCGCCGCCGGGGCCGCAACCCGCGCTATTCGCTACGGGCATTCGCGCGCGACCTGAACTGCGATCACTCGACATTGTCGCAGTGGATGCGGCGCACCCGCTCGATGACGGAGGAGGCCGCGCAGCAACTCTGCGACGCGCTCCAACTGACGGGAACAGACCGTAGCCTCGCGCGCGAGATCGACGAAAACGACATGGCCGTCCTGCTTGCGATCCGATCGGGCGCTGCGCCCAATGCGAACGCGCTCGCGAGCGCAACGGCGCTTACCGGCGATCAGGTGAACCTGTCGCTTTTCAAACTCCTGCGTCTCGCCGTCCTGAGGATGGATGGGCCGACATGGCACCTGACGGAAAGGGAGGTCCAATGACGAACGCGGTAATGCACTGGCAGATGCTGACGGTCGATCCGGAAAAGGCGGCCGAATTCTATAGCACGCTGTTCGGGTGGGAGGTCTCGGACGCGAACGGAATGGGCTACCGTTCAGTCGCGAGCGCATGCGGCACGGGCATCGACGGCGGTATCTGGCCGGCACCACCAAGCGCGCCCGAGAGCGTCCAGATATATGTCGAGGTCCCCGACATCGAGGCCGCCCTGGCGCGCGTCGAGGCGCTTGGGGGTTCCGTCCTGATGCCAAAGCAGGTCCTGCCCGATGGAGACTCGATGGCGCTTGCCACTGATCCGATGGGCAGGTCCTTCGGCCTGATGAGTGCTCGAAACGGAGGCAGGCCTTGATTGCTGATGGAGACTATTGCGACGTGGTGGGCGGTACGCACCAAGGCAAATCCGGGTTCGTCGAAGATCGCAAGGCGAGCAAGACCGGCCATCTGACGATTACCGTCCGGCAGGATAGTGGCGTTCGATTCAAGACTTTGGCCAGGAATGTCGTCAAGCGTGCGGATGGCCCCTCTTGATGAGGCTGCACGTTACGTAGTCGGTGCCTGGGGAACGCGAACGAGCAGTTTTGAACGCGCATCCGCGCTGGCGGAAACGCTCCAATGACGGAGGAGGAGCCCCCATGCTCGAGCTGAGTTATGTCATCCGCTTTGTCGCCGACATGGACGCGGCGGTGTCATACCACCGGGACGTGCTCGGCATGGCCGCGGGAATGGTCAGCCCTTTCTGGAGCGAGTTCGGATCCGGGGACGTCCGCCTGGCCCTGCATCCGGAAACGCCACAATGGCCCGCGGGATCGGTCCAGCTTGGGTTTCGTTGCGAGAATCTGCCCGACGTCTATGCGCGGCGCGATCAGCTCGGCATGCATTTCGTCGCACCGCCATTGATGCAGCACGGCACCCTGATCGCAACCTTCGCTGACGGCGCGGGCAACGAGTGCCGCCTGGCCGAGAAGCGCCACTAGATCGTCCAGACCCGCTTAATTGAAACCAAGCCGCTTGAGGGCCGCAAGGTGCGCGCTACATTGCGCGTGTCAACGCGTCTCGGAGCTGCTGTTCACCCCCAGCGCTGCGGACGGAGTAAATCCCCGGAGATAGAAGAGAGACCGTCATGCTGCTACAAAACATGCTCGTGCCGACTTATGTGCAGATGCTGGGAGCGCTGTCGGCCTGGCTCGGCAAGGCCGAAGAGGCGAGGCCCGGCGACGGCGCCCGGGCGCTCCTCACCGCGCGCCTCGCGCCCGACATGTTCCCGCTCTCGACTCAGATCCGCTTCGCTTGCGTGCAGGCACAGGAGGGCGTGTTCCGGCTCCGGCAAGAGGCTTTGCCGCCATCGATCGAGATATTGCTGAACGAAGGCCGTAACGCGGCTGAGCACCCCGGTTCCATCGCCGAAGCCCGCGCGAGGATCGCCGAAACCATCGGCATAGTGGAAGCTGCCGCGGCCGACGCGCCCGAGATCGACCCCGCAACGCCGATCGCGCACGCGCTGCCCCAGGGCATGATATTCGACCTGACCGCCGAACAATATGTCCGCGACTGGACGCTCCCGCAATTCTACTTCCACCTGATGGCCGCCTACACCATCCTGCGCGCGCAGGGCATCGAACTCGGCAAGATCGATTATGTCGCGCACATGTTCGCCTATCTGCGTCCCGGTACGCTGCCGTCGCAGTAGCTATCTATGTCAGCTCTTTAAACTATTGCAGCTTCAGAGCTGGCATCGAACGAAAAACACTCGCCGAACGCACCAGCCGGTTCGTTGAAACGGCTGGTTCGATAGGTCACCTGTCAGTGAATCCGCCGCGGTCTCAGCGCGGGGGCAAGGAGGATGTGATGCCGATTGAACGACTGAATCCGCCGGAGATGCACAGCAATCCGGCCTACGCCCAAGGCATCTCCGTGCCTGCCGTTGCACGCTATATCCATATCGGCGGCCAGAACGGCATCGACGCCACAGGCCGGATCGTGGGTGGAGGCGATCTCGCTGCACAGGCGGCTCAGGCGCTGGCCAATCTCGCCACTGTCCTTGCCGCCGGCAGGGCCACGCCCGCCGATCTGATCAGCCTGACAGTCTATCTGGTCGGCGACGCCGATCTTCGCGCCGCATTCGGCGCCTGGACAGCCTTCTGGAACGGCCGCGGCGCGCCTCCCGTCGTGAAACTGCTGCGCGTGGTTGGCCTCGCAAATCCCGAGTTCCTGATCGAGATCGAAGGCATCGCCGCGATCGTCGAGAGCGCGGCGTAGGCACGCCGCTACTCTCGACTCAAGCGCTGTCGTGTCTCGTTATCGGGGGCCCGAACGGCGCCCCCGACACATCACTGGGCTCCGCCGCCCATGCTGGCCTGCAGCTCTTCCGCATTGAGCGAGCCGTCACCATTCTTGTCGGCCTTTTTGAACAGCTCAGGCGCGGCGGCGGTGTAGGCCTCGTGGGTCACATTCCCCTGGGCATCGACGGCACTGCCGGCCAGCGCGTTCTTCGACATGTCGGTGGCGTCCTGAAGCTTCACGCTCGCCTGACCATTGAAGAAAAAGTTCCAGCCGCCTTCTCGGAAGGCTGTATACTCCGCCACAGTGACCTTGCCGTCATGATCGGCATCAGCAAAGCCAAAAAGGTCGAAATCCTGTGCAGCGGCGGCGCTTCCGACCAGCAGGGTCGATGCGATCAGGATGATGTGTAGGCGCATTGCATTCCTCCCTCATGAGCTTCGCGACCGGCTCAGGCCATCCTGGCGGGTCGCGAATCCTATATTTGATAGGAGCAATAACCTAGCCGCAGGCGAAAGTGCAAACGGCAAGATTGGCCGAAAGCGCTTGCCTCGCCATGGCGAAATCACGACGGTCGAGCGATGGAGCATTTCGATGTCGTGACCCTGGGTCTGCTGCTGTTCGTCGCCTGCCTCGTGGCGATCGTCACGCGCCGGGTCGGGCTGCCCTATGCGATCGGCCTGGTCGTCGCCGGCATCGCTCTCAGCCTTGTCGGCTATCAGAGCCGCATTGCGCTCACGCCTGAACTGATCTTCACCTTCCTGCTGCCGCCGCTCGTGTTCGAGGCATCGCTGCATCTGGGATGGCGCGACTTCAAACGCGAAAGCCCGCTGGTGCTCTCCATCGCTTTCATCGGCACCCTGTTGTCTGCGTTCGTCGTGGCGGCGGGGATGCACTGGCTGGTTGGCTGGGGCTGGCAGGCCGCTTTGCTGTTCGGGTCGCTGATCGCAGCCACTGATCCGGTGTCGGTGATCGCGATGATGAAGGAGCAGAATGCCGAGAAGCGGCTGCGTTTCCTGATGGAATCGGAGAGTCTGGTGAATGACGGCGCTGCCGCCGTCCTGTTTGTGCTCGTGACTGCGTGGATCGCGGGCCAGGATATGACCGCCGGGACGATCGCCCTCTCGCTGGCCAAGACCGTGGTGGGCGGCGTTCTGTGTGGCCTGGTCGTTGCCGGCGGGCTGCTGCTCATCGCGGGGCGTTCAGATGATCACCTGGTGGAGATCACGCTCACCATGCTGGCCGCTTATGGCTCCTTCCTCATCGCGGAAAAGCTCCATGTTTCGGGTGTGCTCGCGACCCTTACGGCCGGCATGCTGATCGGGAACTGGGGCCCCGGGCGCGGGATCACCGAACATGGCAGCGAGGCGATGCTGCGGTTCTGGGACTTTGCCGCCTTCCTCGCGAACTCGATTATCTTCCTGCTCATCGGCACCCGTGAAGCATCGCAGTCGCTGTCCGCCTTCCTGGTGCCGGCGGCGGTCGCAACCATGCTCGTGCTGGTCGGCCGCGCCACCGCAGTCTATCCGATCGCTGCGCTTTTTCGCCGATCGGCGCTCGCGACCAGCCGGATGATGCAGCATATTCTTTTCTGGGGAGGCCTGCGCGGAGCGCTTGCCCTCGCTCTGGCGCTTGCCGTGCCAGCGACGCTCCCCGAGCACGAAGCCCTAATCGGCGTGGCTTTCGCGGTAGTGGCCTTCTCGATCTTCGTGCAGGGCCTCACCGTTCCCTTGCTGCTGAAAGCCGCCAGCATCCGAAGTGACGCTTAGCCTTCGCGCAATATCCAATCCGAATTGACGTGCGCTACTGGTCGAAAGCGAGCCTAGTCGAAGCCGTTATCGAGGAACTGCTCGGCCACCGCGCAGTGTAGCGCCACGCCACGTGCCATCACCTCTTCCTCGATCGTCATCTTCGTGTTGTGGAGCGGCGGGTTGGTGCCGGGCTCGGTGCCGGTGCGGGCGACGCCGATAAACGACATGGCACCGGGGATCTCGCGGAGCACATAGGAGAAATCCTCGCCGCCCATGATCGGCGCGGCCATGGTGTGCCAGGCCGATTCGCCGCCCAGCCTCTCCGCCACGCCGCGCATAAGGGAAAGCGCGCGCGGGTCGTTCATCGTCACCGGATAGCCGTCGTCGATCACCACCTCGGCGGTGCAGCCATGCGCGGCGGCGATCATCTCGGCGATTCGGGTCAGCCCCGCGCGCGCTTTGCTGCGCGTTGCGCTGGAAAGCGTGCGGAGCGTGCCCTTCAGCTTCACCTCGTCGGGCACGATGTTGTACGCCGAGCCGGCGTTGATCTGGGTGATCGAGAGCACGGCCGGATCAGTGACCGGGATCTGGCGCGCGACGAAAGTGCTGAGCGCGGTGACGATCTCGCAGGCGACCGGGATCGGGTCGATCCCTTCGTGCGGCATCGCCGCATGCCCGCCTTTGCCCCGCACCGTGATGTTCAGCGCATCGGTCGATGCAAGCAGCGCGCCCGGGCGGCTGCAGATCATGCCCGCGGGCGCATTGGGCATGATGTGGAGCGCAAAGGCTGCCTCGGGGCGCGGCTCGTCGAGCAGCCCGTCCTCGATCATGAAGCGGGCGCCGTGATAGCCTTCCTCGCCGGGCTGGAACATGAAGACGACCGATCCCGAGAGGCTCTCGCGCCGCGCACACAGTGCGCGGGCGGCGCCGACCAGCATCGCACTGTGCGCATCATGCCCGCAGGCGTGCATCGCGCCCGGCACCTGCGAGGCGAAGTCGAGGCCGGTCTCCTCCTGCATCGGCAGCGCATCCATGTCGCCGCGCAGCAGTACGGTCCGGCCATTGTCCCGCCCGCCGCGCAGGATCGCGACGAAGCCGGTGGTCGATGTGCTGTCGCGATATTCGAGCGGCAGGCCGGCCAGCGCCGCCTTGATCTTCTCGGTGGTGCGCGGGCAGTGGAGGCCGATCTCGGGATCGGCATGGATCGCCCGTCGGAGTTCGACCACATCGGCAAGCTCAGCCTCGCCGGCGGCGCCCCAGTCGGTCGCCGAGTCGATTCCGAGATCCATCACATGTTCCTCATTCTGCTGCGTCTTTCAACGATCCGCCGCCCCCGCGACTCGGCTGCCTGCACACTATCTCAGTCTCGGTCGTGCGTCGAAAGTTCAGCAAACCAAGCTCGTTGATCTTGAAGGGCCAGGCTTCGAACGAGGGCTTGCCGTCGGCCATGACGCGACACACGCTCGTCCCTTGCGTCGATCCGTTGGGTGCGACCAGGATCGCCTCATAGTCGAGAAGTTTGGGGTCGTTGTTCTCGACCTCCAGCACCGTCATCTTGTCCTGAACCTTCAGGCTGACCCGCACTTCTCCGGGCCCGAGCTTGCGTGCCAAGTCGGCCTTGGGGACGATGATCGTCACCGTGCCGTCGCTTTCCGGGCGGATGATCATCGCATCACCGGGCTGTATCGCGACACCGGTCAGCGGGTGGGTGGCGGCCTGGAGCAGCAGCGCGAGCGCGATGAGCATGGATTATCTCCCCTTGAACAACCCGCCCAATACCCCGCGCACCAGGCCGCCGATAATCCCGGCACCAGCCCCGCGCGACGAGCCGAACACAGCCTTCGAAACCTCGTTCGCCACCTGACGCCCCACCGCCGAGGAGGCCGAGCGGGTGGCGGAGGTGATCGCGCGATTCCACGGCGAATTGGCGGCGGCACGGGCTTCGGCGGCCTGTTGCTGTGCCGCGAGCCGCGCCTGGCGATCGGCCTCGCGCTGGTCGGCGAGGCGCTGGCGCTCCGCATCCTTGGCTGCGCGGGCATCTTCCTTGGCTTGCGCCGCGGCTGCCTTGTCGGCTTCGGTCTTCGCTGCTGCCTCGGCGGCAGCAGCGCTCGCTTCCTGCGATTTGGCGGAGATCAGTTCCTCGGCGGACTCACGGTCGACCAGTGTATCGTATTTGGCGCCGATCGGGTCGGTATCGATCATCACCTTGCGCTCGGCCGGCGTCACCGGACCGACCCGCGAGCGCGGCGGCTTGATCAGCGCGCGCTCGACCGGAGCGGGCGCGCCGTCCGGCTGCAGCAGCGATACCAGGGCCTCGCCGACCTTAAGCTCGGTGATCGCGGTCGCGACATCGACATCCGGATTGACGCGGAAGGTTTCGGCGGCGGACTTCACTGCCTGCTGATCGCGCGGCGTGAAGGCGTGGAGCGCATGCTGCACCCGGTTGCCGAGCTGCCCCGCGACCGTGTCGGGAATATCGATCGGGTTCTGCGTGATGAAATAGATGCCGACCCCCTTCGAACGGATCAGCCGCACGACCTGCTCGATCTTCTCGAGCAACGCCTTGGGGGCAGCGTCGAACAGCAGATGCGCCTCGTCGAAGAAGAAGACGAGCACCGGCTTGTCGGGATCGCCGACCTCGGGGAGATGCTCGAACAGCTCGCTCATCAGCCAGAGCAGGAAGGTCGAATAGAGCTTGGGGCTCGCCATCAATTTGTCGGCGGCGAGGATGTTGACGATGCCCCGGCCTTTGTCGTCCAGCCCGATGAAATCGGCCATCGCCAGCGCCGGCTCGCCGAAGAAATGTTCGCCTCCCTGGCTGCGGAGCTGGAGCAGCGAACGCTGGATCGTGCCGATGCTCTGCTTCGTGATATTGCCGTACGTGGTAGTCAGCTCGTCGGCACGCTCGCCGCAGCTGACCAGCATCGCCTGAAGGTCGTCGAGGTCGAGCAGCAACATGCCGTCCTTGTCAGCGACGGTGAAGGCGATGGTCAGCACGCCCTCCTGCACCTCGTTCAGGTCCATCAGCCGCGAGAGAAGGAGCGGGCCCATCTCACTGACAGTGGTGCGGATCGGGTGGCCCTGCTCGCCGTACAGATCCCAGAACTGCACTGGATTGTCGGCATAGGACCAGTCGTCATAGCCGATCTCCTTCGCCCTGGCGGCGAAGATCTCGTGCATCTTCGATGTCGGCGATCCGGCCATGGCGAGGCCGGAAAGATCGCCCTTCACATCAGCGACGAAGCAGGGGACGCCGGCTGCGGAGAAGCCGTCGATGATGCCCTGAATGGTGACTGTCTTGCCGGTGCCGGTCGCGCCCGCGATCAGGCCGTGGCGATTGGCGCGCTTCAGTTCGAGCTGCTGGCGCAGGCCTGCCGCGTTCGCGCCGATGAAGATGCTGGTGTCCGCCATTTTCGCTCTCCAGGTGAAAGAGCGGCTATCGCCTGAAACGGCGAGAGACGGAAGACGGGGATGCAAATTCCTCCCCGGGCAAAACCCGGGGAGGAATGGAAAGATCAGCTCTTGATCTTGACCGGCACGTACCGGCCTGGAGTCTTGCCGCGCTGGACGAACAGCACGATCTGAGCACGGCCGGCGCTCTTCGCCTGCGTGATCTGCGCTGCGAGATCGGCAGCGGTCCGGGTCGGGACGTTGTTCGCCGACAGGATCACGTCGCCGCGCTGCAGGCCCTTGGTCGCCGAGTCGCTCGACGGATCGACCGCGACCACAACCACACCCTTGATCGTCGGGTCGATCTGCAGGCTGCGGGCGATGCCGGGCGTGAGCGGCTGCACCGACAGGCCGATCGCACTGGCGCTCGCCTGCTGGCCGGTCTGCGGGCTGTTGTCGGGGATGCCGTCGCTATCGTCATCGCCGCCGCCGACCAGGCTGGCGAGCTCGTCTTCGGAAGGGCGGGTGCCGATCGTGGCGGTGACGGTCTGGCGCTTGCCGTCGCGGATGATCTCGATCGGCGCTTTGGTGCCCGGCGCCAGATTGGCGACGAGATAGCTGAGCGTCTGATCGGGCGTCACGTCCTTGCCGGCGACGCGGACGACGACATCGCCCTGCTTCAGGCCGGCCTTGTCGGCACCCTGTCCAGGCTCGATCCGCGAGATCAGCTCGCCCTGATTGGCGGGCAGGCCCCAGGCGCTGGCGAGATCGTCGGTGACGGGCTGGATGCCGATGCCGAGATAGCCGCGCTTGATCGCGGTGCCTTTCATCAGGGTGTCGATGATCGGCTTGGCTTCCTCGGCCGGGATCGCGAAGCCGATGCCGACATTGCCGCCCGATGGCGACAGGATCTGCGAGTTGATGCCGATGACATTGCCGCTGAGATCGAACATCGGGCCGCCGGAGTTGCCCTGGTTGATCGAGGCGTCGGTCTGGATGAAGCGGTCATAGGCGCCGCCCTGACCGGTGACGCGATGCAGTGCCGAGACGATTCCGGCGGTCACGGTCGAGCCGAGGCCGAACGGGTTGCCGATCGCAACGACCCAATCGCCGACACGGGCGCGCGTCGAATCGCCGAACTTCACGAACGGCAGCCCGGTCGCTTCGATCTTGAGCAGCGCGAGATCCGACGACGGATCGCGGCCGATCAGCTTGGCGGTATATTCCTTGCGGTTGATCAGAATGACTTTGATCGATTCGACCGTCGCGCCTTTGGCGCCGGCCGCGATCACATGGTTGTTGGTCACGACATAGCCGTCAGGCGAGATGATGAAGCCCGAGCCGAGCGACTGAGCTTCGCGCGTGATCGGCTGGCCGTTACCGCCCTGATCGCCACCGTTGAACTGTCCGAACAGGTCGCCAAATGGCGTACCCGCGAACGGATTGGTCGGTTGCTGCACCGTGACGCGTTGCGTGGTGGAGATATTGACGACCGCCGGCTGGAGCGTCGCGACCATGTCGGCGAAGCTCATCGGCGCGCCGGCCTTGGGAGCGGCGGCGGCGATCGCGCCAGGCTCGTTCTGGGCGGTCTGGCCAGCAGGTGGCTGGTCGAGCGTCATGGCTGCGGCTGCACCACTAAGGAGCAGGGCACCGGTGATGGCGTAAGCGTAGCGCACTAGAAAAATTTCCTCTCGTCTGCCGATGGCGACAACTGTCCGTGTTACGGATGGTTGCTGAACGGCGATTGAATATGAACCGTCTGAAAGTTTACCCCTCAGCGGCCTCCCTGGAATTCTTTGAGATATCCGCTGTTGGGCGACATGATGATCGCGGTCGAGCCGCCCTGCGGGTAGTTTGGATCTACGCCGAACGTGCGCTTGTAGGACTGCATCGCCCGATAGAAGTTGTAGAAATCGGGGTCCTGATTGAAGCTCGCAGCGTAAATCGCTGTGGCTCGCGCCTCGGCCTCCGCAGCGATGATCTTTGCTTCCTTGGCACCCTCGGCGCGAATGGTCAGGGCCTGCTGCTGGCGCTGGGTTTTCATGCGCTTGAGCGCCGATTCGAGCGGGGTGCCGCTGGGCAGATCGGCATGCTTGATGCGCACGTCCACGATCTCGACGCCATATTGCGACGCGAGCCGCTGCAGCCGGTTCTGGATATTGTCCATCACCTTGTCGCGCTCGGGCGTGAGCAGGACCTTGAACGGCTGATTGCCGAGTTCGTTGCGGATCGAGGTGCCGAGCAGCTGGACCAGTGCGTCGGTCACGCCCGTTTCGCTGCGCGCCGTCACCACCATGCGCAGCGGATCGACCACGCGGAACCGCGCATAGGCATCCACGATCAGCGGCAGCTGGTCCGAGGAGAGCACCTGCTGATTCTCATATTCGGCATCGAGGATACGCTTATCGACCCATACGATCCGATCCATGAAAGGTATCTTCGCGATCAGGCCGGCGCCGGTGTTGCCGAAGCGTTCGCCCTTTTGATAGGCGTTGACGGTGCGCTGTGGCTGCTCGAAACGCAGGATCACCACCTGCTTGGTTTCCGGCACGATCGCAAAGGTGCTGGCGAGCAGGATCAGTACGAGCAGCGCGGCGATGCCGAGCGTGACCGGGTTGCGGATGAATGACGCGCTCATTTTGCGTTTCCGTTCACGGTGATATCCGGCTCGGCAAGCTTCTTGCCCTGAGAGAGCGGGAGGTAAGGCATTACGCCAGGCGTCTCGACGATGGTCTTGTCGGTCTTGGCCAGTACCGACTCCATCGTTTCATAATACATGCGGCGTTTGGTCACCTCGGGCGCGAGCTTGTACTGGTCATAGACCTTGGCGAACTGTGTGGCCTCGCCTTCGGCCCCGGCAATCAGCTGCTGGGCATAACCCTGGGCGTTGTTCCGCGCCGCGACTGCGTCCTGCTGTGCGGCGGTCACGTCCTTGAACGCGTCGTTGACTTCCTGCGGCGGCACCGCCTGCTTGATCGCAACGCCCTGTACCAGGATGCCCGATTTATAATCGTCGAGGATGCGCTGCATCCGCTCCTGCACTTCAGTCTCGATTCTCGAGCGACCGGCGCCCATCGCCTGGTCCAGGTTCATGTTCGCGACGACTTCGCGCATCGCGCTTTCGGCGGAGGCGCGGACTGTCGCCTTCGGGTCGGCGATCTGGAAGACATAGTCTGCCGGATTGTTGATGTTCCACCGCACCGAAAAGGCAAGATCGAGAATATTCTGGTCGGCCGTGATCATCAGGTTGGGGCCGCCTGGATCCGGGAAATTCTCGGTCTGGATGTTCTGGACATCGACCTTGGTCACGTCGGCGATCGGCGCGGGCAGGGTGATTCGGACGCCGGTGTCGAGCGTGCCGGCATAGCGGCCGAACATGGTCACGACGCCGCGCTGCTGCGGGGCGATCTGATGGAAGCTGGTGAAGAGAACCCAGATTACGACAACCGCGCCGATGCCGAGCACCCAGAGCGCGCGCGGGCCTGGCGTGCCCGGGATATGCGGCCGTCCGCCGCCCGATCCACCGCCGCCGCCGCCACGGGCGCGCCGCAGGAATTCGTCTAGTGCGCTCGGTCCGGGCGTGCGCGGGCGGCCTGTCGGGGGTGTCGCCCAAGGATTGCGCGGGCCTTCCTTGCCCCCGCCGGATCCCCCACCTGAGCCGTCGCCGGATCCCCCGCTGCCGCCACTACCGCCTTTATCGTCATTGCCGGAGCCGCCGCCCCCCCAGGGGCTTTTCGGAATATCGGCGTTGAGGATGGTGAAGCGCTGAAACCAGCCCTGAAGGATCGTCATTCCTCTCTTATAGGTGCGCGGGCTTACGAAAAACAGTGGCAAGCGGTGATGACCGCCCTATCTGCGCAATGATGACCGATATCAGCCAGATCGACGCCGCCCTTTCCCCCATCGCCGGCAAGCGTGCGACCGCTCGAATCGAGGGCGACCGGGCGAGTATCATCCTCGACGTGACCGGGCTCGATGCTCCGGCGCGCGAGGCGATAGAGCGCGATGTGAAGGCGGCGGCCGAGGGCGTGGCGGGAATCGCGACCGTGCGGATCGCGCTGACCAGCCAGCGCACGCGGCGCCTGTTGATCGCGGTGGCGAGCGGCAAAGGTGGGGTCGGGAAATCGACTGTCTCGGCAAATCTCGCGATCGGCCTCCAGCGTCTCGGCCGGCGGGTGGGGCTGGTCGATGCCGATATCTATGGGCCGTCACAGCCCAAGCTGATGGGCGTCGAAGGATCGCGACCCACCGCCAAGGACAAATTGCTCGAGCCGGTCGCGACGCCTTACGGCGTGCCTTTGCTTTCGATGGGCCAGCTCGTCGCGGCCGACCAGGCGATCGCGTGGCGCGGGCCGATGGCTGCCGGCGCGCTCGGCCAGCTGGTCGATGCCGATTGGGCTGCGCAGGATACCTTGGTGGTCGATCTGCCGCCGGGCACCGGCGATGTGCAGCTGACCATGATCCAGAAGCACAAGCCGGCCGGCGCGGTGATCGTATCCACGCCGCAGGACCTCGCGCTGATCGACGCGCGGCGGGCGATCGAGCTGTTCGTCAAGGCGGGGGTGCCGATCATCGGCCTCGTCGAGAACATGGCGGGCTATGCCTGCCCGCATTGCGGCGAGGTCTCCGATCCGTTCGGGCGCGGCGGCGCTGAGGCGGCTGCAGCCGAACTCGGTATCGATTTTCTCGGCAGGATTCCGCTCGACATCGCGATCCGTTCGGCGTCCGATGCCGGCACGCCGCCGGCTGCGCGGAACGGGCCCGAGGGCCTCGCGTTCACCGGGATCGCCCAGCGGGTGTTCCACTGGATTGAACAGGGAGGATAGGGTGCCACTCACCAGCGACGCCGATATCAAGGCCCTGCTCGAACAGACCCGCACGATCGCGATGGTCGGCGCGTCCGATCGGCCGGACCGCCCTTCCTACCGCGTGATGCAGACGCTCCAGGCGCATGGCTACCGGGTGATCCCGGTCAATCCGCAGATCACCGGCGAGCATATTCACGGCGAGTTCGTGTTCCGCGACTTGAATCAGCTTGGCGATCCGATCGATCTGGTCGATATCTTCCGCAATTCGGCAGCGGCTGGCGAGGCCGTCGATCAGGCCATCGCGGTGGGTGCGAAAGCGGTGTGGATGCAGCTGGGCGTGATCAATGAGGAAGCGGCGGCGCGGGCCGAGGCGGCCGGCCTGAAGGTGGTGATGAACCGCTGCCCGGCGATCGAACTACCCCGGCTCGGAATCGCGAAGGTCGGGAACTGAACCATATTCGGGGGACAGGCGATGTTGGCTATCTTGCTGATCGTTGCGGGGCAATCCGCCGCTGCGCAGGCTGCTGTGGCGCACTACCGCGCGGTGACTGCGGCGGGGCCGCGGTGCAACACCGCCGCTAATGGCACTGACATCACCGTCTGCGCCCGCCGCAACGCCGATCGCTATCGTCTGCCGCTGGTCGAGCAGACCGCCGGCAACCCCAAGATCCAGGATGTCTCGGCAGAACGCGAGCGCCTGTTTGCCCGCACATCGAATTGCCAGGAGAAATCGCTTTTCCTCATCGGCTGCGGCAAGGTCGGGGTCGGCGCAACGGCAGGTTTCGGCCCGGGCGGCGTTTACGGCGCGCGCCTTCGCCCGCTGGCGCCGTGAACCGCAACCTATTGATAGCTGGGCGGTTGTTCTCCCGGGTAGCGTAACAGGGAACAAAGACATGCTTGCGATCACCATATTGCTGCTGGCGGCATCTCCAACCACGCATCATGTCCGTACCGCCCATCCGGCGCGGATCGTTCATCACGGGCGCGTGGCCCGCAAGGCGCGACGCCCGCTCAGCCTCACCTCGCGGAAATTGCGGGTGACCATCGCCGACGCGAAGCCGCGCTCGCCCTATCGCCTGCCGCTCGATGTCGCGTCGGAGCCTAGCGCCAAGGATATCGCGCTCAACGAGCGCGGCACGCGCTGCGCGCTGATCGGCCAGACAATCTGTCCGCGCCGCACCCGCACGATCATCAGGATGGGCGAAGCCTCACCCGTGAAGATGCCCAGAGACGCGCCGCACTGATGCGCCGCACTGATAAGGCTTAGGCGAGGATGTGCATCCACATCGGCTGACCGACGAGGCTCTGCGATCCGCGCAGCTTTTCGAGGGCTTGGGCGACTGAACGCTCCGGCCCTTCATGGGTGACGATCGCGACAAGCACAGTGCCGTCTGCCATGGCGCCGCGCTGCATCAGGCTTTCGATCGAGACGCCGGCATCGCGCATCGCCGCCGCGATCTCGGCCAGCACGCCGACCTTGTCGGCAACGGTGAAGCGCACATAAGCGCGGCCGCGGCGTTCGCCGGTGTCGGCGGTTGTGGGCGTCGCCAGCGCATCGACTGGCATCGCATAAGCCGGGCCGAATTCGCCGCGGGCGATGTCGATCAGGTCCGCGACCACCGCTGAAGCGGTCGGGCCGTCGCCCGCACCGGCGCCCTGGAACAGCAGCCGGCCCACGAAATTGCCCTCGGCCACCACTGCATTGGTCGCACCCGTCACATGCGCGAGCGGGTGGCTGGTGGGGACGAGATGCGGATGAACCCGCTGTAACAGGCCGCCAGCATTGTCCTCGGCAATGCCAAGCAGCCGGATGCGATACCCAAGCGCTGCCGCCTCGGCGATATCGGCACCGAGCAGATGGCGGATGCCGCTGGTCGCCACATCGCCAAAGGCTGGCCGGGTGCCGAAGGCGAGGCTGGCGAGGATCGACAGCTTGTGCGCCGCGTCGACCCCGTCGATGTCGAAGCTCGGATCGGCCTCGGCAAAACCAAGCGCCTGCGCCTCGGCAAGCACCTCGGCGAAGTCGCGGCCCTCCTCCTCCATCTTGGTCAGGATGAAATTGCAGGTGCCGTTGAGGATGCCGTAAACGCGCGCGATCTCGTTCGCCGCCGCGCCTTCGCGTAACCCCTTGATGACCGGGATGCCGCCGGCGACAGCCGCTTCGAACTTCAGCGCGACCTTGGCCGTCTCGGCGGCGCGGGCAAGTTCCAGGCCGTGATGGGCGAGCATCGCCTTGTTCGCGGTAACCAGGCTCTTCCCGCCGGCGAGCGTTGCCCGGGCAAGCGCCAGCGCCGGGCCATCGGACCCGCCGACCAGCTCGACCACCACATCCGCGCCTTCGTGATGGGCAAGCGCGGTCGTGTCATCGATCCATTCGAACCGGCTGATATCCACGCCGCGATCCTTGGCCCGGTCGCGCGCGGAAATCGCGACGATCTCGATCGGCCGGCCGGCGCGGCGCGCGATCAGCGCTCCATTCGCATCGATCAGGCGGATCACGCCGCCGCCGACGGTACCAAGCCCGGCAAGGGCGACGCGCAAGGGTTTGGTCATTGCTTTTCCACTTCGTCACCCCGGACTTGTTCCGGGGTCCACTGATCGGCAGGCGCAGGCGCCGAAGATCGAAGCTGCGCTAGCGGAGGAATGGATGCCGGAACAAGTCCGGCATGACGAAATCTATTTCTTCACCAGCCCGATCTCGACCAGCCGCTCGTGGAGATAGTCGTGCGCCGTGATCGGCGTCGGGTAGCGATTGGGGTTTTCCGCGGTGATGCAGCCCGGCAGCGTCTCGATCAGGAAATCGGGCGCCGGGTGAAGGAAGAAGGGCATGGAATAGCGCGAATGGCCGCGCCGCTCGGGCGGCGGATTGACCACGCGGTGAGTCGTCGAGGGCAGGACATGGTTGGTCAGGCGCTGAAGCATGTCGCCGACATTGACGACCATCGCGCCCTCGGGCGGGCGGATCGCGAGCCACTTGCCGTCCCGGTCGAGCAGCTCGAGGCCAGCCTCCTCGGCGCCGAGGAGAAGGGTGATGAGGTTGATATCCTCATGCGCCCCGGCGCGGACGCCTTCGGCATCGGCGGGGATCGGCGGATAATGGAGCAGCCGCAGGATCGAGTTGCCGTCCTCGACAGCGTGATCGAACCAGTTTGGCGCGAGCTTGAGATGGCGGGCAATTGCCGAGAGCAGCCGGTCGCCGGCCCGGTCGAACGCTTCGAACAGTTCGAGGAACACGGATTTGAAGCCCTCGGGCCGGGTCGGCCAGATATTGGCGGGCATATCGGCGGCGAAGCGATGATCGGCGGGGAGGTCACGGCCGACATGCCAGAACTCTTTCAGGTCGACATGCTTCGCATCCTTGGCGATCTCGGTCTTGAACGGCGTATAGCCGCGCTGCCCGCCGCCCGCGGGTGTGAAATAGCTGCGCTTTTCCTCCTCGGGCAGCTCGAACAGCGCCCTGGTTTCGGCCCAGGCGCGATCGATCAGGTCCTGCGGCACGCCGTGATCGGCGATGACCGCAAAGCCGAAGCGCTCGAACGATCCGCCAAGCGCGGCGGCAAAGGCCTCGGGGTCAGCGGCCTCGTCCTTCATCGAGAGGGCAGGGACCTGGGCTGAGGGAGTATCGAGCATCGGCGTGTTCCGTACGCATGTTTCAACGAACGCGGGAGCATAGACCCCCGCATCCGCTGCGTACAGGTTCAGCTGACGGTGATGGTGCCCTTCGACTTGTCCGCGCCATCGGGCGAGAGATCGAGCTTGAAGGGCTTCTTCTCATTGGTCGTGCCGACCAGGCCGTCGCCGCTCGCCGAAAGCGTGAAGCCGGCGGCACTCAGCTTCTGCTGATACCAGTCGCGCACGGTAGCGGTCGAGGCGGGGCTGGCGAAGCTGACGCGGACGGTGCCGCTATCGTCGTCATCGCCGGCCTTGCCACCGCTATGCGCGTCGATGTTCATCGCCGAAATCGTCGAGCCGGGGTAGAGATGCACCCCGTTCATGTCGAAATCCTTGGAGTCGAGATGCAGCTTGGGCAGGTTGATCTTGCCCGAAAAGCCCGGCGCGTTGATCGCGACCGCGCCTGAATTGCCGTCCATGCTGGCGACAACATTGCCGTCGCTGTCGGTGGAGTTGAGCGAAATGCTTGTGCCGTCCTTCGAACCGTCGCAGGCGCTTAGCGTTGCGGTGAGAATGAGCGCGGCGGCCAGGGGGCGAAACATCCGTATCTCCTAGGTGAATTACTAAGATAACACACTAAGGTCATACCCGCAGCCCGTCAAGTTATCGTGCTTCTGGGGGTGACCTTGCGAGCATCATCTGCAACAGGCGTGGCCATGACCGCAATGCAGCATTCCGAGTCAGCCAACACGTCGCCGATCGGCTTTCGCGAATTCGTCGTGATGGTCGCCTCGCTGATGGCGATCGGCGCGATCGGTGTCGACACGATGCTGCCCGCGCTGCCAGCGATCGGCGCGCAGCTGCATGTGGTGACCGAGAATGAGCGCCAATATGTCATCTCCATCTACCTGATCGGCCTTGGCCTCGGGCAGCTGATCCACGGGCCGCTGGCTGACCGGTTCGGGCGCCGCCCGATCCTTATCGCCGCTCTGTCGATCTACGGGGTCGCCAATGTGGTGGCGGCCTTCTCGGCGAGCTTTCCGCTGCTGCTCATGGCGCGACTCTTCGGTGCCGTCGCAATTGCGGCAACGCGCGTGGTGACGATCGCCCTGGTACGCGATTGCTATTCGGGCCGCGCGATGGCGCGGGTGATGAGCCTCGTCATCATCGTCTTCATGATTGCGCCGGTCATGGCGCCGAGCCTCGGTCAGTTCATCCTGTTGTTCGGGTCCTGGCGGCTGATCTTCAGCGTCATCGCCACGCTCACCGCGATCGTACTCATCTGGTTCGCGCTTCGCATGCCCGAGACGCTGGCGGGTGAGCGCTTACCCTTTTCCATCGCGCGGCTGCTCCAGGGTTATCGCACGACCGTCACCAATCGCTGGTCGCTCGGCTATGCGCTGGCGGCGACGGCGCTGCAGGGCGCGCTGTTCGGGTACATCACCTCAGTGCAACAGGTTGTCACCACGGTATTCCACGAGCCCAAACAGCTCAACCTGGTGTTCGGGGGGACGGCCGGGATGATGGCGGTGGCGAATTTGCTCAACTCGCGCGTGGTGATGCGGCTGGGGTCGCGCCTGTTGTCGCACAGCGCGGTCGTCATCCTGATCGCGCTGTCGGCGATCAATCTGGTAATCCAGCGACTGGGCGGCGAAAACCTGGTCATGTTCGTCATCCTCCAGGCTCTGACGATGGGGTGCCTTGGCCTTGCCACCGCCAATTTCTCGGCGATGGCGATGCAGGACATGGGCAAGATCGCCGGCACTGCCTCGAGCGTGCAGGGTTTCTGCAGCGTCACCCTGGGCGCGCTGATCGGCACGATGATCGGCCAGTCCTTTGCCGGGACGACGGTGCCGATGCATCTGGGTTTCCTGTGCTGCGGCATCGTCGCGCTTGCGGTCGTCGCAGTCACTGAGCGCGGCCGGCTGTTCCGGCCGGCCTGAACGCGCCCCTTGGGCAGGCGCCCGCGATTCTTAACATATTTTATTCCCGCAGCGAAGGAACCCTAAACCTCGTCCGCCGTTCGCCGACTATGATATCGTGAAGCTCTGCGATGGAGACGTACCATGACCATGGGTGGCTATCAGGTGCCTGGCGAGGGCACCGGGGACGACGGTTACGACGAAGAGGGCTATGACGAGAGCCAGCGCGCCGAAATCCTCGAAGTCACACGCGACGGCCCGACTGACGGCACGATCCTGACTGACCTCAGCCCGGACGTCGGCGATGACGACGACGATGACGACGATATCGAGATGGACAGTGACGAACTCGGCCAGGAAGACGACGACTCCGATGAGGACGAGGACGATCTCACCGAAGACGAACTCCAGGACGATCTGGACGACGACGATATCGATGAGGACGATCTCAGCGATGAGGATGATGCCGCGCTGAGGCCCTGAACCGGGCGGCGGAGCCGGATTGACCGCTCCCGCCCGCGCTGCATAGGATCACCGGCGGAACCGGGAGCCACCGCCATGCCGACTGATCCCCGCATCGACGCCTATATCGCGCGTCAGGCCGATTTCGCGCGGCCGATCCTCGATCACATCCGTGCGCGGGTCCACGCCGCCTGCCCAGATGTGACCGAGACGATCAAATGGAGTCGGCCGTTTTTCGATTATCACGGTCACCCGCTTGCGATCATGTCCGGTTTCAAGGCGCATGCGAGTTTCGGCTTCTGGCGGCGCGACGCGCTGGCGACGGGCATGGAAGGCGATGCGATGGGCCAGTTCGGGCGCCTGACCTCGGTCGCCGACCTGCCCGACGATGCCGAGCTCGAACGTCTCGTGCAGGAGGCGATGGCGCTGGTCGATGCCGGAGACGGCGCGATCAAGCGCAAGGCGCGGCCGTCCAAGCCCGAGGCCGAAATACCGCCCGAACTCGCCGAGGCACTGGCGCGGGACGGTGCCGCGGCGGCGACCTTCAAGGCCTTCCCGCCGAGCTGCCGGCGCGAATATTGCGAATGGGTCGGCGAGGCCAAAAGGCCCGAGACTAAAGCGAGGCGAGTCGGCGAGACGATCGCGCTGCTCCGCGAGGGCAAACGCAGGAACTGGAAATACGAAGAATGCTGACCGTTTGAGGTCGTGATTTTAGCACTTGCCGATCAGGTCTTTCATGATATGGTGTAACGTCACCAATTAAGGGAGGACATGATGAGCGCACGCGCAATCGCAATCCGGTCGCAGGCCACCCGCGACTTCGAACCCCTCTCCGAGCTGAACATCACGCCGCTGATCGATGTGATGCTCGTGCTGCTGGTGATGATGATCCTGTCGATACCGACGATGACCCATAAGGTGCCGCTGAATCTGCCACAGATCGGCAGCACCTCGCCGAGCCCACCGGTAGTCCACCTGATCGATCTCGATGCCAAAGGCGTGGTCAGCTGGGACGGCACGCCGGTCGATACCAAAGCCCTTCAAGCCCATCTCGCCGCGGCGCAGCCCGATCCGAATGTGCAGGTGCAGATTCGCGCCGATGCGGCCGCGCGCTATGAGCGGTTCGACCAGACCCTCGCCGTGATCGAGCGCTCCGGGATCACGAAGCTGGGCTTTATCGGCAACGAGCGGTTCAAGGATTTCACCGCCGGGAAATAAGCGGCGGCGGAACGTTGCGGCGAGACGCGGCGTTAGGGGCATCCGTCATGAAAAGGCTGCCCCTTGCGCTATCTCGCCGCACTTTCCCTCCTGCTGATGGCCGGCTGCTCCGCGGGCAAGGATGTCGCCGCCAACCAGACGATCGACATCAATGCCGCCGCCGTCCAGGCACAGGGTAGCGTCGACGCTTATGCCGCCAATGTGGCGGCGGATCCCAGCCCCACCGCCACACCAACGCCCACTCAGGAGCCCGCGCCTCTGAACCCCCCGGCGCCCGGGACGCCGGGCGGACTGCCGGACGATCGCACGCCCGTCTCGGAAGCGCCCTTCACGCCGAACAGCGCACAGGGCGCGGCCAATGTCGTTCAGACCTATTATGCGCTGATCGGTGAAGGGAAATATGCCCGGGCCCGGTCGCTCTGGGCCGATGGCGGCAAGGCGTCAGGTACCAATCCCGATGCTTTCGCAGCGCGGTTCGCCCGTTATTCGGAATATCACGCCAATATCGGCGCGCCCGGCGATGTGGATGCGGGGGCGGGTCAGCGTTATGTGACGGTGCCGGTGCAGATCTCAGCCCGGCTCAAAAAGGGTGGCGCCCCAGAATATCAGATCGGCAGCGTCACGCTCCACCGCACCGCCGATATCGACGGCGCGACCGCCGAGCAGAAAAGCTGGCACATTCGCAGCATCGACTTGAAGCCGGCACCGACACGGCCATAAGGTCGGCCGATGCCGACGCTTTTGCTGCTGATCGCCTCCAACTGCTTCATGACGATCGCCTGGTACTGGCATCTGAAGGGCGGCATGACGAAGCCGATCTTCGTCGTGATCCTGATCAGCTGGGGCATCGCCCTGTTCGAATATTGCCTCGCGGTGCCGGCTAACCGCCTCGGTTATGCGTCGGGCTGGAGCGGCGGGCAGCTGAAGATCGCGCAGGAGGTGATTGCGCTGGTCGTGTTCGGCGTCTTCATGGTGACGGTGCTCGGCGAACCGCTCGGCTGGCGCCATCTCGGCGCGTTCGCCTGCCTTGTCGGCGCGGCGGCGTTTATGTTCGGGGGACGCTGAGCCTCAATTCCCGTTCATCATCCCGGCGAGGATCTCGAGATCGCTGTTCTGGACAGCCTCGCCGGTCGCGTCGGTATCGGCCGGCGCGCTCGCATTCGCCGCCGGGTCTTTGCGGTCCGGAGCATAGCCGGCGACATCTACCGCGAACMACAGGATGCCGGCCGCCCAGAGCAGCGCCGCCCAACGGCTTCGGAAGAGTTTGGCATAAAGCACGCCACCTCATGCGCCCGCATTGGTTAAGAGCATTCTCGACCGCGTGGTAAATGGCAGGCGGCGACATTCCCGCGCCGGCTTGATCCGGGTAAAGGTGAATTCCCGTGCCGCCGCTATTTGGAGCGCTTCGCGTCCTCGGTCTGGCGGCCCGCCTCGGTCGCTGCCTTGGCCATTGCCGCAGCGGATTTCGCTGCGGCATGGGGGGTGAAGGACAAGGCCAGGCCGTCGGGTCCGTCGAGCATGACTTCGCCCTGCTCGGCCGTAGCTTTGGTTGGAGTGTCGTGCGGTTTATTGGACATAATGCTATCTACCTGCGCAACATGAAAAAACTAACGCCAGCGGGACGCGCAGGGTTCCGGAAAAAAGGTGGAGACCGATGTACACGCGATCCTTTCTCCAGACCCACCGCGTCCCGAAGCTGAGCGATGTGGAGACTGCATCGCTCGAAGCGTCGGTGGCGCGCACCGCCGATTACCGGGCCAAGCAGGTCATTGTCCGCCAGCAGGTGCCGCTCAGTCAGTGCACCTTGCTGCTCGAAGGGTTCATCGAACGCTACAAGGATACGCCCGAGGGGCGGCGGCAGATCCTGGCGATCCATGTGCCGGGCGATTTCGTCGATCTCCACAGCTACCCGCTCAAGCGGCTCGAACATTCGGTTGCCGCGCTGACTCAGGTCAAGGTCGCCCTGTTCCCGCACGCCGCGATCCGCGCGCTCACCGAGCAATCGGCGACGCTGACTGAGCTGCTCTGGCGCTCCACCCTGATCGACGCTGCGATCAACCGCGAATGGATCGTATCGATCGGGGCCCGCTCGGCCGCGGTCCGAATGGCGCACCTGTTTTGCGAACTCTATGTGCGCCTCGAGCGGATCGGCATGGTCGATGGCCTGCGCTTCGCGCTCCCGCTGACCCAGATCGACCTCGCCGACGCGACGGGGCTGACCGCGGTCCATGCCAACCGGATGCTGCGGCAGTTGCGCGAAAAGGGGCTGGTCGAATTCCGCTCGGGCGAAGTGACGATCCTCGACTGGCCGGCGTTGCAGGTCTTCGGCGATTTCGATCCGGGCTATCTGTTCTTCGACTAGTCACCTGAATCTAAAGTTCGGTGCATAATGTTTGCTCGGTCTTTTGACAGAAGCGTTTGACGGCGGCGAGGATATCGTCGGCGGATTTGGTCCATCGGAAAGGCTTTGGATTGGCGTTGTGCCGATCGATGAAGCTTCGGATATCGGCTTCGAGTTGGGCTGTGGAAGTGTGGACACCGCGCTGGATTTGCTTGCGGGTGAGTTCGGCGAACCAACGCTCGACCTGATTGATCCACGAC